>DGXY01000091.1 GCA_002396885.1 Akkermansiaceae bacterium UBA5020
GAGGGAGATTTTTGAACTTTTTTGAGAAAAATTGCGATTTTTCCCAGCGAGAGGCGGGATTTTTCATCGCAGACTCCGGATTTGCGGCGTATTTTAATGCTTGAGAAGTTTAAAACTTTTTCTAACCTCTCGCTTTTCCTTAGCTTCGCCGCTTCCTATGAAACTCGCGCCCTTTTGCTCCGTCGTGCTCCTGACCGGACTTTCGGTCTTTGTCACGAGCTGCAAGTCGAAAAATCCCGAGCAGCCTGCTGCTCAGGTTCCTGTCCCTCCGGCCCAGTATGGTCAGCCCGGCCAACCGCCTCTGCCTGGTGCTCCCGGTGCGCCAATTCCCGGAGACCCCGCCGGGGGACGTTTCGGTTACACCGGCGCTGCTCCGGCCCCCGGAACCGCCCCAGGCGTTCCTGCCCCTGCTCCCGGCACGACTCCGGGCGCCGCGGCTCCTGGAATGCGCGATGTCCGTGACATCGGTTCGGCCCCGGCGGTGAAGCCTCCCGTCGAGGAAAAACCGACCCCGCCCCCGGCTCCGACCGCACCGTCGAGTTCCGAAATGCCCTATGCGAACGCCGTTCCTGGCAATCCTCTCGTGGTGACCCTTCCCGGAACCCATGCCTCGCTCGGCCAGATCTCCGTCGAGAAGTATGATTCGGCGGGAAATCCCACCGGCGAACCGCTCAAGCGCGGCACCCAGGTGCAGATTCCCGATCCGAACAACCCCGGGAAGAAAGTCTACTTCAAGGTTCCCTGAGCACCGAACGCGAAGCCCCGTTCCGCCGGGTCGCCGTGCTTGCGCCCGGGTTGATCGGGGGGTCCCTCCTCCGCGCCCTCCGTGCCCGTTGTCCGGGCACCTCCTTGACCGCTTGGGCCCGTCGGCCCGAGGCGGTGGAAGAGATTCGTCGAGAGCCCGGACTGGTCGACCTTGCCTCCACCGTTGTCGACGAGGCGATCGAGGGCGCCGACTGCCTTGTCCTCGCCATGCCGACCGGCCATATGGCCGCCGTCGTCGGGCAGATGACTACTTTTCCTACCGGATCGCAGGTTCTCGTCACCGATGTGGGCAGCGTCAAAGCACCCGTCGTTCGCGAGATCGGGCCGCTCGTGCGCGAGCGGGGCGGCGTGTTTATCGGAAGTCATCCCATGGCGGGGTCAGAGAAAAAAGGCCTCGCCTACGCCGATGCCGAACTTTTTCAGAATGCCGCTGTCGTCCTCACTCCCGAGGCGGACGGATCGACGCTGCTGCCGCGGCTCGAGACCTTTTGGACCAAGCTCGGCGGCGTCGTCACGACCCTTTCGCCCGAGCGTCATGATGAACTCGTCGCCGGGATCAGCCATCTGCCCCACCTGGTGGCCGCGGCGCTCGCCCGTTCGGTCCTCGCGTGGGAGCCTGGGGCCGTCTCCCTGAGCGGCGGAGGATTTCGCGACACCACCCGGGTGGCCGGCGGGCCTGAGGAGATGTGGGCCGACATTCTCTCCGACAATCGCGAAGCCATCTCGCTCCGCCTCGCCGCTTATCTCGACGAATTGCAAACGTGGAAGGACGCCCTCGACACCCTTGACAGGGATCGCCTCCGCGACTTGTTGTCCGAGGCCCGCCGACTGCGGAGCACCGTGCCCCTGCCGGCCAAGGTGCTGAATCCCTGAAAAACGCGGGCACCCTCTGTTCCCATGGCCGATCTTCGAGTCAAGAAAGTAAAGGATTTCTCGGCGGAACTCACTGCCCCCGGAGACAAAAGCATCTCGCATCGCGCCCTCCTTTTTGCGGCGCTCTCGAATGGACCGTGTGAGATCACGGGATTTCTCGCGAGTGAGGATTGCCTCGCCACGGTGAACGCCTTGACGGCACTGGGAGTGGAGATCGAGCCGCTTGGTTCGGGGGGCACCCACCTCCGCGTCCAGGGATGTCGCGGTGATTTCCAGGATCCCGGAAAACCGATCGATTGCGGCAACAGTGCCACGACGATGCGCCTCCTCTGCGGAATTCTCGCCTCGAAGCCGTTCGAGGTGACGCTCACGGGCGACGAGTCTCTTTCCAAGAGTCCCATGAGCCGCGTCGCCATTCCCCTGGAGCAGATGGGGGCGAGGATCAAGGGCCAGGGAGACCGGTGTCATCCCCCGATCAAGATCCTCGGCAAGGAAAAGCTCAAGGCGATTCACTATGATTCCCCCATCGCCAGCGCGCAGGTCAAAAGCGCCATCCTTCTGGCAGGCCTTGCTGCGGAGGGCAGGACGAGTGTCTCCGAGCCGCAGCCGTCGCGCGACCATACCGAGCGCATGCTCAACTACCTCCTCGTCAAGAATCTCCGCGACGGCAAGACCGTTTCGATTTGGGGCGGCCAGACCCCGGAGTCGCGAGATATCGAGGTCCCCGGAGATATCTCCAGCGCCGCCTTCTGGATCGTGGCCGCCGCCGCCCGCAAGGGAGCGCGTCTCATGATTCACAACGTCGGCCTCAATCCCACGCGGATCGGCCTTCTCAGCGTCATGACCCGGATGGGGGCGAAAATCACGGAGCGCATCGACAATTCGGGCTGCGAGCCGATGGGATCGATCGAAGTGGTGGGCAATGGGCTTGTCGGCACCGAGATCGGCGGGGCTGAAATCCCTACCCTCATTGACGAGATTCCCGTCCTCGCCGTTGCCGCCGCTCTCGCCGAAGGGAAGACGGTGATCAAGGACGCGCAGGAACTGCGAGTCAAGGAGAGCGACCGGATTTCCACCGTCGCCGAAAACCTCCGCCGCATGGGCGTCACGGTGGATGAATTCGCCGACGGCATGGAGATCACCGGCGGAGCCACTCTCAAGGGGGCTGAGATCCCTTCCCTGGGCGACCACCGCATCGCCATGGCCTTTGCCATCGCCGGCCTGTTCGCCGAGGGCGAGACGACGATCAAGGGAGCCGAGTGCATCGAGACCAGCTACCCCGGATTCATTCGCGAACTCGAGCAACTCCAGGCGATGAGCCGGTGAGGGGATGTTTTCCCCCGGACCGTCGTATTTTGGCTTGTCTTACTCCGGAATTCTTGATGTTCTTGCCAAAATCCGCGAGTCTCGGGACATCGTGGAACGCCCGGTAAATACATTGTATGGGCAAAAAATCGCCGAGCGGAGAGAATAGTCTTGTATTGTCTTTGTATTTCCTTCAATTTACATCGTAAAGCGGAGCCCAAAACGAAACCGCCCTTCCTCTCTCCCGGGAACCCCACCCCATCCCAGCCATGAAACTTCCGGAATCCCTCAAGCCCAGCCGGCTTTTCGCCAAGGATCGTCGAGGCGTCGCCCTCGTCACCGTCCTCACCGTGATGGCCCTCACGACCATCCTCGTGCTGACCTTCTTCTCGTTGGCGACCAGCGAGCATCGGGCCTCGAGCACCTATTCGAACGGACTTCAGGCCCAGCAGGTGGGTGAGCAGGCCGTGAACTTCGTGATCGCCCAGATTCGGGAGGCGACCACCGTCGGGACGACGAAAGCTTGGGCCTCGCAGCCCGGGGCGATTCGGCAGTGGGACGACGGAGGGAATCAGGATTTCGCCTACAAGCTCTACTCGGACGACCAGATGAAGACCATGGACTGGAGTGAATTCCAGACCGATTTCATGGATCTGCAAGGATGGTCCTCGAAACCGGAGCATTTCGTGGATTTGAACGAACCTGTGATCCGAGGGGAAAAAGTCTACTACCCGATTGTCCACCCCAATGCCTCTTCGATTCCGGAGTGGCCCCAAGAGCTTGGCGATGATCAGGACGGAGTGGAAGGTTTCAGTTATAACCTTCTCCCCGGAAGGCAGCTCGCCGAGGGCGGTGAAATCGGAGACATGGCCGCTCGGATCGCCAAAAGCAGAGACGGTCATGTCCCGATGCCTGCCAAGTGGATCTACCAGCTGGCGGACGGGACTCTTGGCGTCCTCAACGAAAGCGGTGATGGTGGAACGTTTCGTGTGATTTCGGGTGGTGGTTCGCCCTCATCCAAAAATCCAATGGTGGCTCGTTTCGCCTTCTGGGCGGACGACGAGACGACCAAGCTGAATGTGAATACTCACGCGGGTGGTCTGGCCTGGGACATTCCCAAGACGGGCGGTGAGTTGGATATGGACATGGGTAAATATCAGCCCGCCCAGCACGAGTGGCAGCGCTATCCCGGTCACCCGGCCTCCACCCACCTGATTCCCGCGCTCGCTCCGGGCGTGCTCGATATCGTCAACGACCGCGACGCCATGGAGATGCTCTTCAAGGTGGTGCCCCGCGTGGTGGGAGGCGGATCCGAGTCTGGCACCAGGGTCATTGATACCCGGCGCAAGGAAGAGGAGAACGGTCTGATCGCGGACAAAGAACCGCTCTTCCCGACGATTGACGACGTGATCATGCGCTCGGACCGGACTCCTCATGAGTTCCCCGACGCCAAAGGTCGCGCGATTCCGGCCGACGAATTGAGCGAATACCTCGAACGATCGAAGTTCTTCATCACGGCGAACAGCCGGGCTCCCGAGACCAACCTGTTCAATCTTCCGAGGGTGGCGATCTGGCCAATCTATGACGCAGAGTATGATTCGGAGGAATACAAAAAGACGCACCTGAGCCCCTTTGACCGGCTCATTCATTATTGCGCTTCACTCGGGAAGTCCGCCAACGGCTACTATCCGCGCTATGAATACATCTTCCGTCGCAAGAACGAGGACAGCACGACCTATGATTATGAGAATATCCCAAGAAACAAGGAGCTGTACCAATATCTCCTGAGCTTGCTGGAAGACCCGATCCCAGGCTACGGCGACAGTTTTCAAACGAAATACCCGGGTGGCGCACACCAGCAGATTCTGACGGAAATCTTCGATTACATCCGTTGCACCAATCTTCACGACGACAGCCTTTATGGGAACAACTTTGATGCGGCTTATGTTTCGGTGAACACCGAAAATCACGTGACCTACACGAATCCGCGCGACGCCCGCAACAAGGCGATCGGGATGAAGGGGCATGGTCAGGTGGTCCCGATCAAGATCGACAACACCAAGGGATTTGGAAGGTTTTATACCCTCTCTGCGGTTCAGGTGCAGGTGATTTCCTGCGCTGAACCGGATGACCGTCCGATTCCGGCGCACCTGGGAACGACGAGCTATCGGGGAGGTAGCTTCAACCTGCCCCCCTCGAGTGGTTCAGTTTATCGGAACTTCCCCCCGCATCCTGCTAATTTCGCGCAGGGAATGCCGAATTACGACCAGCATGAGCCGGGTTGGCTGAAAACGCTTCGTCAAAGTAGTCCGACTTTGTATGCTGAAGCTTTCAAACCCGAGAACTGGAACTGGCAGTTGGCCTACCTCGATCCGCTTTACTTCAATCAAGTTGTTCAAAACCCCAAAAACAAGCGGGCCGCGGCCGATGATCCGGCAAAGTATAAGTTCAAAAGGGAGAAGCTGAGCCCTAGCGGGCCCGGATCCCCGTTCACGAACGGCGATACACGTCTCGAAGATGATGAGCAATTGCTTCAAGGGGCGTTTTACTTCAACCTGTTCACTCCGAGTATTGGGTGGAATTCGATCAATCCCGACATGGAGATCGAGATCGAGATCAAGCAGAATGACCAATTCCGCTTTCTCCAAGATACCGACAGCCCGATGGGAACCCTTTGGGGGGCGGCTATTCCTTTTGTCGGATTTGATCAATTCCCGCAGAACGTCTGGACATTCGCAACCAATCGGGTTGATTCTGCCTGGGGTGGTCGGCGTTACGGAGGGACCATGCCCTTCGAGTATGCTGTGGCATCAACAGGATCCTTCAACCAGCGGGTTTACCAAAAGCTCGGCTATCCCAACCCTCAGGCGGCCAACAATCGCGATGTCACCGGGGGCCGCTCGCGCCTGACTTACTTCGACCGAGGCTACGAGATGATCCCGGACGTCTTGCGGGATCTGAAAGTCAAAGGTGACCTTGATGAAATTGCTAAAGCGTATCGATACGATCTGGTAACGGCACCATTCAAGGTTAGCGGGGGGGGCAAAGATCCCAAGACAAAGATTTTCCTGCCGGGGAAGGTCGATTTTACTGGCGGAGATGTCACGTTCCGCTTCTTCCACGGAGGCGAAAAATCCGAGGAGTCGGCACCCGACGGGGGAGTGAAACAATACGGCGTGGAAGGTGGCGAATTGATCCAGGAAGTAACCGTGGAAGTCCCAAATTTCAGTTCCGTGGGTCCGGTGATGTACGATAATAACCGCTCAAAGGATTACACTGGTCAGTATGGGGGCTACTTCAACGAGTTTGACCAGTTGGAAAAGGATACCTTTGGCATCCTCGAAACCAACAACCTTGGCGCCGATCCCAGCAACATCATCGTCGGCAAGAGTGCAACCTCAACCACGCGAATCTCGACCCAGAGGGGTATTTCCAATTCCAAAGACCCAATCGCTACCGGACGTTTTGGTCAGATCAGCGTCAACCATCGCCCGAGTCCTTTTGCGATCGGGGACATCGTGCAATCTGTTGAAATCCGGCACGGCGACGCACGGGTGGTTGCCGCGCGGGCAAAGGTGGATGACAACGAAATCTTCGCGCCCCATCGCAATTACGGCAAAACAGCTCTCGCCCACTCCCAGACCAATGCGGTCGGCGGGGGATACTGGGGGGCTGCGATCGAGAAGGACTACATGGTCCTTCCGAATTTGCCCGGGAATAACCCTTACAATGGGAAAGTGCCGCTGCCGTTTGGGGTCGAGAAATCGAAAGCCGTGCAATTGTATGGGGACTTTGACAATGGTGCGGGACTTATGATCGACGGTCCCTACATCAACAAACCGGACGAAGGAAATACCCATTCTCTGAAAACGAAATTTGAGGCCGGGCAGCAGAACTACTGGGAGGCGCGTCGAAACTACGGGGAGTTTCCCTATTTTAACACCGAGTGGCAGCATGAATCAGGCGGACCGGCCTACTTCTCGCCCAACCGGATTGTTTCTGGGCCAGGTATGTTCGGGTCGCTTCCCACGGGGGCGACTACCGATGAACCTTGGAGGACGCTCCTTTTCCGTCCTGCCCTAGAAAATAGTTCAATCGATGGATTCAAGCGTCACCCCGGAGCCGACTCACCGCCTGATCACTTGATCATGGATCTATTCTGGATGCCTGTGGTGGAGCCTTATGCCATCAGTGAGCCTCTTTCGACCGCAGGCAAGGTGAATCTGAACTTCGACATTGTCCCCTACCAGCACATCCAGCGGAGCACGGCGCTGCGAGGGGTCTTCCGTTCGGAATTTATGCTTTGTGTGCCGAATAAATGGCATCTCGACTACAAACACAACTACGGGCGTGGGCGTGGGTATCACTGGCGCGACAATCCCTATGGAGGCACCCTCCAAGGCAAACGCCTTCGCGCAGCCATCCGCGAAGACGATACCCTTAATCAATTCTATGAGCGCTTCGAGAACGGGGCCAATCTCTTCAAGTCAGCCACGGAGATCTGTGAGATTCATTTGATCCCCGAGGAGGTTTCGGCTCGACTGCAGCTTGGTGCTAAGGGATCCATTCAATCCTATGTCCCCACCGTGGAGCAGATGAATTCAGGCACTTACTGGAAGGACCACTCGCTCGTGGGCGACAACTCCCGTGAACGTCCCTACACCAACATCCAGAACCGGATCACCACCAAATCGAACACCTTCCAGGTTCATTATCGTGCTCAGGTGCTCAAACAGGCACGGCGGGAAGGTGAAACGGAATATGCGGAATGGCGTCCCACCATGGACACGGTGCAGGCCGAGTATCGGGGATCCTCCCTTGTCGAACGCTACGTCAATCCCGAGGGTGACGACATTCCTGACTTCGCCCAAGGTAATCTCGACGGCCTCGATGCCTACGTCCGCTACCGGGTGGTCAATCCCCGCCGCTTTGCTCCCTGATCGAACCCGTCGACCGAATATGAAAATTCAGAGCAATGGATCGCGGAAACGCGATGGATTCAGCCTGATCGAAGTGACGATCGCCATGGCGATCGCCGCCGTGGCGGTGCTGAGCCTTCTGGGACTGGTTCCTCAGGGCATGGACACCATGAGAGAGGCCGGAGATGAGGCGATCCAAGGTCGGATCCACCAGCAGATCCTCAACGAAATGCAGATGACCCCTTTTGTGGATCTCAACGGGAAGTCCCCTTTGGATCAATATCATCAAATGGAATTCTATTATGATTCACAGGGAGAAGAATTGAGCGACAGCAAGAGCCAGGGTTCCGTTTCGGAAGAGAAGAAGAAGGGAAGTTTTGCCCATATCTACTCCGCCCGGGTCTCGATCCCGACGGTCGGAGGCGCTGGTCAAGCGCCGGTTTCGGTCGGAGGTTCCTCCTTTGGCGGCTACTCGTTTGGCGGTAATCAACCCAACGCGTTTGTTCGTCCGGTGATTGTCGAGGTCGCCCCGGTGGCGGGATTGGGTCAATCCTTCGATTGGGAGGGCGACCAGTATCGCAAGATGATATCGACCTACCAATCAGTGGTGGTCAAGATGGGACAAGATTATTCCGCAGTTGCGCCATGATAAATTCACCTGCCAAATCCCACCGATCGGCGTTCTCGCTGATCGAATTGATGGTCGCGATGGGGATTCTCACCATCCTCATGCTTATGATGACGGCACTTCTCGATCAGATTCAGAGGAGTTGGCGTTTCTCCGAGAGTCGCATCAGCCAGTTTCGTGAAGCGCGGGTCGCTTTTGACATGATGGCGAAAAACATCGGGCAGGGTTCCTTGAACACCTATTGGGACATGGTGATCAACGAGGAAGGGGACATTGAGAAATACGCCCCCACGTCCGAACTCCATTTCATCACGCTGAATGATGTCTCGGAGGCTTTGCCGGCGACCTCGACGCAAAAGCCCGTCGGGCATGCCGTCTTTTTCCAAGCGCCGCTCGGGTTTTCGACGAAATACCGCAACTTGAACAATCTTTTCAATGCGCGCGGGTATTTTGTTTCGTTTGGCTCCGACGAACGTTTCAAGCCTTCCTTTGTCAAATCGCCTGAGCGGTATCGATTCCGCTTAATGGAGTTCCGTCCGCCGGCCGAATCCAACCAGGTCTTCCAAGACGGAAAAGACGAGCGCGATAAGGGGCAGGATCAGAAGTTCGACCAGTGGTACAAGCAGGCCCTTTCGGTCGGGGAGGGAGACTTTGAATCACACCTGAACCCTTTGGCGGAGAATATCCTGACCATCATCATCTCTCCGCGTGATTCCCTCGAAGACGCCGGTTCCTCGCGGAATCAGAATTTCAGCACGATCGCTCCCAATTATTCCTACGATTCGAACGATACGGCCCGTGTCAAGGACCCGAACGACGAGTTCTCGTCATTTACCCAGCAGGTCCCGCCTCTCATCAGGCTGACCATGGTTGCGATCGATGAGGCGGCAGCCGTTCAGAATGAAAGCGGCGCTACCATGCCGGCAAATATCGTCGGTTCTCTGGACTCCTTGTTCCGCCAGACGCAGAATTTCGCTCAGGACATCGAAACGTTGAGCCGGGAACTGAACGAAAAGAAGGTCAACCACAAGGTGTTCACCACCATGGTGCTTCTTCGAAGCGCCAAGTGGACTGGCCGATGAAATCCAATTTTCCGCAATCATGAATCGCTCAGGTATTGGCTCACACTCCTCCAGACGAGGTTTTTCTCTCATCGAATTGATGGTCGTCCTTGGGATCGTCGGCCTCCTTCTTGCTTTCGCTGCTCCTAATTTGTTCAGTCTCATCACGGCCAATACCTTGTCCGGAGAGGGAACGGTCTTGCGAAATCAGTTAACGCTCGCCCAGCAGCTTGCCGTTTCGCGCAGTTCGGACGTCGAGGTAAGGTTCTTCAAGATGGAGAATCCGGACGCCGCTCAAACAGACCCCATTTTCCGGGCGTTTCAGCTCTTTCAGTATAACACGAGAGGGGAGTTGGCCCCGATCAGCCAATATTTCCGGATTCGCGCACCCGTGGCCGTCCACGAAGGGCTCAGCACTCTCTTGAAAACCAGCAGTGGCGGGGCGACGGAGAATGACAAGAAATACGGATTCGACTCCCCCAATGCCGGTCAAGCCGAGGCACCTGCCGGCCCGGGCGGACAACTCATCTCAACTCCCTACGTTTCCTTCCGCTTTCGGCCGGACGGTTCGACGGATCTCCCTCACCGGACGGCAGGGGGTGATACTTGGTACGTCACCATGGTCCAAGGGGAAGGGATGCTTCAATCGAGCGATCCGGACAATTACTTCTGCCTCCAGATCAATCCCTACAACGGGCAGGTGAGTGAATTTCGCCCCTGATTCAACTTCGGGAAATGACTTCACCCCGAGCTTGCCGGGGTAGATGCCAGGCGCCCGGCCTCGCCGACCCTTTCGCGTTTGTCATGGCCTCGAGGGGAGGCCCAAGCTTGGTTTCGTTCGACGCAGGTCGCGGGCGATCTGTCAAAAACGATTTCTTTCTCCCCCGACATTTGGAGGCCGAAAATTCGTTCAAATTTCTC
>DGXY01000105.1:0-30855 GCA_002396885.1 Akkermansiaceae bacterium UBA5020
GGCCCGAGTGTTACAGCACCACCTCCACTGCCAGCGGCGCGCCCGTGCCGGTCGTGTTCGCCAAACCATAGGCATCAAAATGAAAACCCACTCTGCCCCTCATCACTGTCTTGCTACTGCCGCCGGCCGCGCTCTATGCGGATAACAAACCGACGCCCATCCCGGCCGCCCCACCGGTAGAAACCGTGAGCGAGAATGTTTTCTCGCTTCCGATTCGTTCCGGCAAAAACGCTCATCCTGACATTCAGTAAATCCGGAGAGGCCCTCCATAAACGACTAAATCCGGTAATGCTGTAACTTATGAGAACTACTCGACGCAAGTTTATCGAAAAAGGAATGGTGCCAATGGCAGGAATCGCGTTGGCACGGAAGACTTTTGCCGTCACCCAGCCGGATCGACCAAAGGATCCACAGATGACCGATCCATCGAAAATCGACGCATGGCTACAGACATTGCGCAACAACTACAAATGGAAGGATGCCCTCGTCGATAAGCTTGTGGAGGACGCCTATCGTATCTGCGTGATGCCGAACATCCGCGAACCGGAGGGGCTGTTGCGCCGCAAATGGCTGACCCCGGATTCTAAATACAACGGGCATTGGATCTGGGACCCCATGCTCATGGCCGACTTGTTGAGTCTCGCTCCCGGGTTTGAAGAAAACTTGCTGGATGCTTTTTCTATTTACTGGGATTTCCAGGATATGTGGGCCGGCCTGGGGCCGGATTATGCAAAGGGGATGATCTCCAACAACGTCAAGCCGGGAGGTTACTCTCCCAACACGCAGGGGATTTGCATTATCGCCTGGGCCATGGAACGGATTGAAGCGCGGCAACCGAATCTTGGCCTGGTTACCGCTGATTCCCTGTCGAGGCTCGAGCGCTACCATGACTGGTATTGGCGCGAACGTGATCTTGATGGCCTGGGATTGCTCACCGTCGGCACCTATGCCCCCCTAGCGCTGAAAAACATGTCCACGGAAAAGTGGTTCTCTGATCCGACATTAGCCGCCGATAAACGGATACAGCAGACCATTCAGTCGGCTCGTTTTGAAAGTTTTGATTTTGAGCCCTGCATGGATGATCTGACACTTTCCCCGCACCCACTTCGTGGCGGCCCGGCGATGTATGGGACGATCCTTCTGCCCGGGATCACTTCCTTTCTGATTCAAGCCGAGCAATCGCTGGCGCGGTTGGCTGAAAAGTTCGGCGATCACGCAATGGCCGAACGCCGCAATCACCGGGCTAAAAAAGGAATTGATGCCATGCGCCGTTTGATGTGGGACGAGCAGGAAGGCACCTTTCTGGCGGTCAAGCGCGGATCGCTGGAAAAGATACGGATCCCGACCATCGGCAGTTGGATGCCGCTATGGGCGGGGGTTCCGACCAAGGAACAGGCGAAGAAAATGGCCGCCAAACTTCTCGAACCGGATTGGTTCACGCCTTTGCCGATTCCATCCGTGGGACGTAGTAGTCCCAAATTCGACGATGGTGGACTGCCGGTCTTACCTCTCGGCCTCATGTTTCGCGGCGATGTCTGGGGGCCGGTGAACTGTTTCATCTGCTGCGGCCTGCGAGATTATGGATATGCCGACTTGGCCGGCGACATCACCACTCGTTTCCTTGAGAATGCCATGAAGAACGGTTTGTCAGAGTGCTATCACCCCGATAGCGGGGCACCCTTGAGGTCTCGGACAAATGATTTTGGAGCGGCAGTGGTGACCATGCTGGTTGACGGCTTGAGCCAAAAATACGCGCAACGCTGAAAATCCAGCTGATACGAAATCTAAAGGCAATACACCATGAAACTCGCCCTCACCGTCCTCATTGCCCTACTCCTCGCCCCGTTGGCCGCATTGCATGCCGCTGAACCACCGCGCACGACTCGCAGCGTGCACGCTCCCCTCTGGGTCGGGCGGCCGCCGTCGGATGCCGTCAGTGGACTGGTCCGTCTGGAGAACGGTGAAATCCGGCACTACGATTACGGCTTCGATCCGACGCCCACCATTTTTCATCACCCGGACTTCCTGCCGACAAGTTATCTCTTCAGCCGCGATCAGGGGTTGACCTGGCAGTCGCAAGAGGTGGCTAAAGGGCATTACGGCGCAGATGTGCGCAGCCCGGTGTCGGGTGAGTATCTCCGGCTCCAGACTAGGAAGGACGGCGTTTACGTCATCAAGTCGCTCGGGGGTATTGACGGCGAATGGACGATCCGGCGCGTCTGGGAGACGCCGATCTCGGTCCGTCCGGAACCCAACATGACTCGTTCCGTGGTATTCATCCGAGGCGGCAAACGTGCCTTAGTTCCCTGGAGCACATTTGGCCGGTTCGAGACGGATAAGGATATACCTTTCCCTGCAAACAACCGAGTCGGCACATTTTACTCCGATGATGACGGCCAGACGTGGCAGCGTTCAAATCTGATCACGGCCCCGGCGCATGAGATCAACGAACGCGACAAAGCCTTCCGCTGGCAAAACGGCGCTTATGAACCCTCCGTGGTCGAGCTGCGCGATGGACGCGTCTGGATGATTATCCGCACGTCGCTGGATTTTCATTATCAAGCATTCTCCACTGACGGCGGCGCAACGTGGAGTCAGCCGGAACCTTCACCATTCTACGGCACACTGACTGATCCGACCATCGGTCGGCTCAAAGACGGGCGGCTGCTGTTTCTCTGGAACAACACGACGCCGCTGCCGGAATTCCCGAAGAACGAGTTTACCGCGCCCTTCGTGAACGCGAACGCGCAGAGCGGGGTAGGTGAGGATGTCTTTACCAATCGCGATGCGCTACACGGCGCGATCTCTGACGACGACGGCAAGACTTGGCGCGGCTTCCGCGAGGTGCTGCTCAACGCCCGGCGCAACGATGGCAACTACGGCGAAACCGGAGGTCTCGACCGCAGCGTGCATCAGCCGCAGTGGGTGGAGGTGGAGAGCGGCCACCTCGTCGTGTCCGTTGGCCAGCATTGGCTGCATCGCTCGTTGTTCGTATTTGATCCAAGCTGGCTGCTGGAAACGAAGCGGCAATGCGACTTCTCCAACGGACTAGATGACTGGTCGGTGCAGGGCTACAAGAAAGGCATCCGCGGCCACTGCTCGTTCAACCGCTACGAGTCATCCACGCTCGTTCCGCATCCCGATGATGCCAAGCGGCGCGTGCTCAACGTGCGCCACTCCGGCCGCGCCGACGCCATCTTCCCCCGCGGCGGCGCGGCGTGGAATTTCCCCGGTGGCAAGGCAGGCTTCGTGGAGACGCGCATCCGGCTCCAGCAGGACTTCGGCGGCGCCCGCCTCTGCCTGCTCGACCGCTGGCTGAATCCCACCGACCCCACCGTCGCATCGCTCGCGATGGGACATCTCGATCTCGCCTCAAGAGGCAAACTCAAGCCGCAGCAATGGCACACCTTGAGATTCACCTGGAAGTCCGCTGAAGCAGGCGCGGAGATCGAAGTCACTCTCGATGGCCAGCCATTCGGCAAACTGCCGGTCACTCGCAGCGCGCTCCACGGCATCAGCTACCTCCATTTCCAATCCACCTCCGCCAACCGCGACTCCGGCCTGCTCATCGAGTCGGTCCGCGCGGAAATGACTCATCCTTGAGCGATATGAAACCCACCCTCACCCTCATCACCACGCTCTTGCTCGCACCACTTGCCGCGCTGCAGGCTGCTGACGCACCGAATCCGTCCGCCTCTTTTGATGACATCGCGAAACTCGCGAGCAATAAGCCCTCAGGAACCCCCTTGGCGCCCGTCCTTGATCCGGGCCCGGAGTTCGCCGACGACAAACGAATCATCCAAAACCAACCCAACATCGCCGTCAGCCCGAATGGCCGGATCTGGCTGACCTGGGATACGGGAGGTCGTTTTGAAGGTGACCGCGAAGCGACGAACTATTCGGTGCTCTTCACCAGCGGCGACGGTGGCAAGACCTTTCAAGGACCCGTGGCGGTGGCCAGGTCGCCGCGTGAAGCAAGGGTCATGCTTTCCACCGTCTGGATTGATCCAAAGGGCCGACTGTGGTGGTATTACTATGCGCACGGGGGCACGGTGGCGAACATCGCCGAAGATCCGGAAGCCGCGAAACCACGCTTTCAGGCTCCGTTTTACGTCACCTCAGGTTTCTTCGGAAACAAGCCGACCGTGCTGGCGGACGGTTCATGGTTCTGGATCGCTGAGAACAGTTATCCCGCCTTGGGATTCCATGGTTTGACGTTTTATCGTTCGAAGGATGACGGGAAGAGCTTTTCGTTCGTCGGCAGCTTTAAGTTCAAGCCCAACAAAGACCCCGGTCACCTCACCCCAGGCGAACCATGGGCCGTGGAGCTACGCGACGGACGGATCGCGCTATTCCTCCGCACGGCCGCTGGCGCAGAAAAAGCGATCTCCGCCGACGGGGGGCGGACCTGGGGCGACGCGGAGCCGCTTCAAAAGGAAATCCGCGCCGTGGCGTTCGTTCGATTTTTCGTGCAGCGTCTGCAATCAGGCAACCTGCTACTGGTGACCAATCGCGTCCCCGAAGGCCCCGATCCCCTCGCCACCAAGGGTCCGCTGGTCAACCTGAGGCAGTATCGGGAGCGGACCCACATGACGGCCTGGGTCTCTGAAGACGACGGGGTCACCTGGAAAGGGGGATTGCGGCTGGATGATCGCGACAGCCCCTCCTACAGCCCGGATGAATCTCCTTTCAGAAGGTTGGACAAGCTCACGACTTCGCCCTGCGGAGATCAGACCAAGGATGGCACGATCTGGCTGACCTATGATCTCGGCCGTTACGGCGCAGACGCACGGGAAATTGTGGTCGCGCGCATCCAGGAGGCAGACGTTCTTGCGGGCAAGGTCGTCTCGCCTGACAGCCGCCTCAAGATCTGTGCCAACAAACTGACCACCCCGCGTCACGACTACATTCCGATCAATCCGGGCAATCCGAAAGACCCCGATCATTACACCCCGAACGCCATGTTGATAAACCGTCTGCTCCGCTTTGAGCCGGCCGAACAACCTGACGGCATTTTCAAGCTTCAACCGCGACTCGGTGACCTGCAGGGATTGGAGACCGACCTCTTCACCTTGCACGGACCGATCCATTTCAAATCGCAACTTAGGGATGGCGTGCAGGAGATCACCCTCGCTCCTCCGGCCAAGGTGAAGCTGACCGTGATCGTCCCTGATTACGCCACCGGAAAGACAGGCCCCCTCACCGGCGGCACCCTGAGGGATGACGGCTGGCGCGAACTGCCACTCACCCCGGGCGAGCCGAAAACCCTCCTCATTCCGACAAAATAAACTCGGAACTCCTTCCCTTTGAAACACGCCATGAAACCTTCCTTCACCCTTCCCGCCGCCCTGCTGCTCGCGTCGCTGGCCGTGCTCCACGCCGCCGCCGCCCCTTCCCTTCAAACGCCTCAGCATCTCGGTCCGCCGCATGCCAATCAAGCGGTGACGAATCGCGCCTTCACCGGCATCCCGAGCCTGGCGGTCGCGCCGAAGGGACGGCTCTGGGCCACTTGGTATGCAGGTGTCACACCGGGCGAAGACGTGAACAACTACGTCGTGCTCAGCACCAGCGGCGATGATGGCAAGACATGGAACGAAGTGCTGGTGGTCGATCCCGATGCAGGCGGACCTGTGCGCAGCTTCGATCCCGAGCTGTGGGTGTCGCCGGATGGGCGCTTGTTCTTCTTTTGGGCGCAGATGGAAAAGGGGCGGCGCGATGCCCAACTGGGCGTGTGGGGCATCGAGACAAGTGAGCCAGATGCTGCGCAACCGAAGTGGTCGCAGCCGCGCCGCATCGGCGATGGCGTGATGATGTGCAAGCCGCTGGTGCTTTCCTCGGGCGAATGGGTGCTGCCGATTTCCAAATGGAGGGAGCACGACAACAGCGCGCAGATGATCGTCTCGACCGATCAGGGCAAGACCTGGTCTCTACGCGGCGGCTGCAATGTGCCGAAGGACGTGCGCCAGTTCGACGAGCACATGTTTGTCGAGCGCAAGGACGGCTCGCTCTGGCTGCTCGTGCGCACCACCTACGGCATCGGCGAAAGCGTCTCCACGGATCACGGCAAGACGTGGCCGGAACTGAAACCATCGAACATTCTGCACACACCTTCGCGCTTCTTTATCAGCCGCCTTGCATCGGGAAATCTGCTGCTGGTCAAACACGGCCCGCTCGATACGCGCACCAGCCGCTCGCATCTCACGGCTTACGTTTCGAAGGACGATGGCACGACGTGGGGCGGCGGACTCATGCTCGATGAACGCCTCGGCGTTTCTTATCCCGACGGCCATCAGACACCTGATGGCCTCATTCGCATCATCTACGACTACAATCGCGTCTCCGACCGCAACATCCTCATGGCCGCGTTCCGCGAGGAAGATGTGGCCGCAGGCAAAGATGTGAGCGGCTCGGTAGGTTTGCGCCAACTCGTCAGCAAAGCCACCGGCGGCCAGGAGAAACCAAAGCCCTCAACAGCTCCCGTCCATACCAATGCTGACGGCAAACCCATGCGCACGACAAAGCCCGGCACACTCACCAGCGCCGATGCCAAACCGCAGCCGCTCATTCCAGCTGCGAAACTCTTCACCGACCGCGCCTACATCGCCGCCGAACTTCCCGCCGCGCTCAAGAACGCGCACTTCCTGCCCATCGCCATGAACGGCCAGAAGACGATCAAGTGCGAACGCGCTGGCACCGTCTTCTTCCTCACGCCCATCCTCGAACGCAATCGCGACACCACCGCGCAGCCCTTGATGGACCAAGGCTTCGAGAAAGTCGCCCTGCCCGAAGTCCCACTCTTCAATCCCTCCTCCACCAAGAACTTCTGCACCCTTTTCCAAAAGGACTGCGCCGCCGGCGAAACCCTCCTCATCGGCAAATGGGCCGTCCCAATCTTCTTCCCATGAAACGACGCACCTTCCTCACCACCCCCCTGCTGCTCGCGCCGCTGGCTTGCCTCTGCTCCTTCGCCTCCGCCCAGGACTACCTCGAAATCGCGGCGGGTCCTGGCGGTGCTGGCCAAGGCAAATCTGTCGTTCTCGTCGCAGGCGATGAGTTGTATCGCTCCGAGGAGACGATGCCCATGCTGGCGAAGATCCTCAGCCAGAAGCATGGCTTCAAGACGACGGTGCTCTTTGCGATCAATCCGGACGGCGGCCACATCGACGCCAACTTCCAGAATAACATCCCCGGCACCGAGGCGCTGGACTCCGCGGACCTGCTGATCATCGGCACTCGCTTCCGGCAGTTGCCCGACGACCAGCTCGCGCGGTTTGCAAAATACCTCGATGCCGGCAAGCCGGTCATCGGTCTGCGCACCGCCACCCACGCCTTCACTGGTGGCGCAATGACCGGTGATTTCAAATGGGCGGACTTCGGCTTGAAGATTCTGGGCGAGCGCTGGGTCAATCACCACGGTAAGCACAAGGTGGAAGGCACCCGTAGCGTTGTTGAGGCTGCCAACGCCAGCCACGAGGTGCTGCATGGTGTGGGGGAGATCTTTGCCACCACGGATGTCTACGGCATCAGGAATCTGGACCTCGCCAGCACCACTCTCCTGCTCCGCGGAGCCGTGACGGAGAGCTTGGACCCCGCCTCGAAGGCTGTATCTGGCCAAAAGAACGAGCCCATGATGCCCCTGGCTTGGCTAAGAGAATACACCGCACCCAACGGCACGACAAAGGGCAAGGCTTTCTGCACCACCCTTGGAGCATCCGTGGATTTTGCCGATGAAGACCTTCGTCGTCTGATCGTGAACGCCGCCTATTTCCTCACCGGACTGCCGGTGCTGGCGAAGGCGGATGCGACCCCGGTGGACCCGTTCGAGCCGACTTTCTTTGGCAACCTGACGAACGAGGAATGGAAGGCGCTGAACCGCAAGCCGCTCGACTACGCGCTTGGCAAGAGCCCTGCCACGCGTTAGTCCCGACCCGCGCCTGGAGCAGCCCGCCTCACTCCCCGCCGCCCGTCCCCGTTCTGAGCGTTTCCCGCGCGACACCCGCTTGAAAGACTGACCTTATGCCTTCCAAACCCTCCCTGATCTCCAACGACAAAAAGATTGCCGACAAAAAATGAAGACCCGTAGCCCATTTTTCTGTCACCCATCTTTTTGTCATCTCCTCACCTTGTTGCTCGCGCCGCTGGCTTCCCTGCACGCAGCCGAGCCTCCAGCGACCTTCTGCAATCCGCTGCCGATTCCCAATTACCCCATCGGCTTTGCCGCCCGCAACGTGACCAATGGCGAACCCGATTCCCGCGAGAGCTGGTTGCTCGGGCATCGCGAGCAGTTCCGTGAGTTGGCTGATCCGGTGGTGCTCTGGCACGATGGGAAATGGTATCTCTACCCCTCCGGTGACATGGCATGGGTCAGCGCGGACCAAGGCGCGACCTGGCAACATCATCCGCTCAATGTGCGCGAGATCGGCTACCCGCCTACCATCGTGCGCCATCGCGACCGGTTCCTGCTCGGCAACAACTCCGCCACACTCTACGCCTCCACGTCGCCGCTCGGGCCATTTGAGAAGATCGGCGACTTGCAGCTCAAGCCCAGCGGCGAAGTGCCGCCGCTGATGGGCAAGATGCTCTTCTCCGATGATGACGGGCGGCTCTACCTCTACTTCGGCGTTTCTGAAAAGGCTGGCATCTGGGGCGTGGAACTCGACGCCGCCGACCCGACGAAGCCACTCACGGCGCCCGTGCGATTCATTGACTTCGATCCCAAAGAACGCCCCTGGGAGGCCCATGGCGAATGGAACCAAAACCCGAACAAAGGCTGGTTGGAGACCGCCTGGATGCTGAAGCGCAACGGCCGATACTACCTGACTTACGGCGCCGCTGGCACGCAATACCGCACTTACGCGATGGGTTGCTTTGTCGGCTCATCGCCGCTCGGACCCTTCACGCCACAGAAGCACAATCCGATTCTGCGCACCACCGAGGGACTCCTCGCCGGCACGGCCTCAGGCAGCATCGTGGCCGGACCGGAAAATCAACTCTGGGCCTTCTACACGATCCGTGCTGGCGTGGTTCACAGCTTCGAGCGCCGCATCGGGATGGATCGTGCGGAGATTGACGCCAACGGCGAACTCGTCGTTCACGGCGCGACTTCGCTCCCGCAGTGGTTGCCCGGGAAAATGCCGTCGGACACGAAATCCGCCGACACCGGCTGGCTCCCGATCAACGGCCTCACGCACACGCTCGGCTCCACCTCTGCCCCGAACTTGCCGGGCCGCCTCGCCGTGGACAACGAGATGCGCACCTGGTGGCAGCCTGCCGAAGGCGACACGCAGCCGACACTCGCCAGCACCTTCGGCGCACCGGCCACGATCCACGCCGTGCGCCTCATCTGGCGCGACGTCGGCCTCGACACGAAAAACGGGGTCCTTGCTGGCCCCTTCCGCTACCGCGTGGAACTCGAAACCGCCAAAGGCGAATGGACCACGATTCTCGACCGCAGCGACAGCACCGAAGACCTGCTCATCGACTACCGCGAATGCGAACCCACCACCGGCACGCGAGCCCGGTTGATCATCCTCGCTCCCCCGAAAGGCATCACCCCAGGCGTCGCCGAGTTCACCGTCTTTGGCAAAACCATCATTTCAAAATGAGCCGACCATGAAACCCATGCTCTACCGCAATCACTTCCACGACAAAAAGATGAGAGACAAAAACATGAAGACTCGGAGCCCATTTTTCTGTCTCCAATCTTTTTGTCGTCTGCTCCTCGCCGTTCTTCTGCTCGCGCCGCTGGCCGCGCTGCGCGCCGCTGAGCCTCCTGCTACCTTCTGCAATCCGCTGCCGATTCCCAATTACCCCGTCGGACCCCACGCCCGCAATGTGACCAATGGCGAACCCGATTCCCACGAAAGCTGGCTTCTCGGGCATCGCGAACAGTTCCGTGAGCAGGCCGACCCGACAGCACTCTGGTATGAGGGGAAATGGTATCTCTACTCCTCCGTGGGCATGGCCTGGGTCAGTGCTGACAATGGCGCAACGTGGCAGCATCATCCCCTCAACCTTCATGACTTGGGCTACTCGCGTCCCACAATCGTGCGCCATCGCGGCCGGTTTCTGCTTGGGAACAATTCCGCCACACTCTACGCCTCCACTTCGCCGCTCGGGCCGTTCGAAAAGATCGGCGATCTGCAGCTCAAGCGCAGTGGAGAAGTGCCGCCGATTATGGGCAAGATGCTCTTCTCCGATGATGACGGACGGCTTTACCTCTACTTTGGCGTTTCGGAAACGGCTGGCATTTGGGGCGTGGAACTCGACGCCGCCGACCCGACGAAGCCTCTCGCTCCGCCAGTGCGTTTGATTGCCTTCAATCCGAAAGAACGCCCCTGGGAGGCCCATGGCGAATGGAACCAAAATCCGAACAAAAGCTGGTTGGAGACGGCGTGGATGCTGAAGCGCAACGGCCGATACTACCTGACTTACTCCGCTGCTGGCACCCAATATCGCACCTATGCGATGGGCTGCTTCGTCGGCTCATCACCGCTGGGGTCATTTCAGCCACAGAAACGCAATCCCATCCTCCGCACCACCGAAGGACTGCTCACCGGCACGGCCTGCGGCTCCATCGTGGCAGGGCCGGAAAATCAGCTCTGGGCCATCTACACGATCCGCGCAGGTGTGGTGCACAAGTTCGAACGCCGCATCGGGATGGATCGTGCGGAGATTGACGCCAACGGCGAACTCGTCGTTCACGGCGCGACTTCGCTCCCGCAGTGGTTGCCCGGGAAAATGCCGTCGGACACGAAATCCGCCGACACCGGCTGGCTCCCGATCAACGGCCTCACGCACACGCTCGGCTCCACCTCTGCCCCGAACTTGCCGGGCCGCCTCGCCGTGGACAACGAGATGCGCACGTGGTGGCAACCCGCCGAAGGCGACACGCAGCCGACACTCGCCAGCACCTTCGGCGCACCGGCCACGATCCACGCCGTGCGCCTCATCTGGCGAGACATCGGCCTCGATACGAAAAACGGCGTCACGCCCGGCCCCTTCCGCTACCGCGTGGAACTCGAAACCGCCAAAGGCGAATGGACCACGATTCTCGACCGCAGCGACAGCACCGAAGACCTGCTCATCGACTACCGCGAATGCGAACCCACCACCGGCACTCGAGCCCGGTTGATCATCCTCGGTTCCCCGAAAGGCATCACCCCCGGCGTCGCCGAGTTTACGGTCTTTGGCAAAACGGTCGTCACTATATAACCCGCACATGAAACAGTCGTTCACCTGTGCCTGCATCTTTTTGAAATCATCCTGGCAGGCGGTTTGCCGAGGCGCTTGCAGGAACTCTGAGAAGCGATGGGTTTGAGCGACTTCCACCCTGGCTCGTGGGCGTGGCATCAGCCTTGGGTGCAGCAGGGGCTAACATTCTTCATTTTTCCTGTTAACATTACGCGGCCAGGCGCGGCATACGGGAGTGAACCACGAAGATGAAATCGATGCGCGAGAGCGGCTGACCCGGCTTTGGCTGGAATCGGAGCCGTCGGTGCAGGCGTTTGTGTTCGCGGCAGTTAGCGGTGTGCATGATGCGGAGGATGTGGTGCAACAGGTGGCGCTCACGGTGGCACGGCGCTTCGATGAATATGATGGAACGCGGCCCTTTATCGCGTGGGCGCTGTGGCTCGCGAAGTCGCGTATCGCCGACCATTATCGGAAACAGGGACGGGAGCGGCTGGTGTTCTCTGAAGCACTGATGGACCGGCTCGCCGAGGCGCTCGTGCTTCAGCAGCCGGAGCGCACGGCACGTCACGAGGCTCTGGAGCATTGTCTCGAGAAGCTGCCTGAGAAGTCGCGGCAACTTCTGGCGCTACGTTACGAGGATGACGCGCCCATGGAGCGCGTGGCGGAGGCCATCGAGTCCTCCGCTGGTGCCGTGCGGGTGATGCTGTTTCGCATCCGCAATCTGCTGGCCGATTGCGTGAACAACGAACTCAAGAAGACGACCACATGACTGACTCCGAACGCCAACTCGTTGACCTCTATCTCGACGGTGCCTTGCCGGAATCCGAGCACGCGCTGTTGTTTCAGCGATTGGAAACCGATCCCGAAGCTCTGGTCTATCTGGCTTCTCGGACTCAACTCAAGGTGGACCTCCGACGTTCCTTCAAGCGCCGCAAGCTCCAGCAAATGGCGGTGGCTGGCGCTGCAACAAACATGGCTCGTCAGACGCGCACGCGCTGGTTCTCCTGGCGTCCTCTCACGGCGGCGGCGGCGGGCATCATGGTCGGCATGTTTTGCACCTCCGTGGTGTTTGGTTTCGGGGCGCGGTCGGTTGAGAAGGTGATGTCGCTTTTGCAGGAGAGTTTTGAGAGTGGACCTGCGCCCTTGGTGGCGGGTGTGCCGCCTTTGGCGGAGCAATGGAGCGGAGATTACTCGGAGATCGTGTTGGATCACGAGGGCGTGAAGCCGAAGGATGGCAACAAGATGGCTCGGTTGCTGCGCTCGGATTTCGAAGGCCGAACAGTGCCGTTGCCAAGCCGACAGGGGGATCTCATGCGGGTGGTGGATGTGAGGCCGTTTCAGAGCGAGGCGAATGGCGCTGATGTGGTGCTGACACTGTCGGCGCTGTTCAACGCCGCGCCTTTCCCCGGCGCGGAGCGCTACGATGGGATGGTGACGATTTACGCGCTCGGCGCTGATACCGAACTGGGCGGTGCCACGGAAGACAGTGTGAAGGAGGATGCGCTGGCCTTCAGCGTCGGCAGGTTCCCCTCACTGGATCGCGATCCGGCCACCTGGCAGCCAGCCTCCACGCGGTTGTTGTTGCCGGCGGGGACCGCGTTTGTGATGCTGAAGGCGTCCGTCTGCCGACTGCCCGTGGGAAGCGAGAGTCTGTCCTCGCTCCCCGATTCGCTGACCTTCACCGGGCACTTCATCGATGACGTGCGTGCGTCCATCCGCATCCGCGAGGCTGCGCACGAGCATCGAACCAAAGAGTTGCCGTGAAACGCTGCCATTCAGCATCCACTCGAATCTCCATCTCATTGCCATGATACCAACCATCGCCCCTATCACTGCGGTTCTGCTCACATCACTCGGGGCCATCCACGCCGCCGAGCCCATCACCAACTCCATCGGCATGAAGCTCATGCCCATCCAGCCCGGCACGTTCACGATGGGCCAGGACGGGCCGCAGACAGACTATGATATGGAAAAACATCCCGAGGAGTCGGATCGGGCGGACTGGGATGAGAAGCCCGTGCATCAGGTAAAGATCTCCAAACCTTTCCTCATCGGTGCCACCGAGGTCACCATCGAACAATACCGGCAATTCGATCCGGAGTATCGCAAAGGCAAGGGCTTGCCTGACGAAGCGACCAGCGGGATCAGTTGGCACAAAGCGGTCGAGTTCTGCCAATGGCTCTCGAAGAAGGAAGGCAAGGCCTACCGCCTGCCGACCGAGGCGGAGTGGGAGTATGCCTGCCGCGCCGGGACGACGACGGTTTTCAATACCGGAGACAAACTGCCGGATGGATTCCTGCCCTGGTTTACGCGGTTTGGATACCCGAAATTGTTCCCCTGGAACTTCTACTTTCCGGACGGTAAAGGAGCGCCGGAATACCTGCCTATTGGTGCAGAGGGGGCGTCTTTGAAATTGGCGACGGATGGGTTTGTCATTCCCGACGACGTGGCGGCGGCAGTGAAAAAGGGCCAACCTTTGCTGCGGGTGGCGCAGCGTGCGCCGAATGCCTGGGGTCTTTACGACATGCATGGCAACCTCTGCGAATGGTGCAGCGATTGGTATGGCCCCTACGAGGCCGGGGGGCAGACCGATCCGCGCGGTCGCAGCGACGGGGACTTCCGTGTCTTCCGCGATGGGCCGCATTCGATGCTTTCGCGTCTCGTGCGCAGCGCGAACCGCGGGGCATGGATTCCGGAATCCAGCGCGAGCATTTTCGGGTTCCGCGTGGTTTTGGGAGAGGAGCCGAAAGGAGAGTTGCTCGCGCCGGTGCCAGCGCCAAAGAACGCGCAGGATGTAAAGCAGGAAGTGGCCAAGATCGAGATGCCGCCGCAGGACGAGCCGTTTTTCAGCGGCCCGAAGCCCTTTGTCAAAATTCCGGAAGGATCTGCGGGCCCGCTATTCTCCGCGCACAACCATAGCCCGGGAATCACCGAATGTCCAAACGGGGACCTGCTCGCCGTTTGGTTCTCCACGGTGCTGGAAGGGGCCACGGAGCTGGGTAATGCCGCCAGCCGGCTGAGGTTTGGCCAAAGCGAGTGGGAGGAGGCTTCGCCCTTCTGGGATGGGCAGGATATCAACGACCACGCCCCCAAGCTGTGGTGGGATGGAGACCAAACCATCTACCATTTGGCCAATGGCCACTCCGAGAACATCGTCCGCACCTCCACCGACAACGGCACCACTTGGTCGAAAGCCAAACCGATCTATCCGCAGGGGGAAACCGGCGCTGGAATGATCCGCACCCGGGAAGGAGCGCTCATCATCACACAGGATGTCGGGGTGTCGCTGCACAAGAGCAGCGACAACGGCAAGAGCTGGACTTCGGCCGGCGCCCGCCACCCGAATGATGATATTCGTCCGGGTGGCAAGGGAAGCCGGCACGCCGGGATTCATGCGCCGGTGGTGGAACTTGCCGATGGGAGGCTCATGACCATTGGCAGGCCCCATCCTACACAGGTCGCCGTGTTCGGCGGAAAGGCCTTGTTAAGTTTCAGCAGCGATCAGGGCGAGACTTGGACCTATGCAGCCAGCGAGTTTCCGGCTGTCACTTCCGTGCAGCGGCAGGTGATGGTCCGACTGAAGGAAGGCCCCATCCTGCTGTGTTCGTTCACCGATCAAGTTCTCGATTTCTACAAAGGCAACCGCAAGGGTATGACATTCAAGAGCAAGGATGGGGAGTTCACCGGCTACGGTTTGTTTGCCGCCGTGTCCTACGACGAAGGCAAGACCTGGCCGGACCGTCGGCTGATCACCCCCGGTGGTCCGATCCGCGAAATGAACACCATCAACCGCGGCACCTTCACGCTCAGCGACACGATGGCCGAACCGCAGGGCTACCTCGCTATAACGCAGACCCGCGACCACCGCATTCAGCTCCTCACCAGCAAGAACCACTACGTCTTCAACCTCGCGTGGCTCAAACAACTGCCGCCCGCGCCGAAGCAATGAACCACAGCACAACCATGAAACCCATCCGCCTCTTCCTCATTCCTCTCATCCTTTCCGTGTCTTCGGTGTATTCCGTGGGCCAAGCCGCCGAGCCCGTCACCAACTCCATCGGCATGAAGCTCATGCCCATCCAGCCCGGCACGTTCACGATGGGCCAGGACGGGCCGCCTTTGGAGGATTACCTGCGGCAGAAGCGGTTTGGAGAGATGCACAAGGACATCGACCGGATCGACTTTGACGAGAAGCCTGCGCACCAGGTCACCATCACGCAGCCATTTCAAATCGGAGTCACCGAGGTCACGGTGGCCCAGTATCGGCAATTTGATCCCGAGTTCAAAAAGAACGATCCGAAGTCGAAGCCCGCCGACGATGATGCGGTAACCGTTGTGACTTGGGAGAAGGCGATGGCGTTTTGTGAGTGGCTCTCGAAGAAGGAAAGCAAGACGTATCGTCTGCCCACCGAAGCGGAGTGGGAGTATGCCTGCCGTGCGGGCACGACGACGCTCTTCAATACCGGTGACGATTTGCCGGATGGTCATCAGAAGTGGTTCGGTGAGGACAACTTTCGCGGCGTGTATTTCCCGGCGGGACCGATGCCACGCGAGTATGACTGGCGGAATGCCGGGAAGCCTGCGGCGAGCTTGAAGCAGGGGGAAATCATCGGTTTGATCCACCCCACAGAGGAACTTCGGGCAGGTGGCATGGGTTCCTTGCGCGTGGCGCAGAAGAAGCCCAATGCCTGGGGTCTGCATGACATGCATGGCAACGTGGCCGAGTGGTGCAACGATTGGTATGGGCTGTATGAGAGCGGCGCGCAGACCGATCCGGTCGGTCGTGCGGATGGCGACTGCCGCGTCTTTCGCGGCGGGTTTCATTCCTCAATGATCCGCTTCCTGCGCTCGGCGAATCGCGGCTCGTGGGTGCCGAACTCCGCAAGCGAGCGCATCGGCTTCCGCATTGTGCAGGGTGAGCTTCCGAAGGGAAAACTTCTGCCGTTGGCCGCGCCGCCGATAAACGCGCAGAACGTGAGCCAGACCTTGCCGAGCATCACACCGCAGCCAGCGGAGGCGCCGTTCATTGAAGGCCCGAAGCCCTTCGTTCGCATTCCCGATGGCGCGGTCGGCCCGGTGTTCATCAGCCAGAATCACAGCCCGGCCATCACCGAGTGCCCGAATGGCGATTTGCTCGCCGTGTGGTTCTCCACCATGGGCGAAACCGATCTCACCACGTCCAACGCCGGCTCGCGACTGCGCTTCGGTGCCATGGAGTGGGAACCTGCCTCGCCATTCTGGGATCCGCAGGACGTGAATGATCACGCGCCGAAGGTCTGGTGGGATGGCGACAAGACGATCTATCATTTCGTCGAAGCCCGTCAGCATGGCGACAATCTCGTGCGCCGCTCCACCGATAACGGCGTCACCTGGAGCAAGGCCGAGGTGCTGCGGGCACACGGAGAGTCGGCAGGAAATCCCATCCGCACCAAGGACGGCGTGATCGCGATGCCCTATGACGCTTCCTCGCTCGTCATCAGCCGCGACAATGGCCGCACCTGGCAATCGCGTGGTCGCGATCTCCGAGGCAACGACGGCGTTCGCCCCGGCAACAGCGGCCCGTGCATCGCGGGCATCCATGCGCCCATCGTCGAACTCGCCGACGGACGCCTCATGGCCTTCGGCCGTTTGCATCCCGAAGATCCAACGCAAAAGCTCTTCGACCTCAAGATGCCCGCCAGCTACTCCAGCGATCTCGGCGAAACGTGGCATTGGGAGATCAGTGAGTTTCCTGTCGTGAGCAACACGCAGCGCCCCGCCATGCTGCGGCTCAAGGAAGGCCCCATCGTGCTCTGTTCCTTCACCGACCAGGCTCGGGTGCCATGGAAGGAGCACAAGGGCATGCGATTCAAGAGCACGGGCGGTGACTTCACAGCGTCGGGGCTCTACGCGGCGGTTTCCTACGACGAAGGTAAAACCTGGCCCGACCGTCGCCTCATCATCGGTCCAAAGGAAGGGATCACCAACAACAACGGTTCTCCGCGCAATTCCAACGGCTACCTCGCCATCACCCAGACGCGCGATGGGCGCATCCAGCTGATCAACAGCCAGAACCACTACGCCTTCAACCTCGCGTGGATCAAACAACTGCCGCCTGCGCCGAAGAAGTGAGGCGAGTGGTGGTTACCATAGGCCATTTCAAAATGAAACACCCCCTTGCACTGCTCACTGCCCTCATGCTCGCGCCACTGGTCGCGTTTGCGCAAAAGGCCCCCGCTTGGGTGCTGCCTGAAATCAATGCCCCACGTGTGCAGCGCGTGCTTTTTGAGAGCAAGGCAGTTGGTCGGCAAGTGAGTTGCCATATCTTCACGCCGGAGGTTTACGAGCGAGGAAAGGAGCAGCGTTTTCCCGTAGTTTACTGGCTGCACGGCACTGGTGGTGGGCTGCCGGGGGTCGCGCCGGTGTCAGCGCGGTTTGATGCGGCGATTCGCGAGGGGAAGATACCGCCGATGTTGGTGGTCTTTCCCAACGGACTGGCAACTAGCATGTGGTGCGACGCGAAGGACGGCTCAGTGCCGATGGAAACTATCGTCATCAAGGAACTCATCCCGCATATCGACACGACCTTCCGAACCATCGCCAAGCGTGAGGGGCGCATCGTGGAGGGCTTCAGCATGGGTGGCTACGGTGCGGCGCGGTTGGGATTCAAGTACCCGCAACTCTTCGGTGCGGTCTCCGTTCTTGCGGGCGGGCCGCTGGATTTGGATTTCGCCGGGCCGCGCGCCAATGGCAATCCTGCTGAGCGCGAGCGCATTTTGAACAGCACGTTCGGAGACCTCGACTACTATCGCGCCGTGCATCCCATCGCCGTGGCGCAGCAGCAGGCTGAAAACTTGCGCGGAAACGTTCGCGTGCGAATCGCGGTCGGTGCGCTGGATAACACGGAACCGCTCAATCGTGCCTATTCGGAGCATCTCAAGAAGCTGAACATCGCTCACACTTTCACCGTCGTTCCCGGCGTGGGGCATGACACGCTTGCACTGCTCAAAGGGTTGAGTGAGACGAACTGGGAATTTTATCGATCGTTGTCTGGCAACGGACCCACCGCCAACGTAGTCACCAAGCCGGAAGTCGCGAACGCCGCCAAAGCTGCGAGACGAGCTTGGGAGTCCGCACCCGCTGAGAAGAAGGCGCTGTGGCAGCAGCAGCGCGAGGCATTGACCCACATCGACCTCTCCGAAGATACCAAGCGTCAGGTCATCATCGCGCGCGGTTCGCCGAAGCCCGACGAGTATCACGCGCATCCGACCACCGCGATGCTCGCGGACCACAAGACGATGTTTTGCGTCTGGAACCTCGGCCACGGCGGACACGCAGGGCCGATGGCTCGCAGCGAGGACGCGGGGCTGACGTGGAAGCGCCTCGACGACGCCTTGCCGCCGAACTACGTGAACTTCAAGAACTGCCCGAGCCTCTACCGAATTACCGACCCCCAGGGCAAAGAGCGCCTGTGGGTCTTTGCCGCACGCACCTTGACTGATAAGGAGAACCCCAAGCTCATCGAAGGCCGTCACGAAGGTTTCATGCCCCGCATCGTCAGCGAGGACGAGGGCAAGACCTGGCGCGAGCTGCCACCCATCGGCGGACGCATTTCCAAGGACGATCCCTTTCGCTGCATCATGACCTTCTCCAGCATCGTGCGGCTGAAGGACGGCTCGCATCTTGGCATGTTTCATCGTGGCAGCGGCATTGGCGAGGAAGGCACCCTGCAAGTGCTGCAATCCGTCACCCGCGACGGCGGCTTCACGTGGTCGGAGCCAACGATGGCCTGCGATGGGACTCAACTCGACGGCAAGCATCCGTGTGAGCCTTACGTCTTCCGCTCGCCCGACGGCAACGAACTCTGTTGCCTCATGCGCGAGAACAAACGCAGCGGCACCAGCCTCGTCATGTTCAGCAGCGACGAGGGCAAAACATGGTCGCAAGCCGTAGACGCACCGTGGGGCCTCACGGGAGATCGTCACCACGGCGTCACGTTGCCCGATGGCCGCATGGTCATCGTCTTCCGCAATGCCACACCGCAATCGAAAGACAAAGCCGGCTTCATCGCCTGGGTCGGAACCTACGACGACATCAAGCAAGGCAAGTCCGGCCAGTATCGCGTGAGCCTGCTGAAGACCTTCAAAGACGGCTTCTATCCCGGTATTCATTTACTCCCCGAAGGCACCATCGTCGCCACGACGTATGCGAACTACCGCAAAGAGGACGTTGGCTGCTCCATCGTCAGTGTGCGCTTCAAAATGATTGAGGTGGATGCGATGGCGGCAAAGGCAACTTCAAGAACCAAACCATGAAATCCGTTATCACCCTTTTCACCTTCCTTCTTCTCGCGCCGCTCACCACGCTACAAGCCGCCGATGCGACGAAGCCCGCCGTCAAAGTCACACAGGAGCTTCTCAACAGCATCCACGTCACGCCGAAGCTCATCTTCGATCCGATGCCCGCCTATGGGCAAAAGTATCTGCCCTTCGCGATGGCAGCGAGCCTAGAGGTCACTTCGAAGGGGCGGCTCTGGACCTGCTGGGCAGGCGGTGGGGACGGACCGAATGGCTATTTGGTGGGGAGCTACAGCGACGATCAGGGCAAGTCGTGGCGTGATCCCGTGTTCGTGATTGATCCGCAGGCGCAGGGTTTGAAAATGAACACGAGGATCGGCGCCTTCTGGTGCGATCCAAAGGGGCGGCTCTGGCTGTTTTTTCATCAGTCGGTCGGCAACTTCGATGGCAGTTTCAGCAACTGGTTCGTGCGCTGCGATGATCCTGATTCGGCGAAACCCGTGTGGTCGGATCCGGTTTACATCGGCTTCGGCGAGTCGATCAACAAACCCATCGTCCGCAAGAACGGCGAATGGATTCTGCCCGTGTCGTTGCATGACCGCTGGAACATCGACAAACCCTTTGCCGATTATTACCACGAACTCGACGCTGTGCGTGGATCGAACGTGTTCGTCTCCGACGACGAAGGTGCGAGCTGGCGTTACCGCGGCGGGAATATTTTCAAAGACAGTCGTTTTAACGAACACAGCGTCGTCGAGATTCAGGACGGCACCCTGTGGATGCTCTCGCGCTGCAAGAAAGAAATCGCGCAGAGCTTTTCTGCGGACGGCGGTAAGAGCTGGCAGCCTCAGTCCACCGCCTTTCCGCATGTGGACAGCAAGGCCGTCATCCGCCGCCTGCAATCGGGTAACCTGCTCGTCATCCGTCACGGCCAGGACATGACAAAGGCCACCGATGGTCGCAAAGAACTCACCGCCTTCCTCTCCGCCGACGACGGCAAGACCTGGTCCAGCAGTCTGCTGCTCGACGAACGCGAGAACGTGTCCTACCCCGACATCGCGCAGGCTCCGAACGGCGACATCTACGTCCACTATGATCGCGACCGCTATGGCGCAGCAGAGATCCTCTTCGCCCGCTTCCGCGAGGAGGACGTCCAGGCCGGGAAACTCATCAGCAAAGACGCCGCACTGAAGAACCTCGTCAAAAGCAAGCTGGGGATGAACCACGGCGCAGCGGGCAAGTAACTCTCATTCGTATACAATCATGAAACCAACCCACACTCTCCTCACCACCCTGCTGCTCGCGCCGCTGGCCGCATTACTCGCCGCCGATGCACCTTCCCTGCAACCGCCGAAACACCTCGGTCCGCCGCTGCCGGAACATGCTGTAACCAACCGCGCATTGACTATGGCCCCGAGCATCACGGTCGCATCGAAAGGGCGGCTGTGGGCGACCTTTTACGCTGGCGTGACGCCGGGCGAGGACCTCAACAACTACGTCGTGCTTTCAACCAGTGGCGACAATGGCGCGACGTGGCAGGAAGTGCTGACCGTCGATCCGGACGCGGGCGGGCCGGTGCGGGCCTTCGATCCCGAATTGTGGGTGTCGCCGGATGGCCGTCTGTTTTTCTTCTGGGCACAGATGGAAAGAGGACGGCGCAATCCTGGACACGGCGTGTGGTGCATCGAGACGAGCGAGCCCGATGCAGCACAGCCCGGGTGGTCGCAGCCGCGCCGCATCGGCGATGGCGTGATGATGTGCAAGCCCGTCGCTCTCTCCACCAGCGATTGGGTGTTGCCGATCAGCCAATGGGGCCAAGAGGAAAGCGCGCAGTTCGTCGTCTCCGCCGATGCGGGCAAAACCTGGAACCTGCGCGGCGGCTGCCACGTGCCGAAGGATGTGCGCGAGGCCGACGAGCACATGTTTGTCGAGCGCACCGACGGCTCGCTCTGGCTGCTCGTGCGCACGAAATACGGCATCGGCGAAAGCGTCTCCGCCGACCATGGCAAGACGTGGCCGGAGCTGAAACCCTCAGCCATCCAGCATCCGACCTCGCGCTTCTTCATCAGTCGTCTCGCAACGGGCAACCTGCTGCTCGTCAAACACGGCCCGCTCGACAAGCGCATTGGTCGCTCGCATCTCACGGCCTACCTTTCCAAAGACGACGGCAAGACCTGGAGCGGCGGTCTCCTGCTCGATGAACGCGCGGGCGTCTCCTATCCCGACGGCCAGCAGACGCCGGACGGTCTCATCCGCATCATCTACGACTACAACCGCACCACCGACCGCAACATCCTCATGGCGGCCTTCCGAGAGGAAGATGTGGCCGGAGGCAAGGACGTGAGCGGCGCGGTGAAGCTGCGTCAGCTCGTCAGCAAGGGCACCGATGGCAAACCGATGCGCACCACCAAGCCCGGCACACTCGCCAGCACCGATGCCAAACCGCAGCCGCTCATCCCCGGCGCGAAACTCTTCACCGACCGCGCCTACGTCGCTGCCGAACTGCCCGCCGCCCTCAAGAACGCGCACTTCGTTCCCATCGCGATAGACGGTCAAAAAACGCTCAAGTGCGAACGCCCCGGCACCGTCTTCTTCCTCACCCCCGCGCTCGACCGCAGCAGCGATAGCACCGCGCAAGCGTTGATCGATCAAGGCTTCGAGAAAGTCGCCCTGCCTGAGATCCCGCTCTTCATTCCTGAAATGGTCGCGAACTACTCCACGCTCTTCCAAAAGGACTGCGCCGCTGGCGAAACCATCCTCATCGACAAATGGGCCGTGCCCGTGATCCTTCCATGATCCCCACCACCATGAACACCGCCCAAACATTGAAGACCCTGCTCGCCGGAGAAAACCTCGTGATGGCTCCAGGCGCGGCGGATGCGCTGACAGCGCGATTGATCGAGAGCGCTGGGTTTCCGGCGGTTTACATGACGGGCTTCGGTGCGACGGCGAGTCTGACAGGATGTCCTGATGTCGGAATTTTGACGCAGACGGAGATGACGACTCATGCGCGCAACATGGTTCGTTCGGTGAAGGTCCCGGTGATCGCGGATGCGGATACGGGCTACGGCGGACCGGCGAACATCGAGCGCACGGTGCGCGAGTATTTGCAGGCGGGTGTGGCGGCGATGCACCTTGAGGATCAGGCGGCGCCAAAACGCTGCGGGCACATGGCGGGCATCAAGCTGGTGTCGGTGGAGGAGATGACGGGGCGTCTGAAAGGGGCCATCGAGGCGCGGGGCGATGAGGATATGCTCATCATCGGGCGCACGGATGCGCTGGCGGCGGCGGGTCGCGATGAGGCGATTCGCCGGGCGCTGCGCTACCGCGAGGCGGGTGTGGATCTGGTTTTCGTGGATGCGATGAAGACCATCGCGGATGCGGAGGCAGTGGCCCGCGAAGTGCCGGGGCCGCTGATGATCAGCATCGTGGAGGGCCATGAGACAATGCGCCTGCTGCCGCAAGATTTGAAGCGCCTGGGCTACGCGCTCGCGCTGTATCCGCTCTCGGCGCTCTTCGCAGCCACGCGAGCGGTGAGCGAGGTTTTGCAGGGCTTGCGGCGCGATGGCTCCACGCTCGCCGATGCAGGCCGCATGGCGACTTACGCTGAGTTTTCCGAGGTGGTGCGCCTCGATCATTTCCGCTCGCTCGATGACCGCTTCGGCGTGACCGATTCATCCCAACTTAATCCAAACCCAAGCAACAACGCATGAAAGCCGTCGTGAAAACGCGCCCGGAGCCGGGCAATGTCGAATACATCGAAGTGCCGGATCTGCAGGCCGCGCCGGGGCATGTGGTCATTGAGATTCGCAATGCGGGCGTGTGCGGCACGGACATCCACATTTTCAAAAGCGAGTATGTCATCAAGCCGCCGGTGATCCTCGGTCATGAGGTGTGCGGTATCATCGTGGAGACCGGCGCTGGCGTGACGCGCTGGAAGGTGGGCGACCGCGTGACGGTGAATCCTTCCGCAGGCCGCCTCTGCGGGAAATGCCGCTACTGCCAGATCGGCGCGCCCTTCATGTGCATCGACCGCGCGGCAGTGGGCAGCGGCATGAATGGCGGCTTCGCGAAGTATCTCAATGTGCGGCAGGAGATCGTGCTGCCGTTGCCGGAGAGCCTCGATTTTGAAACGGGCGCGCTGTGCGAGCCCTTCGCCTGCGCGGTGCAGGCCGTGCTGGAGCTGACGACCATTCGTCCGGGTGAAGTGGTCGCTGTGTCCGGCCCCGGCCCCATCGGACTGATGTGTGCGATGCTGGCGAAGGCCTATGGAGCACGCGTGGTGCTGCTCGGCACGGCGAAAGACGCAGGCCGCATGGAGCTGAGCAAAACGCTCGGCATCGATGTGACCGTCAATGTGGAGGAAGGCCACGCGCTGGACACGGTGAAGGACCTCACGCACGGCTACGGCGCGGATGTGGTGCTGGAATGCGCGGGCGCTCCGGCCTCCGCCGCGATGTGTCTCGACCTCGTTCGCAAGATGGGCCGCTACACGCAGGTCGGCATCTTCGGCGCACCGTTTCAGATCGAGTTGGACAAGGTCATCCTCAAGCAACTGCACTTCCAGGGTTCCATCTGCCACTCTTGGCAGACGTGGGACACCACGCTGCGTCTGCTCGGCGATGGCGTGTTTGATTTGCGACCGCTCATCTCGAATCGTCTGCCGCTCAGTCGCTGGGAAGAGGCTTTCCAGGGCGTCATCAACAAGAACGAAACCAAGGTCCTACTGCAACCGGAGTGAAGCCCATGCCGTCTGACGAAATATCTCCAATGCCGCCGAAGTCGCCGCGTCTCCGCCGGGTGCAAATCACCTCGCTGGTGCTGCTCGTGCTAATCGGCGTGATCAACTACATCGACCGCGCCACGCTCGCGATTGCGAATCCGCTCATCCGCGAGGAGCTGGGCCTTTCCGTGGCCGACATGGGCCTGCTGCTCTCCGCCTTCCTCGGTGCGTATGCGCTCGCGCAGTTGCCTGCCGGCCTGGTCGTGGACCGCTTTGGGCCGCGGCTCGTGCTCTCGCTCAGCCTGGCCATCTGGTCGCTGGCGCAGATGGTGGGTGGGTTCGTGCGCGGGTTTGGACAGTTCTTTACCACCCGTGCGGCGCTCGGCATCGGCGAGGCACCGCAGTTCCCCGCGAACGTGCGGGTCGTGTGCGACTGGTTTGGCAAAGGCGAGCGCGGCTTCGCCACGGGCGTTTGGAACTGCTCCTCCACCCTCGGCACGGCCATCTCCGCGCCGCTGCTCACCTTCCTCATGCTCAGCTTTGGCTGGCGGGCCATGTTTATCATCATGGGCGCGGTCGGACTCGTGGTTGCCGCCACGTTTTACGCGCTGTATCGCAATCCCGCCCAAGTGGACCTCACCGAGGACGAAAAGCGTTACCTCGCCGATGGCGAAACGCCCGCGCCGCGCCAGCCCATCACGCTGCGCGAATGGGCGCATCTCTTCCGCTTCCGCACGACATGGGGCATGATCTTCGGCTTCTCCGGCACGGTGTATCTGCTGTGGATTTACAACGCGTGGTTGCCGAGCTATCTGCAAATGGAGCGACACTTCACCATTGCAAAGACGGGCTGGGTGGCCGCGATTCCGTTCGTGTTTGGCGTCTTCGGCAGCCTGTGCGGTGGTCACCTCTGCGACTATCTCGTGAGACGCGGTGTGTCGCCGATGCTGAGTCGCAAGGGACCGATGGTCATCGCGCTGCTTGGCGGCTCGGTCTTCACCGCGCTCGCCGCCATCACGCCGGGGAATGTGCTCGCCATCGGCTTCATCGCCGTCGCCATGTTCCTGCTCTACATCGCCAGCAGCGCCGCGTGGGCCATGGCTCCAGTCGCCGCGCCAGGGAACAGCACCGCCTCGCTCGGCGCGGTGCAAAACTTCGGCGGTTACTGCGGCGGCACGCTCGCCCCCGCGCTCACCGGTTTCATCGTGCAAAGGACCACCAGCTTCGCACCCGCCCTGCACACCGGCGCAGCCATCGGCATCGTCGCCGCGTTGCTCTACCTCGTGCTCGTACGCGAGCCTGTCACGCCACGCAAGCCATCTGCCAACTCGTCCTTGATTTGACCCATGAGCACAGTCTCACAGCTCGCCATCGGCATCGACCTTGGCGGCACTCATATCAAAGCAGCCCTGCTGGAGCGTGACACAGGCACGCTGGTGCAGACGTCGTCCCAAGCCACTCTGGATGGCGAGTGGCGTGGCTCCCAGCCCTTGTTCGCCCATCGTGTGCGTGATCTCGTGCATGAACTGGAAGCCACAGCGGGCTGCGGGCCATTGCCAGTTGGCCTGTGCGCTCCCGGCCTGGCTCACCGCAGTGGCCGCTGCATCGACTGGATGCCAGGCCGCATGCATGGATTGGAAAAATTGGACTGGCCCGCTTTTTTAGCGCGAGAAGTGCGCGTGCTGAATGATGCCCACGCCGCCCTGCTCGGTGAGGAATGGGTCGGCAGCGCTCAGGGTTGTCAGGATGTCATCATGCTGACCTTGGGAACTGCGGTGGGTGGAGCCATTCTCAGCGGTGGCAGACTCATCCGAGGCCACATTGGGCGTGGCGGACATTTGGGACACATTTCCATCCAAGCAGACGGCGAACAGGATGCCTTTCAGACCCCGGGAAGTTTAGTCTCCTACCTCGGAAATCAAAGCCTGCTCCAGCGCACCCAGGGGCGCTACGAAAGCACCCATGCCCTCGTCGCCGCAGCCCTCTCTGGGGAGGCGGAAGCCCAAGTCATCTGGGATGCCTCCGTCCGCCGTTTGGCTGTGGCCGTGGCATCTTTGATCAATGTGCTCGATCCCGAACTGGTGATCTTGGGCGGCGGAATCTCCGCCGGGGCGGGTGATGCCCTTCTCAAGCCACTGCAAAACTACCTCGACCAATTCGAATGGCGTCCCGGCGGGCACCAGGTCAGGCTGACGCTCGCCAGTGCAGGTGAGTGGGCAGGTGCCTATGGCTGCGTGCGTGAGTTCGAGCGCCGCCAGTTCGAAACACAACGCTGAATTTCAAACACCGGAATGTCGCAGACACAACCATGAAAACCCGCAGCCCATTTTTCTGTCTCCCGGTCTTTTGTCTTCTCATCACGGCATTGCACGCTGCCGATGCACCGACAGACCTGCTCGGCGCCCGCGGCCTGCCGCGGGTCCTCTACAACAACGACAGCGATGATCTCAAGTGGTCCGGCTATCCCGAGCATCATGCTGCGCTGTGGGTTCCGGCGGGAGAAGCGCTGCCCCTCCATGGCGTCGGTTCGCCGGAGGACTATCTCGCGCGGCGCATCGCGCCATTGGCAAAGACCAGCGTCACCGGCTTGTCCTACTGCGGCAACTTCGGCGCCCCGTTCTGGGAACTCCCGCAGGAAAGGTTTGCCTCGCTCGGCGACGATCCGCTGAAGCCCATCGAGGCCTTCTGGAAGAGGGAAGGACGGACGTTCTTTTTCTCGGTGCGCATGAACGACAAGCATCACGCCTACTTCAACTGGGCGCATCTGTGGGATGATTTCCGGCGCACGCACCGGCATTGGTTTCTCAACCCGCCATCGGATGCCGAGTGGAAAAACGAGTTCCTGCCCTGGCTCAATGATCCAGCGAAACCAGGCCCCAAAGACCTGTGGGCAAAAGTCAAAACACAGCCTGAGGCTCTGCGTGCTGGACCGAACCGCGAGCAGAACGGCGAAGCGCTTCTTTATGACTACTCCAAGGCAGAAGTCCGCAGCCACTATCTCGACATCGTGCGCGAGGCTTGCCGACGCTACGACCTCGACGGCGTGGAGCTGGACTGGCTGCGCTATCCGAAGTTCTTCCGCGATGGCGAGGTCAACGCCGCCGTTCTCACCGAGTTCGTCCGCGACGCACGCGCCATCCTCGACGAAGCCGCGAAACGTCGCGGGCACACGCTGCGCCTCGTCACCCGCGTTCCCGATGGCCCCGCTCGCGCGAAGGAACTCGGGCTCGATGTCGAAGTCTGGCTGAAGGCCGGATGGATCGACGCCGTCATTGCTGGCAACGGCTTCACCTTTGGCTCTAGCACACTCGACCAGTGGGTCACCCTCGCGCACCAGCATCGCGTGCCAGTCTATGGAGTCATCGAGCGGATGCCGCGCGGCTTCGCACGTTACGGCGCGCCGGAAACCCTGCGTGCCGCCGCTGCCACGCTTTGGGCACGGGGTGCGGACGGTCTTTACACCTTCAACTTCTACAACACGTCCGAATACCCGCTCCTCGCGGAGCTATCCAATCCAGCGCAGCTCGCCCTCCTGCCGAAGGAATTCTTCGTCGATGCGTGCAGCGTTACCAACAACGCCACCATAAGCGAGACGCCCTTGCCGCTCGCCATCCAAGCCAATGCATCTGGCAAGGCAGTCCTCTTCCTCACCGACGACCCGGCGCAAGCCAAGGATCTCCGGCTCGAAACTGTCTGGAAAGGTTCAGGCGAGTTCGCCGCACCCGAAATCCACATCAACGGCCAGAAGCTCGAAGGACTCAAACTCGATCGCGACAAATCGTCCTTCACCACCGCGTCATCCAGCCGCCTTGAGAAAGGCGAGTCACCCCTGACCGTCTCCTCCACTTCTCCTGAGCTGGCAAAACTGCTGCGCCGTGAAGCTAACGAGTTTACATTCACCTCTCCGGGCACCGCTACGCTCACGGCTCTGAGCCTCAAGATGGCACCGAACACGAAAAACCAGAACCAATGATCCAAATGAAACCCCATCCACTCACCGCGCTCGTCCTCTTCACCGTCGCCATTCTCGCACCCGCACCTGTGAGCCTCACCGCTGCCGACGCACCTTCCAATTTCGACCGCAAGAACATCTCCGCGTTGTGGATCGCGGATCCGTGGGATGCGAAGAAGCGTGGCCCGGAGGAACGGATGCAGATGCTGCAGGAGCTTGGCTTGAGCAAATTCGCTTACAACGGAAGTGGCGCGGTCGATGCGGAAATCGAAGCGGCGAAGAAGCACGGCATCGAAATCGCCGCATGGTGGTATCCGGCACGGAATACGCAAATCGTCGATGCCACCAAGCGCCACGGCATCCATCCGCAGTTCTGGGTTTGCGGCTCACGCGCCATCACGACGACGAACGAGGTCGAGCGCATCGAAGCCGAGGCGGCGCGCATCCGGCCCATCGCGGAGGATGCGGCGGCGCTCGGTTGCCAGGTGGGGCTCTACAATCATCGCGAGCCGTGGTTTGAGGAGCAGGATCATCAAATCGCCATCATCGAGCGGCTAAAGCGCGACGGCATCACGAACGTGGGCATCGTGTTCAATTTCCACCACTGGCGCGGCTCGCTGGCAGAGTTCCCCGCGCTATTCAAACGCTTCCAGCCTTATCTGATCGCAGTGAATCTCAACGGCATGAAGGCCGACACCACGCAGTATCCACCCGTGCGCTACATCGGCTCCGACGAGTCAGAACTGGCGATGATCCGTGTCGTCGAAGCGAGCGGTTGGCGCGGTCCCATCGGCGTCATCCACGAACGCCCCACCGTGGACGCTGCGGAGGGGATCAGGGGCAACTTGCAGGGCCTCGAATGGGTGCAAAAAGAATTGCAGCAGCCCGGCTCCGGCGGGCCCAAGCCGCAGGAGCCGGTGGTGCCGAAGCCTGCATCCCCCGCGAACCCTCAACCCGACACGAAGAAGGCCAAGTGAAATCGCTGCTGATGAATCGGAACGACAAAAAGATGACAGACAAAATCATGAAGAGCTTCACCCCATTTTTCTGTCTTACCTCTTTTTGTCTCCTCTTCGCGCTGCCCACAGTAGCTGAGACGAAGCGGGCAGGTGGCGATGCTCTGGACCTGCCAGAGCCGGTGAAACGCCCGGTGAAATACTTTGGCGACATTCATCCAGTGCTCGCGGACCATTGCGTGTCGTGTCACGGACCGGAGAAGCAGAAGGGCGGGCTGCGGCTCGACTCGCGCGAGATGGCGCTGATGGGCGGCAGTGGCTATGGGCCGGCGATTGTTCCGGGAAAGAGCGAGGAGAGTCCGCTGATCCTTTTCATGGCGCATCTGGAGCCGGAGATGGAGATGCCGCCGAAGAAGGATCCTCTGCCGGACTCGACGATTGCGGTCTTGCGCGCCTGGATCGATCAGGGCGCGGTGTGGCCTGGGAAAGGGCTGGATCCGAATCAAAAAGTCCTCGGCAATCAGCCGCTGTTTTTCGAAAAGGCGGTGACGCATTGGTCGTTTCAGCCGGTGGTGAAAGCGACGGCAGAATCGCTGAAAAAGGGGCCTGCGACGATTGATGCGCTGGTCGATGCCCGGCGCAGGGAAAAGGGCCTGACCGCCTCGCCACGTGCGGATGCTCCGACGCTTTTGAAACGGCTGCATTTCGATCTCACCGGACTGCCGCCAAGTGATGCGGAGATGAAAACCTTTGTCGCGGCTTTTGCCAGCAATGCCGATGCGGCCATCGCGGCCAAGGTCGATGAACTGCTTGCCTCGCCGCATTTCGGCGAACGCTGGGGGCGCTACTGGCTGGACATCGCGCGCTATGCGGACACGCAGGATTTCTTCCCGACGGTGGATCTCCGCTACCCCTTTGCCTGGACTTACCGTGACTATGTGATCGGTGCCTTCAATGATGACAAACCCTACGGTCAGTTTATCCGCGAACAAATCGCAGCGGATTTGCTCGGCTTGAAGGCGGACGATCCTGCGTTGGCAGCTCTGGGTTTTCTCACGGTGGGGCCGCGTTTTCTGCGGCGCACCGAGGAGCAGATCAATGACCGGATCGACGTGGTGACCCGTGGACTGATGGGGCTGACGGTGGTTTGCGCCCGCTGTCACGACCACAAATACGACCCCATTCCGACGGCGGATTTCTATGCGCTGCACGGCATCTTCAGCAGCTCGGAGATTCCGGAAACCCTGCCGGAAATCACGCTCACTTCCGCAAAGGTGGATCCCAAAGTTCATGCCGACTACGAGGCGAAAAAGGCCAAAGCCGTGAAGGCTGTTGCCGATCTCACCGCGGGACTGCGCAGCAAGGCGATTGCCGACGTGAAAGCAAAGCCGGAGGCTTATTTCGATGCGCTCTGCCGCTTGGAGTTCGACAAAAAAGCGATGCCAAAAGTCCTTACCGACACCAAGCTTTCGGAGGTGGCCCTCGACCCGCTGGTGAGGCAATGGAAGGCCTTGATGAAGTCGCCGGACGCACTCCAGGACCCGGTGCTCGGGCCGCTGGCGAAAGTAGCCGCCGCTCCTGCCGCCCAACAGGCTGCGCTGCTCAAAACCCTGCCATCAAGCGGCCAATCGCCGGAGATCAAACCGCAGACTCACCCCCTGGTGCTCAAAGTCATCCAGGAGAAGAAGCCCGACACCCTGGCGGCGCTGGTGCGTGCCTACGGGTCGGTTCTGGCTGCGGCAGGCAAGCTGCCCA
>DGXY01000105.1:31106-93382 GCA_002396885.1 Akkermansiaceae bacterium UBA5020
TCCAAGTGGCGGATGTGGAGAGGGTGGCCCGCCCTTCTGTCGAATCCCGTAAAGACTACGCAAAAGTGGACCCGGTGGTCGCGGAGGTGGAAGCCACGCACCCAGGTGCGCCGACTCGTGCGATGGTGATGAATGAAAAGGCCAAGATGGTCAAGCCGGTGATCTTTGTTCGCGGTGATCCAGCGAGGCGGGGCGATGCCGTGGACCGGCGTTTCCTCGAAGTGTTGGAGCCCAAGAAGACTCCCTTTCCCGAAGCGCAGAGCGGCCGGCGAGAACTGGCTGAACGGATCAGCAGCCCGGCCAATCCACTGACGCCGCGAGTGTGGGCGAATCAGGTGTGGCGTCATCTCCTCGGCCAGGCGCTGGTGAAATCCACGGGCGACTTCGGCTTGCAGGCGGAGCCGCCCACCCATCCGCAGTTGCTGGATTGGCTGGCCTCCGCCTTCCTGCAGCGCGATGGTTCCACCAAACAAATCGTGCGGGACATCGTGCTGAGCGCCACCTACCAGCAGACCAGCACGAACCGCCCCGATGCGGCAAAGATCGACACTGAAAACACGCTGCTCTGGCGTGCCAACCGCCGTCGCCTCGACTTCGAGGCAATGCGCGATGCGATGCTCGCCACCAGCGGCTTGCTCGACCCCGCCATGGGCGGACGCGCCGTGAATCTCTCCAGCACGCCTTTCACCGGGCGGCGCACCATCTACGGATTCGTTGATCGCACGAATATCGATCCGCTTTTCACGACCTTCGATTTTCCCTCGCCGGACATCTCCAACACCCAGCGCAGCGAGACCCTCGTGCCGCAGCAGGCGCTCTTTGCGCTGAACGACGGCTTCATCATCGAGCAAGCGAGGAAGCTGGCGGCAGAGGCGGAGAAAGCGGCTGCCAAAACGCCGGGTGATAAGGTGGTCACGGCAACGCGGGAGCTTTACCGCCGGGTGTATCAGCGCGTCCCGCTTCCCGAGGAAGAGTCGCTGGCCCGGAGTCTCCTCGCCGATGCCCCGACGCCGGAAAGCGATACGCTTCCGGGCACCTGGCAGCAGGGATTTGGCAGCGCTGATCCCGTTGTGGCAAGGAGCGCGGCCTTTTCGCCGCTGCCCTATTTCGATGCGGCAACCAAGCGCTACCAGGGAGCACGTTTGTTTCCGGATAAAGAGCACGGCTTCGTCAGTCTGACGACGAGTGGCGGACATCCGGGGGACGGACTCAAAATGGCGGCCATCCGTCGGTGGATTGCTCCGCATGCCGGAGAGTTTGGCATCGATGGCGAGATTTCCGTCGGAGCCAAGGGCAGCGGCGATGGGATCCGGGCCCGGGTCATCTCATCACGCTCCGGGCAGATGGGCGAATGGATCGTGGATCGTGCCAACGGGGTTTCTGCGCCGACCACACTTCCAAAAGTGACCGTCAAAGCCGGCGAGATCCTGGATTTTACCGTGGATTGCCGCGAGAACACCACGGCCGATGGCTTCCGCTGGGTGCCGACCCTCCGGCTTCTCGTGATGCCGGAGAAAGCACCGAAAGACATGCAAACCGTATGGGATTCCCAGGCAGATTTCAAAGCACCACCGCCGCCGAAGCTCACGCCTTTGGAGCAAATGGCGCAGGCCCTCATTATCACCAACGAGTTCATGTTCATCGACTGAATTAACCCCCATTTTTGAATCGTATGAATCCACACAATCCTTTTCTCACCCGCCGCGATGCACTCAGCCGCGCGGGATTCGGCCTCGGCAGCCTCGCGTTGGCTGGCCTGCTCAGTGACATGGGCCTCACTCAGGCCAATGCCGCGAACCTCTCGCCACTCTCGGGGCGGCAGCCGCAGTTCCCCGGTAAGGCGAAACGCGTCATCCATCTCTTCATGAACGGCGGACCGTCGCAGATGGACACCTTTGACCCGAAGCCGAAGCTCAATGAACTGCACGGCAAGTCGCTGCCCATCGCCAAAGATTTGAGCAAGGACAAACGCCTCAGCGGCGCGGCCCTCGGATCGAAGTTCAAGTTCAGCAAACACGGCCAGAGCGGCATCGAGATCAGCGAGCTTTTCCCCCATGTGGCCAAACACGCCGACGATCTCTGCGTGGTGCGCTCCATGTTCAGCGACGTGCCCAATCACGAGTCCGCTCTGATGATGATGAACACGGGCAATCTGACTTTGCCGCGTCCCAGTGTCGGCTCCTGGACCCTCTACGGCCTCGGCACGGAGAATCAAAGCTTGCCTGGCTTTGTCGTGATGTGTCCCGGCGGACTGCCTGTGGCCCAAAGTTCGAATTGGCGCAGTGCCTTCCTGCCCGGCATCTATCAGGGCGTCCACATCGACACCAAGGAAACCAAGGCCGATCACCTCATTTCCAATCTGCGCAACACCGCCATCCTTCCCGGACAGCAGCGCCGCCAACTCGGCTACGTCCAGCAGCTAAACGAACTTCACCGCAAGCCGCGCACCGGCGATCCGCAGTTGGAAGCCCGCATCCAATCGCTCGAACTCGGCTTCCGCATGCAGACCGAGGCCACCGATGCCTTTGACGTCACGAAAGAGCCGCAATCCATTCGCGAGATGTATGGCGACACCCTGCAAGGCCGCCAGATGCTCATGGCGCGCCGCCTCGCCGAGCGCGGCGTGCGCTACGTGCAGGTCTGGCACGGCGCCGGCCAACCCTGGGACAGCCACAACAGCATCGAAGAAGCCCATCAGCGCCTCGCCACCGAGTGCGATCAACCCATCGCCGCGCTCCTTCAGGACCTCAAAGATCGCGGGATGCTCAATGATACCCTCGTCATCTGGGGTGGCGAGTTCGGCCGCACCCCGACCGCGCAAATGCCGCTCACACCCAAAGTGGGCCGCGATCACCACAACGACGGCTTCAGCATCTGGATGGCCGGCGGCGGTGTCAAAGGCGGGCATATCCACGGAGCCACCGACGACATCGGCCTGAGCATCGCCGAGGGAAAAGTCCACATCCACGACCTCCACGCGACCATCCTCCATCTGCTCGGCTTCAACCACGAAACGCTGACCTACCGCTATGCCGGCCGCGACTTCCGCCTGACCGATGTCGAAGGCGAAGTGGTAAAGTCCCTCCTCGCCTAACCGCCGCGAGCCCACCTTCGGATCGGCAGCGCCGCGAACCGCTTCCTCACTCTCAACATCTGCTACCGCAACGCACTCTGTCTGTTATGGATGGGGCGGACGTTCAAACAAACTCCTTTCCTTGAAATGAAACCTACCCCTACCCACCTCATCACCCTCCTCGCGTTGTTCACTTTCGGAAGCGCATTTCTTTCCGCAGCCGATTTCCGGCTCGCCTCAGCGCTTTCGGATCACATGGTGCTTCAGCGTGAGAAGCCAGTCGCGGTTTGGGGTTGGGCGGATGCGGGCGAAACGGTGACGGTTTCCTTCGCCGGTCAATCGAAGTCCGCCACGGCGGGCACGGATGGGAAGTGGTCGCTAAAGCTGGATGCCCTGTCGGCCAGCGCGGAGTCCCGCACGCTCGTCGTCACGGGGAAGGGGGGGCATAAGGTCGAGGTGAAGGATGTGCTCGTGGGCGAGGTGTGGCTCGGATCAGGGCAGTCGAACATGGCGATGACGGTCGCCGGTTGTTACCACTTCGATGCCGAGAAGGTGGCGGCGAAGGATCCGCTCATCCGCCATTACCGCGAGAGCTCGGGCCCCTCCGACACACCCCAGGCCGAGGGCAAAGGCTCGTGGCAACTCTGCACGCCGGACAACGTCGGCGGCTTCTCCGCCACGCTGTATTTCTTTGGCCGCGAGATCCGCCGGGAGGTCGACGTGCCTGTCGGCCTGATCAATACGTCAGTCGGCGGCACGCCGATCGAGTCCTGGGTCGCGGCCGAGGTGCAGTCCTCCGATCCCGGGACGAAGGCGAACTACGAGACGCGGCTCGATACCTACCGGGAATTTGATCCCGCCGAGGCTCCCGCCTTGCACCAGAAGCAGCTCGCGATCTGGAAAGCCGCTTCCGAGAAGGCGAAAGCCAAGGGCACTCCTTTCGTGGTCCCTGCGCCGAAAGATCCGCTGGCGATGCACAAGCTCAAAGGCGGCCCGAGCGGTCTTTTCAATGGCAAGGTCGTCAATCTCGCACCCTACACCCTGCGTGGCATGCTCTGGTATCAGGGCGAAGGCAATGCCAAGAGCAATCCAGACCTTTATCACAAGCAGCTCACGCAGCTCGTGACGAGTTGGCGCGCGCTTTGGCAGGACGAAGTGCCCTTCGCCTGGGTGCAGTTGCCGAACTACACCTCGCCCGGCGAAGGCTGGCCCCGCGTTCGTGAAGCCATGCTGAAGACCCTAACCTTGCCCAAAACCGGCATGGCCATCACCATCGACCTCGGCGATGCGAAGGACATCCATCCGAAGAACAAGCAGGATGTCGGCAAGCGGCTTTCCTACTGGGCGCTCGGCACCGTCTATGGCAAAAATGTCCCGGCCACCAGCGGCCCGCTGCCCGCCGGATCGACCATCGACGGCAATGCCATCACCGTTTCCTTCCAGCACACCAACGGCGGCCTCAAATCCATCACCGGCGGCCCGCTCACCGGCTTTCAGATTGCCGGAGCCGATCAACTATGGAAGCCCGCCGAGGCCAAGATCGTCGGCGAGACCGTCGTCATCAGCAGCGCTGAGGTCGCGCAGCCCGTGGCCGTTCGCTATGCGTGGAAAGACTGGCCCGACTTCAGCCTCGCCAATGGCGCGGGGTTGCCTGCCTCGCCTTTCCGCACCGATGACTGGCCTGCGGTGAAGAAGTGAATCAAGGCATTCCGATGGAACTCCTTCTCACACTCTCCATGGGCCTGCTGCACACGCTGGTTCCCGCACTGCACGCCGCCGATACGCCAGCCAAACCCAAGGTCGCCACGCCACCCGAGTTCGTCGCCATCACTGATGACCCCAAGCTGCCACGCGTGCTCTTGATGGGCGACTCGGTGTCCATCGCGTATGCCCTGGAGGTGCGGAAGCTGCTCGCGGGTGTGGCGAATGTGCATCGCGTGCCCGCGAACTGTGGCTCGACGAAAGTGGCGGTCGGCTACTACGGACTCAAACGCTGGTTGCCGGATCCGGGTGAGAAATGGGACGTCATTCACTTCAATCACGGTCTGCACGACCTCTCGTATCGGTTCGCCGATGATCGCGACAAGAACGACCGAGGCGAATACGCATCGCCCACCAATGGGGGGCATCAGAACGTGCCGCCGGTCGACTATGAGAAGAACCTGCGCCAGATCATCGCACGATTGAAGCAGACCGGTGCCAAGCTCATCTTTGCCAGCACCACCCCCGTGCCGGAAAGCGATGCGGCGAAGTATGTGAAAGACTCCGAGCTGCCCTACAACGAGATCGCGAAAAAAGTCATGACCGAGGAAGGCGTGACTTGGAACGATCTCTGGTTACTGGTAAAACCCCGCCAAGCCGAGCTGCAAGGCGCGCGCAACGTCCACTTTCAAGCCAAAGGCTCGTCGGTAATGGCGAAGCAGGTGGCGGAGATGATTCAGAACGCACTTTCCGCAGGTAAAATCCAGCCATGAACACTCGCCGCCAATTCATCGCCACGGTTGCTGGAGCCGCTGCGGTCTCGTCGAAGGCGGGCGCGGCTGAATCCAAGCCTGAGATTCGTTACTCGATGAATCCCACGCCGCCGAAGGTCGGGCCGCACACGGGCACGCTGGATGTTTTCGTCCAGAAGTTGAAGCCGCGGGGCGAGGTGCCGCTTTCGTTTCTCAACGACGAGCATGCCGATCTCGCGGCTTGGAAGGCAAAGGCTCGGGCGAAGATGCTGGAGCTGCTGCACTACTCACCGGAAACGTGCGAGCCGCAGGCGGAGGTGATCCTGCGGAAGGACTGCGGCGACTACATTCGCGAGGAGATCAGGTTTAACACCACACCGGTGTTTCGCGTGCCAGGCACGGTCCTGATTCCGAAAGGACTGACGAAACCCGCGCCCGCGGTGGTCCTGCTGCATTCGCATGGGGCCTATTACCTCTGGGGCCGCGAGCGGGAACTCGAAGGCGACGACGTGCATCCCACCCTGATCGAGATGCGGGAGTCCTACGGGAAGAAGGCCATCGGCACCGAGTTGGTGCGGCGGGGTTATGTGGTAATCACCATCGACATGTTTTTCTGGGGTGAAAGGCGCATGGTGCTTGAGGACGATCCACCGGAGTGGAAGGAGCGGCCTGCGGGCATCAGCAGCGAGTCGGTGGTGAAGTTCAACCAGCGCAGCAATGCCAGCGAGCAGCTCATGGGCCGCACCTTGCTCAGCGCGGGCGTCACCTGGGCGGGCATCCTCGCGTGGGATGACCTCCGCACGGTGGACTATCTCGTGACGCGGCCCGAGGTGGACCCGCAGCGCATCGGCTGCGTGGGACACAGCGTCGGCGGACTGCGTAGCGCCTATCTCACGGCCTTGGATGATCGGATCAAAGCCGCCGTCGTGTGCGGATGGATGTGTTCCTTTCCCCATCAGCTCGCCAAACACATCCGCAACACCATCGGCCACACCAAAATCATCCCCGGCATTTACCGCCTCATGGATCATCCCGACATCGCCTCCCTCGCGATGCCAAAGCCGCTCATGGTCATCAACGGCATCGAAGATCCGCTCTTCGAGCCCGACGGCGTCCGTGCCGCTCATGAGAAACTGACCAAATGCTACGCCAAAGCCGGTGTGCCGGAACATTTCAAAGGCATCATCGAAGAACGCCCCCACGAGTTCAACGCCGAGCGTCAAAACGAGGCGTGGGCGTGGTTTGCGAAGTATCTCTGAGCCTGAGCCGAATGGACAAAGGAATGGGGACAAAGGAATCAAGCATTTATTCTCCTGTCCCCATTCCCATGTCCTTTTGAAAGATAGTCAGGCGCCACACTCGACTCGGCTATCGAGCCCTCTGCAACCAACCCAAAACATGATCTCTCGATTCTCAAAATCTGCGCCCTTGCTGCAAGCGCCCGGCGGCCTCGTGACCTTGACCGTGGCGTTCCTGATGACTGGGAGCCTCCTCCGCGCGGACACCCCGCCGGAAGTTGCCAAGGCGCTGCTCGAACAGAAAGCCGCCACGCCTCTGCCCAAGCCCGAAGGCGACGTCGTGCATGTGAAAACCGCCACGGAACTGGAGCAGGCCGTTCGGTCCATGAAATCGGGACAAACGATCGTGCTCGCCGCGGGCGAATACCGCATCACCCACGATCTCGTGCCCGGTGCCAAAACGCCGGAGCCGCTGCGCAACATTGCCTTCCGTGGCGCAACCGGGAAGCGCGAGGACGTCGTCATTCGTGGACCGGGGCAGGAAAACACGGAGGGCAACCCACAAAGCTGCTTCCAGTTCAACAACGTGGATGGCGCGCTCGTCGCCGACCTGTCCATCGGCGACTTCTTCCATCATCCCATTATGCTGCATGGCAGGTTCGGCTGTCGTGCCGTGCGGATGCGAAATCTCCGGCTCTTCGATGCCGGCCAGCAGTTCGTGAAGGGCACCAGCGGCGGACCGGGCCGCATCGGGGCGAAGGACTGCATCGTTGAGCACTGCCTCATCGAATACACCGACATCGGCCCCATCGCGAATCAGGGCTACACCCAGGGCGTGGACATCCACCGCGGTGACCGCAACATCGTCCGTGACTGCGTCTTCCGGAACATGCATGTGAAGCCGGGTCTGAGGTTCCAGCACGGTCCGGCGGTGCTCATGTGGAATGACTCGCGCGACTCCCTCGTCGAGCGCTGCGTCTTCCTCGACTGCGATCGCGGCGTCCAATTCGGCGTGAGTGAAAAACCCAAAGACGGCCCCAGCGACCACTCCGGCGGCGTCATACGCAACAACTTCTTCTACACCTCACGTCGCATCACCAATGCCGACGCGCCGATTCTGGCCTGGAACTCACCCGGCACCAAAATCCTGCACAACACCATCCTGACCAATGGCACTTGTCCCAACGCCATCGAGTATCGCTTCACCAACACCAAGGGCGTCATCATCGCGAACAACCTGACCGACGCCAAGATCCTCTCGCGCAACGGCGCTGAAGCCGAGGTGTATGGCAACTTCACGGAGGCGGCTCCGGGGATGTTCGTTGATCCCGCCGGCGGCGACCTACAGTTGAAATCGCCTGTCGCCGGTGTTGTCGGCGCAGCGGAGAAGCTGCGTCCGCCATTGACCGCCGCCGACTGTGCCGACGATTTCAACGGCCACCCCCGCCGGAGCGATGGCCCCGGCGACATCGGAGCCGCAGAACATCCAAGCCCGTCCGCCGTGAAGGAGTAGCGGCAAGGAACAAATGCCATCACTTCCTCCGTTCTCATCGCCGCCCGGCGGCGCGATTCTCACCAAAACCATGAAAACAATTCTCACCGCCCTCCTCCTCGCTCCACTGACCTCACTTCTCGCAGCCGATGCCCCGGCCAAGGCGCAGAAGCCCGCACCAGAGCACCGGAAATATGAGCTGCCCGTCGAGCCGGATGAAAACGTCGCCTACGGCCCGCACCGCATGCAGGTGATTTATTTCTGGCGGGCGAAGTCCGACCAACCCACCCCTCTGCTGGTTTACATTCATGGTGGCGGCTGGCAGGGAGGCGATCGTTCCGTCGTGCGTAGCATGCTCCTTCCGGCTCTCGAAGCCGGAATCTCGGTGGCCTCCGTGGAATACCGCACGATCAAGGACTCCACCGCCGACGGACTGGTGCCGCCGGTGAAGGGCCCAATGCTCGACTGCGCCCGCGCTCTCCAGTTCTGCCGCAGCAAGGCCAAGGAGTGGAACCTCGACAAAACCAAGGTCGCTCTCTCCGGCGGCTCCGCCGGTGCCTGCACGAGCCTCTGGCTGGCCTTTCACGATGAGATGGCGGACCCAAACAGCCCTGATCCCATCGCCCGTGAGTCCACCCGCGTGCTTTGCGCCGCGGTGTCCGGTGCCCAGACCACACTCGATCCCCACCAGATGCGCGAATGGACGCCCAACAGCAAATACGGTTCGCACGCCTTCGGCATCGTCTGGGATGCGAAGAAGAAAATCTCCTCCTTCCAGATGTTCTACGATGCCCGTGAACGCCTCCTTCCCTGGATCAAAGAATACTCACCCTACGAGTTGGTCACCCGCGATGATCCGCCCGTGGGCCTTTACTACAGCTCGCCGCCAAACCTCGGTCATGACGAAAAAGACCCCACCCACACGGCGAACTTCGGCGTGAAGCTCAAGGAGCATTGCGACGCCCACCACGTCCCGTGCGATCTCGTCTATCCCGGAGCACCAAACGTGAGCTACGCCACGGACAGCGACTACATCAAGGCCCACCTGCGGCCCGAGTTGAAGTGAGGTTTGCAGCGATACGGTTCGAAAACCATGATCCAAAACCCCTCCGTCCCCCTCCTCGCTGCGCTGCTGCTCGCGCCGTTGACCGCGCTGCAATCCGCCGACAAGGCTCCCGTTCCTGCATCGTGGAGCGATGACTTCTCTGACGCGGCTTCCTTTGACGTTGAGTGGCGGCCCTATGGATTTCTCGCTACCGGCATCGATGCCAAACATCCGCTCGGTAAAACGGTCAGTGGCAAGGAGGCGCGGCCTGAATGGTGGCAGCTCGTGGATGGGGCACTGCGCGGTCAATGTTTCCCGGAGGAGAAACATCCGCCAGGTCTGCGCCGGGCCATCAGCGGGACGGACATCCGTCTTTCCTGCCGTTTCAAAATCGCTCCCGAGGGCCAGATCGGCATCAGCATCGGCGGGCCGAATCCTATCGTGGAGAAAGATTTCAATGTCGCCGGACTGCACATCCGCCCCGACGGCATCACCGCTTGGGACAACGACGTTTTGCACCCGAAGGGCTCGCCTGAAGCTGAGGAACTGAAAGCCAGGGGAACATGGAATCGCAAGTTCTTCTACGCAAAGACCGAGAAGCTTCCGATCGCACCCGATGTGTGGCACTCACTTGTCCTGGAACTGCGCGGCAAAGAGCTTCGAGTCCTGCTCAACGGTAAGCTAGCTCTAACCTACACCACGCTTTGTGGTGACGTGCCGAAGCACGACGTCGGCCTCCAGCCGGGCGGGAAAAGCCAAAAACCTCTCGCATCGTGGTTCGACGATATTCGTGTCGAGCCGCTGCTAGCAGACCAACAATCAGTTCGATGAAAACCACCCGCGCAATTCTCATCGCCCTGCTCCTCGCATCGCTGGATTCGCTGCATGCGGCCGACTCATCCGCACCGAAGCCGAACCTCCTCCTCATTCTCGCGGACGACATGGGCTGGGGGGATCTGCGTTGCCACGGCAATGAAAGGATCGACACACCATCGCTCGACAGGCTCCGGAGCCAGAGCGTGGAACTGGAGCATTTCCACGTCAGCCCGGTCTGTTCGCCGACACGGGCCTCGTTGCTGACCGGACGCCACCATTTCCGGCTCGGCGTCTTGAACACGACCTCGGGTCTCGAGGTCATGCACGGCGATGAGGTGACTCTGGCGGAGGCGCTGAAACCGGCGGGGTATGTGAGCGGCTGTTTCGGCAAATGGCACAACGGCGCGAACCATCCCACCACCGCGCGAGGCCAGGGCTTTGATGAATTTTTCGGTTTCAACGGGGGGTATTTCTCGAACTACTTCGATCCCGAACTGGAGCACGATGGGGTCACGAAAATGCGGAAGGGTTTCATCACCGATGTGCTCGCGGACGCGGCGATGCGATTCATGGAAAAACACCGCTCACAGCCGTTCTTTTGCTATGTGCCCTTCAATGCATGTCACTCGCCCATGCAGGCACCCGATGACTTGTTTGCGAAATACACCAAGGCGGGCTTCGAGCCGAAGACCGCGGCGGTTTACGCGATGATCGAAAACCTCGACAGCAACGTGGGCCGCTTGCTCGCGAAACTGGACAAGCTGGGGCTCGCGGAGAACACCCTCGTGTTGTTTTCCACTGACAACGGGCCGAACACGCCGCGTTTCAATGGCGGCATGCGCGGCGGCAAAGGCAGTCTCTTCGAAGGCGGGCAGCGGGTGCCCTGCTTCATCCGCTGGCCTGGAAAACTCGAGGCAGGCAAGCGTGTGCCACAGATCGCCCAGCACATCGACGTGCTCCCGACCTTGCTCGATCTGGCAGGCGTGCCTTTGCCACAGACGAAACCGCTTGATGGTTTGAGCCTTGCGCCGCTGCTGCGAGGCGAGTCGGCGGAGTGGCCCGAGCGCGTGTTGTTCGAAGTGACCGGGCGTGGCGGGAAGGATGGCGCATCCATCGCAAGGTATCCCGGCACCGCTCGCAGCGAGACTCATCGCTGGTCGCATGACAACAAGCAGGAGATGCTCTTCGACCTGCGGAGCGATCCTGGCGAAAAGAACAACCTCGCCGCGCAAGAACCGGAGATCGCCGCGAGACTTTCCGAGGCCTACGATGCCTGGTTCGCAAAGGCGACCGCCGCCACGCAGGGCCAGGTGCAGCGTTTTCCCATCACCCTCGGCGAAGGAACCGAACTGCTCGCCCCTTACGCCACGCTCGAAGGCGGGGCGAAGTTCTTCGGGATGGGCTGGGACAACGACTGGGCCGTCTTTCCGACGGACAGCGCGGCTGTCGTGTGGCATCTGGAGGTGCCCGAGCCCGGGGACTATGAAGTCACCGCGTTGCACACCGCCAGCGAACCGGGCGGAAAGATCCACGCCATCGTGGGTGGGCGAACGGTGGAAACCACCCTCGCCGCCGCGCACGACCCGCCGCCGATCCCGCGCCCCGACCTCGTGACGCGCTGGGAGGTGCCGGACAAGGCCTTTGCGCCCTTGCCGCTCGGTATCCTCCCTGTTCCCGCCGGAACGCAAGCGTTCAAGGTCACGGCCTCTCCGGGCATTGAGATTCAGTCCGTGCGCGTCAAGCGTGTGAAGAAGACCGGCCAATAGTCATGAAGACCCCCTTTCATCTCCTCGCCGCCCTTCTGCTCGCGCCGTTGGCCGCGATGCATGCGGCTGATATCATCACACCGCCCGGCGACCGGAACCTGCCAATCAACCAGATCTATCCGCCAGAGGCCTTCTATCACAATGGCAAAGGCGGTCGCGTGTTGGACGTCACCAAGCCGCCTTTCAACGCCAAGGGCGACGGCAAGACCGATGACACGCAGGCGCTGTGCGACGCGATGCGGTTCGTCCGCGACCATTACGAAGACCTCGCGGGCGAAGGATATTCTTATTGCGGCTACAAGTTCGACCGGAACTGGATCATTTATCTGCCCAACGGCGAGTATTTGGTCAGCAATACTATTAGCCAGGGCTGGCCTGCGCGCGCCTACGATATCAAGAAAGGCTGGGCAAATAGCGGCCGGGTATCGGTCGCATCGCCTGAGGCGGAAACGCCGGAGCTTGAACTGCGTGGCGAGCGAAACTACGGCATCCGCGTTGTCGGCCAGAGTCGGCAGGGAACGGTGATCCGGTTGAAGGATCAATGCCCCGGGTTTGAAAAGGGCAAGGAAAACGCCGTGCTCCAGTTCTACCTGCTCAAGAACGGATCGAGCATCAACCAGGGGAATTACGCGCAGAACCTCACCATCCAAACCGGCAAGGGGAACCCGGGCGCGGTCGGCATGAAATGGAATGCGTCGGATTGGGGAGGGATCTACAATGTAGCGATCCGGTCGGGCGATGGCAGTGGGCGAGCCGGGCTGATGATGGACCGGCGCAATGCGCACGGCTACCAGCACGACATCGTGGTGGATGGATTCGATGTCGGCGTCGAAATGGCGGCAGGCTCGGTTTCGCACGTTGTCCTGGAATACGCCACGCTAAGCAACCAAAGGGAGGTGGCCGTTCGCGTGAGTAAGAACGAAACCTTTTGCGGACGTAAACTTCTCATCCGGAATGCGCCCATGGCCTTGAGGGCGGCTGGTTCAGCACATGTGGTGCTGCTCGACTGCGAAGCCCTTTCAGACAAGAGCCTCGGCCCCGCCATCTCCGTGGAGGGAGGGCACTTGCTCGCGCGGGATATTCGTCTGTCGGGATTTGCTTCCGCCGTGGCCAAAGACAAGCAGCCGGTGGTTACCGGCGATTTTATCGGGGAGTATGTCTCGGGTACAGCGGTTTCGGCGTATGCGGATGGACCGACCAAGACCCTGCGACTGCCGGTCAAAGAAACGCCGGTGATCTTGCCGGAAAGCGACCTGATGAAGTGGGCGAGTGTGGATGATTTCGGCGCAAAGGGCGACGGCCTCACTGATGACACCGAGGCCGTGCAACGGGCAATGGACTCCGGCAAGCCGGTGGTCTGGTTTCCGAAGGCTTGTTATGTGATCAACGGAACGGTCGCGATCCCGGCCACCGTGAGAGAAGTCGCTTTTCTGTGGTCGAGTGTTTATCGCACCGATCCTGCCCAACCAACCAACCTGACGGCGCAACAGGCCGGAGAGTTGCTGATCAAGGACGAGCCTGCAGAGGCGTTCAAGCCGGCGCTCTTTCGGGTGGCACAGAGTTCCGACCAGCCATTGCTGATTCACCAGGGGCATCATGCGGGTAGCGTTTTCCTGGATCACGAGGCGCAACGCCCGGTGATCCTCGAAGACATGATCACCTGGTGGATCCATACCCACTACTTCTCACGAAGCCCCGGCATGTTATTCCCGGGCGCGGCGGCACAAAAGACAAGTCTCCCGCGGCTGTATCGGAACACAAAGCCGGAAGGGGCCCCCAAGGAGGTCTTTGCGAACATGGTGATGGGATTTGCCGGCGGGGGAGACGATGCCAGCCTGGCAGTCAAGAATGTCCACGCCTGGGTGCGCCAACTCGAAAACTCGTATTATATCGTCGAAGTGGCGTTCAAGCACTCAGATGCTTGGATCTTGGGCTACAAGGGTGAAATGGCAACGCCCAGCGGGACATTCTTCCATGCCAGTGACCAATCCCGCCTCGAACTGCTGGGCGGACTTTACCACGTCCGCAATGGCCAATCATCACTTCCATTGGCGGTGTCAATGGACTCTGAGGTTGCCCTGAGCCTCAACGCTTTTGGCGGCTCCAAACTCCATGATCCCGTTCAATCGGTCATGCTGCGCGACGAACGCGAGGGGCAGGTGACCGAAGTTCCGGAAACCCGGTTCGAACCGCGGCGGGCCATCGCCCCCGGCGAGAAGATCATTCCCCTGATCACGAACACTCCGAAATGAAAAGAAATCAAAAACAATCGCGCAAACCGTAAAGGGATCTGCGTTTATGAAACGAACCCTCACCCTCTTCTGCGCTCTGCTGCTCGCGCCGCTTACCGCGATGCACGCCGCCGAGCTGAGGCTGCCCTCGATCTTCTCCGATCACATGGTCCTGCAAAGCGGGAAAGCCGTCCCCGTGTGGGGCTGGGCGGATCCGGCGGAGGAGGTGGCGGTGGAGTTTGCGGGCCAGAGCCAGAGCACGACGACGAACGCGGATGGCAAATGGAGGGTGAAACTCGATGCCCTCGAAGCCAGCGCCGAGTCCCGTGAGCTGGTCGTGAAATCGCTGACCCGGAACCGCAGCCTGAAGGTCGCCGATGTGCTCGTGGGCGAGGTGTGGGCGGGCGGCGGGCAGTCCAACATGGAGTTCGACCTGAAGGCGATCACGAGTGCGGCCGCCGAGATCGAGGCCTCGGCGAACCCGACGCTGCGACAGTTTCATGTGCTGAAAAACCCTTCCGCCGATGCTCCGGCGGACGATGTGCCGGGCCACTGGACCGTGGCACGTCCGGGCACGACGGAGGATTTCATCGCGGCGGGCTACTACTTCGCCAAAAGCATCCAGCGTGAGCTGAAGACGCCTGTTGGCCTCATCAAGGTCTGCTGGGGAGGCTCGAAGGTGGAGCCGTGGATCAGTCCGGCCTCGCTCGCCAGCGTGCCCGCGCTGGCGGCAGGTGCCAAGAACATGGATGCGATGAGCGAGCGCAACAAAAGCGCCTTCCGCGAGTGGTTGAGGCAAACGCAACGCGAAGACCGCGCCTCGGGCGAGGTGTCGCGATTCCTCAACGGACCCGTTTCGACCGACGACGGCTGGGTGGCGGTGAAGGACAGCGGGCCGGTGTCCGATCCTTCCTTGCCCCACTACGGCGCCTTCTGGTTTCGCAAGGAGGTCTCCTTGAGCGCACGACAGACCGGCGCGGTGCAGGTCTTGCAGTTCGGTCCCACGGCGCAGTTTGATCAGGTGTATTGGAACGGCACCCTCATCGGCGAACGTTCGGTGGACAACTTCACCGGCCTCATCAGCGTGCGTCATTACCTGATTCCGCCCGCGCTGTTGAAGGAGGGCGTGAACCAGCTCGCCGTGCGCCTCTTTGCTCCGGCCGAGCCGCCGGGATTCAGTTGGTTCCCCAGCGTGGGCACCACGAAGATGCTCGGTGGCTGGATGGCAAAGGCGGAGTATGCGCTGCCTCCGCTCGATGCCGACGGGAAGAAAGCCGTTCCACCACTCACCGGCCAGCACGTGCTGCCCGGCAGGCTCTTCAACGGCATGGTGCATCCCATTCTGCCCTATGCCATTCGCGGCGTGCTCTGGTATCAGGGCGAATCCAACACGGGCAACGCCAGCCTCTACCGCACCGCGTTTCCTTTGCTCATCCAAGACTGGCGGCAGCACTGGGAGCAGGGCGATTTCCCCTTCTACTTCTGCCAGCTCGCCAACTACCGCGCGAAGACAACCCAGCCCGGCGAGAGCGTGTGGGCGGAGCTCCGTGAGGCGCAGGCGAAGACCCTCTCCGCGCCCCACACCGGCATGGCCGTGCTCATCGACACCGGCGAATCCGAGGACATCCATCCGCAAAGCAAGCAGGTGGCCGGTGAACGCCTTGCCCGGATCGCGCTCGCGAACACCTATGGCCGCGAGGTCGTGTTCTCCGGTCCGCTTTACACGTCGATGAAGATCGAGGGCAGCGCCATCCGGCTGGGCTTTGACCACCTCGGTGGCGGACTCGTCGCCAGGGAAGTGCCCGCGACTTATGACGTGATGCGCAAGGCAGGCAAAACCGCGCCGCTCGTTCGCAACAGCCCGCAGAGTCCGCTCGAAGGCTTCGCCATCTGCGGTGCCGACCAGCAATGGGTCTGGGCCGAAGCGAAGGTCGAGGGCGACACCGTGCTCGTCTCGTCAAGCCAGGTGACCGCGCCCATCGCCGTGCGTTATGCTTGGGCGGACAATCCGACCTGCAATCTCTACAACCAGGCCGGCCTGCCCGCCTCGCCCTTTCGCACCGATGATTGGCCTGCGCCTGCGGTGAAGAATTGAGGCGCGAAAGGACTTGGAATCGCTGTCCTAGACCGCTGTGGACTCAAACACCAGTTTGGCCGAAATGCGGCTTTGCCCCTCGCGTTTCGAGAGCTTCCAGTGATCAACTCAGACGCAATGCAACACAGACTCACTCTCCTCCTCACCGTCCTACTGCTCGCGACGTCGGCCGCGCCGGTTGATGCTGATACAAAACCAACAAATCCCAATGTCCTCCTCATCCTCGTCGATGACATGGGTTGGGGCGATCCGCAGTGTTTCAATGCGCAGTCGAAGATTGCGACACCACACATCGACAAGCTGGCGGAGGAGGGCATGAAGTTCACGAATGCTCATGCGGGGGCGTCCATTTGTGTGCCAAGCCGGTATAGCCTGCTCACGGGGCGGATGCCGTATCGCAATTGGAAGACGACAGGCGTAAAGGGCGTGAGGAAGCAGATCAAGAATGGCCGCGAGCTGATTCATTTCCCGCAGCCGCAGCTCCACGCAGAGCCGGGTCGATGGAATCTTGCCACACTGATGAAGCGCCAGGGTTATGCGACGGCTTGCGTGGGCAAATGGCATCAAGGCATGTCTTCCAAGGCCGAGGCGGATGGCACGCTGAAGATGTCGCCCCTGGACTTTGGCTTCGATTACTACTTCGGCTTCGATGCGCCGGAACAGGGGCCGTATGCCTGGATCGAAAACCGGCTCTTCGTCGTCCCACCGACGGAGACGATGGCGGATCATCCGGGTGAGGGTGTGACGAATCCCGAGACGCAAGGCTTGCACTGGCGCAAAGGCCCGGCGGCTCCGGGATGGGAGTTCGAGGGCTATCTTTCCACGATTGGAGACAAGGCGGATGCTTGGCTCGAAAAACAAACCCAGAACAACGCCCCTTTCTTCCTCTACTACGCCATCCCCGCGCCTCATGCGCCGTGGGCGACAGCGAGCGAGTTCAAGGGAAAGAGTGCTGCAGGTCAATACGGCGACTATGTGATGAACGTGGACGCCATGATCGGCCGGGTGATGGCGACTTTGGAGAAGCTGAAGCTGAACGACAACACACTCATCGTCTTTTCCAGTGACAATGGCCCGGTCTGGTACGCGCAGGACATCGAGAAGTTCGGCCACCGCTCCGCCGGTCCGTGGAATGGGATGAAAGGCGCGCTCACCGATGCTGGACATCGCATGCCTTTCATCGCGAGTTGGCCGGGCAAAATCGAGGCAGGGAGCTCGTGCGGTGAGTTAATATGTTTCACGGACATGATGGCAACGATGGCCTCGCTGCTCGGCGAAAAACTCCCCAACGATGCCGGTGAGGACAGCTTCGACATCTCACCCCTGCTGCGCGGCGAGAAGCCCGCGCAACCGATCCGTAGCAGCATGGTGCATGTGAACTACGGCTCCTACACGCTTGCCATCCGCGATGGCGATTGGAAGCTCATCCTGCCATCAGGAGTCTATGCGGTGCAGGACGGCACCGTCACCCCGGACCGCATCGTCGAGACCCAAGGCAAAGGCCCCAACAGCCAGTTCCAACTCTATAACCTCCGCGCCGATCCCAGCGAGGCCACGAATGTCTTTACCCAAGAGCCCGACAAAGCGAGAGAACTCTTCATCGCCCTCAAGGCGGACATCGCCCTCGGACGCAGCCGATGATCGAGAAAATCCTCGCTCGCTAAAACGATGAAACCCATCCCCGCACTCTTCACCGTTCTGCTGCTAGCTCCGCTCGCGTCTCCGCATACCGTTGATGCTTCTGACATCACCATCACCGACCGGGCCGTCGTCTTCCGGCACACGGGCACCGATCCCGAAGATCCGGCGAACACCTCGGGCTACAACTTCGGGCCGAGTGTCACCCTGCTGCCGGATGGACGGGTCATGGCCGCGTGGTTTTCCGCCCCGTCCGAGGGCGCGGAGTCGCAGCGCCTCATGCAGGCCTTCTCATCGGATCAAGGCCGCACCTGGGGCGGGGCGACGGTGCTGCAGGATTTCGAAGGCGCGGCGGACTTTGATCCGGCCTTGTTCGTCGCTGGGAAAGACACCTTCCTCTTTTTCTCCGCGATTCATCCGAAACTCGACGTTTTCTTCCGCCGCAGCAGCGACTCCGCGAAGACCTGGTCCGATCCGGTGAAAGTGGGTCAAGTCAATCACACGACCCGGTCCAATGGGATCCGCCTTTCCACCGGCGAGCTGCTCGTGCCGCTCCACCTGCGCGGGACGAAGAATGGAGGGGTCCTGAAATCGCGCGATGGCGGCAAGGCCTGGGAGCGTTTCGGTGCGGTCGCGAATCCGGAAGGACAGGGCGGCGAGCCGACCATCGCGGAGACGAAGTCGGGCGCGATCCACATGATCCTGCGCACCAAGGATGGGCAGCTCTGGCGCGCCATCAGTCGTGACCGGGGTGAAAGCTGGAGCGCGGCGGAGAAGACCGGCCTCGCCTCCACCTCGTGCGCCTCGCATCTGCTGGGCACGCGCGATGGCAGACTCGTCCTCACCTACAACCCCGGCCCCGATCCGCTGCGGTTCCCGCTCTTCATTCGCACCTCGCGCGACGAGGGAATCACCTGGAGTGAGTCCACGCTGCTAGCCGACCGTCCCGAGAAGGTGGGCGGCTGGTCGATCTGCTATCCCGCGCTCACCGAACTGCCCGACGGCATCCTCGTCGCGATCTGGGCGCAAAAGAAAGATTGGACCGGCGGGCTCTACAGCGACATTCATTCGGCGCGGGTCACCCTGAGGGACTGAGCGGCCGAATCCTCGGGCTGTGGGGGTAGAAAGGGAGGGGTTAGGGTCCTACTAACAAACCCACCGCTTGTGCCAGTGAGCCCTGTCGGCCGTCAAAGGTCCAGAATTCCTTCGCGCCCGCGTCGAGTGAGGCTGCGACTTGCAGGATGTCGTAGGCGCGATGTCCGCCGCTTTCCGTGTTCGCGGCGGAGAGGGATTCCGCGATGAGGAAAATTCGGTTCGTGTCGCAGGGAAGTTGGACGACGCGCCCGGCGGCCTTATCCGTTTCATAGGCCGAAATTTGGGTCCGAAGTGAAGCAGGCGTGATTTTTCCACGAAAAACAAGCAGCCTCAGGGCGTTTGAAAACTCGAAATCATTCACGGTTGTCACATGAATGGGAAGGGCACGGGAGGAGACCAGTTCCTTTGCTGCGGGTGTATTCACATCCCGACCATAAAGCGAGATGAGAAAGCTCGTGTCCGCGAAGATCATCCCGGAGCCGACTCAAAAACGGCTGCCCATTTCTTCGTAAAGATCCTCAAGATCCTCCTTGGACAGAACCGGCTCACCAGTGACCTCGCGTTGAAACGCCGCGCTTTTGTTCCAGTCCACAGTCGATCCGATGACTGAGGGTGACGAGGAACGCTTGGCATCCGGCTTCACCATGACTTCTTCTCCGGCCTCCAACCATGCGAGGATCGTGGGCAGCCGCGTCGTCAGGTCGCTGGCGTTGGCAGTTTTCATGGGAACAACGTTCTTTATTCCATGGTTTCTGTCAATCCAATCCCCCACTGGGCAAGCGTCGTTCCCATGAAACCGGAGAACCTTTTCCGATCTGTTGAGACTTATCCTTGGCCAGTCGTGTCGTCCGAAACCCTCGGGCGTATTCGCAGGATGGGACACGGGAATGGGGACAAAGGAATTGATCTTTTTGCATTTCCTTGTCCCCATTCCTTTGTCCTTCCCTGTCGAGATTTCGCCAAGAGCATCGTATTTCTCTGAAAGCACCGCGTTTCCGGACCGTCCCTCATGCCTCCGAGCCCTTGCGCCACTCCACCCTCATGAACCGCCGCCAATTCCTCCGCGCCGCCGGCGCCTGTCTCGCCCTGCCTTCGATCTCCCGGGCGGCGGAGTCGCTGCCGCCGCAGCGGCTCCTCGCGATCCATGTGCCGCTCGGGATGATGCCGGACCTCTTTTTCCCGAAGACCGGCGAAACGACGAGCCCCTACCTCGACCTCCTCGCTGCGCACCGTTCGCACTTCACGACCTTCGCCGGGCTTTCCCACCCGGAGGTGAATGGCAATCACCACGCCGGGCAGTGTTTCCTCACCGGGGCGCCGCATCCGGGACAGCCGACCTTCCGCAACTCCCTCTCGATGGACCAGGTCGCGGCCGAGGTCATCGGCTTGGAGACGCGCTTTCCCCATCTCGGTCTCTCCGTGAGAAACGGCGACCACTACGCCGACTCCATCTCGATCTCGCGATCGGGCGTCAGCATTCCCTCCGAGGCGAGCGCGGAGCGCCTCTATCGCCGCCTCTTCGTCGCGGGAACGTCAGAGGAAAAAGCCGCGACGATGCGCCGCATCGAAGCCGGCGGCAGCGTTCTTGATCTCCTCGTGGAAAAAACGAAACGTCTCGAGCAGGGTGCCGCACCGGAGGACCGCGCCCGCCTCGATCAATACTTCCAGAGCGTGCGTGAAATGGAGACCCGTCTCCAGCGGCAGATCGAATGGGAAAACCGACCCAAACCCGTCGTCGACTACCCGCAGCCCAAGGACATCGCCGACAGCAACCAGATCATCGCGCGCTCGAAGCTGATGTTCGATCTTCTCCGCCTCGCTCTGCAGACCGACAGCACGCGTGTCGTGACCTTGTCGCTGAGCACCTTCTCAGTCGTGCCGCACGTGCCCGGGGTGAAGAGCGAGACCCACGGCCTCACTCACCACGGCAACGAACCGGAAAAAATCGCCGAGCTCCGCCGGATCGAGGAGGCGCAGACCCTGGCCTTCGCCGAGCTGCTCCAAGCCTTTCGAGATACGACCGAGACCGGCGGCTCCTTGCTTGATGCCACCCAGGTGCTCTACGGCAGTTGCCTCGGCAACGCCAACTCGCACTCCACCCAGAACCTACCCATTCTCCTCGCCGGAGGCCGCTTCAAGCATGGAGGACACCTGACCTTCGACGGGACGAACAACACCCCCTTGGCGAATCTCTTCGTGAAGATGCTGCAACAGCTCGGCGTCGATGCGGACCGCTTCTCCAGCAGCACCGGAACGCTCGCCGGACTCTGAACGCGAGAACTGTCAGGTGGTCCAGTGGAAGCACCTCATCATGGCCCCCGGCAAGGATGCCTCAACTTTTGCGGCCTTCGCCGACGCGATCTTTCGCCTTTCCAAACTAAGTTTGGCAAAGCGCGACGGCTTGCGCTAGGATCGCGCCATGTTCTGGCTGCGCTGGATCTTCTTTTCGTCGCCGCTGTGGCTGGGCTTCGGAGGGGCATGGCTCTTCAGAACGGTCGCAGAGTTCCAGCTCACGCGTGAGAGCGACGCCCTTGTCCATGCGATTGATGGGCCCGTCGGCTATCTCAGTCCGTTCGCCCCGGCCGACGGGGTCGAGGGCGAGATCGCCGGTTTGCTCTTCGAGCCGCTCCTGCGCCGCGATGCGAACTTGAACCTGCGGCCGAACCTGATCCGCGCTTGGACCTCGCGCACGGTCATCACGATCCGGTGCGATAGCGAAGAGGCTGCGGGCGAAGCCGAGGCGCGTTTCCTCGCCGGAGAAGTGCCGGAGAGCGGGGCACGGCCGATCGCGCTGGATCGATCGGGCTCGGTCCTGACGGTCGCCTTCGGGGGGCACGGTCCGGATTTGGAAAAGGCGGTCCTCGAGGGGCTGCCGCCGGAGTTGCTGGGGGATTACCTGCTCGTGAAGGTGCGGGCCGATCATTCGGTCGATGACCTGATCGGATCGTGGCTGGCGGGCTCGGTGGAGAAAGCGCAGGTGCGCATGCTGGAATTCACGGACGATCGCGAGGCCTTCCTCTTCGTGCGCGGCGAGACCGACCGGGTCCTGAAAGAGCTGCGGCTTTACCTCGATTCCAATCCCGCGACTTCTCCACAGCTCGATCTCGTTGGCCAGCGTTGCCACACGACGGTGCGCGAGATGCTGCTCGATCTGAAAGAGGGCGTCACCTGGCACGATGGCACGCCCTTTACCTCGACAGATGTGGCTTTCTCCTACGAGCGCCTCACGCGTGCCGATTCGCCGCTGCCGCTCGCGGCGAGTTTTGACTTTGTCGAATCGCTCGAGATGCTCTCGCCGACGCGGTTGCGCATCCTCTGCCGTGAGGTGCCCGCGACGATGCTGGAGAGTTGGGAGAAGCTGCCCGTCCTCCCCGCCCATCGGCTTGCAAAGACGGACCCGGACCTCGATGAAGCGGATCTCTGGTCCGACTTTTTGCTCACCCCGCTGGGGCTGGGGCCTTATCGCTTCGATCGTCGCCGCGCCGATGGCGGCGTCGAACTCGTCGCCCATGCCGCCTATCCTGGAGGGGCTCCGGCGGAGCCGCGGCTGCGCTTCCGGCGATATTCCTCGCTCGAATCCATCCTCCTCGCCCTGCGCACTGGCACGCTCGATCGGATCGAGCCCGACGAACGTTTTACGGAATGGGCGCGCCGCCACCCTGGCATGGTCGAGACGCTGCGGGATCGTCCGCGCTTCCAACATCTCGTCGTCTGGAATCTCGAGCGTCCGCCTTTCGACCTCGAACCGGTGCGCACGGCCCTCGCTCGGGGCATCGATCTCGGGGCGATCCTGCGGGAGACCGGCCTCGAATACGAGGTGCCGGTGAAGAGTCTCTTTTTCCCCGGTTCGCCGCTCGTGGCCGAGCCCATCCTGCTGCCGCTCTACGATCCCCGCGGGGCCGAGCGGCTTTTGGAGAAAGAAGGCTACCGTCTCGAGGAAGAATCCGGATTGCGAAAGGATGGCAAAGGCCGTCCGCTCGCCTTTTCTCTCGCGGTGAATGCGGGCAATCCAGAGCACCGTCGCCTCGCTGCGGCCCTCGCCGAACAGTGGGGCGGGATCGGGATCGAGGTGAAAGTCGAGCCGGTGCCCTGGCAGGAGCTCATCACCGGACGACTCCCGCAGCGCGATTTCGACGCGGTCCTGGTGAGCTGGGAGATCCCGCGCGGCCGCGACCGTCGTGAGGTTTGGCATTCTGCGGCGGCCGGACCGGGTGGGGGAAATCTGAGCGGCCTCCGCGATGCCGAGGTCGATGGGCTGCTCGACCAACTCCGCTCCGAACCCGATCCCGTGAAAGTGACCGGCGTGATCGCCTCCCTCCAGCGCGCCATCGCGGCACGTCAGCCCTGCTTTTTCATCTGCGATACGGGACGCATTCTCACGGTGCGAACGGGCGCGCTCGAGTCTCGTCGACCCGGTGCGGCAGCGGCTTCTCCCCTCGCGATTGGCAAGGGGGGACTCGAGGAAGTGCGCCCCTGGTGGGTGAAAAAAGAGGTCGCAGCGCCCTGATCCGATGATCCGCCACGTCCTCCAGCGCCTTCTCATCGCCGTGATCCGCTTCCTCGCGGTGGGGTTTGCCGTGCTGGTCTTGATGGAGTTTTCCTTCGTCGTGATGGGCGAGGCCGAGCGGCATGTCTGGTCTCCCGAAGCCTACGGCGTGGTGCCTCCGGAACTCGCCCCGCGTCCACTCACGTGGGAAGGGCTGATCCAATCCCGCGCGGCCGGCACGGCGAGGGTGCTCGTCCTCGTGATCCCGTCGGTGCTCCTCATCGGCTACAGTTGGGGAATGCTCGGGGCACGGCTGCGGCGCTACCACGCGGCCCGCCTCCTCGCTGCGCCCTTTGCTGCCTTTGCCTGTGTGCCGGGCTTCTGGTTCGTCGTGCTCGTCGCGATCGTTTCCTTCTTCCACTGGCAGCGCCCCGGCTTCGCGAACGATCTCGTCGTCGAGCGGGGCCCTGATCTGCTCGCCTGGTGGCACGCTGCGGTCGTCGCTTTGCCGGCGATGGCGGGCGGAGCCGCGTGGCAGATCCGCGCGGTCGCCGCCGTGCTCGAGCGCGAGACGGCCCGCCCCTGGGTGCGCGGTCTCTTTGTCGCCGGGGCGAACGACGAGGAAATCTTCTACGGCCGCGCCATCCCCCGCGCCGCCTCGTCGCTCGCGGCCCTCCTCGACCGCCCCGTCGCCGCGATCCTCGGCAGTCTCGTCGTCGTCGAGTCGGCCTTCCGCTATCCCGGGCTCGGGAGTCTCCTCGTCGAGTCGGTCCGGCTCGGCAGCTACCCGGGCATCCTCCTCGCCTCGCTCTCCCTCGCTCTGATCGTCCTCGTGGCGACGCTCCTGCGCGAACTGATTTCGCCCGCCTCCCGTGAATGATCAATCGCCGACAGTCCCGATGGATGCGCTCTCTGCGGCTCGTCGCGATCCGCCTCTGGCAGATGCGGCGGGTTCTCGTGCTCGTGATTCCCTATTTCCTGCTCTTCGGCTGGCTCTTTTCCGGCGATCCGGCGGGCGATCTGCGGCCGGCGGAACTCTACGGGATCCGCGAGACGCCCCAATGGCAGGCGCCGGATCGCGATCACTGGTGCGGCAAGGCGGCGAATGGCGCGGATCTCTTCGAACTCAGCCGTTTCGCCATGGCCACAAGCGTCTCGGTGGCGGTCGTCGCGGTCTCGACGGGGATCGGGCTGGCCTTGCTCGTGACGATGCTCTTCGTCTTCGATCCGGGGGAAAATCGTTTCGCCTGGATCGAGCGCACGACACGGACTGGTGTCATCCTGCCGGGCATGATCGTGATGGTGATTCTCACGGGCGGCGGTGGTGGCGGCCTCCTCCTCTTAATCCTGGGGCTCGCCCTGCTCGTCGCCCTGATGCTTTGTCCGCTCCTCTGCCGTTGGTTCCGCGAGGGAGAAGAGGGCTTTGAAATCCTCGCGGCGCGGGTCCTCGGGCTTTCTCGTCGTGAGATCGTCCTCGGACGTGTCCTCCCCTCGGTGCTGCGCCGCCTGCCCGGGGTCTTTGCCGCGCTCGTGCCGGTGGCGATGCTCGCGGAGATGTCGCTTTCTTTTCTCGGCTTCACCGGGGAGCGGCTCAGTGTCGGCGTGATGGTCGAGCGCGGACAGGCCTACCTGATCGAGGCTCCCTGGATGGCGATCTATCCCGGTATCTTCGCCACGGGAGTGGTGATGGCCTTTTCCTTGCTCGGCTGGCGGGTTTCCGCGGCGCTCCGCACCGGCCCACTTCCGCCCGTCTTCTGATCCAGACATGAGTCACGACGCCACCCCCCTTTTTGCGACGAGCGGTCTTACCGTCGAGATCCCCGGTGCGCTCGGCGAGCGCGGGATCGGCCTGCGACGGATCTCCCTCGCGGTCGCGCCGGGCGAGATCGTCGTGCTCGCGGGGGAGTCGGGCAGCGGCAAGTCGCTCCTCGCCCGGATCGCCGCCGGCACCGCCGACCCGCGGATGAAGGTCCTCGCCGGGTCGATCGAGTTCGAGGGCGTCTCCGTCCTGGAAAAGAAGCGTCGTCGTCTCCTCGCCCTGCGACGTGGATCGATCACGGTGATCGCCCCGCTCGCGACGGCACCGCCCGATCCGGATCGCTCGGTGCGCCAGTGGCTGCGCGACTGCCGCCGCCTCGCGGGGAAGGGGGGGCGACTCTGGGGCGACTGTTTTTTCAGCGCCGGATTGCACGAGCCCGAGTCGCTCCTCAGGCAGCGCCTCGGCGATCTTTCACCGTTGACCCTGAAACGTCTCGCGGTGGCGCGGGCGCTCATCGTCGGCTCGCGCTTTCTCATTTCAGAGGACGCGGGCCTCGACCTCGACGCGCTCGGCGAGGCGGCCTTCCACGAGTTGCTCGGACGGGTCCGCGACGAATTCGGAATCGGGGCGCTCGTCTCGATGGGATCCCTGCACGGGGTGGAGCGCTTCGCCAACCGGGTCGCGATCTTTTTCGAAGGCGGCATCCTCGAAGAGGGAACGCCGCTCGATCTGCTCACGAACCCGCGTTTTGCCTACACCCGCGAGTTCCGTGTCTGCGAGCCGGGCCTGACCGGTCTGCCGCGCGACCTGCCCACGATCAGCCGCGAGGCGGCTCGGGAGGCCGAAGCCCACGTCCATCAGACCTCGTCGTCGCTCGACGGGGCGTTCACCGGATAATCGAGGAGGGGAGGGGATAGTGGCTCCCGCAAGGCCGGGTCGGTCTCCCCGCCGCGTCGCAGGAGCACGGCAAAACCTCCCGCCCCCGGGGAGCGGTGCGGGTAGACGCGATAGGCCGGGAAGGGGGCCAGCGCCGAGCGCAGCGAGGCGAGGTGCGGCACCTCGACTGGAACGAAGTCCGGTCGGGACTCGAGAAGCTTTTCGATGGCCCCTTCATTTTCCCGGAGGCTGAAGGTGCAGGTCGTGTAGAGAAGAAAGCCGCCCGGAGCCACGGTGTCGGCGGCCGAGGCAAGGATGCGGGCCTGGCGTCGGGCGTTGCCCTTCACCGTTGAGGGGTGGAAACAGCCGAGGTTTTCGATCCCCTTGGCGAGGAGCGATTGACCCGAGCAGGGCGCATCGACGAGGCAGAGGTCGAAGGCACCCGGAGCGAGCCGCGCGATCTCCTCGGGATCGAGGCGCTGGGTATGAGCCGCGGCGATGCGGCAACGCGAGAGATTGTGACGCAGGGGGCCGAGCCGACGTCCCTCGACCTCGTTCGCGAGAATCAGACCCGGACGCAAGAGCGCCGAGGCGAGGATCGACTTTCCCCCCGGTGCCGCGCAGAGATCGAGGATCCGGGCCTCGCGGGGCAGGGAATCGCGTGCCGACAGCATCGCCGAGCCGGTCAGCACCGAGGAAAAATCGAGCGGGTAGACCTCGCCCTGTTTGTAGGCCTCGCTCAGTCCGATTTTTACGCCAGACGTGACCACCTCGATGAGAGGCGGCAGCCAATCGGGAAGGGCCTCGCGAGGCAGGGTTTCGATCTCGCCGGGGCGCGGTGGCACCATCCAGACGATCGCGTTCCCCCGCGGTCCGGGCGCGAGGAGGGCGTGCAGGAAAGACGCCTGCTCTTCCCCCGAATCGGGAAAGAGTGTCGCCGCCGCTTTTTTCATCAAATTGGTCGCTTCCGCCATTCGCGTGTCTCCGTGCTGGACTTCGAGCCGTATTCGCCTATCAGAAAACCCCTCATCCACCGCCCATGATCAACGAAGAATCCGTTCGGGAAAAGCTGAAGAAAGTCAACTACCCCGGCTTCAGTCGCGATATTCTCTCCTTTGGCCTCGTCAAACGCGTCCTCGTCTCGGGCAATGACGTGACCGTGCTTATCAGCCTCGCGACGCGCGATCCCGCCGTGCCGAAGACCATCCACGAAGGGATCGAGGAGGCGCTCGCGACCCTCGAGGGGGTCGGCAAGGTCGTGATCGATTTCGACCTGAAAGACCCGCCGGAGCCCGTCACCGGGAATCCCGCGGCCGCTCAGACCTCCATCCCCGGGGTGAAAAAGATCATCGCCGTCGCCAGCGGCAAGGGCGGCGTCGGCAAGTCGACCGTCTCGACCAATCTGGCGATCGCCCTCAGTCGCACCGGCGCGAAGGTCGGACTCTGCGACTGTGACCTTTACGGCCCTAGCATCGCCCTGATGCTTGGCGCGACCGACCAGCAACCTCTCGCCACCGAGCAGAACGAGATCATCCCGATCGAGGTGCAGGGCATCAAGGCCATCTCGATGGGTTTCCTCCTTTCCGAAGATTCGCCCGTGATCGTGCGCGGTCCCCTCGCGACCCGCTACACCCAGCAGTTCCTGCGGCAGTGTCTCTGGGGCGAACTCGATTACCTCGTCCTCGACCTGCCTCCCGGCACCGGCGACATCCAGCTCACGATCGTGCAGACGGTCTCCATCAGCGGCAGTGTCATCGTCACGACGCCGCAGGAGGTCGCCCTGATCGACGCCCGCAAGGCGGCCGCGATGTTCCGCAAGGTGAACGTTCCCATCACCGGCATCGTCGAGAACATGGCCTGGTTCGAGTGCGAGCACGGCACGAAGTATCCCATCTTTGGCGAAGGCGGTGGCGCGATCGAAGCGGAGCGTCTCGGCGTGCCGCTCCTCGCCCAGATCCCGCTCGATATTGCCACCCGCGACCGCGCCGACCGCGGCGAACCGATCGCCACCCTCGATCCCGCGACCAATGCCATCTCGGCGGCCTTTGCGGGGCTGGCGGAGAAGATGATCGCAGCGGTGCGGTGATTCAGCGCGGGGGCAGGCGATTCGTCGAGATCTTCACCACGAGAGGGCTGCTTACCCCTCCGTAGCCGATGAAGCTTCCCGACACGGGCATCACTCCCCGGGGGTGGTGGCTGACTCCGACCGGAACGTGGCCGGGGCCTACCCGGCGTCCGATCGAGGGATCGTAGCCGGTCCATCCGCGATCGGGCAGATAGATCTCGGCCCAAGCGTGGGTGGAGCCGCGGCCGACCATGGAATTCGCGCTCTCGAGGTAGCCGCTCACAAAGCGTGCCGGAAAACCCATCGTCCGCGCCGTTTCGATCAGGAGCACCGCCATGTCGCGACAGGATCCGGTTGCGAGATCGAGGGTTGCAGCGGGGGATTGCACGCCGTGCTCCTCGCGCCGGTTGTAACGGATCGTCCGGTGGATGAGGCCGTTGAGATCGTCGAAAATGGGGCGCAATTCGCCAGTGCGGGGGGAGAGCCCGTGGTTCGCGAGCCAATCCCGCAGGCGTTCGACCTCCGGCGGGTAGGTGAACTGGCGGTAGGGGACGGTGGCCAGTTCGTCGATGCCAGCAAACGAGGGAGGATAGGCGACGAGCAGCGGCGGATCATTTCCCTCCCACGCCGGCGGAAGGTCGATGATGAATTCGCTCCGGATCGTCAGCTGGGTCGCGCTCTGGTTGAACTCCGCGATGGCGATGGAGTTGTCGAGGATGTCGCGGAACCAGCGGATCGAGGACGGGGGAAAGGTCTCGAGGGTCATCATTTCGAGACGGACGTCGTGCCCTTCCCGGGGCCTCAGGACGAGCCGGTGGGGCGTGAAACTGACGGGACGGGAATACTGGTAGATCGTTTCGTGAACCAAGTTGAGGCGCTCGTGCGATTCCCTCCGGACGTTCAGGATTTCCATGTCGTTTGTCCTTAAAGCAGCGCGATCGCCTGGTGGCTCTGTTGCAGCGTGTCCCAGTTGATCGGGGTGAAGGTTTCGTCCAGTGAGTTGCAGATGACCTGCATGCCGTTGAGCAAGGAGCCACCGAAGATGGTGCAGACTGCCGCATCGGCCGCGTCGCGGCCAGTCGCGATGCGGACGAGACCGTTCAGCGGAGCGAGGCGGGTGGGATCGAACACATACCAGGTTCCGGCAAGGAAGACTTCGATCACCGCGTGGAAATCGGGAGGATAGAGGAGGTGGGAATAGCAGGTCACATACCGCGCCGGCAAATTCATCGAGCGGCAGAAGGCGATCGCGAGATGGGCGAAATCGCGACAGACGCCGCCCCGTTCCTCCAGGGTGTCGACGGCCGAGGATTTTTCGTTGGAAGAGCCCTGCCGGTAAGCGACATGTTCGAAAATCCAATCGCAGATCGCCGTCGCGAGAGGGTAAGGCTCGACGAGATGGCCGAAGAGATCAAAGGCCTGGTTCCGGAGCCGGTCCGATTGGCAGTAGCGGCTCGGGAAGAGGTAGGTGATGGCCTCGGGAGAGAGATCCCCGGGTCCGTGGGGAAGGAGTTCGTGGCCGTCTTCGAGGCGGATCGAGGTTTCAATGTCCGCCTCGTAGCGCACCTGGAGCTGGCCTGAGAAGGAGGTCTGGATGCGGGTGAAGCGGTTCATGCCCTCTCCGACGCTGAAGGCATCGACGGGCACCTCGGGATCGACGTGAAGGGACTCCCGGAGGATTTTCTGCCCCTCCGTTTCGATGCCCTTGAGCGCGAAGAGAAGCGTGGTGGGTCCCTCGACCCGGTAGAAAAGCTCTGAACTGACCCGGAACCGCATGGGTGACGCTATCACACAGCGGGACGTGTTCCAAGCCGCGACTCGATCCGGTTTGGCGGGGCATCGTCCACTGCCGCCCGGTTCCGCCATCGTTCCTGCGTCCTAATTGCGAATAATCGTGACTCTTGCCGGCTTGGAAACCACATCGTTGCCACCGGTGGCGCGAATCGTCACCTGGTTCGCACCGGGGCTCACGGGGATCCTGGCGGTCCAACGCGTTTTGCCTTTCGCTTTTTTGGCCTTGGCCTTGCCAACGCGGAAATCGACCCGCCGGATGCCGGAAGCGGACTTCGCCGTGCCCTTGATCGTGACCAAAGCCGCCGAGGTATTGATCACCTTCGGACCTTTCGCGCGGATCGTGACGGGAAGCTTCGGTGGAAAGGAAGTCGGGGCGATGGTGAGGGCGCGGACCGTGGGATTTCCGCTGATCGCTCCGATGAGGGTCGCGGCACCGGTGGTGCGGTTGATCGTGTAGAGATTCGCGACACCCACGGTCGCGGCAAAGAGCATCGTGTTGCCGGCGACATCGAGCCCCGATCCGATCGAGAAACTGAGGCCGGTATCTCCCACCACCGCGAAGTTCCCGGTCGCGATGTTGGTCGCGCTGTGCAGGCTGTCGTTTGGCGCCTGTTCCATCAAAAAGAGCCTCGGGCTCTGGCCGAAGGAGGCAGTTTCGAAGGCGGAGCCGTTGGGGTTGGGAAAGTTGATCAGGTCGGTCTGCGTCACGAAGGTAAGCGTGTTCGGATCGAGTTCGTAGTTGTTGATGAAATTCATCAAGCGGAAGCGGTCATTCCCCGGGTTGTGTCCGAAAAACCATCCGTTGTCGCCACTTCCAGAGCCGTCGATCCCGGTCAGAACCGGTCCCACCGGCGTTGCCGCGGCACCGTCGGGATTGATGACGAAAAGCCGTGTGTTCGCTCCATCGACTCCGAGCGCCCAGAGCGTCCCGACGCCGGGGTTGGCGGGAGAGATCGTTTGCACCGTTGTCCGGATGTCGATCCCGACGAGGTCGAAGCTACCCAGTCCCGTGATCGCGACTGGAGCCGTTGCCGCGCCGGGGCTTGCGGAATCCATCACCACGAGGGAGTTGTTTTGCGTGAGCAGGTAGACGGGAACCGCACCAGCGAACTGGGAACTGATCGAAAGAGCGGCAGCGGCGACGAGGAGGCGGGCGGTCGTAATCATTGTGAGTAGGTTGTCTAAGGAGGTCGACGAGTGGCAAGAAAAAAAATGTCACGGATTTATCAGAAGATTCCGAGAGTCCAGGATGCTGCTTGGCTCCATCTGGTTATTCGAAGGCGGCGGGAGGTCTTCGGCGCCTGATTACCTGTCCGCCCCACTGGTTCCATGACGGACGAGAAAGCGCTTCAACCGCCACTTGACGGCAGGGCCTTTCGTGTGGCATCAACTGTGGGAGGGTTCCGCTACCAGCGAAGCCCTTCTTTTGATCCCATGAAACTCCTGTCGCTTCTTGTCCTCGTTGGTCTGCTTGCTTCGGTCCTGAGTTCCTGCACCCCTGCGCGCCGGGCCGGATGGGGCTACGGTTCCTATGGGGTCTACTCTTCGTCGGTCTACGAGGACCAGTCTGGCTACTGGGACGTTTACCAGTCGCGCAGCAAGACCCGGGTGAAGTACACCAACTGACCTGCCGCCTCTCTTTCGGGCTCTCCCGCGTATGGCGCGATCTCGGTTTCTGAATCCCCTTGCACCCTTTTTAAGATGGGATTAAGTCTCATTATCGACAATGGACGATTCCGAAAAGTCCTTGGAGTGAATGCTTGCTTCGTCCAAGCTGCCATGCATGAAAGGTAATCAAGAAGTCATCAACGCCCTCAACGCCGGACTCACCATCGAGCTCACGGCCATCAACCAGTATTTTATCTGCGCCAAGATGTGCAAGAACTGGGGGCTCAACAAGCTGGCCGCCCACTTCTACGCCGAATCGATCGAGGAGATGAAACACGCCGAGGAGGTCATCGATCGCATCCTCTACCTCGAAGGCATCCCTGAGATCGCTCGCTACGACAAGATCCTCGTGGGCGACAGCCCGCAGCAGCAGATTCAGGACAGCCTCACGCTCGAGTCGAAGGGCGTCGCGACCTACAACGCGGGCGTCAAACTCTGTCTCGAAGTCGGCGATACCGGAAGCCGCGACCTCATGGAGCGGATGGTCGTCGAATCGGAAAACAGCATCGACTGGGCCGAGACCCAGCTCGATCTCATTCAGCGCATCAGTCTCGAGCGCTACCTCGCCCAACACATCGGCGAGGCCGGGGGCGATTGATTTTTGCATGAACGCACCCGCCCCCATCGCAGCCGCGACCTGCCGTTTCGCCCTCGAAGGAGAAAGCGGCGGACCGCTCTGCCACTGCGCGGGAGTGAGCGAAGCATCGGTGCGCGGTGCGATCGATTTCCGCGGCGTCTCGACGATCGAGGAGGTGATGGAGACGACCGGTGCCGGCACTGGCTGCCGGGCTTGTCATTGCCGCATCCAGCGCGTTCTGAACGGTCTGCCGGCAAAATGCGGCGGGCGGTTCGACTGGTGCCATCGCTGCGGCTGCGTCAATGCCGTCTGCGGCTGCGAGGCGGCGTGAGGTCGAGAGCGATTTCACTTTCCCGGCAGGGACCAGACCGGGTCGAAGGCGGCACCCGACCCTCTTGTGGCGTCTTTGAGCCGTTTCTGGAGGAGGAGGGCGGGTCCGTCACCAGGCGCACCGACGAGAAAGGCGGCGAGCGAAGCCTTGGCGGAAAGGAAGTCCTCACGTTCGAAGGCGGCGAGGGCTTCTTCATAAAGGCGCGAGAGTCGCGTCCAGTCCTCGTTGGTGCCGGGCACTTCGAGTTCGTGCAATTCGACGGGACCGTTGATGTTCTGCACCCGCACGCGGCAGAGGCGCCGGGTCGGATAACGGCCGCTGACGCGCGCGGCGGTCTCGCCGGTGATGAGGAGCGAGGTTTTGAAGTATTTCGTGGCTCCCTGGACGCGGCTCGCGAGATTCACGGCGGTGCCGAGAGGGCCGTATTTGAATTTCCGGTGTGTCCCGACATTGCCGACGAGGGCGTCGCCGGAATTGATTCCGATGCCGACTTCGGTTTCGGCGCCGACGATCTCGCGCCATTTTTCGTTGAGGGCCTGGAGACTGCGGCGGATCTCGAGGGCGGCGCGGCAGGCGAGCTCGGCGTGGTCGGGCTGTTCGTTCGGGGCACCCCACATCGCGAGGAGTTCGTCGCCGGTGTAGTCGACGAGCACACCGCCGAGGTCGATGACGATGGAGGAAAACTCCCCCATCACCCCGCCGAGCCAGTCGATCGTGGTGGTGGGACCGAGGCGTTCGCTCACCGCCGAGAAACCGCGGATGTCGCAGAACATCACCGAGACTTCGGTGTGGCGTGCCTGCATCTTCATCGGATCGGGGTTGCGGGCGAGCTCGCGCGCGAGTTCAGGGGTGAAGTGCTGCTCGAAGACTTTTTCGCGGAGGCGCTTTTTCTCAAGGCTGGCGCTGAGCCGGGCCATGAGCAGGGCCGGGCGGATCGGGCGGGAAAGAAAATCCTCGGCTCCGTGCTCGATGCAGCGCACCGCATCCTGCTCCTCCTGCAGGCCGGTCACGACGATGACGGGGGTGTTGCGCAATTGACCGGTCTCACGCAGTCGCGAGAGCACCGCGAAGCCATCCATCTCCGGCATGCGGATGTCGAGGAGGACGGCGTCGAAGTCCCCGTGCTCCATCTTCGAGATCGTCTCGACCCCGTTTTCGGCGAAGGTGAGGTGGAAGCCGCGCGGCTCGAGGAGACGCCGGAGGATCTCGCGGTTTTCCGCATCGTCGTCGGCGATGAGGAGGGTGCCGGCTTCGCCCGGCGCGAGGGTGGACGGGGGTTCCGGGATCTCCACGGCGGCAACCGGGTCTCCGCCGGAGAGGGACTGGAGGCAGCGGTCGAGGAGGGCGACGGCCTCTTCAAGGGGGCGTCCGAGGGATGCGGGGATGCCTCCGAGCCTGATCAACTGGGCAAGTCCGAAGAGGTGATTGAGCCGGTTGCGGCCGTCGTGGCGGTAACGCCGCACCGACTCGCCCGGATCTTTCCGGTCGAGGGCGGCCACCTCGTCGCCGAGGAGGGCGACTTCGCGCGAGAATTTCTCGAGATCACGCGCCAAGGTCGGAGCCGTCGCCGCCTCGGGCGACTGCATCCGCGGGAGCAAGGCCGCGAGGGCCGCCGCCGCTTCGCCGAGCGAAGCAAGCCTGTCTGTCGATCCGTTAGAGTTCACGTTCTCCGAGTTTCGCCCTTTCCCCGAGGCGTGGCGACCCAAAAAGCGTGCCTCATACGAGTTCGAGCCGCATCAGGTAGTCGTCCATCGCGTAACCGCCGCCGATCTCCCGGCAATCTTCGGCGAAGACAAGGAAGCCGTTTTTCCGGTAAAAGCCGATCGCGGCGGCATTGTGGCGGTTCACCCGCAGCTCGAGGCTCCGCGCGCCCGAGCCCGTGAGCCGTTCGTAGAGCCGGGCCATTGCGGCCGTTCCGACACCGCCCCGCTGCGATCCGGGCAGGAGGTAGAGCTTGTGCAGGGGACAGGCACCGTCGCGAGCGACCGGTCCGGCCGCGAGAAAACCGGTCCTTTCCCCCTCGATGAGGATCCAGAGGAGATCGATGCCGTCCTCCCGATCCTGGAGGAGCCGCGCGGGCGCATACATCCTTGAAAGCATGAACTCGATCTGACCGGGCGGAAGGATCATCCCGTAGGCCGTCGGCCAGATCCGCGAGGCCATTTCCGCAACCGCCCCGACTTCCTCCGCGGCGACCTCGATGAGCGTGACGTCGGGTTCCGGGGGGATCATGCTTCGGGCTTCCACTTGCGCATCAACACCATGGAATTGTGGCCGCCGAACGCGAAGGCGGCGGAAAGGGCGATGTCGACCTCGGCGCGGCGGGCGGTGTGGGGAACGAAGTCGAGGTCGCACTCGGGATCGGGCGTGTCGAGATTGATCGTCGGGGGCAGGATGCCCTCGTGCATCGCCCGGATGCACCAGATCGCCTCGACCGCGCCGGCTGCACCGAGAAGGTGGCCCGTGACCGACTTCGTCGAAGAGACCGGCACGCGGTAGGCGGCCTCTCCGAGGGAGCGTTTCAGGGCGCGCACCTCCGAGACATCCCCGATACTCGTCGCGGTGGCGTGGGCGTTGATGTAGGAGAGTTGATCGGGCGCGACGCCCGCCTTGGCGAGGGCGAGGCTGATGGCGCGCGAGGCCTGCACCGCCTCGCGGTCCGGATCGGTGAGATGCACCGCGTCCGAAGTCGCGGCGCAGGCGAGGATCTCCGCGAGCGGCGTGGCTCCGCGGGCGAGGGCCGATTCGAGATCCTCGAGCACGAGCACGCCTGATCCTTCACTCAAGACAAATCCATCGCGGTCCTTGTCGAAGGGGCGCGAGGCGCGGGTGGGGTCGTCGTTGCGGCGGGAAAGGGCGCGCAGTTGGCTAAAGCCGGTGAGGGCGAGATGCGTCACGGCGGCTTCGGCCCCGCCCGTGAGCATGGCTTTGGCATCGCCCCGTTGCACCGCGTAGAAGGCCTGAGCGATCGCGTCGTTCCCCGTCGAGCAGGCTGCGGCGACGCCGAAAGTCATCCCGTGCGCTCCGGTCTGGATGCTGACTTGGACCGAGGCGGAGTCGGCGGTGATCATGGGGATCATCAGCGGATTGAGGCGTCCCGCCCCACGTTGGTCCATCACATGCTGGTTGTCCGTGTAGGTCTGGATCCCGCCGGCACCCGAGCCGATGATGACCCCGATGTCGTTGCTATTCGATTCGTCGATGACTAGCCTCGCGTGTCGCAAGGCCTCCCGCGCGGCGGCGACGGCGAACTGGGAAAAACGGTCCGAGCGGCGCGCTTCCTTCGCGTCCATCACCGTGGTCGGGTCGAAACCCTTCACCTCGCCGGCGATGCGCACCGGCAGGTGGCCGACCGGCACGAGGGTCACCGGCCCGATCCCCGAGCGCCCTTCCACCACCGCCCGCCACGAGGTTTCCACATCGTGCCCGACGGGAGTGATCGCGCCCATGCCTGTCACTACGACGCGGCGTGGAGGGCGGTGATTCGAGGCAAAGGGAATCTGGCTCACGGGAAACAAGCGGATGCGAGATCCATCAAAGCTCTCTCGCGGCCTGATTGCGAGGGAGAAATCAGGAAATATGGCCCTTTGCCCCCGCCGATTTCACGCTTCCGAAAACTGCAATTGATAGAGCCGGCGGTATTCCTCGCAACGGTCCAGGAGGACCTCGTGGGGAGCTTTGTCGAGAACGCGGCCATTGGCCATCACCACGATCTCATCGGAATCGAGCACCGTCGAAAGCCGATGGGCGATTGCGATGACGGTCTTGCCGCGCGAGAGTTCGGCGAGGGCATCCTGGATCGCCTTTTCCGACTCCGAATCGAGGGCCGAGGTGGCCTCGTCGAGGAAAAGGATGGGGGCGCCGCGCAGGATCGCCCGGGCGATGGAGAGACGCTGCTGTTGGCCGCCCGAAAGGGTGCAGCCCTTGTCGCCGAGAATGGTCTCGTAGCCCTGCGGCTGGGCGAGGATGAAGTCGTGGGCGTGGGCGAGTTTGGCGGCGCGCTCGATCGCCTCGTCGCTCGCGCCGAGGTGGCCGTAGCGGAGGTTGTTCCGGATCGTGTCGTGGAAGAGAAAGGTATCCTGGCTGACGAGTCCGATGTTGTCGCGCAACGAGGTCTGGGTGTAGTCGCGGATGTCCTTTCCGTCGATGAGGATGGCCCCGCGCTCGACCTCGTAGAAACGGAGGATGAGGGAGAGAAGGGTCGACTTGCCCGAGCCGCTCTGGCCGACGAGGGCATATTTTTTCCCGGGCTCGAAATGGAGGGAGACGCCTGCGAGGGCGGCACTGTCGCCGGTGTAGGAGAAGGTCACGTCCTTCACCTCGATCTCACCGTGACAAGTCGTCAGGGCGGTGGCATCGGGCCGATCGCGCACATCCGGCACCGCGTCGATGTAGCCGAAGACCTTTACCGCCGCGACATAGCATTTCTGCAACTGCACCTGCATGCGGCTGAGCATCTTCGCGTGGGGATAGATGCTCATCAGCCCGAGATTGATCGTCAGGAAGGTCTCGGGTTTGATCTGGGTGTACCAGGCGTAGACCATGCCGATGGCGATGCCGAGGGCACCGACGATTTCGACCATCGGGCTCGAGAGTTCCATCGCCTTCTTCCACCGCATGATGAACTTGTTGATCTGGCGGCTGCCCTCGTTGAAACGCTCGCGCTGATACTCCTCGCGCCCGTGGGCCTTGACGAGGCGGATGCCGGAGAAACTCTCGTGCAGCGTCACCATGAGCCCCTCGGACTCCTGCTCCTCCTTGCCCCCGGCCTTGCGCACCTTCCGGCTGATGAGGGCGACCGGCACGATGCAGAGCGGAAAGACGAAGAGCGCCCCGAAAGTGTAGAGCGGGTCCATCATCGCGACCATGAAGATGATCGAGAGGATCGCGATGGGATGCTGGATCAGCGCGCTGAGGAGTTGGCTCCCCGCGTCGGCGGTGGTGCGGGTCTGGTTCGCCACGGTCTGGATCAGTTCGCCCTGCTTCACGGTGTTGTAAAAGGAGAGCGACTGGCCCATCAGGCTCGTGAAGACCTCGTCGCGGAGACGGTAGAGGACCTTCAGGTTGATCCAGAGCATGCAATATTGATGCAGGAAATAGAAGGCCCCGCGGATCATCAGCAGCACCGGGATGCTGAGGCAGACGATCAGCACGAAGATCCATTCCTGGTCCGCCGGCAGATCCGGGGCGGGGAATTCGATCTGGGCGAGGGCGGGCAGGTGGAGATCCTCGAAGGGACGGTAGACCTTCTGGATTTCCTCCCCTTGCGAGGCTGGCAGAACAATGACAAAGACCGACTTCAGGACAAGGAGGAGGAAGCCGTTGAAGACCCCCGCGAGGATCCCGAAGAAAATCCCCCAGATGAAGCGCCCTTTGAGCGGCTTCACGTAGCCGAGGAGGCGGCCGAAGACGGCGCGGCGGTCCTCCACGAGATCGTCGGAGGAGGAGGTCGCGAGATCGAGCGCGCGCGGGGAAGGCGTGGGATCCTGGGCCATCGGGGGAGGGGAGGGGATTGGTAAGGGAAAAAGCCCCCTCGCGCAAGGTCGGGAAACGTTCCTGGGGGCGGGAGCTTCCCGCCCCCAGCTCATACTCATACTCTTATCTCATACTCATACTCCCGTCGGTCGGCCGCTCGGATTGAGTAGGAGTAGAAGATTGAGAGCGCCAGCACCATCGCGCCCTTGCCAGAGGAGCCGTGGAGGGTCCACACTAAAGGCCCATGAATCTCCGAGCCGTCCGCCTTGCGAGCCTCTACGCCATGATGGCCGCGTCCATGGTTGGCGCGATCGCACAAGAGGGCGAACTCCCGCCACTGCGGCGGAGTTTCGCCGAAGTGACGACATCGGTGCCACCCTTTCCGGAGGGAACCAGCGGGCCGGTCTTCGAACCCCGACCCGGTGAGACGATCGCCTGGATCGGCGGCACCGAGATCATCGACCTCGATCTTTATGGATTTCTCGAGGCTGGGATGCAACTCGCTTGGCCCGGGCTCGGGCTCCGTTGGCGGAATCTCGCGTGGCAGGGCGACACCGTTTATCGTCAGGCGCGGCCGCTCTATTTCTACACGAAGGCGGGCGATCCACAGCCCGGCAGTATCCCCGATCACCGCGAACGCACCGAACCGGGCATCGTCTTCATCGCCTTCGGCAAGATGGAGTCACTCGAGGGGGCGGAGCGGCTCCCCGATTTCGTGGCGGCGTATGCGAAGCTCGTTGACGAACTCCTGCCGCTGACGAAACGCCTCGTCCTCGTCGAGCCGACGCCGTTTTTCCATTCCGGACCGGCGGCGAATCGGGCGGAAGAACGGAACATAGTGCTCTCCGCCTATGTCGCCGCGATCGAACGACTCGCGGCGGAGCGGAACCTCCTTTTCATCCGTTCCGACGCTGAATGGAATGCCGGGATGTCCGACAACGGCGTCCATCTCAACGAATCGGGGCACCTGAAGTTCGCACATGCCATCCGCGACCGGATCGGAGCGTCTGTGCGGCAGGGAGGGAACGTGAGTCCGGCCCTGCGCGACGCCATCGCTCGGAAGAATCTCCTCTGGCAGCAATACTACCGCCCCACGAACTGGGCTTTCCTCTTTGGCGACCGCCAGCACGTCCCCGCCTCGCGCGATGTCGAGAAACGCGAGGAACGCTGGTTCGTCCGCGAGATCGATGCGCTTCCCGCCCTCATCGCCGGGGCCGAAGCGGACATCCAGCGCTACGTGCAGGAGGCAACGAAATGAGAACGATCCCTTCCATCCTCCTCCTTCTGGCATCCGCAGGACAGCTCCTCGCGATCAGTCCTGACAATGCGCCCACCTCCGATCCCTCGCCCGAGGCGGAGCTGGCTTCGTTTGTGATTCATCCCGACTTCGAGGTGAGCCTCTTCGCCGATGAATCGCTCGGCATCGCCAATCCCGTCGCGATCCAGTGGGATCCGCGGGGACGGCTCTGGGTGCTCTGCACGCTGGCCTATGCCCAGCTCAAGCCGGGAGAGATGCCAGACGACAAACTCTACATTCTCGAAGACACGAATGGAGACGGTCAGGCCGACGAGTCGACCCTCTTTGCCGACGGACTCAACATGCCGATGGGATTCGCCCTCGGCCATGGTGGCGCCTGGGTCGCGGCCGACAGCGATCTGCTCTTTTTGAAGGATACCGACGGCGATGACCGCGCCGACGAGCGCGAGGTCGTCCTGACCGGATTCGGCACCGGTGATACCCACCAGAACATCAGCAATCTCGTCTTCGACGCCGGTGGATTTTTGTACTTCAGTCAGGGTCTCCACGCCTTCTCCCAGGTCGAGACGCCGTGGGGTATCTCACGCGGTGACACCGCCGGATTCTGGCGCTTTGATCCTCGTCTGAAGCGGCTCGATCCCTTCGGGTTCCCCTCGATGACGAGCCAGAATCCCTGCGGCATGACCCTTGACCGCTGGGGCGCGCTCTTCGTGAAAAGCAACGGGCCGCACCTTTGCTTCGCCACGCCCGGTCTCGTTCCCACGACCCATTCGCGCGAGCTGATGCAGTTCGCCCAGGTCGGGCAGACTCCCGGCAAGAGCATGGGCGGCGACATCGTTTCCTCGTCGCATCTGCCTGACTGGATCCAGGACCACGCCATTATCGCCGGTTACTTTGCCCGCGAGGTCTCGGCCATCCCGCTGGTGGAGGAAGGAGCCGGCTTCAAGGCTTCGCCGCCGGTGCAGTTGATCTACGGAGGTCACGAAAGTTTCCGTCCCGTGGATATCCGTCAGGGTCCCGACGGGGCGATTTATGTCGCGGATTGGTTCAACCCCATCATCAACCACTACCAGGTCTCCCTGCGCCATCCGGATCGCGATTACAGCCATGGCCGGATCTGGAGACTTGCCGCCAAAGGACGCGAGCCGGTGAAGCGACCCGATCTCACGGCGATGGGAATCGCGGACCTCATTGAACAACTCCGGAATCCCGAGCGTTGGCCGCGCGAGCAGGCGAGACGGATGCTCACGGATCATGACGAGCCTTTGGAGGTCACTGGTTCGTTGACGGCGTGGATCGAAGAACTGAAGCCGACGGAGCACGTCGCCTTGGTCGAGGCCGCCGGGGTGCTCGAATCGCTTGGTGCGGCCGATGCGGCGCTGCTTGATCATTTGCAGGCCTCGTCCGAACCTCGCGTCCGCGCCGTCGTCGGGCGCCTCATTGCGAGGAGTGCCGAACCCTTGCCCGATGCGGAGGCGCGCCTCGCGAATCTTCTCGCCGACCCCCATCCCCGCCCGCGTCTCGAAGCCGTGATCGCCTGCGCGAACCGGCCTGGAGCAGATTCGTTGAAACTCGCCCTCACCGCCCTCGATGCGGGGCCGGATCGTTTTGTCGAGTATTCGCTCGCGCAGGCGGTTTTCGCGTTGGAGGAAGATTGGCGGCAACTCTTGCAGGAAGGAACGCTGACGTTCGCGAAACCTGCCCATCTCGCCTTTGTTCTCGAGACCTATGGAGGCGAGATCTCCGCCGGGCTCGCACGACGCGCACTGGAAGGTGATCTGGCACCCGCCGACCGGGCACGGTTGCTCGTGGTGCTGGCGCGGCTCGGTGGCCCCGAGGACCTCGGTGGCATTCTTGCCGAGGCTGCGAAGTCCGGAGATCCCACCCTTCTCGAAGCCCTCGCCGAGGCGACACGCAGCCGCGGCGTCGTGCCAAAGCCCTTGGATGAAAAGGCGCTCGCTCGACTGATGGTAGCGGATGATGAAGCGACCGCGGCGGCAGGCATCCGCCTCGCGGGTCTTTGGAAGGTCGTGGGCCTAGGGGATGCCATGGACGCGAAGGCTCTGGACGAATCGGCTTCGCCCGCCCTGCGTCGTGACGCCTTGCTTTCCCTCGCGCGGATCCGGGGAGCGGCGGCCACGGAATCCTTGCAAACGCTCTTGGCCGCGAAGACCACCTCCGTCGCGCTTCGTCCGACCGTGCTCGAGGCGCTCGCTCTCGCCAACCGGGATGCCGCCGCGACAGCGGTCGCGTCGCTTCTCGCCCAGGAGCCGGATCGAGCGAACGCCTTGACCCTTCTCCCCACGCTACTCGCCGCGAATGGAGGTCCCGCTGCGCTCGCCTCCGCGTTGGAATCCAGTACCCCGCCCGACGCGGCGACCGCCCAGGAGATTCTCACGGCGATGAACCGGCTCGGACGCACTGACGCCAAGCTGACGCCGCTCCTCAACCGTGCCATCGGCCGTCAGAGCGGCGCACCCGAATACGATCCTGACAAAGTCGCCAAAATCGTCACCGCCGTGCGCGAAGGCAAAGGCGACGCCAAACGCGGAGCCGCTGTCTATCAGCTGGCCCAGCTCGCCTGCACCGCCTGTCACCGCGTCGGTGATGCGGGCGGAGTGATCGGCCCCTCGCTCAACGGAGTCGGCGCAGGCATGCCGCTCGACCAGATCGTCGAGTCCATCCTCTGGCCCGATCGACAGATCAAGGAAGGGTTTCAGGCGATCGCCTTCACCACCAAAGCGGGAGCCTCCATCACCGGCTACATCGAACGCGAGGGTGACGACCTCGTCTGGTATCGCGACACCGGCACGCCGTGGATCAAGCCCCTCGAAAAGAAAGAGATCGCGAGCCGCGAAGTGATTCCCACCCTGATGCCTCCGGGGCTAACCGCGAGCCTGAGCGAGCAGGAATTGTCCGACCTCGTCGCATATCTTGCCTCATTGAAGGGGTAGGCGCGGATAATCTCTTGGCGATTCCGGAATTGGTTGGAGGCTATTCCCATGAAGCGAATCCCCCTGTTTCGGAGAGCGACGGTAGCCGCCCTGTTCAGTCTTCTCCTCTTCTGTTTTGCAGGACCCTCCCTTTCTCCACGCATGGAGGCAGCCTCGGCGAGTGCAAGTGCCAGAATCATCAAGAAACTGAAGGCGCAGATTGCCAGCCTCAAGCGGCAGCTTGCTGCTGCGACGGCGGTGCCGACTCCCTTCATCGAGATGGTCCCGATCAGCAATGTCGGCAATGTCACGGATGCGGGCAACACAAGTGTGCCGGGGGTGTATGGAGCGGTCCCTTACGACTTCCGGATCGGGAAATATGAAGTGACTTGGACCCAATACGCCGTCTTCCTGAACGCAGTATCTGCCACGGATTCCTACGGGCTCTACAATTCCTTCATGCAGACCGATCCCAGTATCGCCGGCATCCAGCGTTCGGGAGTGAGCGGTGCGTATGCCTATACCGTGGTCGGCAATGGCAACCGTCCCGTCACCTACGTGAGCTGGTTCGATGCGGCCCGCTTCTGCAATTGGATGCACAACGGGCGGCCCACCGGAGCGCAGAGTGCCGCGACGACGGAGATGGGGGCCTATTCGCTGAATGGAGCGACGAGTGGCGGATTGTCGATCCAGCGCAACCCGGGTGCGAAGTTTTGGATCCCGAGTGAAAGCGAATGGTACAAAGCCGCCTATCACGATCCCCGCACCGCTGCGGAAGGCGGCCCGGCCGGGAACGACTTTTATTGGCTCTTCCCGACCCGGAGCGAAGCGATTCCAACGGCCGAGGCCCCTCCGGGAGGGGGCAATTCGGTAAACATCAACACCTCGACCGGGGGCCCTACCGCGGTCGGTGTCTACACGTCCTCTCCGAGCTACTACGGCACCTTTGACCAAGGCGGCAATGCCTGGGAATGGAACGACCGGGTGATCTATGGAACGGTCCGCGGCCTCCGTGGTGGCTCGTGGAACAGCAACGAGGACACGATGCGCTCCAATTTCCTGAGCGACGACAATGCCCCTGATCGCGAGAATCAGGTCATCGGATTCCGCGTGGCGGCTCCGTGAAGTCGTTGCTGCCTCAAAGCACCACCGTCGTCGCACTTTGGATCCCGGGAATCGCCTCGATGTTTTTCAGGGTCGCGGCGTCGACGGGGGAGTCGACGTTGAGGATGCTGAGGGCCTTGCCACCCACTTGGCTGCGGCTGAGGGACATGTTGGCGATGTTGATCTTCGCTTCGCCGAGGACGCGGCCGATTGCTCCGACCACGCCAGGGGCGTCGGTGTTTTCAAAGATGAGCAGGTTGCCCTCGGGCATCGCGTCGAGATTGTGATCGTCGATGCGCACGACGCGGGGCTGGCTACCGAAGAAGGTTCCGGAAACGGTGACCTTCTCCTTCTCGTTCCCGGCGGTGACGGTGATGAGGTCGGTGAACTCGCACTCCTCGGCGGGACGGCTCTCGGTAACGCGGATGCCTCGGCCTTCAGCGAGGGCGGGGGCGTTGAGGTAGTTCGCCGAACCCGAGGTCGAGCCGGTCTCAAGGAATCCCTTGAGGGCCGAGCGGGTCACGAGGGTCGTGTCGATCTCGGCGACCTTGCCGGTGTATTCGATGCGGAAGAGGTCCGACTGCTTCGGCGCGATCTGGCTGACGAGCTTGCCGAGCACTTCGGAGAGTCCGAGGTAGGGGCCGATGAGCTTCAGGGTGGTCTCGTCGAGATTCGGCATGTTCACCGCGTTGACGACTTCACCACGGAGGAGGCGTCCGGCGATGGCCTCGGCGATCTCGATGCCGACGTTTTCCTGGGCTTCTTCGGTCGAGGCACCGAGGTGCGGGGTGAAGACCATTTCGGGACGGCTGAGGAGTTCATAATCGGCCGCGGGCGGCTCGATTTCGAAAACATCGAGGGCCGCTCCGGCGACCTTGCCCGACTTGATCCCCTCGAGGAGGGCGGCTTCGTCGATCAATCCGCCGCGCGCGCAGTTGATGATGCGCACGCCGGGTTTCATGATTTCGATCCGCGCCGCGTTCACGAGATGTTTGGTCTCGGGCGTCATCGGCATGTGCAGGGTGATGAAGTCGGCCTGGGCGACGGCTTCCTCGACGGTCTCACAGAGCTCGACACGCATCGCCTTGGCCTTGCTCGCGGCGAGGTAGGGATCGTAGGCGACCACACGCATGCCGAAGCCCATCGCGCGCTTCGCGAATTCGGCGCCGATGCGGCCCATGCCGAGAATGGCGAGGGTCTTGTTGTAGAGCTCGACGCCGGCATAGGCCTTGCGTCCTTCCTTGAAGCGTCCCTCGACGACCGACTGGTGGCCTTGGGGGATGTGGCGGGCGAGCGACATCATCAGAGTGAAGGCGTGCTCGGCCGTGGAAATGGTGTTACCGCCGGGCGTGTTCATCACGACGACGCCGTGTTTGGTGGCGACGGGGATGTCGATGTTGTCGACCCCGACCCCGGCGCGTCCGATGGCGCGGAGGACGCCGGCACCGGCTTCGATGACGGGGCCGGTGATTTTCACGCCCGAGCGCACGATGATGCCTTCGTAGTTCGGTGCGTTTTCGACGAGTTCGGCCTCGCTGAGCCCGAGTTTGATGTCGACGACGAGGCCGGAAGACTTGAGAAACTCAATGCCTTTATCGGAAATCGGATCGCAGACGAGGACGCGGCGTTGGCTCATGGGGGGATTTGTTCGGGTGAAAGGGGGAGAAAGGTAGGTTTCACCAGCCGGGAAGCAAGGGGGAAAACCCGGGAAATGGCCGGGGCGCTTTTCCCTTGCGGGACGAGGGGTTTCCGGGTTTTGGTGCCGCATGTCCCGCCTTTTTGCCTTTCTCACGGCCGCTTTTCCGCTCTGGATCCTGATTTGCAGTGGGATCGCCCTCTTTGATCCCGCGGTCTTCACCTGGTTCAGTGGTGGCTGGATCGTCTGGGGGCTGGGAGTGATCATGCTGGGCATGGGGCTGACCCTCACCTTCGAGGATTTCAAATCGGTCGTAAAGATGCCGAGGGCGGGGATCATCGGGGTGGTCTGCCAGTTTGTGATCATGCCCGCGATGGGCTGGGGCGTGGCGACGGCTCTGGGGCTCGCCGAGATCGATCCCAGCCTGGCCGCGGGACTCATTCTCGTCGCCTGCTGCCCCGGCGGGACGGCGTCGAATGTGATCACCTATCTCGCCCGGGCCAACGTGGCGCTCTCGGTGCTGATGACCACGGCCTCGACCTTCGCGGCGATCGCCCTGACACCCCTGCTCACGAAGTGGCTCGCTGGTACGCTCGTGGAGGTCGATGCCTGGAAGCTTTGTTTCGATACGGTGAAGGTGGTGCTCTTGCCCGTGCTGCTGGGACTGCTCCTGAATCGCTACGTTCCCTCGCTGAGCCGGAAGATTTCCCCGGTCGCGCCGCTCATTTCGGTGATTGCGATCGTCCTGATCGTCGCGAGCATCATCGGGCAGAATCACACCCTCATTCTGGGATCCGGATGGCGGCTCCTCGCGGCGCCGGCCCTGCTGCACCTCGGCGGTTTCGGGCTCGGCTACATTGCCGCGAAACTGCTCCGTCTCCCCGAAACCGACGCCCGCACCATCTCGATCGAGGTCGGCATGCAGAACTCCGGCCTCGGCACCCACCTCGCCACGAAGAGCTTTCCCGGCACCGCAGCTCCGGTGCCCTGCGCCATCAGTGCGGTCTACCATAGCCTCATCGGCAGCCTCCTCGCCGGGTTCTGGCGCTGGCGGAGCGGCAAAGCTTGAGTATCCCTCCGGAGAATCAGCCGTCTCCTATCGAGCGAGGAGGTCGCTGCCTACGGAATACCCGGAATACCCGGAAACTTGTCGTTTGGCAGAATTCCGGATTCCGTGATTTGCGCGTGTTCCGTAGGCCCCCTTTCCCTGTTGAGGGGCGACGAAACGCCAAGCACGTGTAAGGTGCCACTCCGTCAATCCTTCTTCGCCGATCCGCCGGAGTTGCCGAGGTCGGCGTATTCGGGCGGAAGGGCGGCGCGGAAGCGTGATTTGTCGATGGCCTTCATGTAGGCTTCGACGGCAGAAACCTGGCCCGCGAGCATCTTCTGCCAGATCGCGTCGTCCATGAACTGCATGCCGTATTCCTTCCCGCCGGTGATGATGTCGTAAAGCTTCTGGGTCGAGCCCTCGCGGATCACCGAACTGACGGCCGGGGTCGAGACGAGGATCTCGTTCACGGCGACGCGGCCTTCGGAGTCGCAGCGGCGCAGGAGAAGCTGGGCGACGACCCCGCGGAGCGAGCCCGCGAGCATCGTCCGCACCTGGGACTGCTGGTCCGAGGGGAAGACATCGACGAGACGATCGACGGTCTTGCGGGCGTTGTTCGTGTGCAGGGTTCCGAAGACAAGAAGACCCGTCTCCGCCGCGGTGAGGGCGAGGGAGATGGTCTCGAGGTCGCGCATTTCCCCCACGAGGACGATGTCGGCGTCTTCCCGCAGCGAGGCGCGGAGACCATCAGCGAAGGAGGGGCAGTGGATCGGCACTTCGCGCTGCGAGATTGTGCTCTTCTTGTTGTTGTGCACGAATTCGATCGGCTCCTCGACGGTGATGATGTGCCGGGCGTAGGTGCGGTTGATGTAATCGATGAGGGCGGCGAGGGTCGTCGACTTGCCCGATCCGGTGGGACCAGTCACGAGGACGAGGCCGCTGCGCATGTCGCCGAAATTCTCGATCGTCTTCGGCACGCCGAGGTCGTCGATCGTCTTGATTTTCGTCGGGATGAGACGGAAGACGGCGCCGAGTCCATTGTTCTGTTTGAAATAGTTGCAGCGGAAACGGGACTGCTTGTCCATCTCGTAAGCGAAGTCGAGGTCGCCCTTCTGGAGGTAGCGTTCGTAAGCGTTCGGTTCGCAGATCTCGCGGAGCATGTAGTCGATCGTGGCGTGCTCGAGGACGCCGTCGGCGATCGGCGAAATGGCCCCGTGGGCGCGCATCTTGGGCGGCTGGCCCTCGCTGAGGTGAAGGTCGGACCCGCCCGAGGTGACGAGGTGTTGGAAGTATTGGTCGATGACAGCCATGGCTGGGAGAAGGGAAAAGGGTGGAAATCGTTGGAGGAACGTCAGGAGCGAAGAAGGATCGCGATCAGACGCCGAGATTGGCCTTGAGGGTGCCGCGGTCGACTGCCCGGCCGAGGGCTTCCTCCTGGGTGATGATGCCGTCGCGGTAGAGTTTGGCGAGGGCGTCGTCCATCATGATCATGCCGACGTTTTTCCCGGTCTGCATCACCCCGGGGAGCATGAAGGTCTTGCCGTCGCGGATGATTGCGGAGACGGCGGGTGTGTTCACCAGCAGCTCGAGGGCAAGCTCTCGACCGGTGCCGTCCGCGCGCGGGACAAGCTGCTGAGAAATGATGCCACGGAGCGATTCGCCCACCATGATGCGGATCTGCTCACGTTGCTCGGTCGGGAAGACGTCGAGGATCCGGTCGAGGGTCCGCGCGGCGCTGCCGGTGTGGAGGGTTGCGAGGACGAGGTGACCCGTTTCCGCGGCGGTGATCGCGAGCGAGATCGTCTCGAGGTCACGCATTTCACCGACCATGATAATGTCGGGGTCTTCCCGCAGGGCGGCGCGGAGGGCCTGGGAGAAACTCTCGGTGTGGGTGTGCACCTCGCGCTGGTTCACGTGGCAGTTCGAAGAATCGATCACATACTCGATCGGATCCTCGAGGGTGATGATGTGATCGTTGCGCTGGTGGTTGATCTCGTTGATGAGAGCCGCCAGAGTCGTCGATTTGCCAGAGCCGACCGCGCCCGTGACGAGGACGAGTCCATTGTGGTATTCGAGGAGGGGTTTGATGGCCTCGGGGAGGCGGAGCTCCTCCATCGTGCGCAGCTGGGTGCTGATGACGCGGAAGACCATCTCCCAGCCGAGGCGGGTTTTTACGACCGAGGCGCGGAAGCGGCCGATCGAGGGGGCATAAGCGAAATCGACGTCGCCTCGCTGTTCGAGGCGGCGCAGTTCGGGCTCGGGAAGGTAGGCGCGGGCGAGGCGCTCGGTGTCTTCGGGGGTGAGTTGCTCGGCGTTCTCCCAGATCGGCTGGAGCAGGCCGAAACGTCGCCATTTGGGCTGGGCAAAGGGGGCGATGTGGACGTCGGAGACGTTGTATTCCTGGGCAAGGCTAAGGTATTCGTCGACGTGACCAAGGACTGGGACGGTATCGGACATAAATCGTGGGGGAGGAAAAATCTTGAGTAACACCGCTGCCGGGCCGGAGATCACCTCCCCGGGCCGGGAGCCCTTCGAGTATTGGGACTGTGGCAGGGAGAGGCAAGCGGAAAAACGCGTTTTTGGGGCTTTCCGTCGGGTCTCTCACCCAGACAGCATCTCCTTCATCCGCGCGAAATAATCCGCAGCGAAATCTTCGTCGGCGGGGGCGGCGGCGATGGTTTCGTAGCTCGATTCGATGAGCTCTTCCTTGCTCAGTTCCTTGAAGAACGAGCTCGGCATGCAGGGCATCTTGTCGCCGTAGCGCTTGCGGCTGTGGCACCAGGTGATGGTGAGGTCCACCATTGCGCGAGTGATCCCGACGTAGAGGAGGCGGCGCTCTTCGTCGCGGCTGCCTTCCTCGATCGAGCGGGAGTGGGGCAGGATTCCTTCCTCGACGCCGATGATGTAACAGACGGGGAATTCAAGTCCCTTCGCCGCGTGCATCGTGATGAGGGAGACGCCCTTGCCGTCGGCGTCGTCCTTTTTGTCCTCGCGGTCCTGCATCAGGGCGACGCTGTCGAGGAAGCCGCGCAGGCCTCGCTTCGACTTCTCGAAGTGGGCGTGCATGCCGTCGATGAGTTCGGCGACGTTGCGACGGCGGTTGTCGAATTCCTCGTCGGTCTTGCAGCCTTTGCGGAGGAAGGTGTCGTAGTCGATCTCCTTGAGGAGCTCCCGGGTCATCTCGGCGTAATTCGCCGACTTGGTCGCGGCGATGTCGGCGTAGCGATTGAGGAACTCCGAGAAAGCGAGAAGGGCCTTCTGCGCCCGGGGGCTGAGCGATCCGAGAAACTCGAGGTCGTTGACCGCGGCATGGACGCTGATCTGGTGATCGATGCTGAACTGGGTCGCGAGGGCGATGGTCCCTTCGCCGATGCCTCGCGGCGGTGTGGTGATGACGCGCAGCAAGTTGACGTCGTCGTCGTGATTGAGAAAGAGGGCGAGGTAGGCGAGGACGTCCTTCACCTCGCGCCTTTCGTAGAAGCTCTGCCCGCCGATGAGTTTGTAGGGGATCTGGTTTTCCCGCAGCTTTTCCTCCATCACCCGCGACTGGGTGTTCATCCGGAAGAGGATGGCCATGTCGTCATAGGGACGCTGGCGGAGGCGATGTTTTTCCAAGATCTCGCCGATGACGAAGTCGGCCTCGGTCTCGGCATCAGGCATGGAGATGAGGCGCGTCTTTTCGCCCTCGCCCTTGCCGCTCCAGAGCGTCTTTTCGCGGCGGTTGAGATTGTGGCGGATGAGGCTGTTGGCGAGGCGGAGGATCGCGTTGGTGGATCGGTAGTTCTCCTCGAGCTTGATCACAGTGGGATCGGAGAAATGACGCTCGAATTCGAGGATGTTCGTGATGTCGGCGCCGCGCCAGCCATAGATGCTCTGGTCGTCGTCGCCGACGACGCAGATGTTCTGCTCGGGTCCGACGATGAGGCGGAGGAGCCGCATCTGGAGGTGGTTCGTGTCCTGGAACTCGTCCACCATGATGAAACGGTAGCGCCGCTGCCACTCGCGCTGGAGATCGGGATTCTCATCCAGCCCTCGCACCGCAAGAATGAGGAGGTCGTCGAAGTCGACGGCATTGAGCTGTTTCAGTTCCTTCTGATAGGTGCGATAGACGTCGTTGATGAGCGCGTCCTCGCGGTCGCTCGGCGGTTTGCCGGTATTCTTCGCCTGGCTGATGAGGGAATTCGCGAGCTTGGCATCGAGATTCTCTTCCTTGCCCGCCATGCGCACGATGATGCGGCGGAGGAGCCCGAGCTGGTCGCTCTGGGTGTAGATCGAGAAGGTGCGTTTGTAGCCGAGACGCTCGATGCAGGTGCGCAGGATGCGGACGCAGAGGCTGTGAAAGGTCGAGATGGTGAGCTTTTCGGCCTGCTCGGAATCGATCATCGAGCCGACCCGCTCACGCATTTCATTCGCCGCCTTGTTCGTGAAGGTCACCGCGAGGATCTGCGAAGGTGGGATCTCGTCGTGGACCATCGCCGCGATCCGTGTCGTCACGGTGCGCGTTTTACCGGTCCCCGCCCCGGCGAGAATGAGGACGGGACCGTGGATCTGCTCGGCTGCGGCCCGTTGCGGAGGATTGAGGGCAAGAAGGCCCTGCTTCGAGAATTTCACAAGCGGCGCCTCGGTGGACGGTTCGGAAAGAAGAATCCCGTGGGGTCGGAATTATTTGATGAGGCGCAGAGCGAAGGGATAGCGATAGACCTTGCCCTTGTTCGCGTCGAGCCCGCCGATGATGCAGAAGACGAGGCTGGCGACGCCGACGAGGAGGATCGCGATCGAGGTGAAACAACCCACGATGGGGATGAAGCTCAAGAGCATCAGTGCGACATAAGCAATCGCGATGGTGATTTGGAAGTTCAGCGCCTCTTTGCCCTGATCGGTCACGAAGGGGCTTTCCTCCTTCTTGATCTGCCAGATGACGAGGGCGCCGATGAAGGACGAGACGATCCCGAGAAGGTGGGCGAGCATCCCGAAGAGTTTTTCATCCGCCTCGCTGGTCTTGCCTTGGCCGAGGCCAACCCCTGCGGTCGTCGGCGCATCCATGGGAAGGCCCGCGAAGCTGGCGGAACTCGGTGGCATCGGCGGCAGAGCGTCATTGCCGGGGGTCGAAGACGGTTCCATCGGCGGAGGAGTATCGTGATCGCTCATGCCTTTGATTAACGCGGATCGCGGAAAACTTCAAGCGAATTGAGGATCAACTTTCCGCCTCGTATTCGGTCGGATCCTCCAAACCCGCCAGTGCGAAGGCTTCCTTCCGCTCGACGCAGGTGCCACACCTGCCGCAATGGAGTTCGCCGCCCTTGTAACACGACCAGGTCCGAGCGAAATCGACACCGAGGCGAGCACCGATCGCGGCGATGCCCTCCTTGCGCTCGTGGATGAAGGGGCGAAGCACCTCGACCGAGGCGTAGGTGCCGGCCTGGATCGCCGCCGCCATGGGCTGCATGAATTCCTCGCGGCAGTCGGGGTAGATCGCATGATCGCCCGAGTGTGCGGCAATGACGAGTCCCTCCGCGCCCGCACTCTCCGCGTAGCCGGCGGCAATGGCGAGGAGGATGCCGTTGCGGAAGGGCACCACGGTCTGCTTCATGTTCTCGGCCTCGTAGTGGCCCTCGGGGATTTCGCCGCCGCTGCGGAGAAGGTCGCTTTTGAAAAGGCGGTCCATGAAATCGAGCGCGACGATCTCGTGCCGCACGCCTAGGAGGGCGCAATGCTCCGCCGCAAAGGGTATCTCGCGATGGTTGTGTTTCGACCCGTAATCGAAGCTGAGCCCGGCGACGATCTCGTGCTCTCGCGCGGCGGCGTGCAGGGCGGTGACGGAGTCCATGCCTCCGCTGACGAGGACGACGACTTTCATTTTGAAAAATTCTGATTCGCGCTCATTCGCGTTTCATTCGCCAACATTCGCGTTCCTTCTTGGGATTTAACGCGAATGGCCGCAAATACCCGCGAATTTTCGCGAATCCAGACCGTGTGGACGAAAGCTCATTCCACCTCCGCGAGCCCCGGATCGGGAAAGGCGGCTGTCGCGGTGAGGCGGATGCCGCCTCGGGGGGAGAAGCGGCCTTTCACGATCATGCGGCGCGGGGTGCAGGCTCCAGAGAGCTCGTCGAGGATGCGGTTGACGATGTCCTCGTTGAAGGAGGGCAGGTTGCGGAAGGAGGCGAGGTAAAACTTCAGCGACTTTGTCTCGAGGCAAAGGACGTCGGGGATGTAGCGGATCGTGAGGTGCGCCGTGTCGGGCTGTCCGGTGACGGGGCAGAGCGAGCTGAATTCGGGGTAATCGAGCTCGATCCAGTAGTTGCGGCCCGCGTTGCGGTTGGGGAACACCTCCAGCTTCGCCTCTTCGGGCGAGCGGGGGAGGCGGTTCTCACTGTTGCCCAGGAGGGTCAGGTCGCCGACCGCAGGGGGTGTGGGGGAGGAGGAATCACTCATCTGTCGTGGAGCGGGAAAGGTGGCGGCGGAGAGGGCTGCTGGCAAGGCAGAGATTCTCCCTTTGCCGCGCCTCACTGCTTGCGCACCACGATCTCGACGCGGCGGTTGAGCGACTGCTGCTCGGCGGTGCCCTCGACCGGGACGATGGGGCGGGTTTTGCCCATGCCGGCCACCTGGATGTTGGCCGCATCGATGCGGAGGCGCTCGACGAGCCAGCGGCGGACCGCCTCGGCGCGCTTCAAGCTGAGGTCGAGGTTGAACTGATCGCCGCCAAAGCTGTCGGTGTGGCCTTCGATGATGAAGGTCGCATCAGGATTCGTCTGGACGATGAAGGCGAGCTTCATCATGCTGAGACGGGCCTCTTCCTTTAGCTCAAACTCGTTGTATTCGAAAAGAATGTCGGTGGGCAGGGCGATTTTTTCCTCGCCCACGGGGAGGCCGCCGGTGCGGCCGATGAGTTCGTCGAGGCTCGCGTAACCCTTCACGAATTCATCGGCACCGTTGCCGAAGGCCTTCGCGGCGGCTTCCTTGAAAAAGCCGTCGGTATCGACACCCTCGCCGAGGTTCTCGCTCGTGTTCAGCTCGAGGACGGGCTGGGTCACGGAGACGCTGGCGGAGGATTCGACGAGTTTGTTGCGCATTTCGGCAAGATCCTTGGAAAGCATCTCGGCGGCGGAAATCTCGATGTTGCTCGCGGCGATCTCGAGAGCCTGTCCGGGGGCCTTCGGCGCTTCGGTCGAGAAGATCTTGGGCGACTCGATCGGCGACATGCGGATCGTTTCTTCCTTGATCTTCTCCATCAGGTCGAACTCGTCGAGCGACTTGTCGGTGAGGTCGAGATCACTCACCTTTTCCGGCTTGATGTCGGCCTGATCGGGGATCTCGGGATCGGCGAGTAGCTCGTTGAGCTTGTCCCGGTCGATCGTCACCTGTTCGCGTTTGCTGCGCCACACGATGCTCTCGTCGACCACTCCCATGGAATTGCGCTCGATCGTCCCTAGGACCAAGTAAAGAACGATGTGGAGAATCACGGAGATGAGAATGGCCAAGAGCACCCACCAGCCAAGGTTGCGGGTTTCGACCTTGAAGACGGACTTGCCCGGGACGCCCGGGTGCCAGTTGTATTCGGATGCCATCGTGGGCGACGCCGGGGAGGAGGTCCGGAATTCGTGTGGGAATCTAACGCATTTTCCCGTTTCGGCAAAGGCCGATGCCGGGTATAGAATGGGCCCGTGCCAGCTCCCGATTGGAAGACGCTTTTCGCCCTCGAGACCGACCGCTACCGGATCGGTCGGTCCATGTTTCTCCGCGGCCTTGGTGGAATCTACCTCATCGCGATCGTCTCGTGGTGGATTCAGGTCGGCCTGCTCGTGGGGGAAAACGGTCTGCAACCAGCCTCGCGCCTCCTTGAATTCGTCGGGAAAAACTTCGCGGCGGAGGGCCGCCCGGGCTTCTGGGCGCTGCCCAACCTCTTCTGGATCACGGGCGCGTCCGATTTCGCCCTGAACACGGCCTGTTTCGCCGGATGCGGGCTCGCGCTCCTCGTGATCGTGGGCCGATTCGTCGGACCGGCTCTCGCCGGTCTCTGGGTGATCTACCTGTCGCTCGTGAACACAGGCGGTGTTTTCATGAGTTTCCAGTGGGACATCCTCCTCCTCGAGACGGGATTTCTCGCGCTTTTCCTTTGCCGCTGGGAGGCAAAAACGACCTGGACCGATCCGCCTCCGCTGACACCGGTGAACCGCGTCGCCCTCGTCTTCGCGTGGTTTCTCATCGCGAAGCTGATGTTTTTCTCAGGTTGGGTGAAGCTCGCGTGGTCCTCCGAGGCCACGCCAGAGTGGTGGACCGAGGGCTCGGCGATGACCTTCCACTACATGACCCAACCGCTCCCGACCTGGACGGCTTGGTGGATGCATCAACTGCCGGCTTGGTTTCACAAGGCTTCGCTGGTGCCGATGTATCTCGTCGAAATGGTCCTGCCTTTCGCGGTGATCTTCGGTCGATGGGGGCGGCTCGTCGCGGCGTTCGGATTCAGCGGGCTGATGATGCTCGTGCTGCTGACGGGGAATTTCACCTACTTCAACTGGCTCACGATCGTGCTCTGTTTGCCGCTCGTGCAGGATCGTCTCTGGCCGGCCTGGCTGAGGTCGGGTTTGTCATTCGTTCCGGTCGGGCTCACCGCCCCGATGGCGCGACGTCCGCTGCTCCTGCGCTTCGCTCTGGCGGGGCCGGCCCTGTTGGGGCTCGCCCTGGTGAATCTCCACATCCTCGTGCGCGATCTCCACCAAGCCCCGAAGCCCTTCCTGAAGGCGGATCTCTCTCCGGGATGGCTCGACTCATTTGCGGCGGTGGTGTCGCCCTTTTATCCCGCCTCGGGATACGGCCTCTTCCGCACGATGACGACCGAGCGTCCCGAGATCCTTCTCGAAGGCAGCGCCGATGGGACCAACTGGTTGGCCTACGATTTCGCTTGGAAAGTCGACAAGATCTCCGACCGCCCCCGCTTCGTCGCCCCGCATCAGCCGCGGTTGGCGTGGCAATTCTGGTTCGCCGCTCTCGAAGGGCGCTTTGATTACCGCAGCAGCAATGCGGGCTGGTTCGAGACGCTCGTCCTGAAATTGCTCGAGGGTGACCGCGGGGTGAAGCGGTTTTTGAAATACGATCCGTTTCCCGACGCACCGCCCCGGCTCGTCCGCGCCCGGTTGATGCGCTACGAATTCACCACGCCGGACGAGCGCCGGGCCACGGGCGACTGGTGGAAGCGTGTCGTCATCGGTGAATACCTGCCCGAAGTGAGCCGGCCCGCCGCTCCCACGGCGAATCCAGATGGGGGAGCGCCGCCTTGAATTTTCACCCGTTACCTTCCGGATCATCTGGACCGGATCGAGTCCGTGGATACATTCACCGGTGGTGCTGTCACGAACATGAAATCCTTCTGGGTCGACCTTCTCGTCAAGGCCACCCTCCCGCTCGGGACCCGATGGGTCCGCAAGCAGGAGGCCGCGATCTTGCGCGAAGGCCGCCCCCTCCGTGAATGGGAGCGGCTCTGGGCCCGGAATGTCGGGGTGCGGCGCCCCGAGGAGGTGCGCATCCTCCCAGTCCCGCGCGTGCCCACGCCGGGCCAGACTTTCACCGTGATCCTCAACCGCGTTTTCGGCCTCCTTTCCGAGGGGCCGACCGGCATGGCGGTGAACTACGGCATCTACCTCGAAGCCTCGCAGGCGACGAATCCCTCGCTCCTCGTCCACGAACTCACCCACGTGGCCCAGTTTGAGCGGCTCGGCGGGGTTGAGGCATTCCTCCGCGAATATCTCACTCAGTGCGTCCGCGACGGCTACTGGGATTCCGATTTCGAGCAGGAGGCCCGCGAGGCCGCCGCACCCTTTTCCCGCCCGCCGGGAGGCTGAAAAACGATGAAACCGAGTGTTTCTTTACCCCTTCTTGTCGTCGTCCTGTCTGCCGCGGGAGCGGTTGCCCAAGAGGGACGCCCCCGTTTGATCCCTCCCGATCCTGACAAACTCCTCCTTCTCGATCGCCGCGTCGTCGCCTCGGTCGAGCAGGCCCGTCTCGTCCACGGCAAGGTCGTGAAGGAGCCGGCCAATCCGCTTTTTCAAGCCGACAAGCCTTGGGAAAACTCGATGAACAACCTCTATCCCAATCTGTTCTGGGACGAGGAGGAGGGGATCTTCAAACTCTGGTACAAATGCGTCCTCGCCGACGCCGACGCCATCGCAAAGATGGATGGCCCCACCACCGTGCACGACGTCGGTTGGTATCTGCTCTATGCGACCTCACGCGATGGCTTGAAGTGGGACAAGCCGGAGCTCGGTCTCTTCGCCCACGACGGCGAACGCCGGACCAACATCGTCGCCCGCGACACGCCGAACGTGGGAGTTTTCAAAGACACTGAAGATCCCGATGCGGCTCGGCGTTACAAGATGGTCTACGACACCGGACTCGGTCAGTTGAAGGCGAGGTTTTCGCGCGACGGGATCCACTGGGGCGAACCGGTCGCGATGCAGGGGTTCGGACCGCGCAACGGCGACACCCACAACAACGCCTTCTGGGATGAGCGGAGCGGGAAATACCTCTGGTTCACCAAACTCTACCTCGGCGAGCGGCTCGTCGCCCGGGCCGAGAGCACCGACTTCCTGAACTGGAAAAACAACGGACTCGTCCTGAGATCCTCCCTCGAGGAAGGCCGTTCAAGGCAGACTTATTGCCTGCCTGTCTTCCGCTATGGTTCGATCTACCTCGGCTATGCCATGCTCTACGATCTTGGCAAGGGACGCACCGTCGATTGCGAGCTGGCCTGGAGTCCCGATGGGCTCCATTGGGAGCGCGTCCTGCCCGGTGTGCCGCTCATTCCGCGCGGACCGAAGGGCAGCTACGACAGCGAATGCATCTATGCCATGGCCGGTCCTCCCGTCGCCCGGAACGGGGATCTGCTGATCTTTTACGGGGGCGACGACTTTCCCCACACCGGCTGGAAACGCCACTGCCTGCCTTGCCTTGCGCGCTTGCCGCTCGATCATTTCGCCGGCTACGAACCCGTCGAGCCTAACGAACCTGCCAAAATCGTGACCCGTCCGCTCCGTCTTTCCGGAGAAAGCTTGCGCCTTTCCGCCGCGGCGGAGGGCGGATCGGTGAAGGTGCTCGCGCTCGATGAAGCGGGCGCGGTCGTGGCGGAGTCAGCTCCGCTCGCGGGCGACCTGCACGAGGCGGCGGTAGTCTGGAACGACGGCGGTGGGCGATTGAAAGCCGGCTCCGAATGGCGTTTCCGGATCGAGTTGGAGCGCGCCACCCTCTTCGCCCTCGACGGGGTTGCCCTCGTCGACGAGACCCTCCCAGAGCAGCCTTCGTCACTGCGCGAGGAAGTCTGGGAGCCGCGTCCCGTGAAAGAGCAACGGATCGATTTCACCACCGATGCCGCGGGTTGGAAAGGCGTGGATGAGATCGTCCACCTGGCCGAGGGCGGTGCCTCGGGTGGGTTTGTCAGGTTCTCGCGCGCCGGTCGCAATCTCCCCATCGCCCTCTCCGGAGCGACGCCGGAGACTTCTCCCCTTGCCGGCGCCTGGCCGGAAAAGTTCGGTGGTCGCGGAGCCGAGATCTCGGTGAAGGTGCGCGCACCCCGTGAGGGCGGCCGCGCCCAGATCGAGGTCTTCGCCCACGATGTCGCCCAATGGACCCGCGAGACCACCGTGAATTTCGGCACCGATTGGCGCGAGGCGAAAGCGACGCTGCGCTACGGCTGGACCGATGCCGAAGCGACCGCAGCGGGATGGCGTCGCTCGCCGGTGGGATTCTCTTGGGAAGAAACGATGCGCCACGTCGGCAAGATCGTCGTCGTGCCGAGCGCGGCGGGACCGCTCGAAACCTTCGATATGGATGAGGTCGTGGTGCGCGGGGTGGAGTGAGCGTGGCCGTCAAAAAGCCCGCCTCTGCAGCCACGGCACCGCCAGCACGGAGGCGATGATGATCGCGGCTCCCGCGTAGAAGCCGGGGGTCATCTGCTCCTTCACTCCGAAGATCAGCGTGGCGAGGGCCATTCCATAGAGCGGCTCGAGATTGTAGACGACGTTGACGGTGAAGACCGACATCCGCTTCATCACGTAGACGAAGGCCGCGTAGGGCAGCACGGTGCAGCCGATCGCAAAGAGGACGATCCAACCGAGGTCGCGCGCTCCGGGCATTTCGGGCAAGGCGGTGCCGCTGACGAAAGGCAGCAAGACCCAGGCCGCGACGCAGGCTCCGCCGAGTTGCCAGGCGCAGAGCGTCGCGAAGTGATAACGCGCCACGACCTGTTTGTTGAAGATCGCATAGACCGAAGCAATGAGGGCCGAGACGATGCCGATGGTGAAGCCGAACCAATGTTTTAACTCGACCGCGTAGATCATCCAGACGGCGGCAATGATGACCATTCCCAGAATCACTTCGACGCGGCTCCAGCGGCGCGTTCCGTTCACGAAGGGCTCCATCAGGGTGCACCAGATCAACATCGTAGGCATTGCCGCGAGCGAGACCGAGGCGGTGGCGAGGCGGGCCGAGAGGAAGAAGAGCACCCAGTGCAGTCCGAGGATTGCCCCGAGTCCGAAGAGGATCCCGGCGTCGCGTTTCGCGAGCCGCAGCGGGGCGCGCATCGCGAGGGCGATGGCGACGAATCCCAATGTGGCGAGGCCGGTGCGCCACACCACCATGTCGAGCGAGGGCAGGGAGATGAGCTTACCGAGGATCGCGGTGAAAGCCCACGCGAGAATGACGAGGTGGAGAACGAGGAGCGGAGGCACGGGTGCAGGAGGAGGTGGCCTGGGTGGAAACGAAAATTGGAGATACTGGCCTTCAACCTGGTGAAGAAGACGCGGCCTGCCATCGAGCGAAGAAGGGGCGGCCTACCATCGAGCGAAGATAAGGCAGCCTACAATCGAGCGAAGATAAGGCGGCCTACGGAATACACGGAAAACACGGAATTACAAGAGACCGAGATAGATGCCGCAGGCATCACAAAACGGGGAAGAAACGGAATCCAAGAAATTGAGTTAAAAAAGGAAAGCCAACTATTGATTCTTTTCCGTGTTTTCTGCGTGTTCCGTAGGCTGCCCCCCGCCTTCTTTCCAGGCTGGTCACTCAACGCCGGCAGGGATGCCGGCGCTCCCGGTTCGCTCAGCACGAGGGTCAGATGGAGGAGTCGTGGCCTGGTGAACGAGGTGCTTTGGATTCGCGGTCGTTCAACTTGCCGAGGTATTCGGGCAGTTCGACGCCGACATTTTTCGCGAGTTCATGGAGCGGCGGCACCGAGCCGGCGAGCCCCGAGAGGAAGCTTGCGGTGCTGCTCTTGCCGTCGGCGCCGACACCGCTGTCCCACACTGTAATCTTGTCGATCTGGAGATTGGAAATGGCCTGCACCTGCTCGCGCACGAGTTGAGGGAGGAGTTCCGTGACGAGCATCTGCTGAGCGCCCGAGGGGCCCTCGCAGGTGGCGATGAGTTCCTTGAAGCCCTTGGCTTTCCCGGCGAGGATGGCTTGGGCACCGTCCGCCTCGGCGAGGAGTTTCGCTTTCATCCCGTCGGCCTCGGCGAACTGCACCAGCTTGATCCCGTCGGCTTCGGCCTGCTTCTCGGTGCGGACCGCGTCGGACGTCCCCTGTTGGATGCGGCGGAGACGTTCGGCCTCGGCATCGGCCTCGACGATCTGGCGTTCCTTCGCGATTTCGGCGGGCACGACGATGTTCGCAAACTGGGTCGAGCGCTCGCGTTCGGCACGCTGTTGCTCGGCGCGTTGTTCGGCGACGTAGGCCTCCTCGAGCACCTTGGCCTGGGCGACCTTTTCCGCGGCGGTGGCGAGGCGCTCGGCTTCGGCCTGGGCGCTGCGGCGCTGGGCGTTCGAATTCGCGATGTCGACCTCGGCGGTGTTTTCACCCTTGGTCGCTTCGGCGTTTGCGTTGGAAACGGCGATCCGTTTGTCGCGCTTGGCCACGGCCGCGCCGATTTCACCGTCACGGTCGGCTTGGGCGACCTTCACCTTCGCTTCGGCGATGGCCTTCGAGGCGGCTTCTTGTCCAAGGGCGTCGATGTAGCCCGAGGCGTCGGTGATGTCCTGCACGTTCACGTTGATGAGTCGCAGGCCGACCTTCTTCAGCTCGACCTCGACTCCGGTGGAAATGTTCGCGATGAGCTTGTCGCGGTCGGCATTGATCTCCTCGATGTCCATCGTCGCGATGACGACGCGCATCTGGCCGAAGATGATGTCTTTCGCGAGTTCGGTGACGTGTTGCATCGTGAGGCCGAGGAGCCGCTCGGCGGCGTTCTCCATTACCCCGGGTTCCGTGGCGATCCCCACGGTGAAGGTCGAGGGCGTGTTGACGCGGATGTTTTGCTTGGAAAGGGCGCCTTCGAGTTTGATGTCGATCGGCAGGGGCGTCAGGTTGAGGTATTGGTAATCTTGGATGATCGGCCAGATGAAGGCCGCGCCACCGTGATAACACTGCGCCGACTTGCCTGTGCCGACCTTCCCGTAGACGACGAGGATGCGGTCGGAGGGACACTTCTTGTATCGTGTGGCGAGAGCGACGAGCACGAGAAAGAGGATCGCGACAATCGCACCGATGAGGATGAGGTATTCGAACATGGCGGGGCAGGTGGTTGGATTTCAGGAAAGGAGTGGTTCGACGACGAGGGTGGAACGGCCGATCATTTCGACGACCTTGACTTTGGTTCCCGGGGCAATGGCGGTCACGCCCTTGTGGAGGGCTTCGGCGACGGAAAGGCGGCCTTGGATCATCACCTCGACCTGGCCGCCCGCTTTCCCCTCCGCGGGAATGGTGACGTAAACGGTGGCGACCTCGCCGACAGCGTTCTGGTAGTTGAGCGTGCCGCTGCTTTGCAAGCGCATCATCGAGCGCATCAGGAGAAAGATCGCGACCATGAGGATCGTGCCGACGAGCAGACCGAGGCCAATGGCGAGGGCGAGCGAGTGGCCGCCTTTGAGCACGATCACTCCCGTCCAGCCGAAGCCGAGGAAGAAAGCGGTGATCCCGCGAAAAGAAAAGATCCCGAGACCGGAGCCGTGGTCTCCGACCCCGCCGGCATCTCCGAGATCCGTGGCATCGTCGAAACCTCCGAAGAAGAGAAGGACGAATTGCAGCACGAGGGCGAGGAGGGCGAGGATGCCGATCCCGTAGAAGATCTGTAATTCTAGGTTCAGCGCCTGCCACCAGAGTTCCATCGTGGGTCGATCGTTGCGCAAAGGACCTTGCTTGGCAAGGTGAACCGTCTTTCTTTTTTGGGGCGTTTTTTGTAATGGCCCCGGTTCTGCGGAGGCGCTTCAATGCTCGCAGGCGCCGTTTTGTCGCCCAAATCCCCAACGGTCGTGAAAGCCCCCGACGACATCGACTGGGTCCGCCACGTGAACGGACGATGGATCGTGCGCGAGTCACTGCGCGGGGATGCCCTCGCGTGGATCGATCACCTGTCCATCGTAGATCCCGCGAGGCTGCACGAAGTCTGTCGGCGCGCGCGTCTCCTCATCAACTCCCAATCAGGCGAAGATCCCAAACCCTGGTTCTACGGCGGACTTTTCAGTCTCGCCACAAGAGAAGAAGCAGCGCGTTTTCTCAAAGGGCACGACTTCACGATCGCCTGCATTCCCCGGCTCGCCGATGACGGGCTCGGGGCGCTCAAGGTCGATGAAGTGCGTCCGGACACCGCGGAAAAGATCCGCCGGGTGCGGGCGGCGCTGGAGGCGATGGAGTGAGGGGTCGTTTCGATCCTTTTCCCCGGTGTTTCGGGGAACGCGGGACTTCAGGGGATCGCTTGGTGTCTCAAACCTTCCCCTTTCGTTTTTCCAAAAAAGGCGTAACCTCCCGGCCCACCCGACCGTTTCTCCTGCTGTGACGGGTGTTCATTCCACCTGTCTCTTGCCGTGAATCATACCACCTTCTCCGCCCTCGGCTTGCCCGAGCCTCTCCTCGCTGCCGTCGAACTGCTTGGCTACGAGGAACCCTCTCACATCCAGGCCGCCTCGATTCCGCTCGCGCTCGAGGGCAAGGATCTCATCGGTCTCTCCGAGACCGGTTCGGGAAAAACCGCCGCTTTCGGCCTCGCCGGTCTCGCCCGGATCGACTGGGACAATCCCAACCCGCAGATGCTTGTGATCTGCCCGACCCGCGAGCTCGCCGTGCAGGTCTGCGCCGAGATCCAGCGCCTCGGTGCCCGGCTCCCGCGACTCCGCTCTGTCGCGATCTACGGAGGCGCTCCGATCGACCGCCAGATCCGCGCCCTGCATCAGGGGGTGCAGGTCATCGTGGGCACGCCCGGTCGTCTCATCGACCACGTCGAGCGAGGCACCCTGAATCTTTCCGACGTTCGCATCACCGTGCTCGACGAGGCCGACC
>DGXY01000105.1:93570-94013 GCA_002396885.1 Akkermansiaceae bacterium UBA5020
GACCGCATGCTCGACATGGGCTTCGCCGATGAGATGGAAGGCCTCCTCCGCGCTCTCCCCGAGGAAAGGCAGACCCTCTTCTTCTCCGCGACGATGAATCCCGCGGTCAGCCGTATCATCCAGCGCTACGGGAAGGATCCGCAACTCGTCCAGATCGAGCGCGAGAGCCTCACCGTCGAATCGATCGAGCAGGTCTGCTACGAGGCCCGCCAACGCTCGCGCATCGAGCTCATCTCGCGCCTTCTTGACCTCGAGCAGCCGCGCCTTTCCATCATTTTTTGCAACACGAAAAGGGCCGTTGATGAGTGCACCGAGGAACTCCTCGCCCGCGGCTACTCCGCTGACCGTCTTCACGGCGACATCGCCCAGACGATGCGCGAGCGCGTCCTGCGTCTTTTCCGCGAGGGCACCGTCGAGATTCTCGTCGCCACCGACGTCGCCGC
>DGXY01000105.1:94190-99208 GCA_002396885.1 Akkermansiaceae bacterium UBA5020
CGACGTCGCCGCGCGCGGCATCGATGTGAACGACGTCGATCTCGTCTTCAACTACGAGCTGCCACAGGACCCCGAAGACTATGTCCACCGCGTCGGCCGTACGGGTCGCGCCGGCCGCTCGGGCAAGGCCATTTCCTTCATCCACGGACGCGACATCTACCGCATCAAGACGATCGAGCGCTACACGCGACAGCCCATCGTCCGGGCCGAGATCCCTTCGGTCGAGGAGGTGGAAAATCGGCTCGCCGAGCAGCTCATCGATTCCGTGCGCGAGCGCATCGCCGAAGGTGGTTTTGAAAAAGCCATCACCGCCCTGCAACCCATCCAAGAGGAAGGGCAGGAATGGCAGACCATCGCCGGTGCGCTCATGTCGCTGCTCCGCGACTCCAACGGACGCGAGGGTGAAGAGATCGCCGAAGACCGCCAGCCCGGACCGAACGACCGCCGCGAGCGCCGTCCCCGGGAAGATCGTCCCGAGCGTCCCGAACGTCGCGACAACACTGAGGGTGGCCCCGCCTGGGAGCCCCGCGATCCCTCGGCCGGACGCCGCGAGCGCGATTTCGAACGCAAGCCCCGTCCCCAGCCCGGCGAGGGCCCTGAGCCCGGCATGGTGAAGCTCTTCCTCAGCATCGGGAAAAACCAGCGCATCAATCCCGGCGACATCGTCGGCATGCTCCACAACGAATGCCATCTCGAGCGCGGCACGGTCGGGCGCATCCAGCTCTTCCCGAATTTCAGCCTCATCGAAGTCGCCGAGACCGAAGCGGCGCGCGCCATTGAGCTCGCTTCGAACGCGACCTTGCGTGGTCTCAACTTCAAGATCGATCTCGACCGCGGTCCCCGTGAAGGAGGTCCGCGTGAAGGCGGTTTCCGGGACGGAGGTCCCCGCGAGGGAGGTTTCCGTCGCGAAGGCGGATTCCGCGGCGGTGGTCCGCGGGACGGAGGCCCGCGTGAAGGCGGTGGCAAGCCCGGCGGTTTCGGCCACTCCGGGGGCTGGGAAGATCGCGGCGGCGGCGGTGGGTATCGTGGCGAACGTCGCGACGACCGTCCCCGCGGTGGTGGTGGTGGCGGCGGCAAGGGTGGTCCCGGAGGTCCGTCCAATCGCGACCGCTATGATCGCGGCAAGCGCGACCGGTATTGATGCAAGCTTCACGGAAGGTCCGGTAAAATGCACCGGAGCTGATGGCTCGGCTGTTTTGCAGAGCAATTCCTGCTGTGAGTTTGACAGGAAATGCGTCGGCTCTTTCCTTGGTCGCGGGACTCTCGGGGATTAGGCTGGCGTTGGTGAGAAATCCAACGCCACGCTTGAAACCAAAGAATTCCCATGAAATCAAAGAACCTCCCGCTGCTTTTTATCGCCCTTCTTTGGGGGGGGCTCGGACATTTCGTCTCGTCACCCCTCGAGGCCCAGCAATCTTACCCCGAGGGCGATCTGACCGTCACCGTTCAGGAACTTGAGAATGGAGGCGTCCGGGTCTCGCTCGATGGGTCCGCCACGGTGCAGGGATATCCGCTCAGCACCTCTGAGGTGCAAAACAACGGCGCCCTCATTACCAGAACCAATCTCGCAGTCAATTTGCCGTCGCCCCCCGCAAATACCAGCGGTCCGGTAATCCCTCTTCCCACTGGCTTGGCTCTTCAGATTTCCTATCCGAACGACAACAGTGAACCCGATGTGCCAGTGATGCGGGAACTCTTTCTCCCGATCATCGGTGAAACGACGGTTCCCCTCAATGAAGTCATCTTCGCTGGTGGATATTGGTGTCTGGGATCGTTCGCGGTCAGCGCACCTCCGGCCGGAGCCTTGATCGCGGGATCTGGATCGGTGACTGCGAACGACATTCCTTTCTACCTTTTTGCTCCGGGAACCTATCGAATCGGACCGCCTTACCACACAGCCGGCTCCGAAGCGGGTGCGGAGGCGCTCGAGCCAGAGTATGCCTCCGGAGAGGATGAATACTTCATCACCTACGTTGTGATTCCCTTCGAGCCCGCTCCTGCGATCCGAATCTCGCCCCCGGATCGTTTCCCGAGAACCCGCGTGCGGCGCGAAGCGAAAGCGCAAGACGTGACCATCAAAAACATCGGAAACATGAGGCTGACGAAACTCTCGTCCGCTCTCGCCGGATCTGCTCAGAACGAATTCCCGGTCTCGCCTCTGCGCGTCGATGTCCTTGATCCAGGTGAATCAACTCAGGTGTCGGTGGGCTTCCGTCCGCACCGCAAGGGATCCCGACGGGCGGTTTTTTCTGTGGCGGGCACGACCGAACCGAGGCGTCCCGATCCAGCGAGCGAGGTGGAATCTCCGTTTGAGGGCTGGGATCCGGAGCCGCAACCTCCAATCACGGTTTCCGACTCGGTCGAACTCTTTGGCAAGGGGCTTCCCTTGAGCGCAGGATCGCCGTGGAGCCCGAACAGCCCGCGCTTTCCTCACCCCTAGGGTCTGTCTTCGAATTGACCAGGGGTTCGCCCCCGGGATGGGCAGCGAATGTTCGGGATTCGGTCGGGCCAGTCGGCGATTCGCGAAAAAACTCCGGTGGAGGGGATGGATTCACGGTAAAGTGGCCCCGTCCCCCGATGCCGCGATCGTCCCCGCTCACTCTTGACTCCGCCGCCCTCACCGAATTGCGCGCGATCTACGCCGCGATCGAATCGCGGCCTGTGCCTCGCGATTGCATCCTGCGCACGGGTTGCTGCCATTTCCGGCTCACCGGCCGGACGCCGCAGGTAACGAAGGCCGAGGCCCTCTACGCGGCAAAAGGCGCGCGGGCCTCGGGCCGTCCGACTTTGAAACCCCATCCCGATGGCGCTTGTCCCTTGCTCGGAGCAAATGGACGATGCACCATCTACGACCACCGTCCCTTTGGCTGTCGCACCCACTTCTGCGCCGAGGCGGGCGGACCTTATGCGAGAAGGGAGGTCGTCGATCTCATCCAGCGGCTCGAGGCGCTCGACGAACGACTCGGGCATCACGACGGATCGCGGCCTTTCGTGCCGGCGCTGGAGGAGGCGATGGGGAGGTGAGGAACGGGTCGCATGCGGCGAATGAGGAACTGGTCGAATCCGATGTTCGATTCGGTTTTCGCCGCGTTTCCGCTACAGGATTGCGATTGTTCCTTCCGGCGGCCTCCCTTGAGGGAGGGACCGAAATTCCAAGAGCGTGAGATATCGCGGGCTCGCGTGGTCCCGTCGATCGCAACGCTCACCCCAGCCTCGCCCGCATGTCCGCCACGACCGCGGCTTTCAGCGAATCGAACGCCTTCTGCGCGATCGCCTTTGCCGAATCGAGTTCCTCGGGCAAATCGATCCCGCCATGTCCTGGCCTCGGCCGTTGGTAGAGGTAGAACTTGATCTTCGGCTCCGTTCCCGAAGGCCTCACCGCGAAGGCGCGGCCGTCTTCCAAATCGACAAAAACCATTTTCTCCTTCGGAATAGGATCGCCTTCTTCGTCGGTGAATTCCTGATTCTCGAAGTCGCGGACCCGGGCGACTTTGACCCCGTCGATCTCGGTGGGGGGATGATCGATGTAGCTCAGGGCGAGCTTCTGGATCTGCGCAGCCCCCTCGGCTCCGGCGAGGGTCTCGGCATGTTGTCCTTCCAGATGGACGCCGTGACTGACAAACAACTCATCGAGCAACTCGACGCAGGTCATGCCTTTCGACTTCGCGAAGGCGGCCACTTCGGCGAACATGACGACGGCGCCGTTCGCGTCCTTGTCGCGGAGGAAGTCGGCTCCGAGGTAACCGTAGCTCTCCTCGCCACCGAAGACGAAGAAACGCGAGTAGTTCAAGCGCAGGTCGCGGGTCTCGGCATCGGGGAGACGGCGGTAATCCGCACGCAGATCGGCGGGGATCTGGCTTTCGTATTTGCGCAGCTTCGCGCCAATGTATTTGAATCCGGTCAGGGTGTTGACGACGCCCACTCCGAAGTGCGAGGCGATGGCGGTCTGGAGCTCGGTGGTGACGAAGGTCTTCACGATCACGGCGTGGTCGCGATTTGCCTCGGTGATGATCCCTTTGCCGGTAAAGGTGAGGAGCCGGTAATAGGCGATGAGCGAACCGATCTGGTTGCCGGTGAGGAGGGTCATCTTGCCGTATTTATCGCGTACCACCACCCCCATGCGGTCGGCGTCGGGATCGGTGCCGATGACGAGATCGGCTCCGGTGGCCTCGGCCTGGTCGACGCCCATTTGGAGGGCTTCGGCGTTTTCGGGGTTGGGCGACTTCACCGTGGGGAAGGCTCCGTCCTCAGTGTCCTGAGCGGCGACGGTATCGCAGGTGAAGCCGAGACGGCGGAGAATGGCGGGTGAGATCTTGCCGCCGGTCCCGTGGATGTTCGTGAAGACGATCTTCAGGTCGCTCTGGGCGCGGACGAGTGCGGGATCGAGGAGAAGGGTCTCGAGCCGGGCGAGGTAGATTTCGTCCATCTCCGTGCCGAGCTCGTAGATGATGCCTTGTTGATCGGAGGGGAGGACTTCGTAGCTCTCGCCGCTGACGGCATTGACCTGGGCGATGATGGCCGAGGCCTCGGGCTCGACAATCTGGGCTCCGTCGCTGCCATAGACTTTGTAGCCGTTGTCGTGCGGGGGATTGTGGCTCGCGGTGAGGACGATCCCGGCGGTGGTGCCGAGGTGGCGGACGGCGAAGCTGAGGTGTGGGGTCGAGCGAGGCTCGGTGAAGCGGTAAACGTCACAGCCGTTCTCGATCGCGACGCGGGTGACGCAGTCAGCGAATTCCTTGCCGAAGTAGCGGGTGTCGCGGGCGATTGCGATGGAGGGGCGGCCCGGACCGGAGTGGGCCTTCAGCAAATGGCGAACGAGCCCAAGGGTGGCGCGGGTCAGGTTGTAGAAATTGAGGTTACCCGTGCCGACGCAGGGGAACTCGGGGCGCCCTCCCTCCGGGGCCGCGCCGCGTTCGGCGGGAGTGACGATTTCACCGACCGAGCGACCGCGGAGACCTCCGGTGCCGAAGGCGAGTTTCTTGAAAAAGCGGTTGTTCACTTCCTTCCAATGGCCTTCG
>DGXY01000105.1:99400-99697 GCA_002396885.1 Akkermansiaceae bacterium UBA5020
GGCGAGCCACTCGACCGAGGCCTCGTAGACGGGATTAACCGACCCGGCGAAGAGTTCGGAAAGGTTGTCGAAACTGCTTTGGAGAAGGTCTCCGGCGGCGACGGCGGCCTCAAGTTTGGCGGACAGGGAGGGATTCATGGATTGGCTCAAGTTTAGGAAGGGCCCATCTGAAAAGCAACCTACGGGAATGTTTCGCGGTGAAAAACTCACTCTCTTTCATTTCCTCCTACTCATACTCTTACCTCTTACTCATACTCACCGCCCGATCCGCCATTTGAGTAGGAGTAGGAGTAGGAG
>DGXY01000105.1:99900-102361 GCA_002396885.1 Akkermansiaceae bacterium UBA5020
GAGGTAAGAGTAGGAGTAGGAGGTAAGAGTATGAGGTAAGAGTATGAGGTAAGAGTATGAGTTTTTGACCGATGACTTTGTCCCCTGCACCTCCCGACACGACGGCCTGGCGCATCCTCCACGATGCTCGGGCGGATTTGTGGGTCGATCATTTCGACGGGCGTTGGCTCGTGCAGACGCGGGAGGAGAAATTCCCGGATTTTCTCCCGCCCCTTGCCGAGGGCGTGGCCCGGTCGGTCTACTGGCGCCCCCGCGACAAGGCCGCGGCAACGGCTCCCGTGCGAGTCTCGGGCGAGGAGGTGACGGAACGATTCCCCGTGCTGGAGAACGGTGCCTCCTTCTGGATTGATTTCGCGGCCGGTTACTCCTGCGGCATTTTCACCGATCAGCGCCTCAATCGACGATGGGTCGGGGAGCAGGTGAAGCCGGGGCAGCGTGTCCTCAATACCTTCGCCTACACCGGCGGGTTTTCGGTGATGGCAGCCCGTTCGGGAGCCGAGACGACGACCGCCGACCTTTCCGGAACCTACCTCGACTGGACCTGGGAAAACTTCTCCCTGAACGACCTCGACCGCTCCGGTCACCACGGGGTGAAAGGCGACGCGATCGCCTGGCTGCGGACCTTTGCGCGACAGGGTCGGACCTTTCACGGCATCGTCCTCGATCCGCCGACCTTTTCGCGGAGCGGCAAGGATACCTTTCGCACCGACCGCGACTACGCCGATCTCGCGGGCCTCGCCGTCGCCCTGCTCGAGCCCGGAGGGTGGCTGCTCTGCTGCGCGAACACCCACCGGCTCTCGGTGGCCCAGTTTGAAAAGGATGTCTTCGCGGGCATCCGGGCGAAGCGGAGGCGCGTTTCTTCCAGCGAGGCACCTCCCATGCCACCCGAGTTTGGGGGAGATGACTATTTGAAAACGCTGCGGATCGTTGTTGAGTAGATCCTTCCGCTCCGGCGTGATTTTCCCCCATGCGCATCCTCCGCCACGACCAAAAGAATTTCGCTTCGGCCCTGAAGAAGCTCGACCGCCGCTATGCTCCGCCGGCCGGGGTCGAGGCCATCGTGAAAGGCATCCTCGACGAAGTCCGCGGCGGGGGCGACTCCGCCCTCGTCGAACTCTCGAACCGTTTCGACAAGGCTGGCTTCACGAACGCGAAGCAGCTCCGCGTCACTCCGGCCGAACTCGCCGCAGCCGATGCCGCGGTCGATGAGGCAACAAAGAAGGCCATCGCCGCCTCGCGGAAAAACGTCATCGATTTCGCGAAGCGCAGCCTGCGCAAGGACTGGACCGCCAAAAACGCCCAGGGCGCCCTCGTCGGCGAGCGTTACCTGCCTTTCCAGCGTGTCGGCATTTACGTGCCCGGTGGCAGCGCCCCGCTCGTCTCGACCTCGAACATGACCGTCTGCCTGGCGGCCGCAGCGGGATGTCCCGAGATCGTCGTGATGACTCCTCCCGGTCCCGGTGGTGTCGTCAATCCGGCCCTGCTCTACGCCCTCAAGGAAGCCGGTGCGACCGAGATCTACAAGGTCGGCGGAGCCCAGGGACTCGCCGCGATGTCCTACGGCACGAAGACGATTCGTCCGGTGCTGAAAGTCTATGGCCCCGGGAATTCCTTCGTCGTTGAGGCGAAACGCCAGCTCTTCGGCGTCGTCGCGGTCGACCTGCTGCCCGGACCGAGCGAAGTCGTGACCCTTTCCGACGCGAGCGGAAATCCCGCCTACATCGCCGCCGACATGCTCGCGCAGGCTGAACACGGAGGCGACAGCATCATGGGTCTCGTGACCGATTCCGAAAAGCTGCTCGACGCGGTGAAGGTCGAGATCGAGAAGCAGATCCAGACCTTGAGTCGGCAGGTGCAGTTGAAAAAGGCCCTCAAGGACGGGGCCTGGATGGTGCTGGTCGAGTCGCTCGAGGACGGCGTCGCCCTCGTCAACGCCTTCGCCCCCGAGCATCTTTCTCTCATTGTCAGGAATGAAAACGCCGTCGTCCCCCTGATCACAACCTCGGGTGCGATTTTCCTCGGGAACGACTCGCCTGTCGCGGTGGGTGATTTCCTCGCCGGACCGAGCCACGAGCTGCCGACCGGGGGAGCGGGCAAGTCCTTCCCCGGCCTGACCGTGGACATGTTCCAGCGCCGCACCAGCATCGTGCGCCTCGACAAGGATTCGATCCGCAAGTCGGCGCCCATCGTGGAAGCCTTTGCCAAAGTCGAAGGCCTCGACGCCCACGGACGCTCCGCGACGATCCGCGTGAGGAAGTAGCGGAACGGGCAACCGTTCCGACCGAGCGCCAAGGGACGTCCGATCTCGGAAGCGTCGCCGCTTCCGCTACCGCTGCCGCGTTCATCGGAGCGTTCCCGTAGCGGAACGGGCAACCGTTCCGACCGAGCGTCAAGGGACGTCCGATTTCGGAAGCGTCGCCGCTTCCGCTACCGCTGCCGCGTTCATCGGAGCATTCCCGTA
>DGXY01000105.1:102691-128032 GCA_002396885.1 Akkermansiaceae bacterium UBA5020
GCGTCGCCGCTTCCGCTACCGCTGACGCGTTCATCGGAGCGTTCCCGTAGCGGAACGGGCAACCGTTCCGGCTGAGCGCCAAGGGACGTTCGATCTCGGAAGCGTCGCCGCTTCCGCTCCGTCTCCCATTCCCTTCGTTGCAAATCCGCCGCCCCGCGCCCAAGTTCCGCCATGGCCCACCGCTTCCTCCACCGCCGCCGCGTCGAGTTCGCTGACACCGACGTGGCGGGGATCATGCACTTCTCGAACTTCTTCCGCTTTATGGAGGTAGCCGAGCACGCCTTCTACCGTTCCCTCGGTTTTTCCGTGCACCCTTTCCGCCACGGCTCCGATACGGGCGGCCCGAACGTCGGCTGGCCGCGGGTCCACGCCTCGGCCGACTTCCGCCTGCCGCTCCATTTCGAGGAAGAGATCGAGATCGAGCTGCTCGTCGAGGAGTTGCGCAACAAGACGATCCACTATTATTTCCAGTTCTGGAAGCATCCCGACTCGCCCGAGGAGCGCGCTCTCGCCGCGACGGGACGCTTCACCGTCGTCTGTGTCTCCTTCGATGCCGAAACGCGCCGAATGAAAGCGGTTGCCATACCGGACGAATGGCGCGAAAAACTCAAGGTCGCGCCCGAAGGCTCGATCCCCGCTTGAACCCCTCTTCGTAACGCCTTTCACCACCTCCTAATGGATCCCATGAGCACCTATTCCTGGCTGATTTTCGCCCTCGGCACCGTCCTCACTTGGGGACTCTACGGCATCTTCCTTCACATGGGGCAGATGGGCATGGTCGATCCCGTGAACGGCCGCTACAAGGCCTTCCTTTTCGTCGGCGTTGCCTACTTCCTCACTGCGGTGCTTGCCCCCCTCATCCTCCTCGTGATGCGCGGGGCGGACTGGAATTTCCCTGCCAAGGGTCTCTGGCTTTCGCTCTTCGCCGGCATCCTCGGAGCGATCGGGGCCTTCTTCGTCCTCCTCGCCCTCGGTGCGGCGATCGGCGCGAAGGTGCAGAATGCGCCCGGTGTCGTGATGTCCATCATCTTCGCCGGAGCACCGATCGTGAATGCGATCGTCTCGATCTCGATGGCGCACGACTGGGGCAAGATCCGCTGGCCCTTCATTCTCGGGCTCTTCATGGCGGCCGCCGGTGGTTATCTTGTCACGAAGTTCAAGCCGGTCCACGCCGCGCCCGCGAAGCCGGCCGAGAAAGTCGCGGCGGTCGCTCCGGCCGAGCCGCGATCCTCGTCCGACTCCGCTTCGCCCGGCCATTGATCGGGTCCGGTCCGGCGTGACCCGGTCCGGCGCTGCCAGCCATGCCTGATCGCGCCTCCATTGAATCCCTGCAAACGGAGCGCCTTCGAGCCCTTCTTCTCGAGTTGCGCTCCGGCAACGCCTTTTACCGCGACCGCCTCGCCAAGGCCGCACTCGGCGAAGCCCCCACGCTCGCCGAATTTGTGGCGAAGATGCCCTTCACCTCGAAGATGGATCTCGTCTGGGATCGCGAGGAGTTCCCGCCCTACGGATCGAATCTCACCTACCCGATCGGGCGCTATTCGCGCTTTTGTCAGAGTAGTGGCACGACGCGTGGCCCGCTCCCTTCGCTCGACACGGCCGAAAGCTGGTCGGCCATGCTCGATTGTTGGGATCGCGTCTACGAAGCCGCCGGAGTCGGGCCAGGCGAGAAGATCTTCTTCGCCTTTTCCTTCGGTCCCTTCCTCGGTTTCTGGACCGCCTTCGAGTCGGCGACGCGGCGCGGCAACCTCTCCATCCCCGGTGGCGGGCTCAGCAGCAAGGCGAGGCTCCAGGCGATGGTGGCGCACGAGGTCGAGGTCCTCTGTTGCACGCCGACCTACGCGATGCGCCTCGGTGAACTCTTCGCTGCCCACGCGAACGACGAGACCGCCACTTACCGGCTGAAAAAGATCGTCGTTGCGGGCGAGCCGGGCGGTAGTCTGCCCGAAGTGCGTCGACGTCTCTCCGATCTCTGGAAGGGCGCGCGGGTCTTTGACCACCACGGCATGACCGAGACCGGGCCGGTCACTTACGAGCATCCTGACAAACCGCTCGCGCTCTGTGTCATCGAGGAGGCCTACTTCGCCGAAATCATCGACCGCGAGAACCAGACGGAAGTCGCGCCGGGGCAGAAAGGCGAGCTCGTCCTCACCACCCTGACGCGCACCGCTTGTCCGCTCCTGCGTTACCGCACCGGCGATCTGGTGGAGAAGGCGTATTTCGCTCCGGCGGGAGCTTCCTCCGGGCTCTGCCTCGAAGGCGGCATCCTCGGCCGCGTTGATGAGATGGTCGTGATCCGCGGCGTCAACGTCTACCCGACCGCCGTCGAGAAGATCATCCGCGGTTTTCCCGAAGTCGTCGAGTTCCAAGTCGTGCAGACGACCCGTCAATCCATGGCCGAGCTCGAAGTGATGATCGAGGCCGACGCGAAGGCGAGACCCGATCTCGCCGAGCGTGTCCAGCGCGAGCTGGCCGATGCCTTCACCCTGCGGATCCCGGTGAAGATGGTCGAGGCAGGGGAGTTACCGAGGTATGAATTCAAGTCGCGGCGGTGGGTGAGGCAGTGAGAGGGGGTGTTTGAAACTCACCCATAAACCCGTGCTGTAACCCATATGAAAACCACCGTGGAGCTCCCCGATGAGTTGTTTGCGGAGGCGAAAGCCGTGGCACTGCGGCGACGGGTCTCCCTGAAGGCTCTCTTCACTCGTGCGCTTGAGCGTGAACTGCGGGGCCCTGGAGGCGAGGTTCCGCAAGATCGTTTTCGGATCGACGAAAGTGGCGGGCCTGTTCTTCGGACAGCTGAGAATGACGCGACGAACGTCTCGGATTTTCTCGTCAATGAATTGCTCGATTCCGAGGGCGTGTGAGCCACCGCTTCCTCGGTGATATCGTGAGCATCGATGATCCGGGGGTATTTCGCAGCCTCGCAGGGATCGGTCCGAAGCAGATCACCGATGTGTATCTGCTAGGCTTGGCCGCGAAGAATCGAATTTCCTTCGCCACCTTTGATGGTGGAGTTCCGGCGGACCGGGTGTTGGGTGGCAACGCCGCACTGTGCCTGATTCCGTGAACGGCGTTCGCGGAGTTCCTCGCTTACCCCGCATTTCCGCCCTTGCCCCGCGCGCCACCGCTTGGCAAAATGTCCGACCTATGAAACCCGCCCGCTTGCTTCTTGCCTCCGCCTTGCTGACCGCTTTTTCCTCCTTCGCCCTCGCCGATTCGGCCAAGCCGCTCGCCCTTTCGCCCGCGCCGCATCCGGGCAAGGAAGCGAAGCACGCCTCTTTCAACGAGATCTCGAAGAAGGGCGAGGCACCCCTCGTGTTCCTCGGCGATTCCATCACGGAAGGCTGGGGCGGCAAGGGCAAGGCGGCGTGGGAGCAATACTGGGCTCCGATGGGCGCCGCGAACTTCGGCATCGGCGGTGACCGCACCGAGCACATCCTCTGGCGTCTCGCCAACGGCAACTACGACGGCTTGAAGCCGAAACTGACCGTTCTTTTGATCGGCACGAACAACACCGGCCATCAGGGGCGGCCCATGGCCGAGCACGGCGGCGCGGTTTACGCCAGCACCGCGGAGGAAACCGCCGCCGGGATCACCGAGATCGTGAAGGTGCTGAAGGAAAAGCAGCCGCAGATGAAGATCCTTCTCCTCGCCATCTTCCCCCGCGGAGCGACGCCGGAAGACAAGATGCGCCAGCAGAATGAAGCGACGAACCAGCTCATCGCCAAACTCGACGATGGGAAGACGGTCTTCTTCATGGACATCAACCAGGACTTCCTCGAAGCCGACGGCACGCTTTCCAAAGAGATCATGCCCGACCTCCTCCACCCGAATGAAAAGGGCTACGAAATCTGGTCCAAGGCGATCGAGGCCCGCGTGAAGGGGTTGATGGCGGAGTGATCAATCGTAGCGGAGGCGGCGATGCTTCCGAAATCGTGCGCCGAGGGACGTTCGACGGAACGGTAGCCCGTTCCGCTTACGTCATTCCCCACTTGAAGCAAGCCCCGGAAACGCCGAAACTTCGGGCAATGCCTGAAGAGACGAATTCGATCCTGGAACTGCGCGGCGTCACCAAATGGTACGAAAGCGCCCCCGAACGCCGCATCCTCGACGGTCTCGATCTCGTCGTGGGCGCGGGTGAGCGCTTCGCCATCGTTGGTCCCTCGGGCTGCGGGAAAAGCACCCTCCTCAACCTCCTCGGCACCCTCGATGCTCCCTCGGAAGGGTGCGTCATCGTCGATGGGATCGATACGGCCGGACTGAGCGAAGACGCGGTCGCCCGGATCCGCTCGGAGAAGATCGGCTTCATCTTCCAGATGCATCACCTCCTCCCGCAGTGCACCGCGCTGGAGAACGCCCTCGTCCCCACGCTCGCCCTGGCGAAACGTCCCAATCCCACCGAAGCCGCCGACCGTGCCAAGCGCCTCTTCGATCGGGTCGGGCTCGGTGACAAGCTCGACCGTCTCCCCTCGCAGCTTTCCGGAGGCGAGCGGCAGCGCGTCGCGATCGTGCGCTCGCTCATCAACTCGCCGCGCCTCCTGCTCGCCGATGAACCGACCGGTGCCCTCGACGAGGACAACGCGAAGCGTCTCATGGAACTGCTCGCCGAGCTCAACGAATCCGAGGGCCTCGCCCTCATCGTCGTCACCCACGACCGCGCCCTTGCCGCGACCCTCGGCTCCGTGCGGGTTCTCCATCGCGGCAAATTGGAAACCGCCTCGTGACCCGTGTCCCATGACCTCCTTCCGCCTCATCCTCAGCTCGCTCTTCCACTACCGCTGGGTCAATCTCTCGGTTCTCGCGGGCGTTGCACTGACTTCGGCGATCCTCAGTGGGGCTCTCGTCGTCGGCGACTCGGTGAAGGAAAGCCTTCGTCGCAACGCCGAGGCACGCCTTTCCGGAATCGGCCCGGTCTTTCTCGGAGGCGAACGCTTTTTCACCGCCTCGCTCGCAGATCGAGTGGCCACGAAACTCGGCGGTGACAGCCTCGTCGCGCCCGTTCTCCAGATCGAAGGCACGGCCGCGAGCCGGGAAGGCGGACAGCGCGTCAACAAGATCCAGATCGTGGGAGTCGACGAACGTTTCTGGAAACTCTCGATCGCCGGGACCGCTCCGGAAGGCTTCGACGATGAACGTTTCATCGCCATCAATCGTCCCCTCGCCGACCGCATCGGGGCGAAGGCCGGCGACACCCTCATCATCCGCATCGAGGTGCCCGGAGCCCTTTCGAAGGACGCCCCGCTCTCCGGCGAGTCCGAGCAGACCACTCCCTTCACTGCCGAAGTCACGACGATCCTCGGCAACGAACAGTTCGGAGCCTATTCGTTAAAATCCGAGCAAGTCCCGCCCGCGACCCTCTTCGTCCGGCGCGAACGCCTCGAAGCGGTGATCGAGCAGAGCCAACGTGCCAACCTTCTCCTCGGCGGTCGCTCGCTCGAGGCCAAGGCGTTCTCCGAAGCGGTCGAGTCCGTTTGGCAGCTTGAGGATCTCCAGCTCACCGTCGCGCCCGCGGGTGAAGGTGGCGTGCAACAGATGATCAGCTCGCGCGTCTTTTTCGACGGTGTTCTCGTGAAGGCGCTTGAGACGATCTCAAAGGTGAGTGCGCCCGTTCTCACCTACCTCGCCACCGACATCGCGAAAGCCCCCGCGGATCGCGGCACGCCCTATTCCATGATCACCGGTGTCGCGCCGGTGCTGAACGGGATCCTCACCAGCACATTGGGGGATGACGAGATCCTCCTCTCCGACTGGCTCGCCGAGGACCTCACCGCGAAAAAGGGCGATACCATCACCCTGACCTACAACGTCGTCGGAGCCGGTCGCGCCCTCGTGGAGCAGCGCAAGACCTTCACCGTCGCCGGGATCGCACCGCTCGAGCAAAATGGCTGGGACCGCACCTGGACGCCCGAGTTTCCCGGCATCTTCGACGTCGACGGGCTCGACGACTGGGAGCCAGGCATCCCCATCGACCGCGACCGCATTCGCCAGAAGGACGACGACTACTGGGACCAGCACAAGACCACCCCCAAGGCCTTCGTCTCCCTCGCCGCCGCGCGGGCGATGTGGTCGAACCGCTTCGGTGATGCCACCGCGGTTCGCTTCACCCTGGAGGATCCTGACAAACCCCTCGTCGACCAGCTCCGGGCGCATCTGAAACTCACCGATCTCGGGATGGCCTCGCGCGATCTCCCGGCCGAGGCGGCGGCGGCGGTGGCGGGTTCGTTCGATTTCGGAGCGCTCTTTGCGAGCATGAGTTTCTTCCTTATCGTCGCGGCTCTCGTTCTTGCCGGACTCGTTTTTGTCTTCGGGATCGAGCAGCGTTCTTCACAGATCGGACTGCTCCTCGCCCTCGGCTTCACGAGAAAACGCGTTCGTCGCCTCTTCCTGATCGAGGCGGCCGTCCTCGCTATTGCCGGGGCGGCGCTTGGCCTGCTCGGCGGTTATGTCTACACGCGCCTCGCCCTCCGCGGCATGTCGGGGGTTTGGCAGGATGCGGCGGCCGGGATGGAGTTCGTTTATTTCCTGAAACCCGCCTCGCTCGGGATCGCCTTCGCCATCACCGTGATCGTCGCGCTCGTCGTCGTCTGGTTCGCGAGCCGCCGCGTCACCGCGGTGCAGCCGAGCGCGCTCATTTCGGGAGCGGATGACGCGGGTCCGTCTTTCGCGGTTCGCCGACGCCGTGATCTCTTGGGATTCTGGGGCGGGCTGATCGGCGCGCTGGGATGTCTCTTCGCTCCGAAAGTCCCCGGCACCATGGCCGAGCAGGGACTCTTCTTTGGCGCGGGCTTCCTTATCACGATCGCGGGAGTCGCCCTTTGCTCGATTCTCATCCGACGTTTCCTCAAGCCTTCATCGGTCCTCGCTTCGCTCGGAGCTCTCGGACGCCAGCACACGGTGCGTCGCCGCGGGCGCAGCCTCGCCGTGATCGGTCTGATGGCGGCGGGTGTCTTCATGGTCACGGCGATCAATTCCTTCCGCCTCGACGGGGAGCGCGGGGCGGAGCGCCGCGGATCGGGCACGGGTGGCTTCGCTTTTGCTGGAGAATCGACCCTGCCGATCTACGAGGATCTCGACGGAGTCGAGGGACGGAAAAAATTCGGACTCGAAGCGCTCAAGGCCGACTTCACGATCCTGCCGATGCGGGTCAGCAATGGCGACGACGCGAGTTGTCTCAATCTGAACCGGGCCCAGCGGCCGCGCCTCATGGGAGTCGATGTCGAGAAAATCGCGGCCCTTTCTCCCTTTCACTTCACCGCCCAATCCAGTCCGCCTCCGAATGGGCAGAGTCCTTGGCGGGTCCTTTCCGCGGACGAAGCGGAGGAAGGCGGCCTCCCTGTTATTCCCGGCATCATCGACCAGAACACCGCGGTCTACGCGTTGCAGAAAAAGGTCGGCGACACGGTGCGTTACGAGACCGTCTCGGGACAGGTCTTCGCGGTGCGTCTCGTCGGATTTCTCGAGACCTCGATTCTCCAGGGCAGCCTCCTCATCGACGAGGCCGAGTTCATCCGCTTCTTTCCCGATGCGGGAGGCTACCGCTTCTTCCTCCTCGACGGGGCCGGGACCGATCCCAAAACCCTCGCGCCCGTCGCCTCGCACCTCACCCGCATGTTCGGCGATCTCGGTCTCGAGATGCGCCCCGCCGCGGACCGGCTCAATGAGTTCAATGCGGTGCAAAACACCTACCTTTCGATCTTCTCCACCCTCGGCGGGCTCGGCCTCTTCCTCGGCACCCTTGGCCTCGCCATCCTCGTCGGTCGCAATGTGATGGAGCGCCGCGGCCAGCTCGGGGTGATGCAGGCGATGGGGTTCACGCGCCGCGCCCTCGCCGGGATGGTGCTCTCGGAGCACTGGTTTCTGCATTTGTCAGGAGTCGTCGTCGGGCTCGGCGCTGCGGTCCTCGCGGTTCTGCCGAAACTGACGGGCGGCTCCGCGCCGTTGCCCTGGGGGCTTCTCGCCGCGATCAACGGAGCCGTCCTCATCGGCGGCCTGCTCTTCTGCGCGGCGTCCGCCCGTCTCGTGCTGCGGGGCCATCTCATGGACGCGATCCGACAGGAATGAAGGCCAAGGAGGGTTGCTTGGTGCTCTTGATAGGGTCGGTTCTGGCCCAGGGTGGTCTCATTGCCGCTGAGAAGCCGAAAATCGATCCCGTGCCGGCTCCTCCGAAGGAACTGGCCAGACTCGATCTTGCCAACAGCAAGGATGCCTCCCTCCCGGACGGCACCTCGGTCGTGAAGGGTTCGTGGTCGGTTGATGCGGCGGCGAAGAAACTCCTCGCCGCACCCGTGCCGCTTGTCGATGCCTGGCTGGAGTTCGGTCCGGAGATCCGGGAAAAGGGAGCAACGATCACGGCCTCGGGCCGGGCTCCGGGCGGGGGGCGTCTGCCATCCCGTTTCGGGGTCGGGCTCTACGGGAAGAACGGATTCCAGCTCCGCCTCGTGCCAGTGCGGCAGGAGATCGAGCTGGTACGGCGCGGCGAGGTGCTGCTGAGCCGCCCCTTTACGCACGATCCCGCGGACCTGCAGCAGATCGAACTCTCGGTGCGGTCCGAGCGTCAGCACTGGATCGTTTCAGGCCGTGCCTGGAAGGACGGCGGCAATCGCCCTGACAAACCGCTCTTCGAGCACAAGGTCTTCGCGGTGGAGTTGCTCTTCCCACTCGCAGGACGTCCGGTGCTCTTGGCGACGCCCTTTTCGGGAGAGCCGGTTTCCTTCGCCGCCGCGGTGGTGATGCCGGAAACGGCCAAGTGATCCTCAGAGGGAAAGCCCGAGACGTCCGAGGCACTCGTGGAGGCGGGTTTCGACGACCTCGTAGCTGAAGTGGAGGGAGGCGAGGGCGTGGTTTCGATCCAGTGAGGGAGCGGTCGAAAGTGGGTTTGTCAGGATCCCGCGGACGGCCTCGACGGTCGCCCCGGTGATCGCGCCGTCGATCACGACAAACTCGAAGCCGCAGGGTTCGATGTCGCTCTTGAAGACGGAATAGCGGTTCACGAGGACGGGCTTGCGGAACCAGACTGCTTCGAGGAGGGCGTTGCCGAATCCCTCGAAGAGACTCGGAAAGGTGACGAGATCGGCGAGATGATAGAGTTCGTCCAGCCTCGGTGAACCCTCCGCCTTGGGATCGAGAAAACGAAGGTCGACCGCCTTTTCCCCGGCGAGGGCGATGAGTTGGTCGCGGTAGGCAAGTCCCTCGTCGCCGGCCTCGTGTGAGACGACGAGCCGGTTCCGCCGATCGCCGAGCCGGTGGACGAGTTCGATGGCAAGTTCGATGCCCTTGCGGGGGACGACGCGGGTCGGCTGGAGAATGAGACGATCGCCGGCGCAAAGACCGAGCTCGGCCTGGATTTGTTCGCGAGAGCGAAGCAAGGGAGGCGGAGGCGTCGCGAAATCCATCACGTTCGGAACGAGGCCGGCGTCGAGACCGAATCGATCACGCAAGGCGCGGGCCGCACCCGAGTGGATCACCGCGTGGACGAGGCTGGGATGGCGTGGCGGAAACGCCTCGTCGAGCCATGGGCGGGCGGCGTGGCCGGTGAAGCGATCCCTCTCCCAGTGAAAGTCGTGATGGTGGGCGAGGGTGGGGAAGTCGTGGCGACGGATGAAGTCCGCGAGGGCGAGCCCGAGGGGGAGGTGCATCGGGATGGTGATCGCGTTCTCCGGCACGAGCACGTCGATGGAGAAGCGGCTCACGAATTCGGCGAGCGATTCTCCGAGCGAATGCCGGAGGGCGGCGACCTCATCGTGAACCTCCGGATCGAGGCGGTCGCGGTTCCAGAGACGGTTCTGGAGTGCCTCGATCCGCGGGTGGCCGAAGTAGGCCTCGGGATCTACCAGCGCGACCTCGTCGGGCCTGTCGTTGAGACCGGAGAACCAATGGCAAGAGTGTCCGGCCCGTTGAAGAACTTCGGCCCATTTCATCGACTCGAGCGACACCCCGTCGGTGCCGGCAAAACGAGTTGAGACGAAACCGATCTTCATACCCCATCATGAACGCGGATCGCCGGGATGCGAGCGCCTTTCATTTCCTGCGTCCGAATGACGCACGTCCCGTGCCACTTGTGTGACCCCGGAGGGTCAGACGAGGAGATCCTTCACGACGTGCCCATGCACGTCGGTAAGGCGGAAATCGCGTCCGGCGTAGCGGTAGGTGAGTTTCTCGTGATCGAAGCCGAGGAGGTGGAGGATCGTGGCGTGGAGATCGTGGACGTGCACGGGATTCTCGACCGCCTTGAAGCCGAACTCGTCGGTCTTGCCGTATTGGAAGCCGCCTTTCACGCCGCCGCCGGCCATCCACATCGTGAAGCCGTGGTGGTTGTGATCGCGGCCGAGCTTGGTGTTGGCGTCGTTCGCTCCGGGAGTGGGCAGCTCCACGGTCGGGGTGCGGCCGAATTCACCGCCCCAGATGACGAGAGTGTCCTCGAGAAGACCGCGCTGTTTGAGATCGGCGAGGAGCGCGGCGATGGGACGGTCGGCTTCGCCGGCGAGACGGCCGTGTTCCTTGGTGATCTCGTTATGGCTGTCCCAGGGCTGTCCGGCCCCGTGCCAGACCTGCACAAAGCGGACCCCGCGCTCGATGAGGCGGCGGGCGATGAGCATTTGGCGCCCGTGCAGGGTGTCGCCGTAGAGTTCGCGCACATGGGCGGGCTCGCGCTCGACGTTGAAGACATCGGTGGCCTCCATCTGCATTTTGTAGGCGAGCTCGAGCGAGTGGATGCGGGCTTCGGCGTCGGCGTCGAAGCCGTTGGCGGCCATGTCCTGATGGTTCATCTCCTGGATGAGGTCGAGCTGGCGGCGCTGGAGGTCCATCGGCATGCGCGGATTGCGGATGTCGGGAATAAGCTTGGCCACCTGGGTGTTTTTCGTGTCGATGTGGGCACCTTGGTAGGCACCGGGGAGGAAGGCGGAGCGCCAGTTCTGCGTTTCGACGATGGGAACGCCCCCGGGACAGAGCGAGACGAAGCCGGGCAGGTTTTCGTTTTCTGTACCGAGGCCATAGGTGACCCAGCTGCCCATGCTGGGGCGGACGAGATTGACCCGCTCGGCGCCCGTATTCATGAGCATCAGCGAAGGCTCGTGGTTCGGGACATTCGCATGCATCGAGTTGACGATGCAGAGGTCGTCGGCCATGTCGGCGACCATGGGAAAAAGATCGCTCGCCCAGATCCCGCATTGGCCGCGTTGTTTGAAGGCGAAGCTCGACTTCATCAGCGTGCCGGTCTTGCGCTCGGTCTTGAGCGATTCGCCGGGCATTTCCTGGCCGTCGTATTTGGCGAGGGCGGGCTTGTAGTCGAAGGAGTCGACCTGCGAGGGCCCGCCGTTCGCGAAGATGTGGATGACCCGTTTGGCGCGGGCGGGGAAATGCGTTTTCCCGGGCGCGAGGGGATTGAGGGAACGGTCGCCGGCATTCAATTGCGAAAGGAGCGGGCCGAGTCCGAGCGCGCCCATGCCCATGCCGGTGCGGTGGAGGAAAGAACGCCTTGAGAGAGGGAGAGGAGTCATGAGTCAGAAGTCACGGGTGTGGGGGCACGAACCACGGGAATCAATCGATGAACAGGAACCGGTTCGTGTTGAGGAGTGCGTGCGCGTAGGCACCCCAGGTCGAGGAGGGCGTTGCAGGTCCGGAGTAGGATTCGGCCATGCCCCAGCGCGGCCAATGTCCGCCGAGGTCGGTGATCTGGGGATTCCAACGCACCGAGTCGAAAGACGAATCTTTCTCGTGGGGATCGACGATGAAATAGAGGCACTCGTTTTTGGCGATCTTCACCTCGGCGAGATTCACGGCCATTTTCTCTTTCGCGGGGACGAGGACCTGATCGTAGATGACGCCGTCTTTTGTGGTCGCCACCTTGACGCGTATGCCATTGCCCTTGCCCACGTTCGGGCGGAAAATCTCGCCACTGACGGCGACGACGAGATCATCGGGGGCGCGCCACTCGTAGATGAGGCTCTCTCGCGCGGTGTGGCCCGGATGGGCGCTGCCGTTGTTGTCGGCGAAGAGGTAGCTGAGGGGATCGTTCTTGAGCGGACGCTCCGCGCCCACCTGCCAGACATTCTTGACCCAATGCACGAAGGGATGGAAGACGATCTTCTTGGTCGCGGGTTCGAGGTCGCCCCAGCCGTAGCTCCATTCCGTGTTCGTCTGGCGTTTGCCCATCGCGGAGGTTTCGCCCCCGAAGGCGGCGATGAAACTCTCGCCGAGCTGGCGGTCGGACTCGGAGGGATCTCTCGCAAAGACGGCGCGATGGAGGGCGGCGATGCGATCGGGAGTTGCCTCGCTCTTCTTCGCGAGGATCTCGGCCTGATCCATCACAAACGAATTGTTCAGGGTGAAGAGGGCCTGCATCGGGATGGTCGTGTTCTGCCGCTTGCCGGTAGTCTCCTGCGGGTTCGAGAAATCGAAATTGCGGAAGGTCGGATTGAGATTCTGCCTGTCGATGAAGGCATAGACGGAGCGGCGGTTCTTGTAACCGGGATCAAGAATCTCGACGGGGCGTCCGAACATGGCCGGGTCGAGATTCTGGGAGACGTCGAGCATGCCATCGCGCATCTGTTCGAGTTCGAGGCGTTTCTTTTTGAATTTCCAGAGGAGGCGGTTCTCGGCGTCGACGAGCATGTTTTCGGTCGTCTTGGCATTCGACGACTGCTGTTTCCACGTGTCGGAGGTGAGGATGAGGCGGTGGAGCTTTTTCACCGAAGATCCGTTCTCGACAAACCAATGGGCGAGCCAGTCGATCAGCTCGGGGTGGTCGGGGCGTTCGCCCTGGATGCCGAAATCATCGACGGTGCGGACGATGCCTTCCCCGAAGTGCCACATCCAGGCGCGGTTGACGATGTTCCGGTTGGTCAGGGGATTGGCGGGATGGACGATGGACTGCGCCATCTCGAGGCGGCCACTGCCTTTTGCGAAGGGCTGCACGGCTCCGTTCTCCGAAGCGATGGAGAGGAACTGGCGCGGGGCGAGTTCGCCGGGACGTCCGGGATTGCCACGGATGAAGACGTGCTGGTTGATGGGCTTCTCGCGATCGCGCAGGATGATGGCTTTGTCAGGCTCCATCCCGGAGTCGGCGATGAACTTGTCGCGCCCGCCCTCGAGATTGGTGAGCTTGCGCCGGTCCTCGCGGTCGACCTTGCCCATGAGGGCCCCCGGGTTGTTGGCGAGGGTGGGATGCTCTTTCTTGAGCTTCTCGAGGATGGGATTGAGGAAGTCGTCGATCTTCTTCTGATTTTCGGCCAGACCTTTGAGATAGGCGTCATATTCCGGACCGGGTTTCGGCTCCCCGATGGTGGGCGTGTCGACGGTCAGGGAATTGAGGAAGATGCCGTAGAGGCTGTAGTATTCCTTCGTCGAGACGGGATCGAATTTGTGGTCGTGGCATTTCGCGCACGAGACGGTCAGGGCCATGGTGCCGCGGAAAGTCGTGTCGATGCGGTCGTCGAGGATTTCATCCTGGCTGCCGTTCTTGCTAAGGGAAAGGAACCCGAGGGCGGCGAGGTGGCGTTTGTCGGGTCCGTTGGCATCGACGAGTTGTTCCCCGGCGAGCTGGTAGAGGAGGAACTTGTCATAGGGCAGGTCTTCGTTGAAGGCCTTGATGAGCCAATCGCGGTAGGTGTAGCTGAAAATGAAGCGGCGTTCGCGCCCCGCCCCCTCGTAGCCCTTGGTATCGGCATAGCGGGCGAGGTCCATCCAGAGCCGCGCCCAGCGCTCGCCGTAGTGGGGCGAGGCCAGAAAATGATCGACGAGGGCCTCGTAGGCTTCGTCGTCGGGACGGGGATCGTCGACGAAACGCTTGAGTTCTTCGAACTTCGGCGGGAGGCCGAGGAGGTCGAAATGGAGGCGGCGATAGAGCGTGGCGCGGTCGGCGCGTGGGGCGGGCACGACTCCGGCGGCGGCCTGGGCCTTGTGGATGAAATGATCGATCGGATGCCCGGCATCGGCGGGGAGGGGAGCCGGCTTGACGGGGAGGTAGGACCAGTGCTGGCGAGGATCGGCGGCCGCGTCGGACTTCGCTTTCTCCGTCGGCCAGGGCAGGCCCATCGCGATCCACTCGGTGAGGGTGGCGACGGCTTCGGCGGAGAGTTTGTTGCCTTTCTCCGGCATGGAAGGGATGCCCTTCTCGCCGGAATGCGAAACCGCACGGATGAGGACGCTCTTGGCGGGCTCCTTCAGGTCGACGACCTTGCGGTAGTCGCTGCCGGAGAGCCAGCCTTCGCGATGATTCAATTCGAGCCCAACCTTGGACTTCGTGCCGGTGTGGCAATCGAGGCAGCTTTCCGCGAGGAGCGGGCGCACCTTCTTCTCGAAAAATTCGATCTGCGCGGGAACAAATGCCACCGTGGTTTTCGCTTCCGTTGCCTGCGGCTTCTCCTCTGCCCGCACCAATGCCAAGCCCGCCAGGGTAACGCTGATGAGAAGGAGGGTGCGGAAGTGTTTGTGTGTGCCAAAGCAAATCATCCTCCTACAACTTGCGGCAGCATCACGACTCCCGCAATGAGCGTTATCGCGCGGCCTTTTCCCTGACCCATCCTGGCCTCCCTAGCGTTCACACCATCGTAAACAAACAGATGATGATTGGTGCCGGATGGAACGAACCTAGAGGATTCGAATCGAACTTGATTTCGACTAAGCGGCGGCCTCGTTTGGGGAAACGGACAACCCGGTTGACCAGCGCAGGAAAAACCCCCGTAAAACCTGCAAAAGACTTGTGATCAACCGGGTTGCCGTTTTGGTTTCAACCCCTTGTCGATCGATCCTAGGACCGACTGACAATAGCCTAATAAGCAGGGGCCGTGCCACCTCCGATTTCAAAGAAAAGAAAATGAGCGATTTTTTAAATGATTCCTTCCAGGTCCGTCCGGTGAGCCCTGATGATCTCCCTGAGCTGCTCGCGATGATCCGAGAACTCGCTGAATTTGAGCGACTCACCCATCTCGTCACCGCGACCGAGGCCGATTACCACGAGAGTCTTTTCGGCGAAGTGCCCGCAGCTGAAGCTCTTTTGGCCGAGGAAAACGGGCTGCCGGTGGGCTATGCGGTCTACTTTTCGACCTTCTCGACCTTCGTGGGGCGGGCCGGAATCTGGCTCGAGGACCTTTATGTGCGTCCGGATCAGCGCGGCAAGGGATATGGCAAGGCTCTCCTTAAGGCGGTCGGAGCGATCGCGCACGAACGCGGGGCGGGTCGTTATGAATGGACCGTGCTCGACTGGAACCAGCATGCGATCGATCTCTACGAGCGCGCCGGAGGTGAAATTCTCCCGGAATGGCGCATCGTGCGGATGGGGGGAGATCGCCTCCGTGCCTTTGCCGAATCATGAGTATCGCCGACAATCTGACCAGGGTCCGTGCCGAACTCGCCGAGGCGGCGCGTGCGGCGGGCCGTGATCCCGACTCCGTGACCCTCGTCGCCGTCTCCAAGACCTGGCCAGCCTCCGATGTCGCCGAGGCCCTCGCTGCCGGACAGCGGGTCTTTGGCGAGAACAAGGTTCAGGAGATGCTCGCGAAAATCCCCGAGGCTCCGGCCGGGCTCGAGTGGCATCTCATCGGCCACCTGCAAAGCAACAAGGTCCGCAAGGTGCTGCCGGTCTGCGCGCTCATCCACAGCGTCGATTCCCTGGGGCTCGCGCGGGATCTCAGCCGCGTCGCGGGGGAGCTGGGACTGATCGCCCGGGTTCTCCTGCAGGTGAATGTGGCGAGCGACGAGGCGAAATTCGGATTCCCCGTCGGAGTGGTGAAGGCGGCCTTCGCGGAGATCCTGACATTGCCACATCTCGAGGTGCGTGGACTCATGACCGTGCCGCCCTTCGACGAAGATCTCGAACGGGTGCGTCCCCAATTCGCCGCGTTGCGTCGTTTGCGCGAGGAGCTGGAGAATGATCACGGCGTTTCCTTGCCCGAGCTTTCGATGGGCATGAGCCACGACTGCCGTATCGCGATCGAGGAAGGCGCGACGATGGTCCGGGTGGGCTCGGCGATTTTCGGGCGGCGGGATTATGGTGCGGCGTGAGGTTCCGGAATCACGCGCGCATGACGGCCAGTGGATAATCGCGGATCACCTCGTCCCTGGTTACCATCACCAATCCTTCCTCGATCGCCTGCGCCACCAGCAGCCGATCGAAGGGATCTTCGTGCAAGGCCGGCAAAGAGAGCGAGCGGGCGGCGTGATCGACCGTAACGGAGAGAGGACTGAAACCATCGGCCGAGAGTGCGGAGGCGAAATCGACCGGCATCGTCAGTTTCCCTTTTCGAATCTTCAGCCCCAGTTCCCAGACGCTCGCGGCGCTGAAATAGACTTCGTTAGAGGGATCGGCGATGGCCTCACGGGCTTCTTTGGCCAGCGATGCGGGATGATCCAGCCACCAAACCAACACACAGCTATCGACCAGCAGTCTCATTCGCGAGGGCGGGGCTCGGCGACTTTGGCCTCGTGGGCACTTGATGGGGCCGCGGCGTAGAGCGGTGCGGCAATCGATTCAGCCAGTTCATCGCTGTCCCAGCAATTGGGGGACTCCACGATCTGACCGGCGTATTGCCCGCCACGACGGGCCGTCCTTGGTTCGCGGAAAGGGACGAGTCTCACGAGCGGCTTGCCCGCTTTGGCGAGAACGATTTCCTCACCGGCGACGACTTGATCCACCAAGCGCGAGAGATGGGTTTTGGCGGCCTGAATGTTGATCGTTTTCATGATCCCGCGATAAGACTAAACCAAGTCTGGTCCGATTGCAAAGAGGCCTAGCTCAGCTCGGACCGGAAAAGGGCAAGGAGTAGACTCAAAGTCCGGCCAAGCGTTCCGCAATCACCTCCGGATAAATGCGGTGCTCGGCATCGTGGATTTTCGCGGTGAGGGTCTCGACGGTATCGCCTTCGACGATCGCGACCCGGGCCTGTCGCAGGATTTCTCCGGTATCAATCCCCGCATCGACGAGATGGACGGTGCAACCGGTCTCGGTCGCTCCTTCGGCGAGAGCCATGGCGACCGGATTGCGACCGGGATAGGCGGGCAGGAGCGAAGGATGGAGATTCAGGATGCGCCCGGGAAAGGCGGAGAGGAGCGGCTCGCGGAGGATGCGGAGAAAACCGGCGCAGACGACGAGGTCGATGCGGAGGGCGCGGAGACGATCGTGCAATTCCTTGATCGCCGCATCGGTGAGTTGGCCGCGTTTCTCCGTGCCGGGATCGAGGATCAGGGTCGGAGTGCCGAATTCGTCCGCGACCCGGAGGATGCCGGAATCGGCGACGTCGGAAATCACCACCGCGACCTCGCCACCGAGTTGTCCGGCCTTGGCCGCGGCGAGGATGGCGCGTGCGTTCGAGCCATGGCCCGATCCGAGGATCGCGACACGTTTCGGTCCCGCCGACTTGCCGTCGCCCAGTTTCGCGAGTGTGGCGCTCGTCGATTTCCCGGGAACGAGGGCGAGAATGCGGATTGCCACTCCGAGGTGGTCGAGGAGCGCCTTCTCCTCATCGATGAGCGAGTCGGCGGTGTAGTCGCCGCCTTTGGTATAGAGATGGGGACGGATCGCTCCGATCACGCCGGTGGCGCGGCGTTCTTCGAAAACGACGACCCGATCGACGCAGCGCAGGGCGCGGAGCATCTCGGCGCGCTCCTCCGCGCTATTGACGGGACGTCCGGGACCTTTCAGTTCGCGGACCGAGGCGTCGCCGTTGATTGCCACGACAAGGGCGTCGCCGAGGGTCCGCGCTTCATTGAGGTAGCGGATGTGCCCGACGTGAAGGACATCGAAGACCCCGTTCGTGAGGACGAGCTTTCTCCCCGCCCCGTCGAGTTCTTCGCGCAGGGCGGCGACCTCGTCCAGGCTCGAGACGAAAGAGTGCGTCATACGCGCTACGAGACGGCATTTTCCGCTTTTCACAAACCGCTTTTCCACGGACTGTCATCCCATGCATGATCCCCGCATCGACGAACTGGCCCGCCAACTGGTGAGGTATTCGACCGCCACGAAGAAAGGCGAAAACGTCCTCATCGATCTCTTCGACGTCCCCGAGGAGGTCGGCATCGCCCTCATCCGCGAGGTTCGTGCCGCCAAGGCCACGCCTTTCGTCAACCTCCACAACGCGAAGATCTCCCGCGAGCTCGCCCGGGGTGCGACCGAGGAGCAATACGGCGTCATCGCCGGCACCGCGATGCACCAAATGAAGGCGATGGACTGCTACATCGCGATCCGTGGCAGCCACAACGTGAACGAACTCTCCGACGTGCCTGCGAAGAACATGCAGTTACTCTCTGCGAAGATGCGGCCGGTCCTGAACCAGCGGGTCAACAAGACGCGCTGGTGTGTGCTGCGCTGGCCCCATCCCTCGATGGCACAGAGCGCGGGCATGTCGACCGAGGCCTTCGAGGATTTTTACTTCCGCGTCTGCCTGCTCGACTACGCAAAGCTCAAGCCCGCGATGAACGCCCTCGCCAAGCTCATGACGAAGGCGAAGGACGTCCACATCATGGGCCCTGGAACGGACCTGCGTTTCAGCATCGCCGGCATTCCCGGGATCCCCTGCGGCGGCTCGCACAACATCCCGGATGGAGAATGTTTCACCGCGCCGGTGAAACATTCGGTCGAGGGGGTTGTCACCTACAACGCCCCTTCGATCTATCAGGGCATCGCCTTCGACAACGTGAAGTTCGAGTTCAAACAGGGCAAGATCGTCAAGGCCACCGCGAACAACACGAAGGCGATCAACAAGATCCTCGACACCGACGACGGAGCCCGCTACATCGGCGAGTTCGCGATCGGCTTCAATCCGCATATCAAGGATCCGATGCGCGACATCCTCTTCGACGAGAAGATCGCCGGCAGCTTCCACTTCACTCCCGGCCAGGCCTACGAGGTCGCCGACAACAGCAACCGCAGTTCGGTGCACTGGGATCTTGTGAACATCCAGCGTCCCGAGTATGGCGGCGGCGAGATCCGGTTCGACGGTCAGGTCATCCGGCGCAACGGCCAGTTCGTGCCGAAGGCGCTGCAGCCCCTCAACTACTGATCGGCGGCTTCAAGCGTCGTCGTCCGCCTTGGCAAAAAACGAGGCGGGGTTGTTTGCCAGCATCGCCACGAGCGCGATGCCGAAAAGCAGCATCATCGATTTCGGGTCTTCGCCCTGAAGGCCGAGGATGAACCCGAAGACCGCCGGCGACTCCGCGAGCGCGAGCGCGACGACGAAGGCGGGGAAGATCCACGCCGGAGTGACGCGGCGTCCCTGCTGATCGCGCACGCTCTTTACGACGATCCGGATCGCCATGCTCGCCACGGCGTTGACCAGGCCGATCGCGGTGAGGATGACCGGCCGGGAAACGCCTCCGTCCGAGACGGGTTTTTCCACCGTCCCCGGATCAGGTGCGGCGATGAAGCCGAAGCGGACAAGAATGAGATAGAGGAAGATCGATCCGGTCATGGCGGCCCACATCACCCAGCGGACCTGGGGCGGAGGAATGGTCGGTGGCATCGTGGAGTGAGGAGGTGGCAGGGTGACTCCGGCGATCACTTGGCGCGTTTGAAGATGTAGTGGTTGTCGTTCGTCGCGGCGACGAATGCCCAGCCGCCGTCCTTCTCGACCTCGAGGATGGTCCGGGGGAGGAGATTCACCTTGGAAATCTTGTCGACCATTTCCTTGGGGAAATTGATTTCCCCGCTTTCGGTGACTTCGATGCCCTCTTGCTCCGCCACGGCGCGGAAGCCGATGTTGTCCATCTGTTGGGCGCTGAGGACCTGGTATTCGTGGGCCGACCCGGCTCCGCCACCGATCTTGTCGATGACCCCGAGTCCGATGAGCAGATTCACGAGGACGACGAGGAAAATGGAGACGAGGAGGGTGATGATGGTGTTTCTCATGGCGGGGGGCGCGGGGTGAAAAGGGCGGAGGGAGAAGCAAACCGGATTCCACCTCGCCTGTAAAGACCAACCTGCGTGGGTGCCCGATTCAATCGATTTCCGATTCCTTTTCATCTCGATTGAGCGCTTGCCATTCGCCATTCCCCTCGGACAGTGTGCGTCTCCATGTCCGGAACCGCCAAACCCCTGCTGATTTTTGATTTCGACGGCACGCTCGCCAACACGATCGAGACGGGCATCGGCATCTACAACGAACTTGCCGCTGGCTACGGCCTGCGTTCCGTGACCGCCGAGGAAGTGCGCGAACTGCGCAAGCTCAACACGCGTGCCCTCCTCGATCATCTGGAGATCTCCGGTCTGATGGTGGTGAAGCTCGGAGCCCACATCCGCAAGATCCTCCACCAGCGGATGGATACGGTGGACATGATCCGCGGCACCCGGGAAATGGTCCTCGCGCTCCATGGCGAGGGCTTCCGTCTCGGGGTCATCACCTCGAACTCGGCCGACAACGTGCGCATGGTGCTAAAACGCTTCGGCCTGCTCGAATGCTTTCTTTTCATCGAGGCCGGAGTGAGTCTTTTCGGCAAGACCCACCGCATCGGCAATGTCCTGAAGAAGACGGGCATCGCCGCCTCGTCGACGATGTATGTCGGCGACGAGACCCGCGACATGGAGGCCGCCCGCAAGGCCCACGTCAGCGCCATCGCGGTCTGCTGGGGGGCGAACGGACGCGAGGCGATGGAGACGGAGGGGCCGGATTTCTGCATCGACGACCCCGCCGAGCTCATCGATTGCGCCCGGAAGTTCGAGTCGGCGAAATGAGGTGTCACACGCCGGATCGTCCGCGACAAGTCTGGGCATGATCTCCGCCCGACTTTTCTCCATCGCCCTCTCGGCTCTCTTCCTTGTCCCGGTGACGGTCTTTGCCGATGCCGTGCCCGGTGCGGGTGTGAAACCCGGTCCGCTCCTGAAGGTGGGCGAGTCCTGGACCTACGACGGTGGTCTCACCATCACGTTCCTCGAAGTGGTCTCGGATACCCGGCGATATGTCGCAGCTGCCCGCGAACCTGCGGGAGACCGGAAAGTCCGGGGCAATGCTGCGATCCTTTTGCGACTCGAGGCGGGCAACCAGGAACCGAAGACGGTCCGGATCAACACCTCCGCCGATCCAGATCACGTGGTGATTCCCGAGAACGTCTTTCCCGAAGGCGTCGTCGGCATTCCGAAATCCTACGTCATCGCCATTCACAAACTGCTGCCTGAGGCCTCGAAGCGCGGCGGACTCCGGGCGCAGAGCGCTTATCGCCTCCGGCTGAAGGTCGAGGTGGCTTGGTGAGGGCTGGGCGAGACCGCTTGTTGGAAGTCTCAGGCTTTAATCGCCGGTTTTGAAGTTTTTCCGATCAACGGGAGATTGGGTGAAAACGAAAAAAAGGCGGCCCTTGCGGACCGCCTTTTCGAGAAGAGGATCTTCGGCCGCTTACTGGCAGGCCTCGCATTCCCCCCCGTTTTCGAGCGCCTCGAGGGAGCAGGCCTTCTTCTCGGTCTCGGTGTATTCGCGGGTTTCGTAGATCCGCACTTCCTTGTTCACCTTGATCGAGGCCTTCTCGATGTTCGAAGCCTGTTGGGTGCGCAAGTAGTAGGTGGTTTTGAGGCCCTTTCGCCAGGCCGCGCGATACATGTGCGAGAGCACCTTGAGATCCGGTGTGGCGAGGAAGAGATTCACCGACTGCGACTGGTCGATCCACTTCTGGCGCCGGGCCGCGGCCTCGACGAACCAGTCGTGATGGATCGCGAAGGCGGTGGCGTATTTCTCTTTGAGGTGAGCCGGAATCTCCTCGATGTCGGCGAGTTCGCCGTCGTAATACTTGAGGCGCTCCACCATTTCATCTCCCCAGAGGCCGAGGGCCTTGAGGTCGCGGACGAGGTAAGTATTGAGGACGATGAAGTCGCCCGAGAGATTGCCCTTCACGAAGAGGTTCTTGAAGGTCGGCTCGATACAGGGCGAACTGCCCGTGATGTTCGAGATCGTCGCGGTCGGGGCGATCGCGAGGACGTTGCTGTTGCGCATGCCTTGGCGCTGGATCTTCTCGCGGAGCGAATTCCAGTCCATCCGGCCGCCGCGGGGAATGTCGATGGATTCTCCGCGCTCTTCCTCGAGGAGATCGACGGTGTCGGGCGGAAGGATGCCGCGGCTCCACTTCGAACCCTCAAAGGTCGAGTAGCTACCACGCTCGGCGGCGAGGTCGCTCGAGGCCTCGTAGGCGAAGTAGGCGATCGCTTCCATGAACTCGTCGTTGAATTCGACAGCGGCATCGCTCGCGAAGGAGATGTCCTTCAGGTAAAGCGAATCCTGCACCCCCATGACGCCGAGGCCGACGGGGCGGTGGCGCATGTTGGCGTTTTTTGCCGGAGCGGTGGGGTAGTAGTTGATGTCGATGACGTTGTCGAGAGCTCGCACCGCGACCCGCACCGTTTCGCGCAGCTTCTCGAGGTCGAGACTACCGTCGGCCTTGATGTGGGTGTTGAGGACGACGGAACCGAGGTTGCAGACGGCGGTCTCGTCTTCCGAAGTGTTCAGGGTGATTTCGGTGCAGAGGTTTGAGCTGTGGATCACGCCGACGTGGTCTTGGGGGCTGCGGACATTGCAGGGATCCTTGAAGGTGATCCACGGGTGGCCGGTTTCGAAAATCATCTTCAGCATCTGCTTCCAGAGGTCGATTGCGGCAACCTGACGTCCGAAGATTTTGCCGGCCTTGGCATCGGCTTCGTAGGCGACGTAACGCTCAGCGAAGGCGCGGCCGTAGAGATCGTGGAGGTCGGGGACTTCGTTGGAACGGAAGAGGGTCCAGTCTTCCCGGGCTTCCATGCGCTGCATGAAAAGGTCGGGGATCCAGTTCGCCGTGTTCATGTCGTGCGCGCGGCGGCGTTCGTCACCGGTGTTGCGGCGCAGTTCGAGGAAGTCGGTGATGTCGTTGTGCCAGGTCTCAAGATAGGCGCAGCCGGAGCCGCGGCGTTTGCCGCCCTGATTCACCGCAACGAGCTGGTCGTTGTGGAGCTTCAGGAAAGGGATCACGCCCTGGCTTTCGCCGTTGGTGCCCTTGATGTAGCCGCCGGTGCCGCGCACCGCCGTCCACGAGCCACCGAGACCACCGGCCCACTTCGAGAGGTAGGCGTTCTCGGCGATGCCGCGCTGCATGATCGACTCGATGCTGTCGTCGACCTTATAGAGGTAGCAGGACGAGAGTTGGCTGTGCATCGTGCCCGAATTGAAGAGGGTCGGGGTCGAGGAACAGAAACGGCGGCTCGCGTAGAGTCGGTAAAGATCGATGACCTTGGCCTCGCGGTCGTGTGTCTCGCCGATCATCAGACCCATCGCGACCCGCATCCAGAAAAGCTGGGGGGCCTCGATGCGCTTGTGGGCATCACCGGTTTTGTCGATGATGAGGTAGCGATCGTAGAGGGTCTGGATGCCGAGGAAGTCGAAGTCGAGATCCGAGGTCGGATTGATCGCGTCGGCGAGACGATCCAGATTGTATTCCAACAGCTTTGGCGAGAGGCGCTCGATCTCGACGCCGCGGACGAGGTTCGCCTTGAAGGCGCGGCGGTGGAATTCGGCGAGGCCGGCGACCCCGTCGCGCGAGATGTTCCAGTCGAGCACTTCCTCGTAGATGTAGGTGAGGAGGATGCGGGCGGAGAAGCGGGCAAAATCAGCGTCGCGCTCGATGAGGGTCTTCGAGTTGAGGATGACGGTCTTCCGCAGGTCGGCTTCGGTCATCTCGTTGAAGAAGGCGCGGCGCAGCTCATGCTCGATCTGGTCGGGCGTGAGGCAGAGATCGAGACCCGGCATGGCGAACTCGATACGGCGGCGGAGGTCGGTGCCGTCCCAGAGATCGCTCGAGCCATCGGCGCGCTTCACAACGATCATCGATTCTTGGGTCGATTCGTGGTGGCGGATCGTCTCTTCCTCCTCGAGGAGGCGGAGATTGGCGCGGTGGGCCCGGTAGAGAATGTAGGACTCGGCCACCTTGTAATGCCCCTGGCGCATCAACTCTTCCTGGACGCGGTCCTGGAGGTCTTCGATGCGCATGAACTCCTGGCCGCTGCGGGCGATGCGCTCGGTTAGGGCGGTGGAGATTTCCTTCGCCGGCGAGGAGTCCATGCCGAGGGAGAGGAAGGCGCTGCGCACCGCGATCTCGATCTTGTTCGGGTCCCACGCGACAACTTCACCGCTGCGGCGGATGACACGGCAGAGCGGCTTTTCGGTGCTGGCCCCACGAGAATTACGACGGGCGTTTTCCGTCGTTTTGCGGCGGATGAGGAGGCTCTTGGCGACATCGTGGGCATTCAGACGCACGAGGGCCATCTCAATGATGGAGGTCAGCTCACTGGACGAGAGAAGGACGGTGCCGTCGGATTCCTCGGTGTTCGCCTTCGTCGTGAGCATCTCACTGACGCTACGGACGATGTTCGCGACGAGCTGGCGGTTGGAGTCGTTGAAGATGTCATCCTGCTTGCGGGCGAGGGCGAGATCGGTGACGGCGCGGCCAACCGTTTCAGCGATTTTTGCGATGCTGAGGTCCGATTGTTCGTCGCCCACCTGAACGATGATGCGGGAGGCGGGAGCCGGGTGGCTCGAGGTCATGTCGCTCCAGTTGAAGCGGGGCTTCATCTCCTGGGGGGTGGCGGCGGTGCGGTGCAGCTCGAGGTCTTGTTCGATGAGATGGCGGGTAATCATTTCGTGGGTCGGGTGCGGATTCGGGGGACGGGGAACGGAAGTTAAATCGGTGCGGGGAAAAGAAGCGGCACGACCGGGTCGGGTGTGCGAACCGACCCGGTCGTCTCGGAGGATCACAGGTCGTCGTCGCTGACGGCGGCGAGGGCGGAGGCCTTCTGATATTCGGTGACCTTGGTCTCGAAGAAGTTCTGCTCTTTCTTGATGTCGATGGTCTCGGCGAGCCAGGGGAAGGGATTGCGCACTCCCGGATTGAGCGGGTTCAGCCCGACCCCCTCGAGGCGGCGGTCGGCGATGTAGTCGATGTATTGGCAGAACTCATCGACGTTGAGGCCGACGGCGCTGACAGGGAGGCAGTCGCTGATGAACTCCTTCTCGAGGGCAACGGCCTCCTTCATCGTCTCGACGAGCTCCTCTTTGAACTCGGGCGTCCAGATCTCCATGTTTTCGCTGACGAGGTCCATGAAGAGGTTGCGGAAAACCTCGATGTGGTTCGATTCGTCGCGCAGGGTGTATTGGAACATTTCTCCGATGCCCTGAAACTTCTTCTGGCGTCTCAGGCCAAGAATCATGCCGAAAAGGCCATAAAACTGGGTCCCCTCCATGCACTGACCGAAGACGAAAATGTTGCGGGCGAGTTTCTTCTTGTTCTCCGGATCGGTCAGATCGATGTCGCGGCGCAGTTCATGGGAGGTGCGGGTGGCGAACTCGTTCTTGCGTTTGATCGTCGGGATCTGCTCGAACATCGCCTCGCACTCGTGCGGGT
>DGXY01000105.1:128370-128674 GCA_002396885.1 Akkermansiaceae bacterium UBA5020
TTCGGCGGCGGAGAAATAGCCGATCCCCATGCGGATGATCCAACGCTCGGAATCGCTCAGTTCGTCGCCCTGCCACTGCTCGATGTCCTTCTGCATCTGGATGTCTTCAGGCTCCCAGTGGTTTGCCTTCATCGTGCGGTAAAGCTCATAGGCCCACTGATACTTCAAAGGAAGCAGGTTGAAGGCTTCTGTCTTGCGGCCGTTGATGATGCGCTTGGCGGCGTAGGCCTCTTCGGCTTTTTCCTGATCGAGGACGAAGGTGCGGTCTCCGATAGTGAATTTCTTTTCCATGGTGCGTGCGGAT
>DGXY01000064.1:0-163 GCA_002396885.1 Akkermansiaceae bacterium UBA5020
AGCTCCATCGTTTTGCCCTCCCCCTTCGCCCACCATTCCTTCGATTGGAAGCCGTTGCCGGAGAAGGTCACGCAAAGACGCACCGGAGCCTCGCTGGCAGGATTGTTCTTCTTCGGCTCATCGCCCCAGACATTGAGGGACTCCATCCACGGCAGCGCCATGG
>DGXY01000064.1:377-578 GCA_002396885.1 Akkermansiaceae bacterium UBA5020
CGCGAAGGAAGGCACGACGGTTGAAACGATGGGTGTTCATAACGAGTAGGGTTGTTTGTGTTTGAATGACATTAGGCGAGCACTTCCTTCACCACATGACTCTCCTCCACGCCCGTGAGGCGGAAGTCGAGGCCGGCGTGGCGGTAGGTGAGTTGGTGGTGATCGAAGCCCATCAAGTGCAGGATGGTGGCGTGGAAATCG
>DGXY01000064.1:807-5342 GCA_002396885.1 Akkermansiaceae bacterium UBA5020
CTCGTCGGTGGCACCGTGGACGATGCCGGGCTTTACTCCGGCACCGGCGAGCCATGAGCTAAAGGCCCATGGATGATGCTCGCGCCCTTTGGCATCGGCGGTGTTGTTGAAGGGCGTGCGTCCGAATTCCGTGGTCCACACGACGAGCGTGTCTTCCATCATCCCGCGTTGTTTGAGATCACGCAGCAGCGCGGCGATGGGTTGATCGACGTTCTTCGCCAGTGGCGCGTGGGTCATCATGTCGCCGTGCGCGTCCCAGTTGCCGGAGGAGCCGGTGTCGATGAGTTCGACGAAACGCACGCCGCGCTCGACGAGACGTCGCGCGGCGAGGCATTGCCAGCCGAAGCCGGTGTTCTGCCCCCGCTGGAGACCGTAGCTGGTGAGAGTGGCATCGGACTCTTGTTTGAAATCGAACGCGGCCGGCACGGCCATCTGCATGCCGAAGGCGGTTTCGAAGGTCTGCATTCGCGCGGTGAGCAGCGGATCGCCGGCACGCGAGGCGAGGTGCTCCTCGTTCACCTGACGCAACGCGGCGAGTTCGAGCTGCTGGCGGTTTGCCGGCAAACGCGGTGCGACATTCGCGATGGGTTCCGCCCCGGGCACGACGAGCGTGCCTTGATACGCTCCCGGCAGGAAGTCGCTCGCAAAGACCTGAGTGCCCGCGTAGGTCTGCTTCGGCGCGATGACGACGAAGCCGGGCAGATTGCGGTTCAGCGTACCGAGGCCATAAGTCACCCACGAGCCCATGCTGGGCCGCGACTGCGCGAACGAGCCCGTGTGCATACCAAGCGTGGCGTTGTAGTGGTTCGAGTGCGAGGTGTGCATCGAGCGAATCAGCGCGATGTCGTCCACGCAGCCAGCGATGTGAGGAAACAGCGTGCTCACCTCCGTGCCGCATTGCCCGTGCTTCGCAAACTCCCACTGCGGTCGCTTCAAATAAATGCGCTCGTAACCAGGCCGGCCTTTGATCTCGGGATGGTCGGCCTTGATCTCCTTGCCGTGGCCCTTCACCAGCTCCGGCTTCGGATCAAAGCTGTCCACGTGCGAGACACCGCCGGTCATGAAGAGGAAGATGACGTTCTTCGCCTTCGCCGGGAAATGCGGTTCCTTGGGTGCGAGCGGGTCGGCGCTGTCCGCGAGCAATCGCTGCACGATGCCCGGGAAAACGAGCGATCCGGCGGCGGCGGAGCGGAGGAACTGGCGTCGAGGGATGGCTGGGGCGTTCATGGCTTGCTTCACTTGATCGCTTTCAAAATCAACACGGCGGCAGCGGGTTTCTCGCGGAGCGTGATGTCGTAACCCCGCATGAGTTCCTCGCCGGTGCGGATTTCTTTGCCGTCGTCGAGATTCTCGATCTCATAACGTTGCTGCGGAACGAGGCCGTGAAGTTTGAGGGTGAGCCTGTCGCTCATGGCATCGGGACGGCGGAAGGCTTGCACGATGCCTTCCCCTAGGTCGGCGCGGTAAAACTGCCACGCGATCCACGAAGTCGTGTCGAGGCTGTGAGGGGTGAGCGGGTAGAAATCGCCGGTGAAAATCGGGCGAACTTTGAGATAGCGGTCGAGATGCTCCCGCAAAGCGGCGACGGCTTTCGGATTGCGGTAATTGATGGAGAAACCGCCGCACGCGCCCATGCCGCTGCGCAGGGCCAAATCGTCGGTGGCGGCGGCACCGAGTCCGTGGAGCGGCAGCCAGTGCGAGAGGCCGTGGGTCATGGCCTGGACATTCTGGGGGAAGCTCTTGTCCCCCCACGTGCTGTCGCTACGCCAGAGCACGATGCAGCGGCGCATCATCTCGAAGTCGAGACGCCGGCCTCCTGCGGCGCAGTTGTCGAGAATCAGTTTGGGATGCCGACGGGCCAGTTCGTCGAGAAAAGCGTAGAGGCCGTTGATGTGGCGGATCTCGCGCAGACCGATCTCATCCGGTTTCTCGTCGGTGTGCCAGAAATACGCGGGATAGAGATTGAAGTCCTGGCGGTAGTAATCCAGGCCGGAGCGGGTGATCTCTTCCGAGACGGATTCGATGGCCCACTGCCGCGCTGCGGGATTGCCGAGATCGAGGAGAAGAAATCCGTCCCGTTCCTGATATCTCAGACCCTCCGGTGTGCCCGTCGGTTTCAGCAACCAGTCGGGATGTTCGCGCTCCATCCAGGTGCCGCGCATGGCACGCTCCGGCTCGAACCAGGCGAGGAAACGCATCCCTGTCTTGCGCACCGCCGCGCCCACCGGAGCGAGCCCGTTCGGGAAACGGACCGGGTCAGCCTGAGGATTGCCCTGCCCTAGGGGAAAGCCTCCTTCGTTCCAGCCAGCATCGAGGTGATAGCAGTCGAGCGGCAGCTTGAGCGCGGCGACGTCGGCGGCGAGTTTGACGAGCTTTTCTTCGGAGGTCTCGTTGAAAGGAAAGATCCCATGCACTCCGGCCTGCACCGGCATCAGAGTCATCGGCGGATGATTCTTCGGTGTGCCATGCGCCAGCATGAGACGGCGGAACTGGTTCTGTCCGTCGATCCAGTCGCCGCCATAGTTCATGACGAGGATGGAAGGCAGGCGCACTTGCTCGCCCGGCGCGAGACGGAAACGCGTGCGTTTCAGCCCGGCGGTGACACGCACGCTGCCGCTTTCCTGAAGTTCGAACGACGCCTTCCAATCACCGGTCCAGCCGATCGCCACGATGAGTCCGCCACTTTCGCTCGCGACATTGAAATAAGGCATCACGCCATCCGAGGACCGTCCGCCAAAGGACTCGAGCGTGAAGGGCTTGCCCGCCACCAGCGGGTTTGTCTTTGGTTCGAAATCACCCGGCTCGGAGTGGCTGCCTTTGCTCCAGTGCAGCATCACGGCGGCATCGGCCGGGAAGGCGACCTCGAAATCGGCAGACTTCAGGTTTTCGTAAAGCGGAGACTCCCCTGCCCCCGGAGCCTGGAGGCGGAGTTGCCATTCCGTGGCACCGTGGTCCGGGTAGACGAGCGACTCAATGCGCAGGCCGGGAACCGTTTCGCGCGAGGGCGACGCGGGGCGCTCGATGGCATCGGCAGAGACCGCAAGGGACAGCGCCAGAGCGCTGATGAGTAGGGAAAAGGTCTTCATTCGCTATTCACGGGTCGGAACGTGCGGCAACAGTTGGTCGAAGAGGGCTTGATGCTGTTTCACCACGGCGGCGTGATCAGCTTTTTCAGCAAGGTTTTCGCGTTCGATTGAATCGGACTTGCAGTCGTAGAGTTCAGTGGCCTGCACACGGTTGCCAAAGACGGGATTGTCCGCGCTGAAGTCGGCCCGCCGCCATTCGATGTAGCGATAGCGTGGCGTGCGGATCGACCATCCCATCGTCGCGTTTTTCCCTCTCCCCTGGCTCATCTGGGTGAGAGCGGCCTCGTGGAGAGTAACGCTATCACCACGCATCAGTGGAACCAGACTCTTGCCTTCGACGTGCGCCGGAATCGGCAGGCCGGCCAGTTCGCAGAGGGTCGGATACACATCGAGAAACTCGGTCAGGGAAGTGACCCGTTTGCCACCGGCGACACCGGGAGCGGAAATGATGAGCGGCGCGCGGGCGGCGTCTTCGTAGTTGGTCAGCTTGCCCCAATGCCCGTGCTCACCGAGATGCCATCCGTGGTCGCCCCAGAAGCAGATGATGGTGTCATCCGCCACGCCGCATTCCGCCAGCGTTTGCATGAGCAGGCCGACCTGCGCATCAATGTAAGAGACGCAGGCGGCATAGCCGTGGACCAGTTCACGCTGTTGCGCTTCGGGGATTGGCCCCGTCTTGGGCACATCCGAGTAATCGCGCAGCTCGCCCGAGTTGCTGTAAAACGCGAGGTCGTGCGGGCTGCCCTGTGGGATTTGCTGGAACGGCGCGAGCGGAAGAGCGTTGCGGTCGTAGAGATCCCAGTATCTCTTCGGCGCGATGAAGGGCAGGTGCGGCTTCACGAAACCGACCGCGAGGAAGAAGGGCTGTTCCTTTTTGGAAAACTCCCGGATGCGTTTTGCAGCCGTGTGGGCCACACCGCCGTCGTGGTAGGCGTTGTCCGGGATGTCACAGGCCTCCGTCGCGGGTCCTGAGGTTGGCTTGCCTTGCTTCAGGGCTTCGGCAAGCCGGGCTTTCGTCACGGAATCCTGATAGCCGCCCGGTGCGGGTTTTTCACCTGGCGCCAATTCCCACGGACCATAGGGCACCGTCCATGAGGCTGCGTCGTGCCCTTGATCCACGGTGCGCCCGTCAAAGACCTTGTGCAGCGGATGCGTGATGTAGCCGTGATTTTTGAACTGCTGCGGCAGCGTCACCACCTCCGGCAGACGAGTGCGGAGCATGTCCTGTGGCTGATCCGGATTGAGATACACTTCGGTGGTATCTGGTCGCAAACCGGTCAGCAGACTGAACCGAGTCGGAGCGCAGAATGCCACCTGGCAGTAGTTCGCCGTGAAGACCGTTCCCCTTGATGCGAGCCGGTCGATATTCGGCGACTGAATCCACGATGTGCCGTAACAGCCGAGCAGCGGTTTGAGGTCGTCGGAGATGATGAAGAGCACGTTGGGCTT
>DGXY01000064.1:5567-13633 GCA_002396885.1 Akkermansiaceae bacterium UBA5020
AAACCAGCGCGACAAAAAGATTGGAGACAGAAAAATGGATCTCTGTTCCTCATCTTTTTGTCTCCAATCTTTTTGTCGTCATGGATCGGAGTTGCTCTGCGAGTGCGGGAATCTCTGCCGCGGCTTCGACGGTGCCGACGAGGTTCACCGTTTCGAGCGGATCGTTTTGCTGGTCGTAGAGTTCCTGACCGACGACGAGGCCGGTTTTGAAGTCGCGCCACTCATGGTAGCTCCAGCGGTCGGTGGTAAGCCCGTAGCCCATCACTTGCGGCAAGGCCTTCGGACCGCCGCCCCAGTAAAGCGCGGGGCGCGGATGCTGCGTGAGCGCCGCAGGCTTCACGGAGGCGCTGGCGTCCTTGAGCAGAGGCACGAGACTCGCGCCGTCGAGCTGGGGTGGATTCGGCAGGCCACTGAGGTCCGTGAGTGTGGGAAAGATGTCGATCAACTCGCTGATGGCACTTGTCTTTGCGCCGCCCGTTCCGATGCCAGGCGCACTGATGATAAGTGGAACTCGCGCGTCCCAGCCGAACAAGGTCATCTTGCCCCAGACATCGTGCTCGCCCAGGTGGAAGCCATTGTCGCCAATGATGACAACGATGGTGTTGTCGCGGAGCTTCAGTTCATCGAGCGCATCCAGCACGCGACCAAACTGCGCGTCGGCAAAACTCATTGCGGCATAGTAGCCGTGACGGATCTCGCGCTTGGCTTCCTCATCGAGCGTGCGGGGGGCATTCGGCTCACCGAGGATTTCGTGGTTCGCATGAAAGGCGATTTCGGGCGCGTTGCGAGGCCGTGTCGGCGTCTCGATGGCCGGGATGTCCTCGAGACGATACATGTCCCAGTAGCGCTTCGGCACCTTGTAAGGTGAGTGCGGCTTGAAGATGCCCAGGGCGAGAAAGAACGGCTCCGGCTTCTTCGCGAGCGCCCGCAACTCGGTGATCGCGAGGCTAGCTGACGCAGCGTCAAAGCACGCTTCATCCGGCACGTCACGATTCTCACAGAGTGAGTCCTTTGCGAGGTTTGGCGGCAAAGCAACCCCACTTGGCAACTGAAACTCATCCTTCGTTTTGCCGCCGGTGCGACGATCCGGAACGCTCAGCATCTTGAAGTCCGCTTCCTTGCCATAGCCGCCGAGCACCTTGCCGATGCTCATGGACGTGTAGCCGTGCTGCATGAACCACTGCGGAATCGTGACCGCATCGGGATGCAGATCGTAGAGATACTTCGTCATGCTCGTGATACCGAGCGAGTCCGGCCTACGTCCGCTCATGAACGAAGCGCGCGATGGACCGCAGATCGGCTGCTGGCAGAAATTCCGCGTAAACAGGGTTCCGCGCGCGGCTAACCGGTCGAGGTTCGGCGACTTCGCCACCGGATCGCCATAGCAACCAAGGCGGTTGTTCAAGTCATCGAAGACGACGAAGAGGACATTGGGCTTTTGCTTGGGTGCGTCGGCGGCCCGCATTGTCGGCACGGACGCGAGCAGCAGAGCGGTGAGGAGTGCGAGTGTGGTTTTCATGGTCAATCCACATGCAGAAACTCATTGCTCGCCATGAGCACGCGCACCTGCGCGGTCCATTTGTCAGCTTGCTCACCGGGATAGCTTTCAAGGAAGGCCTTGGTGCGCTGCGTTTCGGCGACGGTGGGCTTTCTCTGAAAAAGGAAGCGCCAGGCTTCGGTGATACGGGTGTCGTCGTCAGGCTGTGAACTCAGTTTCCTGGCCAAGGCATCCGCCTGGGAATGGAAGAAAGGATCATTGATGAAATACAGCGCCTGCGTCGGCACGGTGGTGGTCTGGCGGGCGGCGGTGGTGGCGTTTGGATCAGCACCGTCGAAGAGCGATAGGAAGGGATGCCGCCGCTGGCGCTGCACCATGAGGTAGGCACTGCGCTTGTTCGTCTCGTAGACGGCGTTGAAGGGATTGTGCTGGCTGAACTTCCACGTCGCCTCAGCGGGAAAGGGATGAGCCTCGGCGGGCGTGAGATCGAGCTGGCCGGAGGCGGTGAGCAGGCTGTCGCGCATCTCCTCGGCAGTGAGGCGGCGGCGTGGGAAGTGCGCGAGCAGGCGGTTGTCGGGATCGGCGGCGGCGGGCGAAGCGCTGGCTCGCTGATACACCTGGCTGCTCAAGATGAGGCGATGCATCGCCTTCAGGCTGAAGCCGCTCTCGACGAACTTCGCCGCGAGCCAGTCGAGCAGATCGGGATGCGTGGAATTTTCGCCGCGGGCACCGAAGTCGTTCGAGGAACGCACCAGTCCCTTGCCGAAATGCCATTCCCAGAGGCGGTTCACCATCACCCGGGCCGCGAGGGGCGACTTCACGATCCAGTCGCCCAGCTCCTTGCGTCCACTACCGGACTCCGCGGGCACCGTGTCGCCTCCAAGGATGGAGAGCCAGCGACGCGGCACCTCGTCTCCGGGTTTCTCAGGATCGCCACGCAGATGAAGGCGGTCATTCTTCGGCTTCGCGTCCACCACGGCGTAAGCGACGGGAATCACCGGCATCGGCCCGGGTTCAACGGTGGGCCTCAGGCTCTCGCCAAGGTGAGCCAGAGCCGGGCCATAATCGGGCGCGGCGATATGCTTGAGTTCAAAGGCCACACCATCGCCATTCGGCATCGGGTGCACATCGGCCACACGACCGCTCAGCGTGATCTCGCCATCCAGTGGGCTGATCCAGGCGACGGCCACAGGCCGCTTTGGGCCGGGATGCACAAAGAACGACTCCGCCGCGAGCGTGGTCCACGCCATCACCTGCTGATCGGCCGAGTTCACCAGAACCGATGGCGTATCACCGCTGCTCCACTTCTGGAGAGCGCTGTTGCCGTTGAGTGAATCGGACCTGTCGATGAGGAACGCTGGTGCGCTCGTTGTCTCCAAGAAACACCACGCCGCCCCATCGCGCGAGGGATGCGGATTGCCCTTCATCAGATCAGGCACCAGCTCCGCCACGGTCCACAAGCGCTTCGCGCCATCCGTCTCTGAGATGCGCCACTCAATCAGCGTGGTGTCCGCGCCATGACCAACATTTTCCGACACTGCGAGCTGCAGCACCTCGCCTTTGCGCACATGGAGGCGCTGCTCAAAGGGGATGCTGGATCCTTCACCGATTTTTGATTCGGCCAGCACCTTGCTGCCCGCGCCGCCGAGCTTCACGATGGCTGCACCGGCAGACTTGGCCGCTTCGAGCTGCTTGTTTTTCGCCGCTACCAGAGGAGCGTTCATCTCCTGCCACGGCTTCATCAACGCTTCGACCTCCGTTTGCGTGATCAGCGGAACCATGTCTCGCGGCTGTCCCTTGGGTTCGCATCCAGGAAAAGCGAATCGAGTGCTGCTGAAGATGCCGTAGAGCGCGTAATAGTCTTCCGCGGTGATGGGGTCATACTTGTGATCATGACAGCGGGCGCAGCCGGTGGTAAGGCCGAGGAAGTTCTTCCCCATCGTATCGATCACGTCCTCGTGGGTAAGATGCATGTCCTTCTCGATGTCGTGACCAAACCGCCGCGCGATGGCGAGGTAGCCCGTGGCGACGATGCCTTCGGCGCGTTCCGGTAGTGACTTGTCCGCATTGAGAAGGTCGCCCGCCAGTTGGAGCCGAACAAACTCGTCGTAGGGAAGATCTCGATTGAATGCATCGATGACCCAGTTCCGATAACGCCACGCGTGCATGAGCGGCCGGTCGGTGTTCTCACCGGCAGTGTCGGCATAGCGAACGACATCCAGCCAGTGCCGTCCCCATCGCACGCCGTATTGCGGGGAGGCGAGAAGGCGATCGATGAGATTTGGGATTGCGGATTGGGGATTGCGGATTGAGTCGGTCACAAACGCCTCCACCTCCTCCGCGCCCGGCGGCAGGCCAGTGAGGTCGTAGCTCAGGCGGCGGATCAGCGTGCGAGGATCGGCGGGCGGAGCGGGGGTGATTTTCGCCCCGGCGAGTTCGGCGTCGATGAAGTCGTCGATGCTCCGCGTCGAATCCGCCTCCGGCAGCGGCTGGAAGGCCCACCACGATTTCGCCTCCGCCTTGCCCATCCCCGCGATTTTCGCCTCCGCCTCACGCGGGTCCGGCGCGCCCTGCCGCACCCACTCGACGAGGTCGGCGATGACCGCATCCTGCAACCTGCCGCCCTTCTTTTTCGGCGGCATCTCCAGATCCCCGTGGTGATAGCGCACCGCTTGAATCAGAAGCGACTCCTCCGGTCGGCCGGGCACGATGGCCGGTCCCGAGTCACCGCCCTTTTCCCAGCCCTGGCGGGTGTCGAGGAGAAGTCCTCCTTTGGAATTGACCCCGGAATGACACTCGTAACAGTGCTCCACGAGCACCGGTCGCACCTTCGACTCAAAGAAGGCATGCTGCTCCGCGCGAGCCTCGGGGGCGATCAGCAGCAGCAGCGCGAATCCGGGAGTCTTCATGGCATGCGGGGGAAAACGTTTTTTCTCACGACGGATCCGGCATCGGAGGGAGCCACTCGCGCCAGAAGAGGATGTGGCTCCGCATGAGGCGCTCGCAGTCGGCGGGAGTTCCCGTCCGGAATGCCCGCACGATCTCCCCGTGGCTGGCCAAGGTCTCCGACTTGGTGGCGTGGGAATAGATCTGCTTCGAGCGTTGGAGCCCCCCGAGCCACCATTCCAGTTCGCTCCGCAACGAACACCATAACCGGAGCAGCCGGCTGTTCCCGGATGCGGCGATGATGAGTTGGTGAAAATCGAGATCCAACGCCGTCACTTCGGCCAATTCCTTTGCGCGTCGGGTGGCCTGGAGGTTGGCCATGAGGCTGGAGGAGTCAGCCTTCAACGCCGGTGCCGCCAGCCTGGCCGCGACCGGCTCGAGGGCGAGACGCAGCACATACAACTCCTCGAAATCGCGGGGCGAGAGTTCCTTCACGCAGGCCCGGCCCGTCGGGGTGAACTCGACCAACCCTTCGCGTTCGAGAAGGACGAGAGCCTCCCGCACCGGCACCCGGCTCACCCCGAGACGCTGCGCCACCGCGGCCTCAGCCAGGCGCGAGCCGGAGGGCAACTCGCCCGAAACGATCTCCGCTCGTAGCCTCGTGGCGGCGGCTTCGGAGAGGGAGGAGGAAAGAGGCGATGTTCTCATTCGGTATACCGTTTTAGTATACCAAAAACGGCGTCCGAAACACCGGAATCTTGCACGCGATCGCGCGGCACGCGGTTCCGACAAGACAGAGTCTGATCGCCAGTTGCTCCCTCTCAATACTTTGGAAACATCGCCGGCGTCGGAAAGCGCTCTTCGAGGCTGTCGTTGATGTATTCCTCGCGGGGCACCTGGACCTGGGGCCAGTTGACGGGTCGGACGCGCACGGTCCGGCCAGGACGGATGCCTTCGATGATGAGGTCGGTCTCGAAGCGGATCTGGATACCGCTGCTGCCGAGCGGCGGCTCGCCGGGCGTCTTGATGACATCCAGGAACGTGCCGCGCGAAGCCATGTGAGCGGGACCATAAGCCCCGTGGGTGTGCTTCAGGGTGCTCTCGACCGGATTCATCATCGCGGAAGCGCCTTTCGCGAACTCGGCGTAGAGGGACTCGTCCATGCCGCCGAAGAGGGTTGCGGTGACGGTGGCGCGCCCGAATTGGCCATATTCCACGGCATCGATCGAGGCGGGCATCCAGCGGCTGCGAATGAAGGCCTTGTGCGTCTCGGTCTGCCGGGCAGCGGCGTGTGCCATCGCCGCGTCATCGAGCCAAAGGTCCGAGATGTGGAAGCGGGTGAAGACGCCGTCGGGTGTCGGTTTCCAGGTGATGCCGAGGAGGACGGCCTGATCTCCGAGGGACTTCTTTCCTCCGGCGGGCCAGGCGCCTTCGGCGATGAGATCGTCGATCCCGATCAGCTCGCGACCGCGCCAGACGCGGGTCGCGGCATCGAAGGTCATCGTTTCGTCGGTCGCCTTCCCGTCGCCGCCCTCTTTCGGCTCGCAACGGGCAACAATCGTGCCGGCGCGATCCTTGAGGTCCACTTCCTTCAGCTTCCAGACCTTGCCCTCGCGGCGGCAATGGCTGGGTTCATCCTCGAGAAGGAGGACATGATTCTCGGCGGGAGCGATGCCGGCGCCCCGGTTGTGGTTCGCGTCCTTGCTCTTGTTATCGACCGGCAACACCGGCACCGACGAAGTCATCGGATCCGGCGGCAGGAAGGCACGGACGTGCATGACGCTACCGAGCGGGATATCACGGAGATCGGCGGGCGCACCGTGGTAACGCACGATCCCGTAGGGAAGCAGGGCGAAGGGATGCGGGTCATTCCGGAAGAACATCCCCGAACCCTGCAAGCGGATGCTGCCGCGCCGCGTCGCATGGTCCACGAAGACGAGCTCGCCACGATAGGCGTGCGCTTTTTCCAATGGTGGGAATTTGCCGGCTTCGGGGCGGTAGGGAGCATCGCTTGCCGTTTCTTCCGCGGCGGCGAGGCAGGCGAACCAGGCCATGACGAGCGGAATGAGAGTCTTCGTTTTCAAGTCTTGGATCATGAATTTGTCTTATGGGCTCTTCGCACCTGATTCTTTCGTTCGTCTCCTACGCCGGATCGCGACGGGCCGGATGGAGACAAGGGAATGGGGACATGGGAACGCTGAAATCGGATTCCTCTGTCCCCATTCCTGTGTCCATCCGTTTTCAGATCGTAACGACCTGGTTGCTGTCGCCAAACTGGTCGATCTCCACGCCCATGCGCTGGGCCATGAGGAGGAGCAAATTGCTCATGTGGGCGTCGGAGTTTACGGGTCGGCTGCACACCTGATAATGCGAGGTGGTGAGGGCTCCGTCCGGACCGAAGGTATAGCCTCCGAAGCCTTTGGCGGATTTGTTGAAGTCGAGGTGGCTGCCATGCTGCAAGCCGAGGTCCGATCCGCCGGCCAATACGAGCGGGAGGTTGGCATTGCCGTGGCTGTGACCGTAGGACATCCCGCTGCCGAAGAGCGCCATGGTGGAGCCGAGGAGCGGCTTGCCGTTGAGATCCTTTGTCTCCGCGAGGCGAGTAAGGAAGTAGCTGAATTGCTCGATCGCGAAGGTGTCGTAGTTGGTGAGTTTTTCCATGTAGCCGGCATCACCGCCGTGGTGGCTGAGTTGGTGGCGCGACTCGGTGATGCCGATTTCGGGAATGGCGATGGCGTCCCCTTCCCCGCCCAAGCTGAAGGTGGCGACGCGGGTCACATCCGTCTGGAAGGCGAGGACCATGAGGTCGTAAACGGTGCGAAAATAATCACCCGCCAGGGTCGCGGCGATGTCGCGATTGGTGCGCTGGCGATCGGCTTCGGAGATGGACGGCAGCGGCGTGTCGAGCCAGGCATCGGCCCGGGTGGTGCGGATCTCGGCCTCGCGGACGGAGGTCAGGTATTGCTCGAGGCGGCCCTTGTCCTCCGCGCCCATCTTCTGCTCCAGCTGGCGCACCTCGGCGAGATTGGCGTCCAGCACACTGCCTTTGCGGCGCAGGGCGCGGCGCTGGGCCTCCTTCCCTCCCTTCGGCTCATCAAAGAGCGATGAAAAGATCTCGCTGCAACGACGCAGCGCCGGAAGTTGCACGCCGTCCGCGGTCCAGGCAAGGGAACTCTGGGTGATGGCGACCTCCATCGAGGGGTAACGGGTGTGTTGCGCGGTGACTTCGGCCATCTTCTGGTCGACGGAAATCGTGTTGCGGTCGGAGGGCCCGAGCTTGCCGCCGGTGAGCCAGACGGAGATGCAGTTGTGGTGATGGCTGAGCGCCCCCGGGTGATGGAGACCGCTGATCGGCGTGATGACCTCGCGATGTTTCTCCAGAGGCTTGAGCGAACGGGAAAATTGATAATCCTTCCCCTCCGTGGTGATCTGGTAGTTAAGCGAATGCACGCCGTTCGCCAGGTAGATGAAGGCGCTGCGCTTCGGCGCGATGGCCGCCGCCTTTTCCTCGGCGCGCAGCGGGATCATGCAATCGAGCAGCGGCAGGGAAATGCAACTGCCGAGCGCCTTGAGCGCGTGGCGGCGGTCGATGAGCCAGGATTGGGAGAGGTAGGAGGGCATCGGGTGGAGTGGTGGAGTGGTGGAGTGGTGGAGTGTTGGAGCGGTGGAGTGGTGGAGTGGT
>DGXY01000064.1:13966-19905 GCA_002396885.1 Akkermansiaceae bacterium UBA5020
GTGGAGTGGTGGAGTGGTGGAGGGTGGAGCAGTGGAGTAGTGGAGTAGTGGAGTAGTGGAGTAGTGGAGTAGTGGAGTAGTGGAGTAGTGGAGTGGTGGAGTGGTGGAGTGGTGGAGTGGTGGAGCCATTACTCCATTTCTCCATTACCACTCTAATCCCCTGCTCCACCCACGAATAATCTCAGGTCGTGTGCGATTGCGCGATCCTCGTCATTCTCGGTCGGGCCTTCTCGGACGACGAGGCTTTCCATCCAATCATTGGCATCCCGCTTGCGTTCCAGTGCCTCCACGAGCTTCAGGAGACGGTTCTCCAGTCGGAAAATCAGAGCGTCGAGTTGTTCAAAGGTTTTCTGTTCGATCTGATGATTCTCCGCGTAGGCGATGAAACCAGAGAGCGTTTCCCCCAGCGATCCTAGGGCGAAATTGAGAAACTGGAGATACTCGCGGACCGAGCGACGGCAGTAGCCTTCCGCGATGTTACGATGCACGGAATCGCTGGAGGCAAGGGACTGCGACGCCAACTTCTTCAATTCGAATGGCCACCCGCGAACCGCGCCCCAAGACAGTCCATACAGCTCGATTGCATCCTGCCAGACCAGCAACTGCTGGTATCCGCGGTTCTTATTTCGTCGCTCAACACCCATACTCCATTACTCCATTACTCCATTCCCCCCTACTCGATCACCGCTTCCGCATCAGATCCGACATCGCCACAGCCCGCACGGTGTCCCTGACACGGTAGCCGCTCTTCTTCGCTTCGGCGGCGATGGCGTTGAGATCTTCTTCGTCGTCGATCGTGAGGACACGGCGCAAGGCATAGGTGCAGAGGTGTTCGATGAAAGCCCGCGCCACGGTGTCGCGGTCCTCGAGGAGGAGCCGTTTGAAATCGTTGGCATCCTTGAAGGCCCGGCCGTCGGGCAGCTTGCCGGAGGGATTCACCATGGGATCCGCGCCGGTTCCCGCGGCGACCTTCTCATGGGTGCGCCACTGTCCGATCGCATCGTAGTTGTCCCAGGCGAGGCCGAGCGGGTCGATCCTCGCGTGGCAGGCGGCACAGTTGGCGTCGTTGGCATGCGCCTCCAGCTTTTCGCGGAGCGTCGCCTTGGGACTCTTCGGAGGATTGGGCTCGATCGCGGGCACGTTCGCGGGCGGAGGTGGCGGCGTTTTCCCAAGGATCACTTCGCTGAGCCAGACGCCGCGATGGACGGGCCGGTGGCGCGTGCCGTCCGAGGTCAGTCCGAGCACCGCGCCCATCGTGAGGAGACCGCCACGCTCATCCACGGCTTTGAGCGAGACGCGCTCGAAGCCACCCGACTTGGACTCGGGCAGTCCATAAAACTCGCTGAGCCGAGCATTGGCCACGGTCCAATCGGACTGGATGAAGCTGTCGATTGGGAGGTTGTTGGCAAACATCTCGCGGAAAAACTCCACCGGCTCGGCGCGCATGCTGTCCTCCAGCCACGCGTCGTAGTTCGGATAGAGCTTCTTGTCCGGCGGGAACATGCCGACGCGGTGCAGTTGCAGCCATTGGCGCGAGAAATCGTCGATGAAGCGGCTGGTTTTGGTGTCTGTCAGGATGCGATCCACCTCCTTGGCGAGCCCTTCGTCCTTCAGCGACTCCCCCTTGGCCGCCGCAAAGAGCGCCTCGTCGGGCATCGAGCTCCAGAGGAAATACGAGAGACGCGAGGCGAGCTCCGAATCGGTAAGCCGCCCACGGGCCGCCGGTTCGCCTTCGACGAGGTAGATGAAATGACGGGAGGTCAACACCCCCTGCAGGGCCACACGATAGGCATCGGCCAGTTTCTCGCCCGCCTCCCGCTCGTCGCGGTAGGATTGCAGATACTGCTCGAGTTCCTCCGGTTTCACCGACCGCCTCCAGGCGCGTTCGGCGAAGCGTTTCAATTGCTCCGCGACCACCTCGGGAGTCGCGTCGTCCGGTGGCACCACCCCCTGCCGCTTTGCCTTTTCCGCGTCCGAGACAAGCGGCCCCTCCCATTCGATCCAGTCGAGGAGCACCGTGGAGAAAAGCCCCTTGCCCTGGTCGTCGAACATCTGCGGGGCGTTCGGATTGAGCAGCACGGTCTCGCTGCTGTGGGTGAAAAGGTGTCCACCCCGGCTGGCCAGCGCATTGCGGAAGGCCGCGCCCTGTCTTCGATCCACCACATCCGTGGACACGACGCAGAAGTCCAGCGTCGCAGGCATCTCCAGGAACACCTCGAACTCGTAGACTTGAGGTTCGTCCTCCGGAGCGGTGAGATCGAACTCGATGAGTCCGTCCACTGTCTCCTCGCCCGTTCGCTTCCCAATGCTGAGGTGGGCCGGCTGCCCGCCGGGCGGACGGATCCCGCTGGCCTGGAGACGGACTTTGTAGAGCCCGCTGTGCTCTGGGCCCGTCTTCCCGAACCAGTTGGCCGAAAGCGCGTTCTGAACGTTCCCCGGATAGAGGAGATACCGCAGCGGTCGCTTGATGCCGAAACGATCCAGAATCGCCTGCTGCTCCTTGCCGCCGCCGTAACGCAGATCGACGGCCGTCTTGCGGACTTTTCGAGCCTCGCCGGATTCAAGAGGAAAGGCGCGGTCGAGCACCAGTTCCGCGGCGCGGAAATAGCGGTCGACGTGCGAGGGAGAAAGCGTGAGCTCCGAGCCGATCCGCTCGAAGCCATGCCAGAGCGAATCTTCATTCAGCTCGCCCGGCTTGGTGGGATCGTAGCGGACTCCGAGGAGGTCGTAGATCGTGTTCTGATACTCCTTCCGGCTCAGCCGATAATGCGTCACCGCCGGCCGCGCCGCCATCCGCGCCGCGCGCCCTTCCTTGATCCGGGCATCGAGGCTCGTGACCAGAGACTCGATCTCCTCCTGGGTCGGTTGCTTCTCTTTTTCCGGTGGCATTTCGCCGGAATTGACCTGCTCGATCACCTCCGCCCAGAGATGCGCGTCGGCCCCCAGCTTGAAATCGCGCGAAAGTTGATCGATCCGCAGATCCCCCTTTTCCTTCTCCGGCCCATGGCACCTCAGGCAATGCGTCTGCAGGAACGCCTCAAACGGCTCCTCGGCCGAGACGGACCCGGCCAGCGCAAAGAAAACGAGCCAGATGCCGCACCGGACGGCGGAAAGCAAAGTCGGAAACGGCAGGTTCATTTCGTGGGAGTAACCAAGCGGTGTCGCTCCTGACGACGACTTGTCCGAATGGAAAATCGGGGCATCGCAGGAAATCGAACCTTGGAACGATTTCTCCACGATTGAATTTCACGCAAACCCACCCACCCTACGCATTTGCGGAGACGGAGGGGGAAGACAGTCACGCCGGAACGATTTTCCCCACGATCGCCGCAGATTTGCCTCCCCAAAGGCCGCGGGCTTCCATTACGCTCCCCCCATGCGCCGATTTCTGCTCTTTCTCTGTCTCCTCCCCGTCCCGATGCGTGCCGAATGGCATGCCCACGCCGGCTGGGAAACCTGCGCTTGCAAGGGACGCCTCCTCCGATCCTTCCCCCTCGACCCCGACGCCGACCATGCGGGCAACGGCCGCAAGTATGCGCGCGATCGCGAGATCGACGTGAAACACGTCCGACTCGAGCTCGACCCCGACTTCACCCACCGTCGCCTCGCCGGCAAGGCGACCCTCACCTTCGCCCCCATCGCGAAGCCCTTGACGCAACTGCGGCTCGACGCGGTCGACCTCGCCGTGAGCGCGGTCGACTCGTCGGCGGCACTCAAGGACTGGGACGTCGGCAAAACCGCGATCACCCTGACATTCACCCAACCCATCGCCCCCGGCACCGAGGCCACCGTGACCGTCACCTACACCGCCGAGCCGCAGGAGGGCTGGTTCTACCGCACCGAGGCGATGGGTTATCCCAAGGGCGACGACCATTTCTGGACGCAGGGCGAACCGGAGCGCCACCGCCATTGGTTCCCTGGCTACGACTATCCGAACGAGCGGTTCACCAGCGAAGTGATCTGCCGCGTCCCGCAGGGCATGACGGTGCTCTCCAACGGTCGCCTTGTCGAAGAGAGTGCGGCCGGGGACAAGACCCTCTTTCATTGGAAGCAAGAGCAGGAGCACGTGAACTACCTCATCTCCGTGGTCGGGGGGCATTTCCAAAAGCTCGAGGACAAACACGGCGACCTGCCACTCGCCTTTCTCACGCCGCCCTCCGAGTTCGCGGTGGCGGAAAATTCCTTCCGCGACACCGCCGCGATCCTCGCTTTCTTCGACAAAGAGATCGGCGTGAAATATCCCTGGCCCAAATACTACAGCGTCTGTGTCGCCGACTTCATCGCCGGCGGCATGGAAAACACGAGCGTCACCACCCTAACCACGGGCACACTCTTTTCCGCTGACTCGGAAAATCTCCGCACCTCGCACCGTCTCGACGCGCACGAGGCGGCGCACCAGTGGTTCGGCAATCTTGTCACCTGCAAGGATTGGTCGCAGCTCTGGCTCAACGAGGGTTTCGCGACCTACTACACGCACCTCTACGACGCGAAGAAATCCGGCGGGGACGAGATGCGTTATCAGTTGCTGGAAGACGCGCGTCGAATCCTCTCGAATCCTGACGAAAAACCCATCGTCTGGCGCGGCTACGCGGATCCGATGGAGCAGTTCGATTACCGAGCCTATCCGAAAGGCGCATGGGTGCTCCACATGCTGCGGAGTCAGGCCGGGCCTGAGGTCTACCGCGAGGCCATCCGCACCTATCTCGAGCGACATCGCAATGGAAACGTCGAGACGCACGACTTGCTCGGCGTCTTTGAAGAGTTGACGGGACGCTCGTGGGATGAATTTTTCGATCAGTGGGTCTTCCACGGCGGCGAACCGGCCCTGACGATCGATTACGCGTGGGACGAGCTGCGCGGACAGGCCAAGCTGACCGTGCGGCAGACCCAGAAGACGAGCGAGAAGGTGTTGCTCTTCGACTTTCCCCTGCCGGTCCGTTTCATCGACGAGGAAGGAAAGCAGCACGACTTTTCCGTGCGCATCCACGAGGCGACCGAGGATTTCTACTTCACCCTGCCGAAGAAGCCGAAACTCGTGCGGATCGACCCTGAGGTGACGGTGCTCGCGGCGATCGAGTTCACCCCGCCGAATCCCCTCCTCCACGCCCAGCTCGAGAACGGCGGCGACGCGATCGGACGCCTCCTCGCCGCGACGGCCCTCGGTGGGCGGAAGGATCAGGACAGCCTTGACCGTCTCAAGAGCCTGCTGAAATCCGACCCCTTCTACGCCGTCCGCATCGAGGCGGCCAAGGCCCTGACCAAAACCCAAACGCACGAGGCTCTCGAGATCCTCGCCGGTGGGCTCGATCAGACCGACGCCCGCGTCCGTCAGGAGGTCGTCGCCGGTCTCTCGCGCTATTATTCCGAGTCCGCCTTCGCCGCCCTGCGCGAACGGGTGACGAAGGAGAAGAATCCCGACATCCTCGCCGATGCCTTCGGGGCGATGGGCAAATATCCCCGCGAAGAGATGGGGCCGCTCCTCCTCGCCACGCTGGAGCGCGAGAGCTATCGGCACCGCCTCGCCTCGGCCGCGATCGGCGCAATGCGTTCCTCGCCCGATCCGGGTTTTGCGTTGCCCTTGCGCGAACATCTCGCCGCGAACGAGACCCGCTTCCCGACGAACGACTTCGGCCGCGCCCTCGAGACCCTCGGCGAACTCGCCAAAACACAGGAACCGGCGACACGTGAAACGACCCGGCAGTTTCTTCTCGCTTATTTGGAGCATCCCAAGGAAGGGATCCGACGCGCCGCCCTCGCCGCGCTTGGCGGCCTCGGCGACACGCGTTCGCTCGCGGCCCTGCGGACTTTCGCCGAGGCGGGCGATCCCGATCGTCCCGAAGCGAAGGCGGCCACCGAAGCGATCAAAAAGTTAAGCGGGGAAAAACCACAGGCGGCCGAAGTCGGCGATCTCCGCCGCGAGGTCCTCGAGCTGCAAGGGG
>DGXY01000064.1:20098-24400 GCA_002396885.1 Akkermansiaceae bacterium UBA5020
GAATTGAAATCGATTCGCGACAGTTTTGAAACGCTGAAAAAACAAGGCGAAGCGACGACAAAAGCCAAGGGCGAATGATCGGGAAGAGAAAACTTCTTTACCCGCCCTCAGATTTTGTTGATGATAGGAACATCACCCCACGAGCGCTCCCCGATGAATGTGATCCGCCAATTCCTCCTCAGTTGCGGCGTGCTGGCGGTCACGACGGTCGGGGTGACCCGCGAGCCGACGAGTCTCGAGCAGTATTACCTCGAACTCGTGAACCGGGCGCGAGCGAATCCACACGGTGAGGTGGCACGGCTTTCCGACGAGCCTCTCGAAATCTGGGGGGACGAGGGCAGCCCGGTGCCGGCCGATCTGAACGAAGGGATCGCCCCCGGCACGATCTCGGCGGCGGCGAAGCAGCCGCTTGCCTTTGACACCCGCTTGATCGATTCCGCCTCGGACTACAGCGATCTTCTTCTGGCGACGGAGCAATTCACCCACACCGCCAACGGATCCTCGCATTCGCGGATGATCGCCGCCGGATACCTTTTCACCCCGCCCTCGCGTTCCGGAGAAAACCTCGCGACGACGGCCTCGACCGGCCCACACCTGGTCGATCAGGCACGCGTCGATCAGCACCACAAGGGCCTCTTCATTGACGGCAACGTCACCGGTCGCGGCCACCGCATCAATCTCATGCAGGAGAGTTTTCGCGAAGTCGGGATCGCGATCCGGGCTGATGAAGACGGTCTCTCGATCTTCGGGGCGAGCTTCAACGAAGTCCTCAGCACGCAGAATTTCGCGACTTCCAGCGGCCGGATCTTTCTCACGGGAGTGATCTACCACGACACGAACTCGAACTCGTTCTACAATCCGGGGGAGAGCGCCGGAATCTTGTCTCTCGCCGTCAAGACGACCGGCGGCACCACGGTGACCTCGGGCACGAGTTTCGCCTCGGGTGGCTACTCGATCAATATGAATGGCATCGCCGCCGGAAACTACGTGCTCTCGGTCCGTGATGCGTTCAACATCGAAGAGACCCGTCCCTTCGTCTGGGGTAGCACTCAAAACGTGAAGCTCGATCTCGTCGATCCCTCCTTCGCCGGTCCGCCCGTCCTCGGCATCCCCTTCCGTCCTGATGGCCGGATCGGGACGACGCCAAGCTCGCTCACCGGAAACGATCTCTACGACCCGACCGGATCCCAGCAGCAGATCACGCTCACGGCCAAGTCGGCGAAATCCCTCTCGTGGCACGTCCGCTTCGAGAACGATGGATCCGAAAACGACACGCTCCGATTGGCCGGCACCTCCGGAACTCCCTTCTTCAGCCTGACCTACCTGCGCCGCGGTGGCGGCTCCACAACCAACGTCACTGCAGCCATCCGCACCGGCCTCGGCGAATCCCTCCAGAACGGCGCAGAAGTCTCTTATGAGATCGTCGCTTCGCCACAGAAACGCGCTTTGGGGAAACGGACCGGGCTGATCCTCTCCCTTGAGGCGACTTCGGACGGTGACGGAACCAAGGTCGATACGGTGAAAGGATCCCTCGTCAACCGAACGAAGAAGGCCAAAAAACCGCGTCGCTGACACGGCAGTTCCGGCCGCTTTCGATTTGCGGTGGCGCGGAGAGTCGGGTATGTAGGAGGCTTGCCCCAAGGGCTCTTCCAGCTCCTCTCTATGCTCACGATCCGGAATCTCAAGAAATCCTACGGTGGCTCGCCCCTCTTCGAAGAAGCGAACCTCCAGATCAACTACGACACCCGTGCCGCCCTCGTCGGTCCGAACGGAGCGGGCAAATCGACGATTTTCCGCATCATCCTCGGTCAGGAAGAGGCCGATGCCGGCACCGTCGAGCTGGATGAATGGTCGCTCGTGGGTTTCCTCCCGCAGGAGAGCGAGGACGTCGGCGACTTTAGCGTTCTAGAGATCGCGACGGGCCGCGCCGGCACGATCGAGGAGCTCGAGAACGAATTGAAGGCGATGGAGGAGTCCGGCCAAGTCGAATCCCGCGCCTACTACGAGGCCCAGTCGAAATTCGACGCGCTGAACGATCCCCAGGTCGAGGCCAAGGCGAAAAAGATGCTCCGCGGACTCGGTTATCCGGCCGAGAATTTCGATCGTCCCGCCAGGGAGATGAGCGGTGGCTGGATCATGCGCGCCCACCTCGCGCGCCTCCTCGTGATCGAGCCGAGCCTGCTGATGCTCGACGAACCGACGAACCACCTCGACCTCATGTCGCTGCTCTGGTTCCAAGATTACCTGAAGAATTACAACGGTGCCATCCTCATGATCTCGCACGACCGTGAATTCATGGACGCCATCGTCAACGAGGTCCACGAGATCTCCGAGCGGAAGTTGCTCCACTACTCTGGCAATTACTCCGACTTCGAAAAGCAGCGCTACGACAACTACGAGCGTCAGAACAACGCTTACAAGAACCAGCAGAAACAAATCGGCGAGCTCCAGGCCTTCGCGAACAAGTTCCGCAGCGTTTCCTCGAAGGCCTCGCAGGCCCAGGCCAAGCTGAAGGAAATCGAGCGGATGGACAAGATCGAGAAACCGGTCGCACCGCGCAAGCCTTTCCGCTTCCAGATCCCCGAGCCTCCCCGCGGCGGGCAGAAGGCGCTCGAACTTGAGAGCGTGCATTTTGCCTACGGGACCAACAAGGTCTACGAGGGACTCGGTCTCGCGATCGAGCGCGGCGAACGCACCGTTCTCGTCGGTCCGAACGGATCGGGCAAATCGACCTTGTTGAAACTGCTCGCGGGTGAGTTGATCCCGCAGCAAGGAAAAGTCAGCCCCGGACACAATGCGAAGATCGGTTACTTCTCACAGCACCGCTCCGCGACCCTGAATCCGAACAACTCGGTCCTCACCGAAGTGATCGAGGCCAATCCGACCCTGCGCGAGGACGATGCCCGCGGCATCCTCGGATCTTTCATGTTCCGCAAGGACGAGGTCTACAAGATGACGAAGGTTCTCAGCGGCGGTGAAAAGAGCCGGCTGAACCTGATCAAGTTCCTCGTCGATCCCCCGAACATCCTCCTCATGGATGAACCGACCACCCACCTCGACATCCTCACGGTGGAATCTCTCATCCTCGCCTTGGAAAACTACGCGGGCACCCTTGTCTTCATTTCTCACGACGTGCACTTCATCAAGAAGCTCGCCAAGGACGTGATCCACGTCGCCAACGGCAACGCGAAGCGTTTCCACGGCGACTGGGATTACTTCATCGAGAAATCCGGCGCCGGCAACGAACGCGCCGCGCTGACCGCGGAGTGACAAGAGCAGGAAGGGCATTGGAGGTTCCGCCCGGGACCTCCACGCCTTCTCGATGGGGCGCCAGCTCAGGGCAGCGGGAAACGCTCGTTCAGCACCATGACGCGCTGGCGGATGGCTTCGAGCTTCACCGGATCGCCGTGGTTCGAGATGGCTTCGTGGATGAGATCACCGACGAGATCCATTTCCTCTTCCTTCATCCCGCGGGTCGTCACGGCGGGCGTGCCGATGCGGATCCCACCGCCCTTGAAGGGGCTTTCGGTGTCGAAGGGAATGGAATTCTTGTTCACGGTGATCCCGGCCTTGTCGAGGGTCTCCTGGACGAGTTTGCCGTTCAGTCCGTTGGGTCGCAGGTCGACCATGAAGAGGTGGTTCTCGGTGCCGCCGGAAATGATGCGGTAGCCGTGGCCGGCAAGACGCTTCGCGAGACGCGAGGAGTTCTTCACGATCTGGTGCTGGTATTCCTTGAAGCCGGGCTGGAGCGCCTCGTGGAAACACACGGCCTTCGCGGCGATGACGTGCATGAGCGGTCCGCCCTGGATCCCCGGGAAGACGAGGGAATCGAACTTCTTGGCAAGGTCCTCGTCGTTCGTGAGGATGAGACCGCCACGCGGACCGCGGAGGCTCTTGTGGGTCGTCGTCGTGACGAAGTGGGCGTGCTCCATCGGCGAGGGATGAACCCCGGCGGCGACGAGTCCGGCGATGTGAGCCATGTCGACGAAGAGGAAGGCACCGACAGAATCAGCGATTTCGCGCATGCGTTTGAAATCGATGATGTGCGAGTAAGCCGAGGCCCCGGCCGTGATCATCTTCGGCTGGAATTCCTTCGCGGCTTCAGCGAGCAGATCGTAGTCGATCGTCTCGGTCTCCTTTGAGACGCCGTAGTGCTTCACTTCATAGAGTTTGCCCGAGAAGTTGGCGGGGTGCCCGTGGGTGAGGTGGCCGCCGTGGGAGAGGTCCATCGTCAGGATCTTGTCGCCCACTTCGAGCACGCTGAAATAAACGGCACAGTTCGCCTGCGAGCCCGAGTGCGGC
>DGXY01000064.1:24573-43020 GCA_002396885.1 Akkermansiaceae bacterium UBA5020
GCCTGCGAGCCCGAGTGCGGCTGGACGTTGGCGAATTTGGCACCGAAGAGCTCCTTGGCCCGCTCGATCGCGAGAGTCTCCACCTTGTCCACATTCTCACAGCCTCCATACCAGCGGCGGCCGGGGTAACCCTCGGCATATTTGTTGGTAAGGCAGCTCCCTTGCGCCTGTTGGACCGCCTTGGAGGCGAAATTCTCCGAGGCGATGAGCTCGATGTTGCCGGTCTGACGGGCCTCTTCCTCCTCGATCGCGTGGTAAATCTCGGGATCGGTCACGGCGAGTTTCGGGGCGCTCGTGGCGACGCCACAAGTGTTCATTTTCGCGACACGGCGACCGTGGCGGCCCTCGCCTTCGAAGGCGGCGCCGAGCCAGGCATCGACGATGGCGGCGGCTTCCGTAGCGGAGGTGAAATCGCCGGCGAGGCAAAGGACGTTCGTGTCGTTGTGGACGCGGGTTTTCGCGGCGACCACCGGGTCCGTGACGACGGCGGCCTGAATTCCGGAGTGGCGGTTCGCGGCAATGGCCATGCCGATCCCGGTGGTGCAACAGAGAATGCCGAGATCCTTTTTGCCCGTAGCGACGGCTTGGGAAATGAGGGCGGCGTAGTCGGGGTAATCGACCGATTCCTTGGAGAAAGAGCCCGCGTCTTCAACCTCGTAACCCGCGCCACGCAAATGCGCGACAACAGCTTCCTTGAGTTCGAATCCACCGTGATCGGTGCCGATGATGAGCGAGGGTTTCTCCATGGTTGAGGGAGGTCAGGGTTGTGAAAAATGAAAGGCGTTTCCTAAAGCGGGACAGCGGTGAAGTCAAGGGAGGGAACGCTTCGCGAATCCCTCTTACTCGTACTTCCTACTCATACTCATACTCTGTCTCAGACGACACTCTTTGAGTAGGAGTATGAGGTAAGAGTAGGAGTAGGAGACCTTACTACGCTCCCGGAGCCTCCAAAGATACCCGTGACCCGTGACCTTCACCCCTTCGGCTTCGCCGGATCCCCCGTGAGGACGAATCTCAGGATCGATGGCATCGCCTCCTTGATGAGATTGCGGGTGAGGCGGTATTCGTCGAGATCGCCTCCGATAGGGTCGGGCACCTCGATATCAAGGCCGTCGGCGACAAACTCCCGGAGCACGAAGGTCTTTTCCTGGGCCTCGGGAAAATAACCGTGGATCGTCTCGACGTGCCCGCTCCCGAGACCAAAAATATGGGTGTAGTCCTCGACCATCTCGGGCGTGAGCATGCGACTGCGCTGTTTCGAGATATCGATCCCATCCTCCCGCATCGCGGTGACGGAATTCCGGCTGGGGGCCAGATCCTCCATCGCCCCGAGACCAGCGGAACCGACCTCGATCTCGACACCGGCCTCCTTCGCCATGTGCCGCAGAAAACCTTCCGCCATGGGACTGCGGCAGACATTTCCGGTGCAAACAAAAAGGACGCGAGGGCTCATTGGATCGGGAATCTAGCAGTGACGCAATGGAGCGTCGAACCCGCGATTGTAAAGCCTCAACCCCGAAAAACTGCCTTGATCCCACGTCTCCCGTGCTTATGCTCGATTCTTTTCCCTGCACTCCCGACACGACATGGCGCTGGCCGACCTCATCATTCCCGGGCGGATCGTCGCCGAGATGCGGTCCATCGATCGGATCGAGGCTCTTGGCGAATTGTTGGATCGGCTCATTGCTTCGGGTGCGGTCACCCCTGATTCCCGCGAAACGGCGCTCGAGTTGCTCTCTCTCCGCGAAGAGGAACGCAGCACCGGGATCGGAAACGGCGTCGCCATTCCCCACTGTTTCCTGCCCGGACTGGGGGAGGTCGTTTCGGTCTTCGGTCGCTCGACCGCGGGAATCGATTTCCATGCGGTCGATCATGTGCCGGTGCAGTTCGTGGTGCTTTTCATGGTCCCCGAGGCCCAGCACTCGCTGCATCTGCAGACGCTGGCATCGATCGCGCGGGCCTTGAAACCGGCCGAAGTCCGGCAACGCCTCGCCGACGCGCCCGATGAAGCGGCCCTCCTCGACGCGCTTCGCCCCACCGGCGCCGGTGCCTGATCCACCCTTCCTTTTCGCCGATTTCCCTCCTCTCTTTATGCCCTCCACCTTTGCCGAACTGATCGCCGCGAGCCTGCAAGACGCCCTCGCCGACACGCCCTTTGCCGCCGACCTTCCCGCCGGATTTGTTGCCCAGATCGACGCGACCCAGAACCGCCAGTTCGGCGATTATCAGTCGAACGCCGCGATGATCCTCGCCAAGCCGCTCAAGAAGAACCCGCGCGAGGTCGCTTCGGCCATCATCGAGGCCTTCGAAGGCGGCGTGATCTGCGAAAAGCCGGAGATCGCGGGCCCCGGTTTCATCAATTTCCGCCTCACCACCGGCGCGCTCACGACCCGCTTCGGGGAGCTCCTCGGCGACGAGGCCCGTCTCGGGGTCGCCCTGACCGACACGCCCAAAACCATCGTCCTCGACTTCTCCGCGCCGAACGTGGCCAAACCCATGCATGTGGGTCACATCCGCAGCACCATCCTCGGTGACGGACTCGGACGCATCGCCAAGTTTCTCGGACACCGCGTCATCGCCGACAACCACATCGGTGACTGGGGCACCCAGTTCGGCATGATTCTCTGGGGATGGAAAAACCTGCTCGATGAATCCGCCCTCGAAGCCGATCCGATTCCTGAATTGCTCCGCGTCTACCGCGAGGTGAATGCCCGCACCAAGGAAGACGAGTCCCTCCTCGAGGTCTGCAAATCCGAGCTCGTGGCCCTGCAGGGTGGCGACGCTGAGAATCTCGTGATCTGGGAGCGTTGTGTCACCCTTTCGAAAATCGGCCTCCAGAAGATCTACGATCTCCTCGATGTGAAGTTCGACCATTGGTATGGCGAAAGTTACTACAACGACCGCCTCGCCCCCATCGTCGACGAACTCCTCGCCTCGGGTATCGCCGAGGTCTCCGAGGGCGCGGTCTGCGTCTTCTTCCGTGACGACGAAAAGCTGGCCGACAAGCCGGCCATCATCCGCAAGAGCGACGGCGGATTTCTCTACGCCACGACCGACCTCGCCACGATCGACTTCCGCATCAGCGAACTCGCCGCCGACGCGATCTGGTATGTCGTCGGCGCGCCGCAGCAGCTCCACTTCGATCAGATCTTCTCCATCGCGAGAAAGCGCGGCCAGACGACGGAGCTGCGTTTCATCCCCTTCGGCAGCATCCTCGGGAAGGACCGCAAGATGCTCAAAACCCGCTCGGGCGACACCGTCCAGCTCGCCGACGTCCTTGCCGAATCGGTCGTGCGGGCCCGCGCCATCATCGAGGAGAAGAATCCGGAACTGCCCGAGGAAGAGAAGGCCGAAATCGCCCGGATCATCGGGATCGGCTCGGTGAAATACGCGGAGCTGAGCCAGTTCCGCATGACGGACTACATCTTCGACTGGGACACCATGCTCAGCCTCAAGGGCAACACTGCGCCCTACCTCATCAACGCCTATGTGCGGACCCGCGCCATTTTCCGCAAGCTGGGAAGCGGATTCGAGAGCAGCAGCGGCGACCTCGTCCTCACCGAAGAGGCCGAGAAGGAACTGCTCCTGAAGCTCGCCCAATACGCCGAGATCGTGCCCACCATTCTCGAGGAATTCCGACCGAACGCCCTCGCCGCCTACCTCTACGAAGTGGCCACGACCTACCATCAATTCTGGGAGGCCTGCCCCGTGCTTAAGGTCGAGGGCGACATCCGTCACACCCGTCTCGCCCTCTGCGAGCTGACCGGCCGCATTCTCCGTCACGGACTCGGGCTTCTCGGCATCCGCACGACCGAGCGGATGTGAATCCTGACAAACACACCATTCCCCCGTGGACGCCCCGCTCAAAGACCTCCTCTCGCACCTGAATGTCTCGCTCCTCGGAGCAGAAACGGCCGTGCACGAGCTCGTCGCTTCGCTCCTCGCAGGAGGCCACGCCCTCATCGAAGGACCTCCCGGTGTCGGCAAGACAACCCTCGCCAAGACCCTCGCGACTTCGATCTCGGGCACTTTCAAGCGGGTCCAGTTCACCCCCGATCTCCTTCCCGCCGATCTTGTCGGTTACTCGATCTACCGCCAAGATGTCCAGGCCTTCGAATTCATCGAAGGACCCGTCTTCACCAATCTCCTCCTCGCCGACGAGATCAATCGGACCAGCCCGCGCATCCAGAGCGCGCTGCTCGAGTGCATGAACGAGGGACAGGTCACCGTCGATGGCGTGACGAGGCCGCTCCCCGCCGTCTTCCAGGTCGTCGCGACGCGCAACAACCGCCACCGCGCCGGCACTTTTCCCCTGCCCGCTCCGCAACTCGACCGCTTTCTCGTCTCGATCGAGATGAGCCTGCCCGATAGCGAGGTCCGCGTCGGCATTCTCAAACAGCACGCCACACGTCTCGCCCACGGCCAATCCGAAGGGGCCGGTGAAGCCGCGACCAAGGGTGCTCCCGGCATCGACCTCGCCCAGGTCGCCGCGTGGCAGCGGAGCGTCCGCGAATTGCCAGCCTCCGATGCCATCTTCCGCTACGTCATCCGCCTCTGCGACGCGATCCGCCATCATCCCGAACTCGACTCCGCGATCAGCAACCGCGGCTCCCTCGCGATCATGCAGGCCGCCCGCGCGATGGCCTTCCTCGCGGATCATGAAGCCGTTTTTCCCGAGGACGTGAAGCGTGCCTTTCTCCCCGCCGTCCTCCACCGCATCGAGACCGGAGAAAGCGAATTCGACCGCGACGGCGCGTCCCATCGACGCTCGGCGCTACGCTTGCTCTTGGAGGAGTTGTTGGAGACGGTGGCGGTGGAGTGAGGGTGAGAAGTAGATGAAAACCCCTCATTCCAGCCTCCGTTCGGCACTTACGGTAACCACGCTACTTCTAGTTTTGACTCTCTCAAGCTGTGCGTCCTACCGAAAACGCAAAGTCACCATTACAGACTCATCAGGAAAGCCCGCTTCGAGCCAAGAGGTCAAATTTGAGAACATCATTCCGGTTCCCTTCTTTCCACCAATTCAGAATGCGACGGGGGTTTTGGACGAGAATGGTTCGGTGGTCATGCGGATGCCTGTAACCACCGGGAGGCTGAGCCTCAGAAATGAGGCCTCTATCCAGCTTGTAGCGGAGCAGGTCATCGACGGCGCCTCAAATCTCGAAATGGACCGACATCCCAACCCACTCTTCCCGGGGATCCCGGTCGCCGGAAGCGAATGGCGGGCGACAATCTCGAAACGGTGATCGTGGCCAACTCACCGGCGGCTCGCGGAACTCCCGTAGGGCGGATTTGCAATCCGCCCAGCCCCGGTTATGCGCGGGACCTTCGAAGGCGGAATGCAATTCCGCCCTACATGAACGAGCATTTGCTCAAACCGCGCAGCACTTCCCCTTGCATCACCTGGCAACGATTTCGTAGACTTCGCCGTCCATGGCCGCCAAATCACCACCTCGCCTCACGCAAACCGGACTTGTCGTCTGCGTGCTCGCAGTGGTGACGGTTGCGGCGGGACTGGTGATGTTCTCCGGCCCCGTCCTCGCCGCGGGATTGGCGGCGCTGGCTTTTGTCACGACTTGCCGCTTCCTCGCCGCGCGTCATCTCGAGGGATTCTCGGTCGCACGCGATTTGCCGCGACGGGCGCGCGCCGGCGAAAGTTTCCGGATGGAATTGCGCCTCCACCCGGGTCCCCGGCTTCCCCACGGCATCGTCGTGAACTTCACCGACCCACTCGCCCCGGCAGTGCGCGAACGACCTTTCCTCATCGAGGGAACCTCCCCCCATTCCCTCCGCTGCACCGGACTCGCCCACCGGCGCGGTCCCCTTCCACCGCGTCCCTGGCTCGTCTCGTCATCTTGGCCGCTCGGGCTTTTCCTAACCGAACAACAAGAACTCTTCCACGACGATCACGCCACCCTCGTCCTCCCGAAGCCGTGGTTGCCCTCGCGCCTCCAGGAGCGCCTCGAGCGGCTTTCCCTCGAATCGGCGGAGCACCCGCTCGATCCGGCCGATCCGCTCGCCGAGTTCCGCTTTCTCCGCGAATTCCGCCATGGCGATCCGGTGCGTGGCATCCACTGGCCTACGAGCCTTCGTTCGGGTCGGCTCCAATATGCCGAGACCGAACCACCGCGGCCGAAGCCGTATCGCTACGGTGTGTTTCTCCACTCCTACGAGGCTCCCGGCACGATCATCACCCCCGAGACCTACGAGCTGATCCTGCGCATCGCGACGGGCTTGCTGATGAGATTCCAAGGCGATGAGATCGGGGTGGTCTTTGCTCAAGCGCCCCATCCTCCGGTGCTGCTCCGCGAACGCCGCGAGTTTTCCACCCTCCTCGAGACCCTCGCCCTATCCCGGCGCCATCCCCAGTCTTCGCTGGAGGCGATCTTCGGGACGAAGCGTCTGGAGAAAGGCGATCCGTATCACGACTGCGACCAGGTCTTTGTCCTTGGCGACGGACCTCTCGGCGGGTGGGAGACCGCCGCGCGCGCCCGCTTTCTCCACTCCACCTGTCTCGACACCACCCAACTGACGAGCGGATCTCGCCCCACCTTGCGCGTCCGGGCATCTCACCGACGATGAGGACGCCCTCCATTGCCTTGCTCGCTCCGCTCGCGGCGGCCGTCGCGGGCTGGATGCTCTCGGGCTCGCCCGTGCCGATGGCCTTGACCCTGGCCGTATCGGCGGTGGCGCTCGTCGGGGGCTTCCTCTCGCCGCGTCTCCCCAAGGGTGAAATGGTACGCCTCATCCCGCCGCTGCTCCTCGCCCTCGCCGCCCTTTGGATCGAATGGCGTCTCTTCGAGGATGGACGCGCCCTTGCGATGAGGGCGGAGATGCCCTTCTCATATCATGCCGGGATCGCCCTGCTCTGGTGGGCCACGGCCGATCAATTCCTGCGTTCGTCGGTCAAAAGCGAAAGCGGATTTCCCTTCGGAGCCTTCACCGGACTCACCGGCGGATTGTTCGTCCTCGGAGCTTCGGCCGACACCGTGCTTTACGATTTCGGTCCTTGGGAGGCACACCCGGTCGCGGCCCTTCCTTTGATGCTCTGGAGCGCGGGACTCGTCCTGCCCTTGATGAAGCCGCTGCAACGGACCGCGCTGGTGGTTTTGCCAGGGTGCCTCGCCCTCACCGGACTCGTCCTCGCCTCCTCCTCCGCCATGACGGAGTTGCGCCCTTGGTTTTACCCCGACGACGAGAGCGCGCTCGATCCTTCCCTGAGCCGTGCCCCCGAGATCGGGACGCGCGGACCTCTCGGCGACGCGGCTTCGCGAAAGCTCCCCCGCGAGGCGGACCTGAAATTTCGCCGCGAAATCGTGGCGCGGATCCGCGCCCATGCTCCCTCGCTCTACCGCACCTGGTCCGAAGCTCCGCTTTACCTTCGCACCTCGACCTTGGCCCTCTTTGAAAGCGATGAACTGATCTCGCCCATCCGCAGCGGCCGCTGGCTCTACGACCTCGATGATGGCATCGCCGATCAGCGCATCGACCTCGAGACCGCACGGCGCGACGAAATCACGGAAGACCCCGCCACGCGGCACACCTACTATGTCGATCATCGCACCCTCGGCCATCTCCCCCTCGTCAGCGATGCCGTCGCGATTCACACTCCGGCGGTTTATGAATTCGCCGACGACTGGTATCAGCTCTCGGCAGCGGAGGAGATCCGGCTCTTGCGCTACACCGCCTCGGTCACACCGAATCCGGTCGCGGAACTCCGTGGCGCCGACCTCACCAGCCTCCGCACTACCGAGATTCCCGGCGTTTACCTCCAACTGCCCCCCTCACCCCTTTCGGGAAAAATCCGCGAGCTCTGCGCCACGTTTCCCCCCGAGGACCCACTCGGTTCGATCCGACGGTTTCTCGCCACCCAGACGAGCTATTCCCTGAGATTTTCCACTCCGGAAGGATCGAGTCCACTCGGCGAGTTTCTCTTCGGTCATGGCCGCGGCCACTGCGAACATTTCGCCGCAGCGACCGTGCTGATGCTGCGCGGCCTTGGCATCCCTTCGCGCGTCTCCTACGGCTTTGCCGGTGGCATCGCCGATCCTGGGCAACGTCTCTTTGCCTTTCGCGACAGTGATTTCCACGCCTGGGCCGAGGTGCTGACACCGAACAACGAGTGGAAGATCTTCGACACGACCCCACGTGTGCCCAACGCCGCGTCGCGCATGCCCGTGTCGGAATCGCTTCCCGTCATCGACGAGTTGCCCTATCACGATTTGTCCGAATTCGATGAAGCCACTCGCCGGACGGGCCGTGATTGGAATGAAATTCTCCTCCTCGTGGTCAGTTGGCTCTCAAGACACTTCTTCCCCGTCAGTGCCATCAGCCTCGGGGTGATCGCCGCATTGGGTTGGTTCATGGGAAGGCGTGGACACAAACAAGACCACCTGCCGAATCCGGTGAACCTTTCCGATGAAATCCCTGAACCTCCCGCGTTCCTGCGCGAGATCGAGCGCGTCGCATCCCGGGTCGGACTGAGGAAACGTCCGGGACAGACCTGGCGGGAGCTGCTCGACCAGCTCTCCGGACGAATGCCCCTGCCATCTGTCGCGACCGAGGCGGTGCGCTATCACTACGAGACGGCCTACGCCGGGAAGCGGCGCGACGAGAGGAGCGAAGCACACTTCCTCGAGCGGTTGCGCACTTGGTCGGAGTAAGTCGGGGAGAGGCTCAAAACAGCTCCGTGAGCGCGCGTCCCTTGTCCAGCAACTGGAAGGGACGCCCCTCGCGGTCGATCGCGGCGAGATCATCAACACCCATGGCGTGATAGACCGTGCGGGTCACGTCCGAGGGGGTCAGCGGCTTCTCCGCCGGATACTCGCCGAAGCGGTCGGTCTCGCCGTAGACTTGGCCGCCCCGCACCCCGCCGCCGGCGAAGAGCACGCTCTGGCACGCGGTCCAGTGGTCGCGTCCCGCGCCCTCGACCCCGCCCGAACGACGGTCTCCGATCAGCGGCTTGCGGCCCATCTCGCTCGAGACGAGGACGAGAGTATCCTCGAGGAGCCCCCGCTGATGCAGATCCTCGATCAGGGCCGAATAGGCACGGTCGAACTCGGGGAGGAGGTCGTCTTTGAGGCAGTTGAAATTATTCCCGTGCGTGTCCCAGCCACCGGCGCTCTTGCACTTCGCGTGCAGGGCGGGATCCTCTTTCCAGAAGACGGTGATGAAGGGCACCTCCGCCTCGACGAGACGACGCGCCATCAGCAGGCTCATCCCGTTGATGGTTTGCCCGTAGCGCTCGCGCAGGGCGACGGGCTCGTCCGCGAGATCGAAGGCCGAGGCCGTCGAGGCCGAGGCGAGGAGCGAAAAGGCCTTTTCCTGAAGCCGGTCGACTTGTCCCATCGCGGTGATCTTTTCAAAGTCGCGACGGGCATCGTCGAGCGTCTCAAGAAGGATGCGTCGCTCGTCGAGACGCGCCTTTCCACCACCTGTGAGCGAGAGTGAGGGAGCTTGGAACTGCAGCGGCTGATCATGATCGCCATTGAGGTAAAAAGGCTCGTGGTCGATCCCGAGTTTGCCGGCAAATTGACCCGGTCGCGTGTAGGGCAGCTTGCTCGGCATGTGTGGCAGGGTGATCACCGTCGGCAGGGTCTCGTGGGCCGGACGACGCGAGCCCACCACGCTGCCCATGAAAGGCCAGTCGCCCGGCTGCGGTCTGCGATCGTTGCCCTGGGTGCGGAAGGTCTGGTCGGGGACGTGGCCGGTGAGATTGTAGTAATAGCCGGCGTGATGATCCCCCGTCGCCTCACCGCCATCGGTGACCGAGCGGACAATCGCGAGGTGATGCGCCACCTTCGCGGTCATGGGGAGATGCTCGCAGAGCTGGATGCCGTCGGCCGAAGTCCGGACCGGACGAAAGGCCGAGCGGTAGGCCGAGGGCACATCGGCTTTCATGTCCCAGGTGTCGCACTGCGAGGCCCCGCCGCAGAGGAAAAAGAGGATCGTCGACTTTGCCGGTTTGCGCGGGCCTTTGGCGATGCCATCGAGTGAGGCTGCCCGGGCAATCCCCGGACCAAAGCGGTAACCCGCGAACCCCACCGTCGAGGCCACGAGAAAAGAGCGGCGTTTCATTCCCATGGGTCGGGAGTTTAGCCCGAAAGGGGCAAATCGGTCACCTTCCGATTGAGCGCCATCGCGCCAGAGGGGCGTCTGGTGCCCACTGGCCGCATCCCGCCAAGTCCCCTCTTGCCCCGCCTCTTTTCTCTCTGCTATGAGTCTCCGCATGAAAATTCTCCCTCTCTTTCTCCTCAGTCTAACCCTGCCGCTCGCCGCGCAGGACTACGACACGCGGGCCTGGTTCAAGGGCAACACGCACACCCATTCGCTCTGGAGCGACGGGAACGACTTTCCCGAGATGATTTTCGATTGGTATCGCGAGCGCGGCTACAACTTCGTCGGCATGAGCGATCACAACGTCCTCCAGGAAGGCGAGAAATGGATGGACCTCGAGTCCATCCGCAAACGCCAGAAGGCCGTCGGTCGCGACGCCGTGAGCAAGGCCGAGGCCCGCTTTGGTAAAGACTGGCTCGAACGCGAGACCCGCGGGGGCAAGGAAGGCATCGTTTTGAAAACGCTCGCGGAGTGCCGCGAGGCGCTCGCGAAGCCGGGTGAGTTTTACCTTTTGCCTGCCGAGGAGATGTCGAACTCGGGCAGCAAGAAGCCCGTCCACATCAATGTGATCAACCTCGACCGGGTCATCGAGCCAGTGAATGACGACGCTTCGACCCCGCGCGACGTCCTCCGCCGCAGCCTGATCGCGATCGACGAATACCGGAAACAATCGGGTCGCCCCATCCTCGCCCATCTCAATCACCCGAATTTCCAGTGGGCCGTCACTGCAGAGGACCTCGCCAATGTCGCCGAGGGCGCTTATTTCGAAATCTACAACGGCCATCCCGGCATCAATCACCTCGGCGACGCGACGCGTCCGGGCGACGAGGCGATCTGGGACATCGCCAATACCATCCGCATCGCCGAGCTGGGATATCCCCCGCTCATGGGCGTGGCTACGGATGACTCGCACACCTACCACGGCGAGGATGTCTCCCCCGGCCGCGGCTGGGTTATGGTCGGGGCAGAGAAACTCGATGGCGACTCGCTCGTCACCGCGATGCTGGCGGGGCGTTTCTACGCGAGCTCCGGCGTCACCCTCGAGGCGATCCGTCATGATCCTGACAAACGCACCCTCTCGGTGGAGATCACGGCGACGGAGGGAGTGACTTTTTCCACCGCCTTCATCGGCACCCTCAAGGGCTACGATGCCGCCGCCGACAAAACCGGGATCGGTGAGGTCCTTGCGACGGTGAAGGGCAACACCGCCACCTTCACCTACTCCAAAGAGGCCCTCTACGTGCGCGCCACCATCACCTCCTCGCGGAAACATCCCAATCCCTCCTTCGAAGGACAAATGGAGCAGGCTTGGATCCAGCCGGTGGGTTGGAAGGTTCAGTGACCCCGGGCGATCGCCTCGATCGCGAAGCGATCGAGCTTTCCGATCTCACTGCGCGGGAGCGACGCCACCTCGACCACGCGCATGAGCTGCTCGATCGGCGGGAGCCCTTCGTTGAATCGATCCTTCGCGTCCGCGTGCCCGCGCTCACAGACCAAGACGAGTTCATTCCCGCGTCTCGGTTCCGGCACCGCCACGACCATCCCGATGATGCCAAGCCCGGCAAGCCGATCGTTCAACAGGGGCAGCGTGACCAGCTCACCCGACACCTTCGCCGCGCCATCGAGCCGCGAGAGGAATCGCAATTCGCGACCGCTCAACTCACAGGCATCACCCGTCGCCATCCAGCCCGCGTCATCCCGCGCCGGACAAAACTCCCATCGCCCCGCCACCCGTGTCACCGTCCCCTCGCAGAGCGCTTCGCCCCTTAACCAGAGGCGTCCTTTCGCGTCCGTGCGAGCTTTCCAGATCGGGAGCAGGGGCAGCCACTCCGGATTGCCATCGATACTCGTCGCCACCTGCGAGGCGGTTTCGGTCATGCCATAGGTCGGCCAGATCGGCCAGCCGAGCCCGATCGCCTGGTCCACCAGAACCGGATCGATGCAACCACCGCCGAGAAACAATCCCCGCAGCGTTCCCGGAGCCCGGGTTCCGGCCCTGACCAAATCCCAAAGATGTGTCGGCGTCAGGGAGGCTAGCGTGGCCCGCGCCTCAACTAACGCTGCCACAAAAGCGGAGCCGTCGCGCGTCCATGCGTCCCACGCCATCGGCACGACCTTCGCTCCGTTGACCGATGCACGGGCATGGATGCCGATGCCGCCGACGTGGAAGGTCGAGAGATTCCCGAGCCAGACATCGTCCTGCGTCAGCCCGCAATGAGCGTTCACCGCCCGCGCCGAGGCGAGGATCGCCGCCTTTGGCAGCACGACGAATTTCGCCACCCCGCTCGAACCCGAGGTGGCGAGAACGAAGGCCGCGCGAATCCCAAGTTCATCCTCGACGAAGGCCCTCAGGCCCTCCGCGGCAACGGGACGCTTCGGATTGAGGCGCAACTCCACGGCATCCGACTCCCAGATCACCGAGTCCATCAGGTGAGTCGTTTCCATGGCAGTTTCGAGAGGAGATCATCAAAGCCGAGCCCCGTCCCCCCCGGCGGGAGGAGGCGCGGTCCATCACAGCGAAGGCGCTCGAAGAAGGGATCGTTTTCAAAACACCGGTGCGTCAGCAGACCACAGGGAAGCAGTTGGGCATTCGTCCCGCCCGCTGAGACGATTGAGGCAAAGGCCGCCGCCCAGAGCTGGCCGATCGCGTGGTCCATGTAGGAGGTGAGGTAGTAGCGGGTCTCCCGGCTGCAGGCAAAGCCATAGTGGGCCGGTTTGTAGACGAGGACGTCGCCGTCGCGGAGGCGGCTCGTGTGATCGCGATCCACCGCGATCGGCACGCCTGCCTCGCGCAGCGCCATCCAGCCGTCTTCGCTCCAGATCTCCGGATCCTCGACCACGTCGATCGCGGCGCGGAGCGGCTCCGCAAGGCCCTGCCAAAACGCTAAAAAGCCACCCTTGGCGAGCGATTCATTGAAGTCGAGCCGCACCCGCAGACCCGCACCCGACCAGGCCTCGATCGCCCGGGTCACCTTCGGGAAGTCCGGCGTGCCCTTGATCTTCGCGAGGGAGAAACCATCCGATCGCGCGTAGCCCGGATCATCGCCGTCCCGCACCAGCCAGTGACTTTCCGGCACCGGCGACTGAAAGAGCGAGACCCCCTGCTCTCTCGCCTCGCCGTCGATGCGGGCACACTCCAGCGCGCCGACGATGAGCGGGGAAAAATCCCTTTCGCCCACGGCGAGGGCGCGCAGTTGCGCCTCGAGCGGCGCATCGCCGAGCTCGGTCCAGGGATGGAGACAGCCATAGCCATCGCCGACGCGGACGAGGGCACCCTCGTGTTCCGTGCGCGTGCTCACCGCGTTCAGCACCTGGGCCGATCGCAGCTTGTAACGCCAGTAGTGAATCGGATTCATCGGAAGCACACGCTCGAAAACGCGGCGGGCACAGAGGACCGTGCCCCTCCAGCTTCGCTCTCTCGACGCGCCAGCGTGGAGGGGCAAGCTCCCGCTTGCCTGCATCGGATCATCCTGCGCGCCTCCTCCCTCATGGCAGCAACGCATGCAGTGTCGCCGCCACCGCGAAAAGAATCAATTGCAAGGCGCCGAGCGCGAGGATGCGGTTATACACCGAACCCGGACGCAGCCGGAAAACACAGGCCACGATGATGATTCCGATCGGTGCCGGCACCAGTCCGACCAGCAGCCCCACCACCGTCTCCGAGGCATACAAATTCCAAAGCACCACCGGCACGACGCAAAAAAGCAGGATCTCGACCCGGGCAAAGACCTCCCCGAATCGGACCGCGAGGGTTCGTTTCCCGGTGCTCCGGTCCTCCTCGAAATCACGCAGGTTGTTGACCGCGATCAGCACGCTCGAATAGAGCCCGCATTGCAGGCCGAGCACCAGAATGTCACTGCCACCCCACTCCCCCGTCTGCACGAAATACGATCCCGATACCGCCACAAATCCAAAGAAGAGGATCACAAACAATTCCCCCATCCCCCGATACGCGAGAGGGAAAGGACCGCCGGTGTAGCCGTAGGCGAAAAAGAGCGAAACCAGACCGATCGCCACGACCGGCCAACCGCGTTCCATCACCATGGGCAGCGCGATCAGCGCGGCCAGCCCACAAAACGCCAGCGCCCCCATCAAGACCGTGCCCGGCCGCAGCATCCCCGAGGCAGTGACCCTTCGTGGACCGAGCCGATTCTTCGTGTCCGCCCCCTTCACGTGGTCGATCGCGTCGTTGAAAAGATTCGTCGCGACCTGAATGCAAAGACAGCTCAGCAGCGTGCACCAGAAAAGGAACCACGAACCGGTGATGCGATTCCCATCCACCAGCGCGGGCATGGCCCCCACCCAAACCGGCACGATCGCCGCGGGCAGCGTCTTGGGGCGGGCGGCAAGGATCCACGCTTTCATCACATCAATCCAATACTCCGCTGCTCCATCACTCCATCCAGTTCACGGCACTCTTGGAAACTTCGAGAAGTCGGGCTTCCGCTTCTCGACGAAAGCGTTCTTCCCTTCCTTCGCTTCCTCCGACATGTAGTAGAGCAGGGTCGCATTGCCGGCGAGGTCGAGGAGTCCCATCTGGCCATCGCAGTCGGCGTTGAGGGCGGTCTTGAGGCAGCGGATCGCGAGGGGTGAATGTCCGAGAATCTCGCGGCACCATTTCACGGTCTCCTCCTCGAGCTGGGCGAGCGGCACCACCGTGTTGACGAGGCCCATCTCGAGGGCCTGCTGGGCGTCGTACTGGCGGCAGAGATACCAGATCTCGCGGGCTTTTTTTTGTCCGACGATGCGGGCAAGGTAGCTCGACCCGAGGCCCCCGTCGAAGGAGCCGACCTTCGGTCCCGTCTGCCCGAAGCGCGCATTGTCCGCCGCGATCGTCAGATCACAAACGACATGCAGGACATGACCACCGCCGATCGCGTAGCCAGCGACCATCGCAATGACCGGCTTGGGCAGGGAGCGGATCTTCTTCTGCACCTCGAGGATGTTCAGTCTCGGAATTCCATCATCCCCGACGTAGCCCGCGTGACCGCGCACCTTCTGGTCGCCGCCCGAGCAGAAGGCGAGATCGCCCTCCCCCGTCAGAATCACCACGCCGACCTGTGGATCCTCGTGGGCAAGGTCGAAGGCGACGAGCATTTCCTTCACCGTCTGCGGACGAAAGGCGTTGCGCACCTCGGGACGGTTGATCGTGATCTTGGCGATCTGGCCGTCCTCCGAGGTCTCATAGCGGAGGTCTTCAAAGTCGTGTCGGGAAATCCAATTCATGCGTGTGGGAGCCTGTTCTCTCTGATGGCTTACGTCAACGGGAGTTGTGAGGATGATGGGGCCGATCCCCCTCCGATTCGTCTCCGCAGCTTGCGACGGGAGCGGTTTTGAATGAAACACCGCCGTTTCCTCCCAATTCGCCCCTTGAAGGGCCTGATCAAGCGGCGGAGCTCCCCCGCATCGCGCACCGTCACTTGAACTTCGCGCCAATCGTTCTACAAAAGAAAACATCGCCATGACACCCGCGCACCACGCCAATCTCCCCCACTCGAAAGGAGCTTCCCGATGACCTCCGGTTGGATCGCCCTCCTCGATGACCTCGCCACCCTCACGAAGGTCGCCGCCTCGTCGCTGGATGACGCGGGTGCGCAGGCCGCCAAGGCTGGCAGCAAGGCGGCTGGCATTGTCATCGACGATGCCGCGGTCACGCCTCGATATGTGGTCGGACTCGCCGCCGAGCGGGAGCTCCCGATCATCGGGAAGATCGCCGCCGGCTCGCTCAAGAACAAACTCCTCCTGCTCCTCCCCGGGGCTCTCGTGCTAAGCGTCTTCGCTCCCTGGGCGATCACGCCGCTGCTCATGGCGGGCGGCGCGTTTTTGTGCCTCGAGGGATATCACAAGGTCATGGACCTCGTCCGCCCGGGACATGGCACTCACAAGGAAACCACTTCCTCCGCGCAGACGCCGGAAGAGCTGGAGAAAGAGCGGGTCGCCAGCGCGATCCGCACCGATTTCATTCTCTCGGCGGAGATCATGGCCATCACCCTCGCCACCGTCACGGATTCTCCGGTCTGGGTGCAGGCCATTGTGCTGGGAGTCGTCGGCGCGGGAATGACCCTGCTCGTCTATGGCGCCGTGGCGATCATCGTGAAGACGGATGACGCAGGCGTCGCCCTGGCCCGCGCGTCGCTTCGCCCGGTGCGAGCCCTCGGCCGCGGCATCGTGCTCGGCATGCCTGTGTTTTTGAAGCTCCTCAGCCTCGTTGGCATGGTCGCCATGCTCTGGGTCGGGGGAGGCATTCTCATCCACGGCCTACACGCGCTGGGCGTCCATGCTCCCGAGGAAGCCGTGCATCACGCCGCGGATCGGGTCGCGAGCATGGTCCCCGCGATGAAATCCTTTCTCGCCTGGCTCGTCGGTGCCTCTATCGCCGCCGTCCTCGGCGTCATCGTTGGAGCCTTGGTCGATCCTCTCTCCAATCACCTGTTGATTCCGGCCTTCCAAGGGCTGAAAAAGCGTCTGGGGCGGAGAAACCCCGCCTGACGGATCGATGCAACGCCTCCGTGCCACCGCGAAACAACGGACCGGGGTTCATTCCCGACCATCGTCTTTTCAACGTCCCGGGATCGACTTCAGCGCCCTCATCACCTCCTCAGCCCCGTCCTCCAAGACACGATGCCCCACCCCGGGCATGACGATGTGACGGAAGTCCGGGAACACCCCCGCCATTTCCGCGCCGATCCGGGTGAAGCGAAGATCCCTTTCGCCAGTGATCCAGAGGACAGGCCCCGTGAATCGCCCGAGACGGCTACGGAGATCCTCCTGCCGACCGAGGGACCAGGTTTCGTAGGCGGTGGCGATGGCTTCGCGGCGTGGTTCGAGGGTGGCCTGGCGCGCGCGGAGGTCGGGCGAGACTTCGCCGAACAAGGGTTGGGCATTCCATTGATCGAGGAAGGCGCCCCACTCCATCGTGCGCGCCCGCTCGGCCCAGATCGCGTCGGAGGTGCGGCGGGCGAGACGGTCCTCCACACAGCAGAGTCCGGGATGAGCGGAGATGATGACCGCGCCGCCCCAGCGATCGGGAAAAGCGGCAAGGGAGTGAAGAGCGAGGCGTCCGCCGAGGGAATAACCGGCGAGGACGGGCTTTCCGAGTCCGACGGAAAGAGGTCCGGCAAGGGCGGCGGCGAAAGCGGAAAAATCCAGAGCGACGTGGTCCCAGAGATCGATGGGGTGAATGTCAGGGTGTCCGGGCAGCGCCCAGTCGGCGCTAGTGCCGAGATTCCCGTGCAGGGCGAGGATCGCGGGAGAGGAGCTCATTTTCCCCAGTTCCAGAAGGCCTCGGTCTCGTCCTCATCGGGGATCGCTTCGATGAGGACGGTGTCGGGCAGATCCTCCGGGAAAGCTTCGCCCGCGCGCCAGAACCGGTATTCCACTCCCCACATCGAGGCCCAGGCTTCGAAGCCGATCCGATGGCGGTTTTCGGTGACCTGCTTTTCGCCGTGCGCCATCCCAGCCATGGAGGGCAGGCGCGAAAAGATGCGGCCGCCACCGTTGTTGATCACGACGATCCGCCGTTTCCCCGGAGCGAGCTGCGGGAGCAGGGCGGGAGCATTGAGATCGTAGAGGGCGGTGAGATCGCCGAAGAGGCCCCACGACTCCTCCGCCCCATTCGAAAGACCGAGAAAGGTCGCGACCTGTCCGTCGATGCCATTGGCGCCGCGGCTGGCGTGGGCATGCGGGTGTGGTGGATCGATCGTCGCAAAGCGGTTCCACTCGCGGATGGGCAGGCTGTTGCCGAGGTAAACGAGGGCGTGCGGCGGAATCCCGCGCGAGAGGTCATGAACGAGAGCGGGCTCGGATCGAGGAAAGCGGGCGAGGGCGCCGCCATTGCAGAGGGACGACTCGGGTAACCGACCCTCTTGGGTCGGAAGGGTGAGAGCGGGGAAAGCGCTGGTCACCACGAGCTGCGAAGGTCGGGCGAGGCCGGAGAAGGGTCGGCGGCAAATGGAAAGCGCGGGAATGCCGGGATTCGTCTCGAGATCACGCCAAAGACGGAGGCTCGGGACGCCGCCGATACGGAGGATTTTTTGCGGCAGGGCGGGCTCGCCGTAGCGGAGGAGCCCGGCGAGGGCCGGGCTTTCGCGGAGTCCGCTCGTGGCTTCGGCCCAGACGGGAGCGCCCAAGGAAACGAGAAACGATTCGACGGAAGGCCGCCACGAAGAAGGCAGCTCGCCGAGGAGGACGAGGAGTCCCTCGCGGTCGGAGCAGAAGGCCGTAGCGGAAGCGGCAACGCTTCCAGGGTGGGCGTCGTCCGGCCGTTCAGTCGGAACGTTCGCACGTTCCGCTACGGGGGCTCCGATGAACGCGTCAGCGGTAGCGGAAGCG
>DGXY01000064.1:43144-64199 GCA_002396885.1 Akkermansiaceae bacterium UBA5020
GAACGTTCGCACGTTCCGCTACGGGGGCTCCGATGAACGCGTCAGCGGTAGCGGAAGCGGCGACGCTTCCGGGATGGGCGTCGTCCGGCCGTTCGGTCGGAACGTTCGCACGTTCCGCTACGGGGGCTCCGATGAACGCGTCAGCGGTAGCGGAAGCGGCCACGCTTCCAGGGTGGGCGTCGTCCGGCCGTCCGGTCAGAACGTTCGCACGTTCCGCTACGGGGGCTCCGATGAACGCATCAGCGGTAGCGGAAGCGGCGACGCTTCCGGGGTGGGCGTCTTTGGGCCATCCGGTCGGAACGTTCGCACGTTCCGCTACGGGGGCTCCGATGAACGCGTCAGCGGTAGCGGAAGCGGCGACGCTTCCGGGGTGGGCGTCTTTGGGCCATCCGGTCGGAACGTTCGCACGTTCCGCTACGGGGGCTTCGGGCTCCCACGACGCGTTCCGATCATCCGCACGGGGTTCGTCGAAGCACACGTTCAGATGCAGCGGAGCGTCTCGCGTCCAGTCCCTGAGCGAAGTGAGGCCTTCGACGGCTTCCACATCCAGGGCCATCGCATAGGGGCCGAAGATCCCGGCCTGCTCGATGGCCTGCGGGGACCCGCTGCCACGGAAATCCACCGGACGATCGGCAGTGACCCACACGAGCGGAATGCCGCTGTAATAGGCTTCGATCGCCGCGGGCAAGAGCTCGGCCACGGCAGTGCCGGAAGTGGTGAGGACGGCGACGGGCTCGCCCGTTCCCTTGCCGAGGCCGAGGGCGAAGAAGGCGGCGGCTCGCTCGTCGAAATGATGCCAGACACGCAGATTCAAATCCTGACATCGTTCCAAAAGCGAACCAACGAGCGGAACGTTGCGGGCTCCGGCGCAGACGACGAAGTCCACCACCCCGAGTCCGGCAAGGCGGCCAAGAACGGCTCCGGCGAGGGTGGCGTTGGGGGTCATCGTAAAAAAGAGATATCTTGACCACGGATGGACACGGATGGAATCGGATCTTTGAAAACGGCCGAGATCCTACCGTCGTGAAAAGCGTGTTGATCCGTGTTCATCCGTGGTCAGATCCCTTCCCAACCCCGACTAAACCCCCAGCAGAGATTTCACCGAATTCCGTTTCAAGGCCAGCTCGCGCCATTCGCGGTCGAAGCGGCTCCCTTCGACCAGGCCGACACCACTGGGCAGAAAGACGTCGCGACCGTCCCAGGAGAGATTCCGGATCGCCACGAGGGCCTGGAAATACCCCTCGTGGAATGAACCGAAGGGGGCCCCGAAGTGGGCCGGCACGCTGAGGCGTTTGCGGTATTCGATGAGTTGCCGCAGGGCCCCGTCGCCACGCGGGCAGGCCCCGAGGGCGGGCGTGGGATGCAGCACTTTGACGAGTTCGTTCAGGTCGGTGTCGGACTTGGTGAGACGGACGCGGAGACGGGTGAGGAAATGGATCATCGATCCGAGATCGAGGAGGGTGCGGGGCCCGCGCTCGACCAGACCATAGGGCGCCAGCAATTCCTCGAGGTAATCGGCGACGAGTTCGTGCTCGCGGATCTCCTTCGGGTCGTTGGGAAAGTCGTGGATCTCGTGCCGCGGAGCGGTGCCGGCGAGGGCCATCGTCTCGAGGATGCCGTCGCGCGCGGTGAAGAGCTTTTCCGGCGTGGCGCCGATAAGGCCGGTACCGCCCTCGCGGTAGCCGTAGCCCCAGAGTGACTCGGGCGCGGCGATGATGGCCTTGACGAGGGCCGCGGGCTCGCCGCGATGGAGGATGCCGCGCTCGGTGAGGACGGGGACAGACTTTTTCAACGTCCCGGAATGGATGCGGGCGAGGATCTCGTCGAAAATCCCGCGGACATCCGTGTCGCCGAGGCCCGACCAGGCGATCTCGGGCAAGGGGGTGGCGCCGTTGTCGGGGAGAAGGACACGCAGGTCTCCGGTCTCGAAGACTCGGGCCGGGACTTTCCAGGGCCTCGGGTCGTCGAGCTCGAAGGTATTCCGGTAGAAGGCGGTCGCGCCGTCAGCGGGGGCCGACGCGCGGGCATCAAAGGGACCAAGACCGCAGAGATAGCGGCCCGGTGCCAGTTTGATAAAGGCGAAATCGTCCATGCGGCAGTGCGGTGTCCCGGGCGACGAGCCGGGCCTCTTTCTAGCAGTGGATTACGGACTTGGCAACCGTAGGGACGCGGGTGGAGGGGATTCGATCCCGAACGGCTGTATTGCTTCCCTGAATCTGCTGGAGATCCCCGCCCACCATCCAGTGTCTTGACCGACGCCTCTGAGTCCCGTTATCTATACGGATGTCACCAATCCGTCTTCTGCTCCTCCTCGCCGGGTTCTCCCCTTTCCTCACCGCCGGTGCCGTCGAGCCTGTCTTCCACTTCGAGACGGGCCCTCCGACTTGGCGCGGAGAACGCATCGCCCTACCGCCGGGCTTTGCTCCGGATCTCGGCTGGACCGGGGTCGAGGAAATCCGTTTCGCCCCCGGGATGTTCGAAGCGGAGGCTCCGGACTTCTTTTCCTACGTTCTTGTTTTCCATCTCGCCCCGGGCAGCGAGGTTTCGGAGGCGGGCCTGAAACGCGAACTGCTCGTCTACTACCGTGGTCTCGCCAAGGCGGTGATGGCGGGCAAGGAAAAGACGGTCGATCCCTCGGGATTCGCGATCACCTTGACCAAGGCGGAAAGCCCCACCCTCGCCGCTCCCGACGCCGCGCCCAAGGCGGAGGGCTGGACCGGCACGCTCGATTGGATCGAGCCCTTCGCCACGGAGAAAACGCAGAAGCTTCATCTCGAGGTGCATGTCTGGAAGGAGGGCGAGCATCCCGTGGTGCTCTCCTGTGTCTCACCGGTCGATCCTGGTGCTGAAATCGCCTGGCCCGCGCTGCGTGGGATCCGGAAGACCTTCCGCTTTACCCCTTGAACACGTGCCGCTTGTCCGCGAACGCGTGGTTGCCCGAGGCTGGCTTCGGGGCATTTTTTCCAGATGAAACGAATCGGCCTGGCCGGGTTCATCGGACTCATTGCAACGGCGGGAGCCGAGGAGCCCCTCCTGACCTTCGAGAAAGATGTGCGACCTCTCCTCAAGGCGCACTGCACCCTCTGCCACGGTGATGAGGAAAAGCCCAAGGCGGGCGTCGATCTCCGCCTGCGCCGCTTCATGGACGCGCCTCTCGAGAGCGGGGCCACCCTCCTCGTCCCGGGCAAGCCGGAGCTGAGCGAACTCGTCGCCATCATCGAGCGCGGCGAGATGCCGAAGAAGGGCCATCCGATGCCGCCCGAAGAACTCGCCATCCTCAAGCAATGGATCGCCCAAGGGGCCAAGACGGCGCGTCCCGAGCCCGAGACCCTGGGCCGCGGTCCGCTCATCACGGAGGAGGAGCGCTCGCATTGGTCCTTCCAGCCGGTGAAACGTCCCGAGGTGCCGAAGGTCGGGAATGCCCCCACCCCGGTCGACGCCTTTCTCGCGGCCTCCATGACTAAAGAGGGGCTCGACTTCGCCCCCGAGGCCGATCGCGCGACCTGGCTGCGGCGGGTCACGCTCGATCTCACCGGGCTGCTCCCGAAACCGGCCGAAGTCGACGCCTTTCTCGCGGATGCCTCGCCGCAGGCCCATGAGACGGTCGTCGATCGACTCCTCGCCTCACCCGCCTACGGCGAACGTTGGGCGCGTCACTGGCTCGATGTGGCGGGCTACGCGGATTCGAACGGCTACACCGCCGCCGACTCGGCCCGTCCGCAGGCCTGGCGCTATCGCGACTACGTGGTGCGATCGCTCAACGAGGACAAACCGTGGGATCAATTCATCCGCGAGCAGCTCGCCGGTGACGAACTCGCCGGCGCGACCCATGGCGACTACCAGGCCGCGGTGAACGATCCGAAGCGGCTCGAGCAGATCACCGCCACGGCCTTCCTCCGCATGGCGCCGGACGGCACCGGCGACACGAACGATGATGCCAAACTCGCGCGAAACCAGGTCATCGCCGAGCAGATGAAGATCGTGAGTTCCTCCCTCCTCGGACTGACCGTGGCCTGTGCGCAATGCCACGACCACCGCCTCGATCCCATCTCGCAGGAGGATTACTACCGCTTCCGCGCGATTTTCGATCCCGCCTACCACTGGGAGGCTTGGCGCGCACCCGCGCAGCGGCTCTACTCGCTCTACACACCCGAGGAATCGGCCAAGGCCGCCGAGATCGAGAAGGCTGCCGCTGCGATCGACACCGAGGCACGCGCGATGAGCAAGAAATTCCTCGACGAGATCTTCGAAGTGGAGGTGAAAAAGCTTCCCGAAGCCGAGCGCGAGCCCTACCGAAAAGCCCGCGCCACCGCCGAGAAAGACCGCACGCCGGAGCAGAAGACGCTCATCAAGAAGTATCCCTCGGCCCTCGCCCTCTATTCGCTGAATCTCTACGATCAGAAAAAGCAGGACCTCGTCGATGCCAAGAGCAAGGAGGCCGCCGCCCTGCGCGCCAGCAAGCCGGTGCAGAATTTCGTGATGGCCCTCACCGAAGTGAAGGGCCAGGTGCCCGAGACGAAACTCTTCAACCGTGGCGACCACGATCAGCCGGTCCGTCCCGTCACACCCGGAGAGCTCACGATCCTCTCCAGCCCGGAGATCGAGCCCTTCCAGCCCGCCGCCGTGCCTTCCGGATCGAGCGGCCGCCGCCTCGCCTATGCGAACTGGCTCACGAGCGGGAAACATCCCCTCACCGCCCGCGTCCTCGTGAACCGCTTCTGGATGCTCCATTTCGGGCGCGGTCTCGTCAACACGCCCGGAGACTTTGGCCTGTCCGGCGAGCGCCCTTCGCATCCCGAGTTGCTCGACTGGCTCGCCGATGAATTCGTGAAGGGCGGATGGAAGCTGAAACCGCTCCACAAACAACTCGTCCTCAGCCGCACCTACCGCCAGTCGTCGGAGAATCCCTCCTCGAACGAGCGAGATCCTGATAACCGCCTTTTCGCCCGTCACAAACTGCGCCGGCTCGAGGCCGAGGCCCTCCGCGACACCGTCCTTGCCACCGCAGGCGCGCTCGTCGAGAAACCCTTCGGACCGCCCAGCACCATCGCCCGCGATCCCGCCGGACGCATCGTCGTCGGCGTCGACAAAGGCACCATCACCTCCGCCAAGGTCGAACCGGGCGGCGCACAGGATTTCCGGCGATCCCTCTACGTCGAAGTGAAACGCAGCAAACCCGTCACCGTGCTCGAGGCCTTCGACGCGCCCGTGATGGTGCCGCACTGCGAGATGCGGAATCAGACGACGGTCGCACCTCAGTCGCTCCTCCTCCTGAACGACACCTTCATCCTCGAAAACGCACGCCGCCTCGCCGACCGCCTCCACACCGAGGCTCCCGTAGACGAGAACGAACGCCTCCGCCACGCCTGGCGTCTGCTCTTTGCGAAAGATCCGTCTGAATCCGACCTCGCCCGCTCGCGAGACTACCTGCGTCTCCAGACCGCGAGCCTTACCGTCTACCACGCCCAGAATCCCCCCGCGGCTCCCGCGAAGGGCGCCCCGGCACCACCGAAACCCGATCCTGCCCGCGAGGCCCTCGCCAGCCTTTGCCAGGTGCTCTACAGCTCGAACCGTTTCCTCTATCTCGAATGAAATCCAACCGCCTCTGCTCGCGCCGCCATTTCCTCCAGGCGAGCCGCTTCGGACTTGGCACGCTCGCCCTCGCCACGCTGCTGAAGCAGGATGGACTCCTCGGCGCGCCAGTGAAACCCGCCCTCGGGATGGACGCGCAGTTCGACCTGCTCCCGAAAGCGCAGCACTTCCCCGGCAAGGCGAAGGCGATGATCTCGCTCTTCATGATGGGTGGTCCCTCGCAGATGGACCTCTTCGACCCGAAGCCGATGCTGACGAAGTATGACGGCCAGAGCTTCCCCGGAGAGATCAAATACGACAACCTCGCCCAGGCCTCCTCCAAGGTCTTCGGCTCGCCATGGAAATTCTCGAAGCATGGCGAATGCGGAATGGAGCTGAGCGAGCTGCTGCCGCATCTTGCCAAGGTCGCCGATGACATCTGCCTGATCCGCTCGATGAGTTCGGGCGTCAGCAATCACGCCCAAGGACTCTACGCGATCAATTCCGGACGTATCACCGGCGGCAATCCCGCCCTCGGCTCGTGGCTGACCTATGGTCTCGGTTGTGAAACCGAGGAACTGCCGGCCTACATGGTGCTCTCCCATCCGGGCGGGCTGCCCACCTTCCAGAGCGATCACTTCACGAACGGGTGGCTCCCCGCGCTTTATCAGGGCACCGTCGTCCGTGCGACCGAACCGCGCATTCTCAATCTCGATCCGCCGACGACTCTCGCCGGCGAAGGACAGCGCCGCCAGCTCGACCTCCTCAGCAGCCTCAACGAAGAGCACGCCTCGGACCACCCCGCCGAACACGATCTGCGCGCCCGCATCGCCAGCTACGAACTCGCCGCGAACATGCAGACCGCAGCGAAGGAGGCCCTCGATATTTCCAACGAACCCGAGTCGGTCAAAAAACTCTACGGCGTCGACAATCCGACGACGCGCGACTACGCGACCCGCTGCCTCATCGCCCGCCGCCTCGTCGAGCGCGGGGTGCGATACGTGCAGGTGCTGAACTCGGGCCAGTCGTGGGATCAGCACGGCTCGCTCATCAGCGCGCTGCCCGCGAACTGCGCCGCGACCGACCAACCCTGCGCCGCCCTCATCACCGATCTGAAACAGCGCGGACTCCTCGAGAGCACGGTGGTTCAGTGGACCGGGGAAATGGGCCGTCTCCCCGTGCTTCAGAACGATGCTGGGCGCGAAAAGTGGGGCCGCGACCACAACACCTTCGGCTTCAGCCAATGGGTCGCCGGCGGCGGCTTCAAGGCAGGACACGTCCACGGCGAGACCGACGAGTGGGGCCACAAAGCGGTCATCGACGAGGTGAAACACTACGACTGGCACGCCACCCTCCTGCACGCCTTCGGCCTCGATCACACGAAGCTGAACTACAAACGCAACGGCCTCGCCGCGACCCTGACGAACGATCCCGGGGCGAAGGTGGTGGAGAAATTGCTGGCGTGACGTGCACGGGAGCGACCTCCGGAATCGCCCGACGAGTGTGGTTTACTACCAAAAACGCCCCGCACCCCCGTTGGCACCCCACGGAGATGCCTGTTCCGGGCGGTGAGTCCCACGGTTCGGGCGTTGCAGTCCGGGCGTTCGCGACGAGGCGGAAGGCAACAAACCCGCTGCGGTTGCACCCTCGCCTCCGAGATTACCCGGTAGAGCCAGGTGCGGATGTAGGTCCAGTCCCGCTTGGGATGAGTTGAGGGAGAAGTGGATGGCGACGGCGGCTGGCCGGGTGTTATTTTGGCGGGTTATACCAGATCGGCGAGGTGTAGGCACGCTCGGCGGTGGTCATCTGGGTGTCGGGCAGCGGCTTGCTGCCGAAACGATTGGCGTCGTAGGCGGTCCAGCGCGGCGTTGGGATCTCCATCACGCGGACGTAGTAGAAGGCGCGCTGTTTGGCGTCGAAGTCCGGGTCTTTCCAAACGGTGATGAGTTCGGGTGCGCCAATCGTGTTCGTCCAGGTGGCGTTCTCGATGTCCACGGTGCTGCCAACGCTCGGGAGTTTCCCGTTCTTATCCGGTTGGCGCTTATCCGCATCGCCCCACACCACGTCATAGACCTTCTCGTGCAACTCACCCTTGTCGTCCATCCAGCCCTTGATGACTTGGATGCGGTCGAGGTTCGCGCCGATCGGGTCCTTCATCGCGGCGACGAGGAAGCTTGGCGATTTGCCTTCTGGCGCGTTGTTCAAATCGCCGCCCATGGGCACGCCCTTCGTATAACCGGCGAGGGCCGGGCTGCGGGTGTGGGCGTCCGCTTTCTCAAAATCCCAGCCGCCAAAGAAACGCACCACCATGCGCGTGCCGGTGGTAGCGTAGGTCTCGCGGCGCTCCATCGCGTCGAAGAGGGCCGCGCGTGTGTTCTCCGTAGCCCACACCGCCGCATAGCCGGAGGCAGCGACTTCCCATTCCATGATCTCCAGGCCAGTCTTCGGATTCTTGATGAAGGATTTCGTCAGACGATGCGCGCTCGGCTCCATCGTTGTCACCTTGCCGAAAAAGTTGTCCTCCTCGGCGGTCGCGAGCGCGGTATGACTGTCGGTGGAGCCGACCATGCCGAACTTGAACGGGTTCACGCCCAGTTCCTTCTCGACCTTCATGCCGTTCAGCAGCGCCTGACGCGCGTACTCAAATTGGAGCATGTCCTTCGTCTTCGCCACGCCGGCGTCAAGATTGCCCTTGTCCCACGTCTCGTATCCAGCGAACTCGTCGTTCGGCGAGAGGAAGGGGTGTGACTCGCCGTCCCCCTTCATCTGCGTGACTTCGTAGAGGTGCTCCCACTTGTTGCGGGCCTGGACGTAGGTGAGGTCCATCGGCTTCCCGGTGAAGAACTCGATCAGCGGGAACATGCGGGCGTTGCTGACATTGCCGTTGTGCGGAATGGCCAGCACGTCACCGCCGGTCTTGTCTTCGTAGGCCTGCATCCACTTCCAGAGGTCGCGCTCGTTGGCGCTGCCAGCTGGGGGATCCACCGTGAATGGCGCCACCTGCCTGGCGAGCGCCGCATTGTCGCGAAAGATGACGTTGCGATGGATGTTGGAGGTCCCCTGTGCGGTCCACTCGTAGCCGATGAAGGCCGTGAAGCGACCGGGATCATTGTATTCTTCCGCCGCATCGATCGTTGCGTTCCATGCGTCGCGGTAGGCCGGGGTGCCGGGAGCGACCTGCAAAGCTGGCGGAAACTTACCTTCTCCAAAAGTCGCGATGATTTCGAGCGCTGCCTTGCCGCCTTCGCCTTTCTGAATCATTTCATACCAACGGCGGCCCGTCGGATCCGCCATGACTTGGGGCGCGCCTCCGAAGAGCATGGGGAACAAGCCCATGTTGTCCGAGTGGTCGGCCACCACGAGAAAGTCGAGCGGGCGGGAAAGCTTGGCGCGCTGACCGGTCGAAGCCGTGACTTCTTCGCCACGCGCGAACTGATACGCATCGCGCGGGCCCAACCGGCATCCGAACGTGCCCGCATCGAACGAGTAAGAGGTGTGCAGATGAGTGTCGCCGAAGAATGGGCGGGAGGGGAAGTTGCGGCCTGCATAGGGCGAATAGGGACGCTCCTTGAATGCGGCGTCTGCCTTTTCTTTGTCGAGCGTGCCTGCGTCAGCAGGGAGAGATTCTTCCGCTGCGAAGAGCGGCGTGGTGAGCAGCACCGCTAGCAGCATTTTGGTGGTTGTTTTCATGAGATGGACCTTTGGGTGTTGAGTGGATGGAAAGGCAGGTTCACCAGATCGTGCCGACGCGCTGTATGACCCAGAACATGGCAACGCTGCCGATGGCATAGGGCGGAACGTAAGGTGCCCAGCGCGGCAGCGGAAGGCGGAGGCGGGCGAACAGCGCGATGATCGCGAGAACCACGCCGACAAAGGCGAGCTGCCCGGCCTCAACGCCGAGATTGAAGAAGAGCAGCGCGAGCGGGATGTCATTCGCCGGCAGGCCCACCAGCGAGAGCGCCCCCGCAAAGCCGAAGCCGTGCAGCAGACCAAACGTAAAAGCCACGATCCAGGGCGCTCTCTCCGTCAGCCCGCTCCGGCCCCGTTTGCTATGCACGATCTCCGATGCGACGAAGACAATGCTCAGCGCGATGATCGCCTCCACCGGTGCCGATGGCACATGCACCACACCGAGTGTCACCAGTGCCAGTGTGATGCTGTGCGCGATGGTGAAGGCCGTGATCGTCTTCACCAGCGGCCCCACACCGCGCACGATGAGCACCAGTGCGAGCACGAAGAGCAGGTGGTCGATGCCCAGCAGGATGTGCTCGGCGCCAAGGACAAAATACCCGCTCGCGGCGGGACCTGCCGTTTCAGCGGTAAAGATAAACGATGGCGCATCCGGCCGCAGTATGCGCGAGACGACGCGTCCATCCGCCAGCGCGATGCGCACCAGCACATCCACCATCGTCGCCGACAGGCCATGGACCGTCACGTCCCAGTTCTCCAGTCCCTGCAGACCGGTGCGGATGGTCCAGCGCTTGATTTCCGCGCCCACCAGCCTTTCGGCGCGCGGGAATGAAATAATCTCCGCGCCGCTGGGCATGGACGGATGAATCGGCAGCGCGCCGCGCAACAGTTGCGCCGCCGTTGGCGCGGGACAGCCGCAGGGCATCGTCTTCGGCGCATTCGCAGCATCCACAGGTGACAGCGGCTGCTCATGTGGAAGCTCTTCGCCCGCGACGGGCGCGCCACCGAGCGAGGGCACTTTCCACAGCACGTCAAACTCCCCCCTCGCGCGCTCCGTCAGCTCCAGATACGCCGGACGCACCTCATGCGCCCAAGCCACCGCGCCTGACAGCAGAACGCCAGCAGCGAGCAGCAGGAACTGGAAGCCGCTTTTCATGGCGTTGCGTCGGCGGTTTTCGGGAAATCGGACGAGGCGGACTTCAGCGCGGCCTCGTCGATGACGACCTGATAGTTTTGCCTCATCCGCGCCAGCGTCTCTTCATTCACCGTCCGGCGGCGTTCCTCCAGCAAGTCACGCAGAACCGTCTCACGCACGGAGGCAAGGTTCGCCGGTTGCGGCTCACCGCGATGTGTTACGCGCACCAGATGCACGCCGTAGCTCGATGACACCGGACCGCTCCACGCATCCACCGGGGCTCTCAACACCGCCGCCGCAAACTCGGGTCCGAACTGGCTCGCCAGATCCTGCTCAGCTTGATCGCTAAACTCAAAACCGTGGAGGAACGAATCGCCGAACGTGTCATCCGACACCCCCGGTTTCGCCAGCGCAACAAGCGCCGCCGTTGCGTCCGCATCCAGCTTCGCGCCGCGTTTCTCCTTGCTGAAATACACATGACGAAAGCTCACCTGCGCGGGCCTGGCGTAGCGTGCCGCGTTCTTATCGAAGAATGCCTTCAGCGCGGCCTCATCTGGAGCCACCGAAGTCGTGATGTCCTGCGTGAGGAACTCCATCTTCTGCGCCAGCCGACGGCGCACGATGCTGTCCTCACGATCCAATCCCAGCGCCAGCGCCTCCCGGCAGAGCACCTCCTCACGGATATGCTGCTCCACCATCCCACGCAGATCGGCGGAATTCGGTGACCGCTGAAACTGCCGCATCCAGCCATCCTTCAGTCGCGTGATCGTTGCGGTGTTCACCTCGATGCGTTTGCCGTTGGCCGCGCCATCGTCAGGGGCTCTTTCCTGCCGCCAGGCATGGAGGCCGAAGATCACGGCACCGAGAGTGAGAAAGTGGAGCAGTGGTTCCTTGAACAGTTTCATCGAAAAGGATGATACTATTAAAGGGCTGTGGGCTTAGCTAGGCTGATTTTGCCAAAAGGGCCGCGTAATCTGAGCAATGTTGTTCGATTGTTGGCCGCCGCCTCACTTCGAGCTCGCGAACGCCACCTCATCAAAGGCCACGCTTTGGCCCTGCACGACAAAACGGTAACCGGTCTTTTCCTTCGCCAGATTCGGGTGCGTCCCCTCTAGGACGGCGTCTCCCACGGTCACCTTCACACTGGTGCCGTCGACCGCACAGGAGATCTCGACCCAATCGCCGGGGTCCATCGCGAACGCCTCGCTGGCGAGGGTTTCGGCTTTCGAGGCGGGGTCTTTCTTGTCCTTGTCCATCGACAGTGTCGCCTTCCCGGCGGTGATGGCGAGACGGAAGAGGTGGCCTTTCGCGTGGTTGTAGCTGAGGTGGAATCCCTTCGCTCCGTCGAGGCGCACCTTCATCTTCAGCGTCGAGTTCACGTGTGGATCGGGGATGCTGAAGACCGCGGCGTGTTTGTCGGTCGCCACTTCCGAGCCGACGAGGGCGCCGTCGACCACCTTCCATTCGCCCTTCAGACCCTTCCACCCCTCAGGGAGACCTTCGCTGGTAAAGTCCGCTTTCAACACCGGATCGGCGGAGCGAAGAGCGGGACAGGTCGCAAGAGTCAAGACGGCAAGCAGCACAAGGTGTTTCATGTCGCGTTTGTATACGAAACGACGAGGAACGACAAGAACGCAGTCAAGTTTTCCGCCGACCTTCCCGGCCGATTTTTCGCTGGCGTGGCCGGGGATTCCGTGTCATCGCTTCCGCCATGTCCACCGCCTCCTATTTTGTCGTCTCCCGCGAGCAGCACGAGGACCTCGTCGCCGCCGCCTACCAGCACCGCGGCTACCATGCCGACGAGTCCGCGGCAGCCGCCCGCATGTGCAGCGAGGCCTCTTGGCATGGCATCCGCACCCACAACGCGCTGAAGGCGCTTCACCTCGACGAACTCTTCGGCAGCGGCAGCGGCGGTTGCGTCCCCGGCGCGCAGATCGAGGTGCGCGAGACCCGTTTCCCCGCCGTGCAGAGCTGGAATGCCCACCGCAAGCTGGGCCAAGCCGTTGCCTGCGAGGCCATCGAGACCTGCATCCGCCTCGCGGACCAATACGGCAGCGGCACCGTCGCGATCGACAATGCCTTCCACTACCTCTGGGGTGGCGGTTATGTGATGGACGCCGCCAAGCGCGGCTACATCGCCTACACGAATTGCACCTCCACCCTAGCCGAGGTCGTGCCCTTCGGTGGCAAATTCCCCACCCTCGGCACCAACCCGCACAGCTGGGGTTTCCCCACCATGGATGCCCTCGGCTACCCCGTCGTGATCGATTGGGCCACCTCCGAGATCGCCATGGGCAAGGTCGAGCAATACAAGCGCGAGAACAAAAAGCTCGAGTCCGCCTTCGGCGTCGACAAGGATGGCAATGCCACCGACGACCCCTTCGCCGTTGTCGCCCTCCTTCCCTTCGGCCGTCACAAAGGCTACGGGCTCGGCCTCCTCAACGAACTTTACGGCGCCGCCATCGGCGGATCGCTCCCCACCCTGCGCGGCCGCGCCGCCAAGGCCGAAGGCACCGGCGAAAAGACCACCTGCGCCTTCTACTTCCAGATCGTGCATCCCGATGCGATCGCCGGAGGCGATTTCTCCAAGGGCCGCAGCCAGGCCGAGAACATCACCGAGGTGCTGAAGGACGTCTTCGGTCACGGCAACGAGAATTGCATGCTGCCCGGCACCATCGAATCCAACAGCGCCAAACTCAGCGAGAAAGCCGACGGACTCCTTTTCACCGAGGCCGAGGTGAAAGGCTTCATCCACCTCGCCGAAGAGTGCGGCCTCGATTCCAGCGCCTGGGATCCGGCAAAATTACCGACCTTCGCGGGCTGATTCCGACGCCGAAGGAGATTCTTTTGGACACAAAAAAAACCGAACCCAAGCCTCGGCCGGGTCCGGTTTTTTTGTAAATTTCCAATCCGATTAGGAGAGGCACCGATCAATAGCGCGGAGCATATCCGGGCTGCGGGCCGTAGCCGGGCTGGGGAGCCGGACCGTAGCCGGGTTGGGGCTGGGGTCCGTAATATTGCTGCTGCTGTTTTTTCTCGTTGGCCGAGCCGATCGCGGCACCGCCGAGACCGCCGACCGCACCGCCGATGAGGGCGCCGGTTGCGCGGTTGCCGTCACCGGCGACGAGGGCACCGACACCGGCACCGATGGCAGCACCACCCGTGGCGCCTTTTTGAGTGGGGGTGCATCCGACGAAAGCGAAGGAGGCGGCGAAGAAGAGAGCAATGAGGGTATGGGACTTCATGGTCGAGAAACTTCGCTTTTCTTAAATAAATGATCAAGCAGAGATTTCAGCACGTTCGCCTCGATTTCTGGCGTCGTTTCAGCCTGCACCGCGGTGGCGAAAGCCAGGATCGCACCGAAGACCTCGGCGAACTGGAGGAAGTGTCTCAAGGGAGGGCGGGCTATCGCGGCGGGCAGCACATCGCAAGTGGCGAAAGTAGAAGCGGCGTCCCGCCGCTTGTCCCCTCAGTCAAAAGCGGCGGGACGCCGCTTCTACTTTGACGCTGGCGCGACGGTCAATTTTCGTTATCCTCGCAGCATGGCCTTCCGCATTTTCAATACCTCCACCGCTGTTTTCCTTGAATCCTTCGACGCTCCCGGGCTCTTTCGTCACGCCGGACCCGAGTTTCGCTTCAATGATCTTTTCACCGCGGCCGATCCCCTCGCCTACATCACGAACCTCTACGAATCCGCTTCGGCCGGCCTTTCCTTCGATCCCGAAATTCCTTACCAAGCCCCCATCGGCGATCAGGAAGTCTGGGCCGCCGGGGTGACCTACTTCCGCAGCCGCACCGCGCGGATGGAGGAGGCCGAGGTGGCGGGAGGCGACATTTTCTACGACAAAGTTTACGAAGCACCGCGTCCCGAGCTTTTCTTCAAGTCCACCGCGGCCAAGGTCCGGGGTATGCTCGATCACGTTGGGATCCGCCATGATTCGACCTGGGATGTTCCCGAGCCTGAGTTCACCCTCGCGATCAACGCCGGGGGCAAAGTCTTCGGCTACACCATCGGAAACGACATGAGCTCGCGCTCCATCGAGGGGGAAAACCCGCTCTATCTCCCTCAGGCCAAGAACTATACCGGCGCCTGCGCCATAGGTCCCTGCCTCGTCGTCGGCCCGATGCCTTCACCCGAGACGAAGATCTCCATCACGATCTCTCGCGGCGGGCAGGAGGTGTTCTCAGGCGACACCTCCCTCTCGCAGATCAAGCGCAGCTTCGATGAACTGGCGGGCTGGCTCTTCAAGTGCAATCACTTTCCCACCGGCGCCTATCTCATGACCGGCACCGGAGTCGTCCCCGACAGCGACTTCACCCTCCAAGTCGATGACGAAATCGCCATCACCATCGAAGGCGTCGGAACCCTCCGGAACACGGTCGAGAAAGTCTGACCAAAATCCGCGGGGCACCCAGCCCCGCCAAATCCTGACCTTTCACCTTTTACTTCCCACCTTTTTCTTTCCCTCCTACTCATACTCTTACCTCCTACTCATACTCAAAATCCGAACGTCCACTCACCGCTCGCTGAGTATGAGTATGAGTATGAGTATGAGTATGAGTAGGAGTAGGAGTAGGAGATAAGAGTATGAGGGCTGCGCCATGAATCCGATTTTAGACTCCCGCGACGAAGCGATCTACACCCTCCGCACCAAAGCCCCCGGGCCGAGCGGAGTCCTGCCCTTCACCCAGGAACAGCTCGCGACGCATCCGAGCGGCCACCTCTTCGGCTGGACGCAGAACGTCGGCATGGGCTGGCCCTCGGACAAGGTCGCGGGCGGCGATTATCTCATCCTCTCGACCCAGGGCGGGATCCGCCAGGCCGATGGCAAACCCATCGCGCTCGGTTATCACACCGGTCACTTCGAGGTCGGTCTCTTGATGGAGGAAGTCGCGAAAACGATCACCTCGCTCGGCGGCGTGCCTTTCGCCGGCTTCGTCAGCGATCCCTGCGACGGCCGCACCCAGGGCACCGACGGGATGATGGATTCCCTGCCCTACCGCAACGACGCGGCGACGGTCTTCCGCCGACTCATCCGTTCGCACCCGACGAGAAAAGGCGTCGTCGGTGTCGCCACCTGCGACAAGGGCCTGCCCGCGATGATGATGGCCCTCGCCGCAATGCACGACCTGCCCACCGTGCTCGTTCCCGGCGGGGTCACCCTCCTCAGCGAAGACACTGAAGAGGACCTCGGACGCATCCAGACGATCGGGGCACGCTACTCGCAGGGCACCCTCAGCTACGCCGACGCCGCCGAAGCCGGTTGCAAGGCCTGTGCTTCTCCCGGTGGAGGCTGCCAGTTCCTCGGCACCGCCGCGACGAGCCAGGTCATCGCCGAGGCGTTGGGCCTAACATTACCACACTCCGCCCTCGCTCCTTCCGGCTCCGACATCTGGCGCGACATGGCGCGCCGCTCCGGAGCCGCCGTCGTCACCCTCGAGAAACGCGGCATCACGACGAAAGACATCCTCACCGACGCGGCCTTTGAAAACGCCCTCGCCGTCCACGCCGCCTTCGGTGGCTCGACCAATCTCATCATGCACCTGCCCGCGATCGCCCATCAGGCCGGCGTGCATCGTCCCAACGTCGAGGACTGGCGTCGTTTCAATGCCAAGGTGCCGCGCATCGTCGATGCCCTGCCGAACGGTCCCAAGCACTACGCCACCGTCCAGGTCTTCCTCGCCGGCGGCGTGCCAGAGGTAATGCTGCACCTCCGCGACGCGGGCCTGCTCCGGCTAGACGCCCTCACCGTCTCCGGCAAGACCGTCGGGGAAAACCTCGAATGGTGGGAGAAATCCGAGCGCCGCCGACGCCTCCGCGAAAAGCTTACCCAGCTCGACGGAATCGATCCTGACCATGTCATCATGTCGCCCTCCGTCGCGGCTTCGCGAGGACTGACCTCGACCGTTACCTTCCCCGACGGCAACCTCACGCCCGAGGGATCGGTCATCAAATCGACGGCGATCGACCCCAGCCTCGTCGATGAAAACGGCATCTACCTGCACGAGGGGCCGGCCCGCGTTTTTGCCTCCGAGACTTCGGCCATTGCCGCGGTGAAATCGAACGGGCCGGACCGCATCCAAGAGGGCGACGTCATCGTCCTGATCGGACTCGGTCCGATCGGCTGCGGCATGCCCGAGACCGCCCAGATCACCATCGCCCTGAAGCATCTCTCCTGGGGCAAACACGTCGCCCTGATCACGGATGGACGGTTCTCCGGAGTCTCGACCGGGGCCTGCGTCGGCCACATTTCCCCCGAGGCTTGGGCCGGTGGACCGATCGGCAAAGTGCGCGACGGCGACCGCATCCGCGTGCGTGTCGATTGCCGCAACCTCACCGGCAGCGTGGACTTTGTCGGCGACGAAGCCGAGTTGCTCGCGCGCCCCGTGAACGAGAAACTCCACCGTCTACCGAATGTCCCCGACGACACCCGCCTCTGGGCCGCCCTCCAGAACGTCAGCGGCGGGACCTGGGGAGGTTGTGTTTATGATGTCGAGGCGATTTTGGCGAAGCTGGGGGCGGGCCGCGAGCGGTGAGGAGAGTGTCCTCGGCTTCCGGCTGGCGCACTCTATCACCCGCAGTTTTCGCACCTTTCAGGGATTGGAAGCCGAACCCTTGTGGCTCCCCTCTTGCTGGTTTTTTCGAAACACCAAAGAACGGCGGATGCCCCTCGGATCTTGTCGCATATCCAGCACCGCAATCACACGGCTTCCCTCCTCGACGAGCTCATAATAGACGGCGAAGGGAAAACGTTTCGACAACAAACGATGAAATCCAAAGTGGATGGGATGAACTCCGGAATAAAGATGCAGCGAGGCGATGTCGGAAAGCAAGGATGTGACGAAGTAAGCTCCCCCCCCCCTTCATCCTGATCGTCGTAAAACTCACGACCGATCTCTAGATCTTCCACCGCCTCTTCAAGGAGGATGACGTGCCGGAGCTTCACCCAAGGAGCCGCTCTTTGGCTTCCTCAATCGACAAAAACCTCGCGGTTCCGGATTCGATCCGATCCCTTCTCTCCGCGAGAACGTCTTCGTGCCAAGTCGGAGAGGGAGGCTCTTCGGAATCGTGGCAAAGAGCGTCCCAGAGAGCCTCCATGGTCCTGAGACGCTCGGGGTTGCTCATCTTCTGAATTTCGGCCGCACTCACCTGTTCAGTTTAGCGGGTAATCCCGGGCGATCAAGCGTTGGTGCCCCGCCCCCCTGAAAAACTCCATTGGCGGGACCTGGGGGACGGTATAGATGACGTCCAGTCGATTGTGGCGAAGTTGGCGGTGTGAGCCGGGGAGTTGCAAAGCCCCGGGGAAAAAAGGAGAGCGACTTTGAATCATCCAACTCCGTGAAACCGCTATACCGCAATGTGGGAGGGAGCACAAGACTATCGTCCCGCGTCGATTTCCAGAACGCAGCGAAACCCAAAATCAGGCTGACGATCAATCGCGAGTAGGTCGTGATACCGGTTGCAGATCGCGAATCGGTCCTGGGTGGACCTCGCCCATGACCCTCCCCGCAGTGCCCTCTTGTCTGGCATTGCAGGATCGAACAGGTCCTCGCACCATTCCGCGACATTGCCAGCGAGATCATAGAGCCCACCGATCTGATCCTTCGGAAACGAGCCGACCGGAGCCGTGAACGGAAATCCGTCGCGATAGGTCGGAACCGGCACACGGAACGTGGTATCCTCGCCACAAAAGTTTCCAAACACTTCTGTCGGGGGCCACTCCGTTCCCCACCACATCTTTTCCTGCATCGCACCCCGCTTCATGATCGGAGTGGCGGTTGCGTCTTCCAACTCGCCGATTCCTGCCGCACAGCTCCACTCGTGGTCGCTGGGAAGGCGGTATCGATCCGCCGGTCCGATTGAGCCCGAGCGTCGCTCGTCCTCGGTGAGCCATTCGCAAAACGCCTTAGCATCCGCCCAGTTGACGGCAACAACCGGATGATTCTCTTCCTGTTGGTAGCCGGAAACACTGTGATTCTCCCACATCACGTCGGCCTTGCGGTTCCGCTTGGCATAGGCGGTGTAATCGGAAACTCGCGTTTCCCAGACGCTGAAAAGGATCTTTTTACCCGCCGTCGGGCCACCCACGATTTGGACAGGGACAAACCGCATCTTCAAATCGTTCACGAAGGGACGATCGAGCGCGGCTTCTCCAGGACGTTCGGTCATTGCACCGACCGGGCCACTTGTAGCCGGAGGATTGGAGGTTGCACCGGCTGCCACACCCGCACCCGAGAGGCCTTTTTGATTCGTCTCGACCACCGTCCTCAGTGCGAGCACTTCTTGTGCTATCTCTAGGTTGCGCGCCTTGGTCAGCTCCAATTCCAGCGCTTTCAGCGATTGGATCAGAGCCTCTCCGAGTGCTGTATCGATCTTGCCGCTCTCGCTGGCCCAAGTGGCTCGTAGCTGGACCAAAGGTGCGGGGGCATCTTCTGCGAGATCGGGAAGATTCGGTGGCTTCCTCGCAAGCGCGGAGAGATCACCTCCAGGCGTTACCAGGATTCGATTGAGAGCCTCGACGTGCTCCATCTCTTGTTTGAATGCCGTTGAGAGCGAGAGGTCTCCAGCATCGGCCGCACGGTTGAATTGCGTGTTCAAGGCGCGACCATACCCTTCGATCAGACGTCCAAGTTGCTCTGCCCGGGCGCCCAAATAGGACTGAAGCCGCTGATTTAAGGGCACGGCGTTCTCGGCTATCGGCGTTTGAGCTCCTATTTCCCACGCTCGTGAGAGGAAGAAGAAGACCAGCAGTAGGGCCGCGAAACTCCGCGGCGCATGCGTCGAATTCCAACGGAGATGGGTCCGATTCCGACACGGGTGGGATTTACATCCGATTACCTGCTTCATTCCGATCTATTGCATGGTTGGTTTAAAGTTGGCGTTTAAGCGACCTTGCTGAAAGCCGAGAGCACTGGCGGTTGTAAACGAAGTCCGGGGAGTTGATCAAGGGAAAACTGCCGGGGAGTTCAAAGGAACCATCCGATTTCAGAGCGGCTCGCCTAGAGAGCCTAATGAGAGGGAGCGTTGGCCCGGATTCGTTTACGATGTTGCGGACATCCTCGTGAAATTTTGAATGCGTGAAGCACTTTCAACAGCCTCCCCCTGAAAACGGATTGACCGGACCGCCGGGATGGCCTATAGAAAGTGCTCCTCCGGTCCCACGACCTTTCGATCGGACCTTGAGGACCTCAATCAGCAACCAGCACTCATCATGGGAACCACCTTTGAACGAAACAAGAATCGCTCCAGGCCGAGAAAATCCAGCGGCGAGAAAGCACGCCGTCAGCGCGACCAGAAGAAGCGCCTCGTCGCCCTCGGCATGGATGAGGCCGTCGTGGCCAAGATGAACTCCCGCGAAGTGCTCGACAAGCTCAAGCGCCCCGCCAAGGTGGCCAAGGACCTCGCTGCAGCAAAAGCCTGATCGTTCGATTCAGCTTTGCTTTGGAACGAAGGCGACCCTCGGGTCGCCTTTTTTTCGTGCCGAAACACGCCTTCGGTTCGGGATCCGCATGGGAGAATGTCCTTGCACGGTCGCAAATCCTCCGCCTCCTTGCCGCATGAAAATCCCCGGTCTCCGCAACGCCGATGAGAAGGTCGCCGGCCTTGTCCACTTCGGACGAATGCTCGACAAGATCCGCCTCGCCCAGGCGGGCACCTTGCCGGAGGGATATTACCTCGGTGAGGACGACTTTTCCTGGTGGGATGCCCGCTGCTGCCGCTTTCTCGGCGTTTCCTATGCTCCGCTTCGTGCCCTCGTCGAGTCCGGTGCGAGCGACGAGGAAACCCTCGCCTGGTGCCGTGAAAACGGCTCGAACCCTAATGAGGAGCAGATCCACATCTGGAACACCTTCATTCTCAAACGAGGCTGGTCCGATGAAGCGACTGCCGGTCTCATCGCCGAGAAGGAAGCCTGCGGTCTCGGGGACCGCGATGACATCATGACCTTCGTCGCCTTGCAGAAAGCTCAGGAAGCTTGACACCACCCTGCGCAACGGATCCGAACCCGCATGAAATCCACTTCCCTCCTCCTCTTCCTCATCGCCCTCGCCACTCCGCTCGTCGGCCAGGAAGAAACTCCGCCGCCGCTCTCGATGGCCGAGGCCCTCAAACTCGGCCCCGAGGGCATCGCCGAAAAGCGCGGCGATCTCAGCGCAGTCGGGATGGGATCCGCCGCGATCTTTTACGCCACGGCGAAGCGCCTCGAAACCGAAAACGCCCTCGCCGCGAAAGACCTCTTTCTTGTCGTCGAACTCGATCGCTACCGCAAGGCCATCGCCGAATGGGATGGCGCCTGGAGTGAGGCGATGTATGCCGCATCGGGCGGAGGCACGATGTGGGTCCACCTCTCTTCTCACCTCGAGGCCTCACGCGAGGAACTCCTCGCGACCCTTGCCAAGCGCATGCCCTTGAAGGAGGGCAACGCCACGCCGGAGATACTGGCGAAATGGAACGTGATCAGCGCAGCCATCGAAGCGGCGCCCGTCCCGGAGTTCGCAGACGAGGAAACGAAGCAGAATTGGCCGCAGCAGAAAAAAGTCCTTCATGCGATCTGGGAGCGCTTCAGCTATGAATTCCAGGCGCTTGATGAAGCCGACGCTCTCCTCATCCTCGAACATCTCCTCCCCGATGAGGAGCAACTCGGGATGTTGAAGGGAGAG
>DGXY01000002.1:0-3127 GCA_002396885.1 Akkermansiaceae bacterium UBA5020
GGTGGAGCTGGGGCTGGGGCTGGGGATACGCGAACCGGTTCACCGGGCTGAGAGTGAGCTGGTTCAGGCTGGAGAGGATCACCCGTAGGCTCTACAGGTTTCTCGCCGGGGTCATCGTCCCGGTCAAAAAGAAAATCGGAGTCCCCTTTCCCAGAAAGGGGATCAGGGGATTCTTCTATAAGATTTCCCTTGTACCCATCTCCCTTATAATGCTCCACTGACTCCCGTTCCCCCGGCGACCGCTCCACCGGTTCCTGGTAGAGCGGCTGAGAGCTTTCCTCCTCGTTCGCTTCCTGTGGATAGTCCGGCTCGGTGCTCGAATACCTCGGTAAATGTCTTTCTTTCGGGACGACCGTGCCGTCGTGCTCGTAGACCGTGAGCTGCCGAGCATGCTGGAATTGAATTCTCCGATTTTTGCCACGGAAGGCTTTGGGTAACCGCGAAAACTGCACCTCGATGATCGAACCTTGGTGATGGCCATTTGCCATCAAAAGATCGACGTAGCGGATCCACCCGACTTGACGCAGGTGCTTCAAGGCCTTCTCGACACGGGTGCGCCCCATACTGCGGCCACCTCCGAAATGTTTTTCAATCGCCGCCTTTACCGAAGCGGCTTTCCAGCGATGCTTCGGTCCGGCCATCCTCATGATCGTGTAAACCGTGAACGCATCAATGTCACCGATGCTCTCAAGGATGGCGATCGGAATACGCCCATGCTTGGTTTTGTTGACTGAAGGCCGGACGAAACCGACCTGATCCAAAAGACTCCAATCAATCTTCATAACAAACTTAACGGCAAGAAACTATTGGCTTATTAGAAGACGCTATTCTGGTGCATCTCCGATTATTGATGAGTAGATCGAACGAATTCTTCACTTTTTCAATTGCGTTTTGAAGAAATTGAAGAATTCTTCACCAAGACTGCTCAATGGAACCACCAGGATTTACGATTCGATGCCTTCGAAAGGGCCGCGGTTGGACACTGTCGGATCTGGCGGAACGGTCGGGGATGTCCGTTGCCTACCTCTCCGCAATGGAAACGAAGGGGCGTCCCCTCACCAGGCCGGCGGCGGAGAAGCTTGCCGCCGCCTTCGCCGAAGAAGAAAACGAACGCGGAAGGTTGCTCAAGAAGTTCGACCGACTCATCGAAAAACACGAAGAACGGAAGAAGGCGGCGGTGGAAGAACTCAAGTCGGCGACGACTCAGACGACCCTCCGAGCCTTCGATCGTGACATTTTCGACGGGATCCGAATCCTGCGTGGTGGGCGCATCGAAAAGAAGGCCTACACTCTCGTCGAACAGGAAGGCTTCGAGATTGTGGAGAACGGCCGTACGCTGAGCCGCCGCTCCATCATCGAGGTCGATGGAGAACACTTCGAGATCGAATTCTCGCTCTCCAGACTTGAAAAGGACATGGTCGGTGACGACTTCATCCCATCAGTCCCCTTTCCTTGAGCCCTCAGAGACCTGGGATGCGTACACCGCCCGGTGCACCATCTCGGTCCCCCAGCATTACGAGCGTTCGTCTTCACGGAGTGGGAAAAGTGGTTCCCAGCAAGATCGATCGGATCCCGTAGACCGATCCGCCTCCGATCACGGCTGGATGAGAGCAAGGTGGGTTTTCCGCCGGCACGTTCAGTCCTGACTGGGCACTTTCGCAATCTCCCTCGCCGTCTCCGGCGTGATCGTCCAATAGACCGCCGCTTCCTGCTTGTTTACGGGCAACCGGTAGTGCGCGAAGATCAGGGCTGTATTGGTGTGCCCGAGGTGCAAGGCGAGGGCGGCGGCGTTCTCGTGATGGGCGAGGTGGTAGGTTCCGTAGGAATGGCGGAGGGCGTTGTCGGGCCACTTCCGGAGTTTCGGCACCTCCTTAGCGGCAGCATCATCGCCGCTTTCGATCAGTTTCTTGACCTTCGCCTCACACTTCCGGACCTCCTCAGCGGTTCCAAACCCGGCCGCGCGATGGGCGGCTTCCATCATCTTGCGACCGCGCTGGTGGCTTTCGGGCCAGACGCTACCTTTGCGGCGAGGGCTCTGCTCGAGCCATGCCGCCAGGTTTTCCGGGATCGGGACGATGCGATTGCGCGCGCTCTTGGCTTTGGCGGCCCGGACCCACACGTTCCCCAGGTCGAGGTGGACCTCGGACCAGTCCAGTCGTTCCAGCTCGGCGATGCGCAGGCCGGCGAACAAACCCAGGGCAATCACAGGCCGGATCTCCGGATCGGCTCCGGCGAGCATGGTCGCCGCCTCGGCGGGGGTCACGATGCCGACTTCCGATTCGATGACCTTGGCGGGGCGGACCGTCTCGGCCGGGTTCTGGTCGATCTGTCCATCCCGCTTGGCATCATTGAAGGCCACCACGAGGATGCGCCGGTAGGAGTTCAGGGAGGCGGGGGCCAGCTTCAGACCGTAGAGCCAATCCTCGATCTCCTTCCGGGTGATCGTCGCCACGGACCGTGGGCCGAAGGTTTTGGAAAAGCGCTTCAGCTTGCCTTCCAGGTCGCGCAGGTGGCGATCGGAAAGGCCGGCCCGGGTGCGGGTGGCGACGACCGAAGCCGCGAGTTGCGCCACGGTGCCGGATCGTTGAACGCGTCGTTGGTGATCGACGAGGAAGTTCACCGCATCGCGAAGGGTCAGGCCGAGCTCGGCCAGGATCGCGCGGGTTTCGATCACAGTGGAACGCTCTGCCGCCGTCAGTGACGAGTCTGTTCCGTGGGCAAGGGTTTCTGCTTCCCGCTTTTTGGCCCAGTCATCTGCCTCTGCTTTGGTTTTAAAATACTTCGTGCCACGGTTCCCGTTTTCCACATAGGAGCAGCGCCACGAATAGCGTGGATGGGTGCGGATCTTACGACCGTCCGGACCAGTCTTTTCGAGCTTCTTGATGGTGACCCGGTGCCCTATCCGCACCCCGAGTCGCTCGGCAACCTGAGGAATTTCGTCCGTGTCCATGGCTTTACAAAAGACACGGAATCCGCAGGACTCAAGCGGAATTCGTTACACAGGCGTTACAGCAATCCCGAGAGTCGGGCGATTTTTCTGTGTAACTCGTTGAAAGTGAGGAAGCCAACTGTCGGACTCGAACCGACGACCGGCTGATTACAAATCAGCTGCTCTACCAACTGAGCT
>DGXY01000002.1:3303-3991 GCA_002396885.1 Akkermansiaceae bacterium UBA5020
CAGCTGCTCTACCAACTGAGCTAAGTTGGCCCGTGAGGGCCGGGGAACGGCTTGGACGGGAGTGTAATCTGCCGTTTCCCGGGCTGCAAGGGGAGGTTTTCTCCTTGCTTCGTGTTGAGGTTTTCGGCTTTGCGGGAGGCCCGGTGACGATGCGGGCACCACGGCGATCGTGGCGATGCTGCCTTTGTCGAAGTCGCGGAACTGGGAGAGCGCCTCGTCGCTCGTGGGTCGCTTCCCTTCGATCTCTTCGATCCCTTTGAGGATGACCTTGGCGGCTTGGTTGATGCGGCTCGCGAGGTCGACGACGACAAAAACTCCCGCCGCGCGGAGCGGGAAGGGAACAACGGGCCGGAGGGAGATCTCTTTTCGATCAGAGTCTTCGATGACTTTGCCCGCCGCGCGACTCGACCTTTTCACAATCGAGGATTTCGCGTAAGATTCCCACATGCTCCTCCGTCCCGGTCTTTTCCTCACAGGTCTTCTCTTTTCTTTCCCGAGCCTGGCGCAGGAGGAGCCCCCCCGTGTCGCCCCAAAGCCCGGCGAGGCAGCGGCCGAGGTTCCCGCTCCGGAGGTGAGCGTGAAAAAGGTCGGCGAAACGCAATATCGACTCGGCGAGATCGAATTCGACGCGAAGACACGCGAGATCCGCTTTCCCGCGACGGTAAACATGCGCGAGGGTGGCCCGGTC
>DGXY01000002.1:4166-4447 GCA_002396885.1 Akkermansiaceae bacterium UBA5020
TGCGCGAGGGTGGCCCGGTCGAGTATCTCCTCGTGAATGAAAACGGGAAAGTGCACGAGTCCATCCTCACGACCGCGATCTCGCCGCTGCATCTTCAGATCGTGATGAAGCTGCTGCGCTACGAGGGCGGTCACGGTGACCTTTTCAACCGGCTTCTCACGCCCGAGCTGATCGAAAAGGAGGGAGGCAAGGAAGCGGACCGGGGCGAGACAGTCTCGTTCACCTTCGCGCCCGAGGGAGGCGAGCCGCTGCCGGTCTATGAACTCGTCGTCGACGGCGAG
>DGXY01000002.1:4623-22056 GCA_002396885.1 Akkermansiaceae bacterium UBA5020
GTCGTCGACGGCGAGAGCGCCGAGGCGATGACGCCGGGAGGCTGGATCTACACGGCTTCGGCGGTGCAGGAAGGGACCTTCATGGCCGAGGCCGAGGGCTCCATCATCGCGATCTATCTGGACCATCTCGCCCTTTTCAACATGGCGCGCGAAGGTGCCGACATCGATGAGCGCTGGGGGGCAAGACACAGCGTGATCCCCGAAATCGGGACGAAGGGGCTCGTCACGATCAAGGCCGGTGAAATTCCGGTCACAAAAAAGGATTGAACGCGCAACCCTTGACACGACTCGAAATCCCATGCGTTCTTCCGTCATCCTTTCCATGAAATCCTCCCTCGCTTTTCTCGCCGGTCTTTTCCTTGCCCTTCCCCTTTCCCTCTCCGCCCAGGATCGCCTCGCTCCAGCCGCGGACGGCGCCAACGTCTCGCTCAAACTGGAAGTCGAGCGCGCCATCGCCAAGGGGGTCGATTATCTCGAGACCCAGCAGGACACGGACAAGGGCTCGTGGAGCGATCCGGTGAATCCCGCCTTCACCGCTTTGGCGATCTCTTCGATCCTTGGTGATCCGAATCTCGATCTCTCCAAGGGGCTCCCGGCCGAGGCGGAAAAGGGCTACGAGTTTCTCCTTTCCAACATCCAGGCCGACGGCGGCATTTACAGCAAAGGACTCGCCACCTACAACACCGCCCTTTCGATCATGGCCTTGGTGCAATCGGGCAAGAAGGAGCACCTTCCCGTGATCGCGAAGGCCCGCCGTCTCCTCGTGAACCAGCAGCAGGACTACGACAAGAAGGGCACGGTCGACAATCTCTTCGACGGCGGGATCGGCTACGGTGGCACCTACGCCCACTCCGACCTTTCCAACACCCACCTCGCCCTCGAGGCGCTCTACTACTCGAAGAAGCTCCTCACCGACACCGAATTCGACGAGAGCAAGGAATTCGACCTCGACTGGAGCGCGGCGATCGAGTTCGTCAGTGCGACCCAGAACAGCGAGGCCAGCGTGAAGCGTCTCGGCGACTGGGCCGGCCTGCGCGAGGAGGACAAGGGCGGTTTCGTCTATTTCCCCGGCGACACGAAATCCGAAGAGATCGAGCTGAAGACCGATGGCGGGGCGAAGACCGCCCTCCGCAGCTATGGCAGCATGGGCTACGCCGGCCTGCTCTCCTTCATCTACGCCGACATGGATCGCGAAGATCCCCGCATCGCCTCGGTGATGGATTGGCTCAGCAAGAACTTCACCATTGAGGAGAATCCGGGGATGGAGGCACAGGGGCTCTACTACTATTACCACACGATGTCGAAAGCCCTCGCCATCACCGGCACGAAGGCGCTCGTCACTCCCGAAGGGAAAAAGATCGACTGGAAGAAGGATCTCGCCTTGAAACTGATGGGCGACCAGCAGCAGGACGGTTCCTGGATCAACCAGGACTCGAACCGCTGGATGGAGGACAATTCCATTCTCGTGACGGCCTACTCGCTACTCGCGCTGGAGCACCTTTATCGGCAGCTGTAGGGCGGACTGGATTTGCCCTTCCGGCTCAAGCGGAAAGCATTTTCCTCCTTCCGTGATTCCGTGATTGCCATGACCATGGCGTTCGTGGCTATGCTAGGGGGATGAACCGCCGCATTCCTCTGATCCTGCTCCTCGGCTTCGCCTTCCCCGTTGCTCGTGCCGAAACGATCCCGCTCTGGCCCGATCTCGCTCCGGGCGAGACGACGAAAAAGCCCGGCACGGAATTGCCGATGCGTCCCGATGACGAGCCGCCCATCAGCCGGGTGGAGAACATCACCGCGCCGACCCTCGCGCTGTTTCCCGCTCCGAAGGAAAAGGCGAACGGGGTGGGGATGCTGATCCTGCCCGGAGGGGGATTCGGAAGAGTCGTGCCGAACATGGAGGGCTCGGAGGCGGCGGCATGGCTCAACGGGCTGGGCATTTCCGCCTACGTCCTCAGCTACCGCACCACCACCGGCGTCGATCCTGCGGCTGAGGCGGCGGCGAAGGCCGAACCGTGGAAGCGCCCCCTCCAGGATTCGCAGCGCGGCATCCGGCATCTGCGCCATCACGCGAAGGAATACGGTCTCGATCCGGCGAAGATCGGGTTGCTCGGCTTTTCGGCCGGAGGTCAGGTCGCCGCGATCCACCTGACGGGCGAGAAAGCGGCCTACGAAGCGGTCGATGCCATCGACGGGGCGAGCTTTCGTCCCGATTTTTCGATGTTGGTCTACCCTTGGCGGGTCGCCGATGAAAAAACGGGCCAGCTCATGCCGCAGATCGTACCCTCGGCGAAGATGCCGCCCGGATTCCTCGTCCATACCGACGACGACAAATCCTCCTCCCTCGGCGCGGCCCTGATCTATCTCGGGATGAAACAACACGGCGTCTCCGGTGAACTCCACGTCTATCAAAACGGTGGTCATGGTTATGGCACGCGCCCCCGTCCGGGCTCGGTCATCGGCTCTTGGAAAGATCGCGGCAGCGACTGGTTGCGGGTGAGGCGACTCGCGGCGGAATAGCCCCGCGTGACCCAACGTTTTCGCCTCCTCGTTTTCCTTGCGGATTTCCTCTGAAGACCGTCTTTACGGCCCATGAAATCCCTCACCATCGGTCTCACCCAGTTCGCTGCGGTGGAGGACCCGGCCACGAATCTCGACAGCTCCGAACGCCTCGTCCGCGCCGCCGCGGCCAAGGGCGCGCAGGTGATCTGCCTGCAGGAGATGTGCTCGACTCTCTACTTCTGTCGGAGCGAGGATCCCGCGCTTTTCCGCTATGCCGAGGCCATCCCGGGCGACACCACGGCCCGCTTCGGTGCGATCGCGAAAGAGCTCGGTGTTGTCATCGTCCTGCCGCTCTTCGAAAAACGCGCCACGGGACTCTATCACAACACCGCCGCCGTCCTCGATGCCGACGGCACCTGCCTCGGCAAGTATCGCAAGATGCACATCCCGGAGGACCCCGGGTTTCACGAGAAATTCTATTTCACCCCCGGCGACCTCGGCTACCGCGTCTGGGAGACGGCCTTCGGCAAGATCGGAGTGCTCATCTGCTGGGATCAGTGGTATCCGGAGGCCGCGCGTCTCACCGCGATGCAAGGGGCGAACGTCCTCTTTTATCCCACCGCGATCGGTTGGCTCGCCGAGGAAAAAGACACCCTCGGCAAAGCCCAGCACAATGCCTGGGAAACGGTGCAGAAGGGTCACGGCGTCGCCAACGGTTGTTTCGTCGCCGCCTCCAACCGCGTCGGACGCGAAGGCGACACGATCTTCTGGGGACAATCCTTCGTCAGCAATCCCTACGGCGAAGTGATGGCGCGCACTCCCGTGACCGAAGAGACCGCGGAAGCCGTCGTTTGTGATCTCGAGCAGCTCGAGGAATTCCGGAATATCTGGCCGTTTTTCCGGGATCGTCGGATTGATAGTTATGACCCGATTCTCAGGCGTTGGATCGATTGATCTCCTCCTATCTCCTACTCATACTCTTGCCTCATACTCATACTCCTACTCAATCCGGACGTCCCTAGCGCCCTCATTGCCACCCGAAAGTCCCTCGTCACCCGCTTTTGAGTATGAGTATGAGGTAAGAGTAGGAGTAGGAGTTTTTTGGAAGAGAAACCCCAAAACTGAAGCCAATATGCCACTGGATCACGAGCGTCTTGTCGTTTATCAGCGAGCCATCGAGTTTGTCGCGTGGGCGGATCAATTCATGGAGTCGGCCAATCTCAAAGGTGAAATCCGATCGCAGTTGGATCGAGCCTCGATTAGCGCTCCTCTCAATATCGCCGAGGGCAACGGCAAGTTCTCGATCCGGGACCGGATTCGATTTCTGGATATCGCTTACGGCTCGACCCTCGAATGCGCTGCCTGTCTGGATGTCTCATGTGCCAAAGGTGCGGCGACAACGGGGCGCATCGAGGCCGGCAAAGTCTTGATCGAAGAGATCGTCAATCGCCTGGTGCGCCTTCGGGAGAGTCTCGAAGGCAGACTCTCCGACGCAGAATCGTCTCCCCGGGTTCGGGAGAAAGGCTCCGAAGAATGGTTCAGTCTCGCGGATCTAGAGGCTCTTTATTGATCTCCTCCTGCTCCTATCTCATACTCATACTCTTACCTCCTACTCATACTCAAGCCGAACGTCCCTAGCGCCCTCATTGCCACCCGCTCCGCCCAATCCGAAAGTCCCTCGTCACCCGCTTTTGAGTAAGAGTAGGAGGTAAGAGTATGAGTATGAGGTAAGAGTAGGAGTTTTTTTCCATGAATACCCCCCGATCACTCGGCTACCGAATGCCCGCTGAATGGGCCCCACAATCCGCGATCTGGCTTTCGTGGCCTTCGGGTCATCCTGATTGCTGGCCCGAGACCCTCGCGAAGGTCGAAATCGTCTTCGCCGAAATCGCCGCCGCAATCAGCCGCTACGAACCCGTGCGCATCAATGCCCCGGCCGCGCGTCACGAGGAGATCCGTCGGCAGATCCTCGGAGCCCGCGCCGCCGCCGATCAGGTCGAGCTCTACGATCATCCCAACAACGATGTCTGGTGCCGCGACCACGGACCGCTCTTCGTGAAACACCGCGACACCGGAGCCCTCGCCATCACCGACTGGGGTTTCAACGGATGGGGCGACAAATTCGGTCCTTACGAGCTCGACAACGAGATCCCCGTCCACATCGCCAACACCCTCGGGCTTCCCCGTTTCGAGGCCGGCATGATCCTCGAAGGCGGTTCGATCGAGCAAAACAGCCTCGGGCAGATGCTCACGACCGAGGCCGTCCTCCTCAATCCCAACCGCAATCCCGATCTCTCCCGCGGCGAGATCGAAGAACGCATCAAATCCTACCTCGGCATGGACGAGATCTTCTGGCTCGGCTCGGGGATCGAAGGAGACGACACCGACGGCCACATCGACGACATCGCCCGCTTCGTGAACGACGCCACCATCGTGATCTCCCGCGAGCCCGACGGCACCAATCCGAATCACCGGGTCCTTGCCGAGAACCGCGAGCGCCTCGGCGACTTCCGCCTGCCCGATGGCTCAAAGCCCGAGATCATCGAGATCGACCTGCCCGAAGCCTGTCTCGCGCCCGACTGGCGGCTTCCCATGCTCCCGGCGAGCTACGTGAATTTCCTCATCCTCAACGGAGCCGTCCTCGTCCCCGTCTTCGGACAGGAAAAGCGCGACCGCGCCGCAGTGGGTTTGTTAGGGGAACTTTTCGCCGGACGCGAGATCGTGCCGATCAACGCGATCGACATCGTCCGCGAAGGCGGGGCGATCCACTGTATCTCGCAGCAGCAGCCCGCGTGAGGTCGCGATGATCCGCACGTTTTCCATCACTCTCGCCGTTTTAGTGCTTCTGTTAGTCTCCTTCGGCCTCGCAGAAGGGCCTTCCCCAGACCAGCCCCTCCTCGTGCGCGGGGTCCGCACCACCGCCTACACCCACACTGAGTCGGACCACCTCGTCTACGGAAACCGCTCCGCCCTCGGCACCGAGCTGCGTTACACGCCGGAGTATCATTCGGTCGCGGCGGACTGGTCGCGTTTTCCTCTTGGCACGAAGTTCCGCATCCGCGGCTACGACCGGATCTTTGTCGTCGACGACTACGGTAGCGCCCTCGTCGGGACCCACACGATCGACGTGTATTTCCCGGACAAGGATCGCATGAAGAACTGGGGTTTGCGCTTCGTCGACATTGAAATCCTCTCCTTCGGCAGCTTCCACGAGAGCCGCAAGATCCTCGCGGCCCGCGCCAAGAACCGTTATTGCCTCGCCATGCTCGCGAGCATGACCACCGACGGTTGGTACGAGACCCACCGCTAAGCAGTCACTCGAGGATGCGGGACTCCATCTCCGGATCGGGGAGCACGCAGAAATCTCCCTTTTTCGAGAGCCAATAGCGATTGCGCGCCACCAGCTTGTAGGCGGCGTCACGCAGGAAGCGCGGCACCAACCGGGCCGGTAAAAAGGCGCGCCACCAGCCTCCGAGCGCCCGGGTCAGCTCCACGACCGCGTCGCTGCGCAGGAAGACGGCACCGTCCGATTCACGCATCAGGACCATCGTCCCTCCCGCGGGATCGGCATGGACCTCGAAACCCTTCTCCCTGGAAAGCTTTCCCTGGAGCGGAGCGAAACGGATCCGCTTGTTCCGGTCGAGTCTCATCACCCGCCTCACGCCCGCCGAGCAGAAGGCGCAATCGCCATCAAAGAAGAAGATCCAGCCCATGGCACACCATAGCACATTCCCGCCCTCAACGGATCAGCCTCCATCGCGCGAAGAGAAGATAGAGAACCGGAAGCAGGAGCAAGGTGAGGAGCGTGCCGAAGAGCAGTCCGAAGAGGTGGACCGCGGTGAGCGGACGCCACAGTTCCCCGCCGGTGAGAGCGAGGGGAATGAGTCCGCAAACCGTGGCGAAGACCGTCGCCAGCACCGCGCGGAGCCGGACGAGGGCGGCGCGGGTCAGCGCCTCTTCGAGGGCCACGCCGGCGGCCCGTTCCTCCTCGATGAAATCGGAGAGCACGATGATGTGACTGACGATGACACCAGCGAGGCTGACCAGTCCGATCAAGGCCATGAATCCGAAAGAGGCGTGGGTTGCCGCGAGCCCGACGAAGGCTCCGATCAGGCCCAGCGGGACCGTCAGCATGACAACGACGGACTTGGCGACGGAACGGAACTGGATCATCATCGCGAGCGAGATGAGGGCGAGCGAGATGAGGAGCACGCGCTTCATCTCCTGTTGGCTCTTGCGGAGCTCGCGATCTTCCCCGCCGAAGGCAATGGCGCCCTCCGGAAGATGGGGGCGCGCTTTGTCGAGCACGCGCGAAGCGAGTTCGCCGAAGGGCGGGAGAGCCCGGACCGTGACGGTGCGCTCGCGATCGACGTGGGTGATGACCCCCGCGTCGTCATGCACCTGATAGGCCCCCGCCGTGGTCAAGGCTTTGGTGACGAGCGCGGCCTGTTCCGGCAGATCGGGTCCTGTCAGGAGAATCTCGATCGGCGTTTCGAGGGCGGGGCCCTGCTCGATCTGTTTCACGAGACAGAGAGCCCCGGAGACTTCGCGGTCGAAGGCCTCACGAAGGCGGACGATCAGTCCCGGGACTTCGTCGGCGTGGCGGGTGTTGACGAGGACCTGAGCGACCTGGGGCGATGGCTGTCGTGGCAGGATGTTGTAGTAGAACATGGGTGTGCCGCCGCCGCTGACGATCGCGGCGCTTTCGACCGATGCTTCGCCCCGCAGGATTTCGCCGACCTGATGGGTGACCTCGAGGGTGCGCTCGATCGGGGACCCTTCCGGCAACTGGATGTCGACGAGGAGCTGGTTGCGTTCCGCCGGCGGGAAGAACTGCTTTCCGAAAAACGGGATCAGGAGCGTGCTCGCGACGAGCAGTCCATAGGCCGTGACCGTCGTAGCGAGCGGATGCCGGAGCGCGAAGCCGAGCGTGGCCCGATATCGCGGGAGGAGTGCCCGGAGCGCCAAGTCGACCTGTCGGAAGGGCGGGAAACGCCGCACTTCACCTCCGGCCTCGAACCCTTTCTGACCCCGCAGCAGGTAATACCCGAGCAGGGGAATGAAGGTCATCGAAACGATCCGGGAGGAGACGAGCGCCAGCGTCATGACGATGGGCAGCGAGAGGATGAAAGCCCCCATGTCGCCGGGCAGCAGGACGAGGGGCAGGAAGGCCATGATGTTGATGAGGGTTCCGAAGAAGATGGCCCGGCGCAACCGGAAGGGGCCCAGCCAGGCGGCGATGCGGCGTGGCCGCCCCTCGGCCAGCTCGCGGTTGATGCCGTCCGAGGCGACGACGGGGTCGTCCACGAGCATCCCGAGGGCGAGGATGAGGGCCGCGATCGAAATCTGCTGGAGCGGCACGCCGAGGGCCGCCATGCCGCCAAGCGTTATTGCCAGAGTCAGTGGAATCGCGACGGCGACGACCAGCGCCGTTCTCCAATCCATCAGGAGCGAAGCCACAAAGACGACCACCACCACTGCCTCGAGGAAACAGCGGAGAAACTGCCCGATGCGGCGGGCCGTCGCCTCGGGCTGGTCGGAAACGATCATGATTCCCACCCCCGGTGCGAGAGGGACCTCGCCGACGCGAGCGAGCATCTCCTCCTTGAAGGCGCGAATGTGATTCCCGGACTTCATTTCCACCGCGACGAGGACGCTGGGCGAATCCCGCATCATTCCCCCTTCCTCGCGATGGAGGAGCTCGACCGAGTAGCCGGCCATGGCGAAATCCGCGAAGGAAAGGATCGCCTCCGGCGCATTGCCGAATTGGCGAATTCTTCCCGCCCGTTTCGTCCGGCCCAATTCCCCGGCAATCCGCTCGGCCGAGGCCTCCACTTCGCCACGATCTTCTCCGTGGACGGCAAACAGCAGGGTCGCGGGCAACTGGAAGTCCGGATCTAGCTCGGGCGAGCCGCAACCAGGCGGCAGCTCGACGGAGCGGAGAATCTCCCGGGCCTCTTCCCAATGTCGCTCGATCTCCTCCTTTTTGCCCGATCGGAGCGTGATCAAGATCACGGAGTGATTGTCCCGCGACTGGGATCGGATCGACTCAAGGCTCGGGAGCCGGCTCAGGGCCTCTTCCAGCGGATTGGTGATCGCTTCCTCGATCGTCGTCGCGGGGGCTCCCGGGAAGACCGTGACGAGGAGGGCATCGTGGGTGGGAAAGGTCGGGTCCTCCTGTCGGGGGAGTTTTTGAAAGGAAACCCAGCCCCACGCGAGAATCGCGGCCATCGCGAGCCAGCCAAACCACCGGTGCTCGACAAAAAACCGCGCCACGCCTCCGCCGGAGACGGCTTCATCAGATTTCGAACCCATGGGGATTTGGTGGAAACGACCTCACTAGAAACGCACGAACAGGCAGAAATGACAGGAAAGACCTGCGATTTCAGCCAGATGGAAGAGCCGGCGGCGGCTGGGAACGGAAGTTAGATAAAATTATGAAAATTATAGTTGACTCCCTTTGTTATAATTGCCATAAGTTCGGCGTGTCCACTACCCGCCGACTCAACTTAGCTGTATCCGCTCTCTTGCTTGCCCTTGTGAGCTTTGCGGCCCCCGCCTCGAGCAATTTCACGATGGGCACCGATCGCAATCTCGCCGATCTCCAGATCGGCCTCGATCCGGAGAATCTTGTCGACGGCGATACCAATGCTTTCCGGCTCCGGGACTCGCGCGACCGCCACTTCTTCCGAGTCGAATCCTACCGCTACCCGGCCCGCGAAAACGTGACCGCGGCGACGGTCGCCGGGACCTTCGAAACCACCGCCCGCGAGCACGGTGAAACCACCGCCTTCACGATGGAGCTGGCCCAGCTGCGGGCGAATGGTGCCTTCCTCGGCGAGATTTCGGCCCCTTCCCTCTCAGTCGCGGAGGCGCGCGATGCGGTCCACAAGCCTCAGCCTCGTGAAGGCTCGTTCGAAGCCATCGAGCGGCAAGAAGAAACGCCACCGATCGCGCCGGGACCCGACCCTCTTGGGTTCCGCAAAGAACCCTTTTCAATCCACGGTCCCGGATCGAGAGTGGCGGCGATTTTTACGAACGTTGCCTTCGCCCCCATGCCCCTCCACCCCGCATCAGGTCCCATCGACCGCCTCCGCCTCGCCTCGATCCTCGACGGGATCTCCTACCTCATCCTCCTCGGCATCGCGATGCCGCTGAAATACCTCGCGGACATGCCCCTCGCCGTCCGCCTCGTCGGATCGCTCCACGGCTTCCTCTTTCTCACCCTCTGCGCCTGCCTCCTCGAGGTGCTCATGCGCAAACGCCTCTCCGTCGGCTGGTGCGTGATCGTCTTTGTCTGCGCGCTCTTTCCCTTCGCGCCCTTTTTTCTCGACCGGAAACTGAAGGCGAAGGGCACCGCCGCCGCCTGAACCGTCGGACGTCATGAAGCTACGCACGCCTCTTCAAAGAGCACTTTCCCGCCGCCGCCTTTGCGGATCAGGGGAGCGTGTTCAGCTTGAACCTCGCCGTGTCGGAGATCGTGTAGTCGGTCGAAGACGTAACCCTCATGGTGCCGCAATAGGATTCGCTCCCGTAAATCGCAACGCGGCGTCCGTTGATGACAACCGTTTCCTTGATCCTGCTGTTCTTGAGGTCAGGAGCGATTTTCGCCCGAACGGAAACCGGGGCGTCATCGGAGCCGATCCGGGTAGTCGTCGCAATCCCTGCGATGACTGCAGCGGTCTGGTTCGAGCCAGCGATAAAGTAACTCACGCGGAAGAGATTGTTCGAGGGAGTAGCGGAGACCCTCATCGAATCGGGAAGGGCCCCGTCATTGTCGACAAGGAAAAAGACATCCCTCGACTTCGCCATGTTGGTCGTGGCCAAGGCGTATTGGTCCAGGGAGGCGGGTCCGTAGATGTCCACTCCGGATGGAGCGCTGGGATCGAGGCCCACGGAGATATCCGGCCGGGGGTTTACGAGATTTGAGATATCGAGGCTGAGGGAGAAGGATTCCGAAGAAACTCCGGGATTGGAGACTCGGAGTTGGTAGTCTCCCCAAGCGAGAGGGCCCGCGAAGCTGAGATTGCCCGTCCCCGAGGCAACCACCGCGCTAAGCTCATCGCGCAGTTCCCACGTCATCGAGCCGGACGCTCCGGTGCCCGAGAACGACACCGCGCTGGAGTCCTCGATGTGCAAGTCGAAACTCTGGTTTTCGCCAACACCGATAGCCCGGTTCGATAGCGTTCCAATGCCAGACGTGAAGCTGATCTCCGTATCCGTTGTGAAGAAAAGCGCGCTCGAGTAGGCGGTGCCGAGATTGGTCCGGATGAAGGATTTAACGGCATAAGTGGTCGCAGGAGACAGTTCGAGCAAGGAAAGGCTGAAGCTCCCCAAGCTTCCCGCCTTCACGACCTTGGTGACACCCGTGCCACCGATGAGCGGATCCAGGTTGGTCGCAGCCATCGCGTAGACGAAACCACGCTCGAGGGACTTTCCACCGTCAAGACTCGTGACCGATGCGGCGACTACCGCCTCAACCGAATCGAGGTAGGTGAGGGTCGGATTCGTCACCGCCGGGGCGGCCGAAACGGAGGAAACCATCCCTGAAATCAGGAACGCCAGCAACGCGCCTGGAAGAGCGAGATTCAGGGAACAGGAAACCGTGAGGGGAAGGTTGGAGACATGCATGGGGTGTTTCGGGAGAGGGTTTACTGCATAATTCAATTGCTTGTTACAACGGTTTGGAACGCTAAGGCGATCTAAATCCATTGCGCAATTGCGCCATTCGGGGCAAATGCAACTTTTCCCTTGCCACCGGATTTCCCTCCCGCTGAGGCGCTTGGCCGCAAACCGCGATTCTCCGTACGACCGTTTTGGTCAAGGAATCGGGCCATCCGAAACTCGTGTCCGCCGATGGCACGAAAATCCTTTCGCTGGGGAGATCCAGCCAGCGGCCCGGGCCGGGCGCGCCAAAGGCGTATCTTCCGTCTCGGGGAAACCCGGCTCACGACGCGGATACCCTTACCGGAACCAGCGACTTCCGAGCGTGCCTCTGAAACTTGAACCCGGCGACCTCATCGGCTTGCGTCGGGGCCGAGTCTCTTTCTGGTCGTCAAGATGTCCCGGCCCCAAGGGGTTAAAATGGTTCGCATCACGAGGATTCGGTGCGAGGATTTTCGTCATCGCGCCCGCCAAGGACGCGAGCCCCCCATGAGATTACCGAACGAGAATCTCCCTCCATGGCGCTGGCTGGCCGCGCTCCTGCCGATCACCGCCGTCTTCTTTTACGCCCCTCTGGCGTTTGGCGGCACGACCTTCTGGACACGGATCGTGATCGACTGGCTCCTTGCCCATTCCTTCCTGCTCTGGGGATGCGTCCTCATCCTGGAGCGGCGTTTCCCGCGGTTTCCTCGCGTGCTCGCCTCCGCCCTCGCGGTCCTTGTTCTCCTCGGAACTCTGCAACTGATCAACCCGCAATCAGTTGTGAATTCCTTCACCTTCGACGCCGAGCCCTGCGTGGACCACATCCCGTGGCTGCCGGGGACGATCGACGCGAAGACGAGCGGATGGGTCCTGCTCCACCTTCTCGCCCTGCTCCTCGCCGGCTTGGCCCTCACCGACGGACTCGCGCGATCGCGGGTGCGCTGGTTCCTCTTCAGGGCCGTGGCAATCGCCGGTCTCATCATCGCCCTTGCCGGGATCAACCAGAAGACGGTCGGAACGGACGTGATGCTCTGGGGCGTGCGACTGCCCCAGGAGGGGAACTTCTTCGCCGCCTTCCGGTATCATGGCAACGCTGCCTCATTCCTCAATCTCAGCTGGCCGGCCGCACTTGTTGTCTGGATCAGGAGCCGACTCCTGCTGCGCCCTGGCAGCTTCATCGCTTCGCTCGACCTGTGCGTCTTCCTCGTGATCTTCGGGGCCATCTTCGTGAATTCATCGAAGGCCGGTCTCCTCATGGCGCCCGTGGGCCTGGTCCTCGCGGGCTGGCTCTTCCGTCGGGAACTCTTCGTGGCGACGACCTCCCGGGCCGGCATCGTTGTCATGGCCGGATTCCTTTTCATTCTGGGCATGATCGCGGTTCTGCCCGGCCTCGTTTTCAAACTCTCCAAGTGGAGGGAACTGATCACCGAAGGACAAACTCTCCACGGCCGGCTCGACGCCCAACGGGCCTGCCTTCTCGCGATCGAGGACACCGGTCTCTACGGGACCGGGGCGGGGACCTTCCATTATGCCTTCACGCCCTACAAGGAAGCGATCGAGGGACTGGCAGGTTACTGGGAGCACGCCCACCAGGACTGGTTCCAGACCATCATCGAGTGGGGCTGGCTCGGCTTCGCCGCGTGGGCGACCCTCTTTGCCGGTGCCATGCTCCGCCTCTGGAAACGCATTGCTGAAGCAGGCCGCGAGGGTCGCACGGAACTCAGTGCGAGCGCGGCCTTCCTCGCCCTGCTGCTCGTGATCATCCACGCTCTCGCGGATTTCCCCCTCCAGATCCCGGCGCTGCAATGGCTCGTCGTGTTTTACCTCGCCGTGGCCTGGAGCAGCCCCGGCAGACCCAGCGGCCACGGAGAACGTCGGGAGAAGCGACGGTGACGGGCGCGGGTGAATGAAACCCGCGATCCCCCCGTGATGGCGGAGAGAGTTGAGCGAGCCACCGCGTTGATGAGAGGAGAGGCCGCTCCCCAAACGTTCAGCGGGAAAGTGCGGGGACTCGGGAGAGAAGGTTCCCCAAGATCAAAGATTCCCTTGCGGAAAGCCGCCGGGGCGAAACGGATTTCCGCCCGGCGGCGAAGGTGCCGCCCTCCTCACGGATGACGACACTGTAGCAAGGCTCACGGTGCGTAGGGAGTCGTCGGACCACCCGGCCTCTGGGAGAGCCTATCCGGATTGGTCACCCCGGTGTAGGCGGCTGCGTAGAGCGGGTTCGAAACCAAGGTCGCGCTTGTGACGACCGGCACGTTGCGGGTGACCAAAGCGGCGTTCACTCTGAAGTTGGCCGTGCGGATTGCGGTGCCGCCTCCCGTCAGGTAGTGGACCGCGAGAAAATAGTTCCCGTAGGTCACGTTGCCGATCTTATATTTCCCGCGCGCGTCGGTGTAAACTTGGCGAACGCGCTGGACCGCCCCGTTGGGCAGGACCCGGTAGAGCCAGATGATCCCGGACGCCCCACTCGTTTCGGTGGGGTTGCGGACGTTGTTGCCGTTGCTGTCGTAGAAGATCCCTCCACTGAGCTTGCCGGCTCTGGCAGCAAGTGAATCCGTTGGAGTGAACAGGCAGAGGGATGCCAACAGCAGGATGAATGATACGGTTTTTCTCATGGAAGGCTGGGGTTTAACACAGATCGTAGAGAGATTTTCAAAAAGTTGCAAATAAATCAATCTCAATCGATCAGTAACCGACATTGCTTCCTGCTGCTTGGAAATCAGGAACTAGGAAAGATTTTCCCGCAAGGCCATCAAAGCTTGTCCCGGCTGCACCGCGCTCCCCTCACTCACAAAGACCTCCTCAATGATGCCCGACCCGGGCGAAGGGATGGAGATTTCCATCTTCATCGCCTCGAGCACGAGCACGGTCTGATCGGCGACAACGGCCTCTCCGGGCCTGACGAGGACTTTCCAGACATTCCCGGCGACGGCCGCCTCGACCGGCTCGCACCCCTCGGGCACGTCGCTCTCGGGGGCGACGTGGGTCTCCTCAGCGGTCTCGACGACCTTCTCGAAGATGCCCGCCGCCTCCCATCGGGCGCGTTCCTCCGCGAAGGCGCGGCGCTGGGTCTCGCGAAAGGCGGCGATGGACGAGGCCTCGGTCTCGAGGAAGTGATTGTAATCGCGCAGGGAAAAGATCGTCTCCTCGATGCGCGGATTCCAGCGCCCCACGAGGAAATCGGCGCGCAGTTCTTCGAGCTCCTCCGTCGAGACCTCGTAAAAGCGAATTCGGTCGAAGAAGCGGAGTAGCCAAGGCTCGGCCTCGGTGAAGGATTCCGTGATGTAAAAGCGGTTCCACATCTGCACGGTGCGGCCGACGAACTGGTAACCTCCCGGGCCTTCCATTCCGTAGATGCAGAGGTAGGCGCCGCCGATCCCGACAGCGTTCTCGGGCGTCCAGGTACGTGCCGGGTTGTATTTCGTGGTGACGAGGCGGTGCCGCGGATCGAGCGGTGTGGCCACCGGAGCGCCGAGATAGACGTCACCGAGTCCCATCACGCAGTAATCGGCGGAATAGACGATCTCCTTCACCTCGGCGATCGAAGCGAGACCGTTGATACGGCGGATGAATTCAATGTTGCTCGGGCACCAAGGGGCCTCCGGGTTGACCGACTGCATGTATTTGCGGATCGCCTCCTGAGTGCTGGGGTCGTCCCACGAGAGGGGCAGGTGGACGACGCGCGCGGGCACCTCGATCGATTCGAGATCGCCAATCGCGGCCTCGGAATCCTGGATGAGTGTCAGGATGTCGCCGCGGGTGAGGCGGCGGCTGTCGAAGTGAATCTGCAGCGAGCGGATCCCGGGGGTGAGATCGAGGATGCCCGGCACGGCGCGGACCTTGAACCACTGGTAGACGACGTGGGCCTTGAAGCGCAGATTCAGGTCGAGGGTCATGGGACCATACTCGACGAGGAGGTAACTCTCGCCGCTCGGCCGCACCATGACCCCCGGAAACTCGGCGATGACGGCGCTGCCGACGGGGATCGGAGCGATCGCGATCGTGTGCGGCGCGGGCGGGACGAGCGTGGCGATCATCCGATCCTGCCGTTCACGGAGGAGGCGCGCTTCGCTCTCGGTTACGGGATGAAAGCGGACCGTATCACCTGAGTCGGCCTGTCCGATTTTCCACAGGTCAGCCTCGATGATCGTGGCCGGACAGACGAAGCCGCCGAGGCTCGGTCCATCGGGACCGAGGATCACGGGCATGTCGCCGGTGAAGTCGATCGTGCCGATCGCGTAGGCATTGTCGTGAATGTTCGAGGGGTGGAGTCCCGCCTCACCACCATCCTCGCGCGCCCAAGTGGGCTTGGGGCCAATGAGGCGGACGCCGGTGCGCGCCGAATTGTAGTGGACCTTCCAGTCGGTCCCGAAGAAAGTTTCGATGTCACCATTAGTGAAAAACTCTGGCGCTCCGTGTGGTCCGTAGAGCACGGCGATGTCCCAACGTTTGGAGAAGGCAGGAAGGATCCCGTCGGGGAGGGGCAGCGAGGGACCGGCCTCCGCGAAGGCGAGGTGCAGGACATCCCCGGTGCGCAGGGCGCGACCCCCATGACCGCCAAACTGCCCGAGGGTGAAGGTCGACTTGCTGCCGAGGTAGTCCGGCACATCGAGTCCGCCCTTCAACGCGAGGTAGGCGCGCGCGCCGGGATTTTTTCCGCTGCCGCCGATCTTCAGCACGGAGCCGGGGGCGACCCTAACAGGCACACCAAAAGACACCACCACCCCGTCGAGCGTCGCGGGCATGGCCGCCCCGACGAGGGCGAACTCGGTGGCTCGATTGAAGCGCAGGGTCGGACCCGAGACCGTGATCTCGAGCGCAGCGGTGCCCTCGGGATTGCCGACGAGGCGGTTGGCGAGGCGGAAGGAAAAGGCGTCCATCGGGCCCGAGGGCGGGATCCCGACCTCCCAGTAGCCGATCCGGCCCGGCCAATCCTGCACCGTGGTTTGCGTGCCCGAGGCGAGCACTTCGATGGTGGGGGGGGCGTAGACAAAACGCCCGAGGCTGCCTGTGCTGATCGTGCCGGGCGCGGCGAATTCCTCCGAGGCGATGACCTGGCGGAGGTAATCGAGATTCGTCTCGATCCCCGCGAGGGAAGTCGCGGCGAGGGCCTCCTTCATCTTCGCGATGGCTCCGTCGCGGGTGCTTGCGGAGACGATCAGTTTGGCGACGAGCGAGTCGTAGTTCGCCGGCACCACCGTACCCGCGGTGATCCAGCGGTCGCATCGGACATCCTCGGGAAAGACGACCTCGGTGAGCAACCCTGACGAAGGCAGAAAGTCCTTCCCCGGATCCTCCGCGCAGATCCGCACCTCGAGAGCGTATCCCGATTCGGCCACCGAGAGATCGACCGTCTCCCCGCCCGCGACCCGCACCATCCATTCGACGAGATCGATCCCGGTGACGGCTTCGGTGATGCCATGCTCGACCTGGAGGCGGGTGTTGATTTCGAGGAAAAAGTAACGGCCCGTGTCGGCATCAACAAGATATTCGGCGGTGCCGGCGCTGCGGTAATTCAGGGCCGCGGCCATGAGGGCGGCTCCCTCGAAGAGTTCCGGAGCCTCGCTCCGCGAGAATCCAGGCGCGGGGGTTTCCTCGACGATCTTCTGGTTGCGGCGTTGCGCCGAACAATCGCGGGTGCCAAGGGCGAGGACCTTGCCCTTGCCGTCGCCGAAGAGCTGGACCTCGACGTGACGGGCGCGGGCGATGAATTTTTCGAGGAAAAGTCCGGAATCGCCGAAGTTCGCCCGGCTCGCCTGGGCAACCCGGTTGTATGCCGCACCCAACCCGGTTGCATCCTGACAAACCTCCATTCCGATACCACCACCGCCGGCGGTGCTCTTCAGCATCACGGGATAGCCGATCGTTTCGGCTGCGGCGAGTGCCTCCTCGACGCTGGAAAGCAGGGGCGTGCCCTCGAGCAGCGGGACGCCGTTCGCCTTGGCGATTTCGCGGGCGGTGTGTTTCAATCCGAAGCGGCGGATCTGTTCCGGCGTGGGACCGATCCAGGCGATACCGCGGGCTTCACAGGCCTCGGCGAAATCGGCGTTTTCGGAGAGAAGGCCGTAGCCGGGATGGACGCCGTCGACCCCGGTGAGCGCGGCGATTTCGAAGAGACGCTCCGTGTTCAGGTAGGATTGTGAAACCGGCGCAGGACCGAGGAGGAAGGCCTCGTCCGCCAGGCCCACGTGAGGCGCGTCCCGGTCGGCTTCGGAATAGACCGCGACCGAGCCGATCCCGAGACGCTTGAGGGTGCGGAGGACGCGGCAGGCGATCTCGCCGCGG
>DGXY01000002.1:22243-32012 GCA_002396885.1 Akkermansiaceae bacterium UBA5020
CGCCGCGGTTGGCGATGAGGACTTTGGTGAGCATGTCAGGAAAATCAGTCCCAGATCAGCACTTCGACGGGCGTGGGATTGTAGGCGTTGCAGGGATTGTTGAGCTGCGGACAGTTTGAGATGAGGGCGATGACATCGCGCTCGGCGCGCATCTCGACGTGGCGCCCGGGAGCGGAGATTCCGTCGGCGAAGGTGAGCCCGCCTTCGGGGGTGACGGGCACGTTCATGAAAAAGTTGATGTTGCAGGTGATGTCGCGCTTGCCAAGGCCGTGGCCCCATTCGTGAACGCCGCAGAGGAAGCTGTCGCGGCAGGCGTGCATGGGCTCGCGGTCGAAGTCGTAGCGCATCGTGTTCGACTCGCGCGAACAGGCGCCGCCGAGGGTGTCGTGGCGTCCGCAGGTGTCGTCGATGATGGTGAGGAGCGCGTTACCCTCCGAGGACATCAGGACGGTGCCGGTGGTAAGGTAGAGCGCGCCCTGGATGCGGATCGTGACGTCGGCGGAGTAGCGGTCGGAGGGATCGTGCGCGTCGTAGAAAAGGGTGTCGGCGGCCTGGTTCCCCTCGAGATCGACGATGCGAAAACGCTGCCCTTGGCGGATGAGCCGGCTCCAGTGGTCCCCCGCGGGGATGACCTTCCGGTAAACGGCGTCGTTGGGATCGGTGACTCGGGTGCTCATGGTGGGTTCAGTCTCATCCTCTTACCTCCTACTCATACTCGGAGTTTGGAGGCCGAGGGACGTTCGTTTTTGAGTAGGAGTAGGAGGTAAGAGTATGAGTATGAGAACATTTGGCTGTAGTGTCAGGGTTCAGGCGCGCAGCGCGTAATAATCCTGCGTGTTCTGCCAGGCTCGCCAGTTCTCTGGGCGGGAGTTGAGGCAGAGATCATCTGACAAGGTTGGTTCTGCTGGAAAGACGGTGATCTTCACGGGCTTCGGCGAGTAGACCGGGTTGGGATCGAGGGGATGTTGGCAGTTGGTCAGGACGACGAGCGAATCCATTTCGAGGCGCAGATCGATCTCCGCTCCGGCGGGCGAAGCGCCGCTGAGGTAGGTGAGTTTGCCAGCCTCGTCGGCGACAACCTTGGAAAAGAAGTTCAGGTTCGGGACGAGATCACGTTTGCCGAGTCCATGCTTCCCGAGCTCGATTAGGAAGTTGTCGCGGGCGTTGCGATGGAAGCCGTTGCGGGCCTGCTGGTAGGTGAGCTCGCCGTATTTTTCCCGCACCAGCTTCGCGTCGGAGCAGCCGCAGACGGTGTCGTGCCAGCCCGCTGTGTCGCGAACGATGGAGGCGAAGAGACGGCCCATGTCCGAATGCAGGCAATGACCCTCGGTGAGCTGGAAGGTGTGCTGGCCCTTGAGTGTGTCGGGCATGTTATAGCGCTCGACCGGTTCGGCAGCGTTGTAGAAAAGGGCGCAGACATTGGCACCGCCCTCGAGGTCGTTGAGGCGCAGAAGTTTCCCGCGGCTGATGGTCTGCGACCACATGCCGCCGCCGGGAAGGATTCGTTCGTAGAGGACGTTCATGTCAGGAAAGAAAAGGTCTCATCTGTAGCCGTTGCGGCCGTGAATCGGCGGGATGAGGGCTGAGGAAATGGTGAGTTTGCCCGAGCGGACGCCCTTGCAGGTGATGAGCTCGTCCGCGATCGCCTTAAGCCGCGAGGCGGGGCCCTGCACCAAGATGACCTCCATCGTGTGGTTGTCCTCGAGGAGGACGTGCTGCTTGCTGATCACCTCGGCGATGTGCGAGCGCTCGATCTCAGCGAGGGCCTGGAGAAGGCCAGGCTTCGACTCGTCGTAGAAGAGCGTGATCGTCCCGGCCATGACCCGGTCGCCGTGATCCTGGTAGTGGTCGGTGAGACTCTGGTGGATCATCTCTGAGATCGCCTGCGAACGGTTCTCGAAGCCCCGGGCGACCACGAGCCGGTCGAGCTCGTCAAAGACGGCGGGTGGCAGGGAAACGCTGATGCGCTTCACTCCGGGACCGCGGCTGCTTGCTTGTTCGCTCATTTTGGTAATAATTTCCTTAGCATAAGTAATACCAAGTTGCCGAATCGTCGGAGATTTTCCGGTAAATCGCGCTCGTCTGCCAGCAACGTCCTCGATTCGGGAGGGTTTCTTTACCCCGTGATGATCCGAACTTCTTTCGCCGCTCTCGTTTTCCTTTTTCTCCAAGCTAGCGCCACCGCCGCAGACCGCCCGAACGTGATCTTCATTCTCGCCGACGATCTGGGCTACACCGATCTCGGCTGCCAGCGCAGCGGCTACTACGAGACTCCCGCGATCGACCTTCTTGCCGCGGAGGGGATGCGTTTCACGAACCACCATCACGCGCAGAATTGCCAGCCGACCCGCGCCGCCCTGATGAGCGGCCAATACGGCGCGCGGACCGGGGTCTACACCGTCGGTGGGATCGATCGATTCGACTGGAGCCAACGCCCGCTGCGACCGGTCGAGAATGTGACTTCTCTGCCGCTGGACCTCGTCACCATCGCCGAATCCCTGAAGTCGGCCGGCTATGCCACGGCGATGTTCGGGAAGTGGCACCTCGGCGAAAAGGATGCCTACCATCCCGCGAAACGCGGTTTCGACGAGGCGATCGTTTCCAGTGGAAAGCACTTCAACTTCACCACCAATCCGCCGGTCGAGGTTCCCGAGGGCCTCTATCTCGCCGACTTTCTCACCGACAAGGCCGAGGACTTCATCCGGAGGAAGAAGGATGAGCCGTTTTTCCTCTACCTGCCACATTTCGGCGTGCACTCGCCCTACCAAGCGAAGCAGGAGTTGATCGAGCATTTCAAAAAGAAAGCCCCGGCCGGTGGTCACCACGATCCAGTCTACGCCGCGATGATCGCGAGCGTGGACGAGAGCGTCGGGCGCATTCTCGCCCTGCTCGAGGAGTTGGAGCTGGCGGAAAACACCATCGTCGTCTTCTCGAGCGACAACGGGGGCGTGGGGGGCTACACCCGCGAAGGCATCAAGCAGGGAGGTGACGTGACCGACAACGCCCCCCTCCGCTCGGGTAAGGGCAGCCAGCATGAGGGTGGCACCCGCGTTCCTCTCATCATGCGTTGGCCGGGCGTGGCGAAGGCGGGTTCGACCTGCGACACTCCGACGATCCATGTGGACCTGCCCGCCACCTTCCTCGAAATGACCGGCGCCCCGGCTCCCGATCAGGCAAGAGACGGGGAAAGCCTCGTCGCCTTGCTCAAGGATCCTGCCGCTGCCCTGAAGCGAACCGCGATCTACCAGCACATGCCCGGCTATCTTGGCGCCGGCAAGGACTCGTGGCGGACCACCCCGGTCGGCGTGATTCAGGAGGGCGATTGGAAGCTGATGGAGTTTTTCGAAGACGGTCGGCTCGAGCTCTATGATCTCGCCTCGGACCTCGGCGAGACGAAGAACTTGGCCTCCGCCAACCCAGACAAAACCGCTGAATTGCATACAAAACTAAAAATCTGGCGCGCGGAAACCGGGGCGGCAATGCCGACCCCGAACTCCGGGGCATCAACGGGTTCCGCCGAGGAGAAGGGCGCGAAAAAGAAGGGCGAAGGCAAGGGAAAGGGGAAAGGAAAGGGCAAGGTCAAATCCCAGGCGAAAGCCTGATCCATGAGCGGTCCGCATCGCGCGCTGCCGGTCAATTCATTTGCAATGGGCGGGAATCTGCTGGTTCATTGTCGCGATGGAAGAAAACCCTTTTCGAGAAGCCGACCTCAGTCTCCGGAATCACCCGGAGTCATGCATTCTCGTGATCTTTGGAGCCACCGGGGACCTCACCCACCGCAAGCTCATCCCCGCGCTTTACAACCTCGCCGCCGACGGCGATCTGCCGGCGGGACTCCGCGTCGTCGGCGTCGCCCGCCGCGAGAAATCGGACGAGGAATTCCGCAAGGGACTCGAGGAATTGAACAAGGAAGTCTCGCGCCAAGGCCACAACGACGATCTCTGGGCGCGTTTTTCGCAGAACATCAGCTACCACACGAGCGAATTCAGCGATCATGAAGGTTACCTCGCCCTGAAAACGCGGCTCGACGAGATGGAGGCCGAGGGAGCCAGCCCGAACCGGCTTTATTACCTTGCCTCGGCGCCCGAGTTCTTCGACGACATCCTCCTCCACCTCCGCCAGTCGGGCCTGAACCATGCGGAGAACGGCTGGTGCCGCGCTGTCGTCGAGAAACCCTTCGGAACCGACCTCGCGACGGCCCAGCACCTCAACGAGGTCGTCAACGACACCTTCGCCGAGGAGCACACCTACCGCATCGACCACTACCTCGGCAAAGAGACCGCGCAGAACATCATGGTGCTGCGCTTCGCCAACCAACTCTTCGAGGTGCTGTGGAACAACCGTTTCATCGATCACGTCCAGATCACCTGCGCCGAGCATCTCGGCATGGAAGGCGGCCGCGGCGGCTATTACGACAAGTCGGGTGCCCTCCGCGATATGGTGCAGAACCACCTCCTCCAGCTCCTCAGCCTCGTCGCGATGGAGCCACCCGCCGACCTTTCCGCCGACGGGGTGCGCGATGAAAAGGTGAAGGTTCTGAAATGTCTGCGCCCGTTCCGCCACGTCGACGACGTCGCCGCCAACGTCGTGCGGGCCCAATACACCTCCGGAACCGTCAACGGCACCGAGGTGCCGGGCTATCGCCGTGAGGACCGCGTCAATCCCGGGTCCATGACCGAGAGCTACGTCGCCCTGAAGATCATGATCGACAACTGGCGCTGGGCCGGGGTGCCGTTTTACATGCGCATGGGGAAACGTCTTCCCCGCAAGGGCACCGAGATCTCGATCCATTTCAAGGATGCCCCCAAGGTGCTTTTTAATGCCGCCCCGGGCTCCGAGGCGATGCCGGGGAACGTCCTCGTCATCCGCATCCAGCCGAACGAAGGCATCTCCCTCGGGATTCGTTCCAAGCGCCCCGGGCCGGCCGCGACCCTTCAGGCGGTGAAGATGGATTTCCTCTACCAGACCAGTTTCGGCAAGGGCAGTCCGGAGGCCTACGAGCGGCTCCTCCTCGACGCGATGGCCGGAGATGCGACCCTGTTTGCCCGAAAGGACGAGGTCGAGACCGCTTGGCACTACGTCGATCAGATCGAGGACGCGTGGCACCAGTCCGCCCATCCTCCCAAGATGGCCGAATACCCGGCCGGATCCTGGGGGCCGAAGGAAGCGGACGAACTCCTCAACCAGAGCGGTCACGAATGGCGGCGACTTTGAGCCGACGGGGCCGCATCACTGCCTTCGGAGCGTTTCTTGCCTTTGCCCCCCCGGTGTCGGCCGAAGAAACGGCCGCTCCAGCGAAAGCTCCGGCAACGCCGGATCCTCCCGCACCACCCGCCCCCCTCATCCTGAAAAAGTTCGCGGCCGACGTCTTCGATCTCGACCAGTTCACCCTGCAGATCCCGATCGACGACGATGGCGACGGCATCTCCGATGTCGTGAAGATGCCCCTGCTCAGAAACTTCGAGGATCCCGCCTTTTTCCACATCGACAAGCTGGGCGAAGCGATCGTCTTCCGCACCCGGCGGGGCGATGCGCGGATGGAGGGAGTGACGCATCCGCGCTGCGAGATGCGCGAGCTGAAAAAGGGCACCGAAGAACCCGCCTCGTGGAGCACGAAAAATGGCCAGGTGCACCACTTCTCGACGACGCTTGCCTTCACCCGCCTGCCCGAAGACGGCGCTCCGGTGACGGCCGTTTCGGTCTGGGGAGAACAGGGCGAAGTCCTCGCGGTGCGGCACGAAAAGGGGAAAGTCGTGATGTCCCGGATGGGAATGGAGCCCTTCGTCTTTGAGGAACCCTACGTCGCGGGAACGCCGTTCGACTTCATGATCCTCCTCGACAAAGGCCGGGTGCGCCTGCTGCGTGAGATGAAGCCCATCGCCGCATGGCCGCTGCAAGCGGAAGGGCTCCATTTCCGTGTCGGCGTCGTCTACGAAGCCGAAGTCCCGGAAATCGGCGATCCCAAATCGACGGCCGAGGTCACGATCTGGAAACTCTACCTCACCCACAAGTGAGGAAGGGTAGCTCCCGGAACCTGACATTCGCCTAAGAAGCGACTCCGTCGATGATCGCCTCGGTCATGCGCAGGGCCTCGAGGTTCGCTTTCACTTCGTGGACGCGATGGAGGCGGATGCCCTGCTCGCGGGCGTGGGCGGTGATCGCCACGGTACCCCAGACGCGATCCTCGATCCGGTCGGAGCCGGTCACCTTCGCAAGGAAGGACTTGCGCGAAACCCCGAGGAGGATGGGACGCCCGGCGACAGTGTAGCGATCGAGATCGCGTAGAATCGCGAGATTGTGATCGAGGGTTTTCCCGAATCCGATCCCGGGGTCGAAGACGACGGCTTCTTCCGCGACGCCGGCCGCGAGGAGGGCCTCGAGCCGCTGCCTGAAAAACGCGGTAATCTCTCCCGGGAGGTCGGCGTAAACGGGATCGGCCTGCATCGTGCGCGGCGTGCCGAGCATGTGCATCAGCACAAGCCCCGCCCCGCTCGCCGCGGCGACCTCCACCATTGCCTGATCGCGGAAGCCGCGGACATCATTGATGACCTTGGCACCTGCGGCGACGGCGGCGGCGGCGACGGCGGCCTTGCAGGTGTCGATCGAAAGAATCGTATCGGGACATTCCGCCGCGAGCCGCGAAATCACCGGGAGGACGCGGCGCAGCTCCTCCGCTTCATTGACTTCGGCGGCACCGGGCCGCGTCGATTCCCCGCCGATGTCGATGAGGACGGCTCCTTCGCCGATGAGGCGCTTCGCCTGCTCCACTGCCGCATCGACCGTGGCGAAGAGCCCACCATCGGAAAACGAATCGGGCGTGACGTTGACGATGCCCATGATCTCGCCACAGCGGGTGAGGTCGAGAGTGCGATCGAGACAACGCCACTTCATTGGAAACGCCCCACGGGAGCGATTGACTCAAGCCAGCGCCGGAGCCAAGGGACGGCAAGATTCGGCCTCGGGCGCGGTGAGGTCGCGGTTCGGCTTCTGGGGCTGCAGACCGAGCTTGCGCAGTAGGTTGAGGTCGGCTTCGGACTGCGGGTTGCCGGTGGTGAGGAGCTTGTCGCCATAAAAAATCGAATTCGCCCCGGCAAAGAAACAGAGCGCCTGCATTTCCTCGCTCATCTGCTTGCGGCCGGCCGAGAGACGGACCTTGGCCTTGGGAATGGCGATGCGGGCGAGGGCGATCATGCGGACGACTTCGAAGGAATCGACGCCCTGCGCTTCCGCGAGCGGCGTGCCCGGGATGGGAACGAGCGAATTGATCGGCACGCTCTCGGGCTGGGGATTGAAATGACTGAGGATCTCGAGCATGCGGAGGCGGTCCTCGGTCGTCTCGCCGAGACCCAGAATGCCACCCGAGCAGACCGACATCCCCGCATCCTGGACATGGCGGAGGGTGTTGAGGCGGTCCTGATAGGTGTGGGTCGAGACGATATTCGTGTAGTGCTCGGGCGAAGTGTCGAGGTTGTGATTGTAGGCAGTGACACCGGCCTCTTTCAGCTTCGCAGCCTCGACCGGGCCCAGTTCACCGAGGGTGGTGCAGACCTCCATGCCGAGTTCGCTCACGCTGGAGACGATGTCGAGAACCTGATCGAAACGCTTCGTCCCCTCCTTCACTCCTTTCCACGCCGCGCCCATGCAGAAGCGGGTCGAGCCCTGTTCGCGAGCGAGACGGGCCCGCTCGAGGATCTCGTCTTTCTCCATGAGCCGCTCTGCCGCGACGCCGGTGGAGTAGCGCGCTGACTGGGCGCAGTAGGAGCAATCCTCGGAGCAGCCGCCCGTTTTGATGCTGAGGAGGGTGCAGAGCTGCACCTCGTTTTCGGGCCAGTTCGCCTCGTGGACCTTGCGCGAACGCTGGATCAGGTCAAAGAAAGGAAGGGCGTGGAGCTGGGAAAGTTCGTCGAACTGCATCGGTGAAAGTCGTCTGGAGGATTCCGTGAGTTCGGAAAGAAGACCACGAAATCGGGGGATTTCACCTGATTGTTACGGAAAAATCAGCTCGACCAGCGTCCACCCGGTGAAACAAAGGGCAGGGTCCCCTGCCAGGTGGCGGAATAATCGGTCTTGCCGATGGCCCCGATCATCTTCACTCCCGTGACGCGTTTCCACTCGGCGGCGAAGGATTCGCCGCTGTGACACCCCCAGCTTTTGCAGTAGGCCCCGCGGGCGAAGGCCTTGCGATTGATCTTCTTCAGTTCGCTCTGGTGGAGGAAGGCACGCGAGGCGCCGAGGATGTGATTGCTGTAATCGAAGACAAAACAAAACTTGTTCGAGTGTCCGAAAAACTCAAATCCCGAGATCTTTACGGAACTGCGGTTTTGCCCCGAGTTGAGATAGTTGATCACTTCGTCCGCGCTGGTGTACCAAACGAGGCGGATCTTGTATTTGTCACGGACGCTTTCGATGTTCGTGATGAGGGGCTGACCGTCTTCGGCCTGACGAGCCTCGTAGCCCGGCCGGTAGACAAGCCAGGTGATATTGACCGCGCCGTTACTCGCCTTTTGGAGTTGCTCGATGCGGATCCGGGCGGTGCGGATGAAATTGCCCCACCAGCGGTCGTGGCGATGGGCTTCGCGTCGGTAGCTTTCTTGGGACATCAGCGAAGGACCGCCCGAGACGATGATGTATTCATCGTTGGGATTGAGGGCGGCAGAGGCCTCGCGAGGAGCCACCGCAACGGTGGCGGCGGCAATGGCGATGAGGAGGAAGAGGCTGCGCGTCATGATGGACCCGGCGGGGCGATGGCTCTGCACGTGTTTCGGGAAGCTTACTCAAGGTGATCCGAAACGCAACCGCCCGGAATGGCGGGATCAACCCAGACCGACGAATTCGGTCACGGCGTTCCAGAATCGGTGCACCATCTGCTTACGACGCTTCGCCTCCTCATCTTTCATCTGCTGCTCGCGGTTGGCCTCGTCGAAGGCGACGAGCCGCTGGTGATGCCGTTGGACGCGCCCGACGAACCAGCGCCACGTCGCGCCGGGCTGGCCGTTCTCGAGGAGGAAGTGCGGACAATCCTTATTCGGAGGGTTGTAACCCTCGCGCGGCCAGTGGTAGTGGGCGCGGATGTTTTCGATCGGGATCTTGTGGTGATACATCAGCGAGGCGGCGAGCTTGGCGGTGCGTTCCATCGTCGCGAGCTGGTTGTTCCCTTCGTGCTCGCACATCTCGATGCCGATCGAATAGCGATTCCCCGGACCGTCGAAATCGGCGTGCTCGCCCCGCTCGCTCGTGGGGATGTGCTGGATCACGGTGTCAGCCTGCACGGTGAAGTGCCAGCAGAGGTAACCACAGACGCCGCCACGGAGCGCTCCCCGGTTCAAGGCCTTGGCATGAGCATAGGCATCGCCGGTGGGATTCTGGGTGCTGTGGATCGTGATGTATTGAGGCGTCATCTCGCGGAAGAGACGACGGCCATACTTGCCCTCGGGGATCAAATCGACTTTCAGATTGAGGTCTTTCTGCGCGTCGCCGGGGTTCAAGGGCACATTCTGAACGGCTCCGAGCTCACGTTCCCAGACCTGCCCCTTGCTCGAGGAAGAGGTCTGGTTCGAGTTGCACGAAGCAAGAAGGAGGAGGGCGCTGAAAAGCGCCATCACAGGGATGAAGGGGAGAACACGTTTCATGAAACCGGGAAGAGGATTCGGAAGTGGCTCTTCAATTTAACGGTCCCGGCAGCAATTCGCAAATTTATTAAATAAAATTTAAAAACTTCTTGAATCTGAGAATTAGCGAAGCTTGAAATTAAGGTAAAAGTGGTGTCCCG
>DGXY01000004.1:0-17505 GCA_002396885.1 Akkermansiaceae bacterium UBA5020
GCTCCCGCTTGCCCGCCGAAGGGCCGATGGACGTGGGGCGTTTGCAAGAATCCCCCTAGGGCTCGCCCGGGGCGTTTCACCTCGCTAAAGCGGGTGTTGATGATGAAGTAGGTGATAAATTTCATAAAAACAGGATTTGTTAGGAAAATTCAGATTTTATGGTAAGATGCTTCCGGAATGAACGAAGCACCTGCACAAAAAACATCCACCGAGGCGGCCGATGCTCCTGCGGGCTTGTCGAAGTTCGGGTGGCAGTTGATGCAGGCCGAGGACAGGCGCTTCACCCTGAGGAACCTGAAACTGATCGCGGTCATGGCGGCAGGGATGGTGTCGCTCTTCGCGATTCTCGATCACTTCGCCTATCCCGAGTATCAGGCGCTGTTCGTCTCCCTGCGCTGGACCTGTGCCTCGATTATCATGATTCTTCTGCTCATGGTGCGGTCGCGAATGGGCAAGCGCTTCTTCAAGTTTTTCACGGTCATTTTGCCCTTGGTGCCGGCATTCTTCGTGTCGATTATGATTTTCGTCACCCAGGACCCGGCCTCGATCTATTACGCAGGGCTGTCCCTGTGTATCGTGGCGATCGGTTTTCTCTTCCATTGGACTTATCGCGAGGCCTTTGCGGTATCGGGTTTGGTCCTGATCTTTTACTTGGTTGCCTGTTCTCCAGCGATTGCGAACGGATTGACCCCGAAGGACGGGGCCGGGCTTTTCATCAATCTCGTCTTCCTCGTCACCACCGGTGTGGTCGTCGTTGCGGGAAGCTTCGCCCACCAACAGATTCGGGTGGAAGTGTTCCGCGGCCGTGAGAAGCTGCGCCAGCAGAAGATCGTCTTGCGTCAGAATGCGAGGAAGCTTCAGGTGACGCTCGATGAACTGCGGAAGACGGAGGGGCGGCTCATCCAATCCGGCAAAATGGCTTCGCTCGGCCAGCTCAGTGCCGGGGTCATCCACGAAATCGGGAATCCACTGAACTATTCCAATCAGGCGCTCTTTCTTCTCCGTCGCCGGCTCCGGCAGTTTCCGGAAGACGACACGATCAGCGAGGCCGTCGAGGATATCCAGGACAGCGTGGACCGGATGAAGGAGATCGTGCGCGAACTGCGCGAGTTCTCCCACAAGCGCAGCGAGGTTCTCGGCGAGTTCCCCGTCAGGGATTCGATCGATGTTGCCGTGCGGATGCTCGGGAAGGAGATCGACGATCACGGGGTATCCGTCGAAGTCCGGATCGACTACGCGGTCTTGGTGCGCGGAGTCAAAAATCAATTGGCGCAGGTGTTCATCAATCTACTGCACAATGCCGTTCAGGCGATGAGCAACGTTGCGACGGATCGCCGCAATCTCATCGTCGTCTCGGCATCGCAAACGGAGGATCAGATCGAGGTCTGCGTGCACGACAATGGTCCTGGAATCCCGGATAAGATCCGTTCGGAGATTTTCGATCCGTTCTTCACCACCAAGGACGCGGGCGAAGGCACCGGACTGGGCCTCAGCATCTGCTTCCGCATCATCGAGGCCCATCGTGGCACGATTCAAGTTTTTTCGGATGGGGCCACCTATACGGAGTTCCGCGTCACTTTGCCGACTCCGCAGGATCCTTCCGACGACGCGACGGCGGTCGATGCCATCGCCCATCACGCACTTTCGCTCCGCTCTCCCAATCCTGACGCCCCCTCCAGCCCAATTGTCCCTGCGCTCCATGAAAACCCAATTTCCTGAATACGGCATCCTCTACATCGACGACGAGATGAAGTCGCTGAAGTATTTCGAGGCGATCTTCGATACCTTGGCCCCGATCTACATTGCGAACAGCCCGGAGGAGGGATTTGAACTCTTTCAGAAACATCACGAGCGCATCGGCGTGGTGATGAGCGACAAGAAAATGCCCGGGGAGTCCGGGATCGAGTTGCTGAACCGAATCCGCGCCGTGAACCCGAATCCGCTCCGCTTCCTCGTCACGGCTTTCTCCGATCTGGATGCTGCCGTAGACGCGTTGAACGGTGGATTGCTCTACTCCTACCTCACCAAACCCTGGGACCCGGATGATCTCGAACACCGGCTTTCCAAGGCGCTCGCGCATTTCTGTCTGGAGCGCGAGCGCGAACGCCTCATCCGGGAGAAGGCCGAGGCCTGCCAGCATCTTCTGATGGCCGACAAGGTCGCAAGCATCGGCATTCTTTCCACCGGCTTGAACCACCACCTCCGCAACGCCCTCACCGTGATGCGGACCTTCTACGATCTGCTGCCCTACCAGCTCGAAGATGAGATCGAGGGGGAGCCGAAAGATCAGGCCTTTTTTCGGGATTTTTATGGAGAGGTGGGCGGACAGATCGAGCGGATGACCTCGATTCTCTCGAATCTCTCGGAAGGAGCGAAGATGAACGGCCTTCAATTGAGCGAGGGAATCGATCTCGCCCAAACCCTGCGCGAAGCCGGAGATCTGGTGCTCCAGGGTCGTCCCGATATCCAATTCGAAATCAAGGCACCGGAAGATCTCCCGGAAATGGTCGGCGATCTCCAGAAGCTCTCTCAGATGGCGCGTTTCCTGTTCGAGGAGTCCCGATCCGTGCTCAGGTTCGGGGGGGACATCGAGGTCTTCCTCTCGGCCATCGATGGTGGCAGTGATATCCAGGTCGTCTTCCTCGACAATGGCGATTCGGTGCCCGAAGAGGATCTCGCGCGTCTCTTCGATCCCTTCTATGTTCGGGCGAACCTGCCCGAGGAACTGGGCACCAATCTCATGGCCTGTTATCTCACCGTGTTCCATCACGGAGGGACGATCCGGGCGGAGCGGTCCACCGATGGGAGAAACGCCGTCATTCTCAGCCTCCCGGTCGCCCCGGAGCCGGAAAACGACGTCGAGTCCAAGTCCGGAGCTCAATTCTTCTGGCGTCTCGCCGATTTCAGCAACCGCGACCTTCGTGCGGCGGGAGCGATCCTGCCCTCCTGAAAGGGCGGGGTATCCGTTGACAATCCCACCGCCGGGAGCCACCACTAGGGCGCATGGCGTTGATTTTGAAAAACGGAGCCCTTTTCCTCCACATTCCCAAGACCGGCGGCACTTGGGTGACCAAGGTGCTCCGCGAGGGTGGCCTGTTGCGTTGCTCGATCGGGCATCGCCACGCGAACCTCGATCACCTCCTCGCGCCCGGCTGGCAGGGACTCGGTCGGAAACTGGAGTGGTGCTGGAAACGATCGCGCTACCTGCGCACCCACCCGCGGCCCTTCACCTTCTGTTTTGTGCGGCATCCGCTCGATTGGTATGAGTCATTCTACCTCTACAAGAACCAACCCTCGCTGAACTGGGAACGCGACGGTGACCTCGACAACTTTCATCGATGGCATCCCAATGCCGTGCTCAACGGGTTGGGCGAAGGGAAGGAGTTCAACGAGTTCGTCACCGCGGTGATGGACCGCGCTCCCGGCTACGTCTCGGCCCTGTTCAGCCACTACACCTTCAGGCCTTGCGATTTCGTGGGCAAACAGGAGAACCTGCGCGAAGACCTCGTCACCGTCCTCGAGCGGATGGGATGCGAATTCGATGCAGGACTGATCCGGGGAAAAGAGCGCATCAATCACAGCCGAGACGAAAAGACCAAGCCGGCATGGGATCCCGCCGTCCGCGAGCGAGCCTTGCGACTCGAGCGCGCCGCTCTCGAGCGTTTCGGTTATCCGATCGACTGATCCGGGCAAAAGAAACCCTCTCCGGTGCTCGACCGAAGAGGGTTGAAAGAGGGAGCAATCCCGGTTGGCTTACTTGGCCGCTTCGGACTTGAGCGTGTTGTAGAGCTCGAAGGCTTCCTCGGGCTTGAGACCATCGTGGACGACGCCACCGACCGCTTTGATCATGGCCAGAGGTGCCTCTGACTGGAAGACGTTGCGGCCCATGTCGACGCCCGAGGCACCGCATTGGATCGCATTGTAGGCGAGCTCGAGCGCTTCGAGTTCCGGAAGTTTTTTGCCGCCGGCGATGACCACCGGGACGGGGCAGGCCGCGACGACCTTTTCAAAGCCCTCGGTGTAGTAGGTTTTCACGATGCTGGCGCCGTTTTCGGCGCAGACGCGCGAGGCGAGTCCGAAGTAGCGGGCATCACGTGCCATGTCTTTTCCGACAGCGGTCACGCCCATGACCGGGATGCTGTATTTGTTCCCGATATCGACGAGACGGCTGAAATTTGCCACCGTGATTGCTTCGGTGGCGGCGTCTCCGATGGCGAGCATCGCGGCCATGGCACAAGCGTTCATCGAGATCGCCTCTGCTTCGCCGATGAGAACGTTGTGGTTCATTTCCGTAAGGATCGTGGTCCCGGTGTCAGTGCGGAGACAAATCGGCTTGGTGTTATCAGCCGGGATGCTGGAACGGATCATTCCGCGGGTTCCCATGAGGCAGTCGGCGTGCTCCGCAAGGGGGGCGATGTTCAGGTCGATGCGCTCGAGTCCCGAGGTTGGGCCCATGAGGAAGCCATGGTCGAAGGCCAGCATCACGGTGCGACCGGATTTCCGGTTGAAAATGCGCGCCATGCGATTCTTGATGCCCCAATCAGTGTCGTTAAGGCCCTTGAGATAAAAGGAACTGGTGTCTGCGGGAGTGTTGAGACCAAAATTGTCTCCGTCTCTGATGTCGTCTAGATCTGCCATAAGGTATCCGGTTTTGAAGGCGTTAAGCTTGCTGGCGATGAGGGTTAGGGTCAATATCCAATTGCGCAGGGATTGAGTCGATTTGGTTTCGAATCGCCGTCTCTCTTCTCAAGGGGTCGCTTTGGCCCGGGCGGCTTTGGCGACGGCGGCGGCGACGGGATTGATCGCGGGGCCGGCCGGTGTCTGGCGCACGAGTTTTTTTGTCATCGAACCCGGAGCCGGGTCCGTTGTCTCGACCTTGTCCCGGATCTCGATAACCCGAACAAAGCGCGCTTTTGCGGCGAGCCCGAGCAGGAGCAGGTCGCCGTCATGCAACTCCCGCGGGTCGCTTCCGATGCTTTCGCCGTTGAGTCGCGTGCCATTGGTCGACCCCAGGTCGTGGATCTCATAGGCACCTGAGGCGGTCCGGCGGAGTTCGCAATGCCGGGCGGAGACGGCTTCCTCCTCGACGACGATGGCATTGCCCTCGACCCGGCCGAGGCGGATGGAGGGGGCGCTCAGGAGGTAATGCCGGGGAGGGGACCCGGGCAGTTCGATCACGAGGGAGTGGAGGGATTTGGACGACATGCGTGGCGCGTGCAGCGTAGGGAAGTCGGGTGGGGCTTGTCAATCTCCGGATCACCTTCCCGCCCTTTCAAATTCCCGCGATCAAGCAGGATGACGTGTCTCACTGAATCCGCCACGATGGTCAGTTGTGCCATGTCTCCAAGCAAGTCTTTGATCTGCCGGGTTCTCATTCTCGCGACCGCTCTCCCCTTGGCCGCGGTGGAGCCGGTTTTGCATCCTTCGGGAGAACGGATGCCCTTCGACCATCAGGGGCCCTTCGTGACGACGAAAGATGGCTCGGTCCTCTGCCTCGAAGCTCAGGCGGCGATGCGATCGTCTGACGAGGGAATGACCTGGACGGCGACCCCTCTCTTTGCCGAGGGGGCCAAAGACCGGGTCAGCAGCGAGCGAGCCCTCCTGAGAACCCGCGAAGGGGTCATCGTCGGTGCCTACATGAACCTTGCGGAGCGCCGCTCACCGGAGGGCTGGGGGTGGGGCAAAAAGAACGTTGATTGGCGCGGGTTCGTGCTGCCGACCTACACGATCCGGAGCACGGATGACGGGAAGACTTGGGAGCCGCCGGTGAAGCTCTCCGAACCGTGGTGCGGATGTGTCCATTCGCTGATCCAGCTCGCGAACGGGCGCCTCGTCCTCGCGGGCCAGGAGATCATCCCGGAATGGCGGCACGCCACGGTGATGTTTGTCTCGGACGATCTGGGCAAGACCTGGCAAAGGGGCGACGTGCTCGATTATGGAATCGGGGCGCACGATCATGCCGGCTCGATCGAAGGGGCTTTGTTGGAGCGCGCCGATGGTTCGGTGCTGCTGCTCCTGAGAACTGAGTCGGGTTTCCTCTGGGAGGCGACCTCGCGCGATGGTCTGAAGTGGGAGGGATTGAAGCAGACCAACATCCGTTCCGTGACCTGTTGTCCCCAGCTCGCCCGCCTTGGCGACGGGCGGGCCGCGCTCCTCTGGAATGCGCCGCCGCGGCACGCGCCGCAAAGCAACACAAGCCGGGCGGAGCTGTCGCTCGCCTTTTCGGAGAACGACGGGAGAACTTGGTCAGATCCGGTGATCGTGGCAGCGAACTACGCCGGGGGCGGCCGTGTTTCCTATCCCTACCTCTACGAGCGCCGGCCGGGCGAACTCTGGATCACGACGATGCAGGGTGGTTTGCGGATGAAGATGAATGCCGAGGATCTCGGCAAGGGCACCCTTCCTGTGTATGAGCCCCCGGTCGCCGCCACCCCGAGGCCGGGCGGGATCTGGCTTTTCGGCGATTCGACGACGGCCCACCGACCCGGCGCAGTGGAGAAGGTGGCCTCGGTGCGTCTCGACGAAGCCCTCCAGAGTATCGGTTCGAGCCTTTCCGTCTACAACTCCGGGATCGGGGGCAACACTACCCGCGATGCCCTGAAAAGGTTTGAGCGGGATGTTCTCGCCCATCGTCCCCGGGTCGTGGTGATCGGATTCGGGATCAACGACGCAGCGGTCGATGTCTGGAAAAAACCTCCTGCGACGGAGTCGCGCGTTCCCCTCGCCGAATACCGTGAGAATCTCCGCACGATGGCCATGAAGACCAAGGAAGCGGGAGCCAAGGTCGTCTTCCTGTCGCCGAATCCGCTCCGTTGGACCTCGCTCCTCCGCGATCTGTATGGGAGATCGCCCTACGCCCCCGATTCCGAGACCGGATTCGATACGCCGGTGCTGGAGTCCTACCGCGAGGCGCTGCGAGGACTCGCCGCGGAGCTTTCCGTGCCCCTGCTGGAGGTGCCTCAGGTGTGGACCGCGGCCCTTGCCAAAAAAGGTGGCACGATCGACACCTTCCTCCTCGACGGGATGCACCCGAACGACGCGGGACATGAGGCGACGGCGGCGGCGCTCCTGCCGGTCGTGAGAGGGGTGTTGCGTTGATGTCTCGCTGTGGTAAGTCATCTTTCCCGATTTCCACTCCCTTCCTTGCACTGACATGTTCCAAACCGGCCAACGGGTCGTCTGCATCGACGACCGCTTCGATCCCTGGGTCTACGATCTCTACAAGTCCCTGCCGCGCAAGAACGGCATCTACACGGTGCGTGCGCTCGGGGTGGGAAGGTCGAACCCGACCTTTGCGGTCGATGACGACGCCAAGCTGAAGATCACCGGCGCCGATTTCGACCTGCTCCTTCTCCTCGAAGAACTCCACAATCCCGACGACCCGCATTCCACGATCCAGCAGGAGCTCGGCTTTCGTGCGGAGCGTTTTGCCCCGCTCGAGGAAGACCTCGCGGAGAACGAAGAAGTCGCCCTCGTCGGATTCGGTGAGGAGATGAAATCTTGGAAGACGGGGGATTGAAATGCGTTCGCTCGCCCTCGCCTCGTCCTTGCTCCTCGCAGTCGCTTCTTTGGCGGTCGCGGCCGACCCGGCGCCCTTCGAGATTGCCCATCGTGGCGCGAGCGGCTATTTGCCGGAGCACACCCGCGAAGCCGTGGTGATGGCCCACGGTCTCGGCGCCGCCTACATCGAGCAGGATGTGGTGCTTTGCGCCGATGGCGTGCCCGTGGTGTTGCACGACATTCATCTCGACGACGTCAGTGATGTCGCAACGCGCTTCCCCGGGCGCGCCCGCGAGGACGGCAAACACTACGCGCTCGATTTCACCTTGGCGGAGTTGAAACAGCTCGAAATGCGCGAGCGCTTCAAGCCCGCTACGGGAGAACGGGTTTTCCCGAAGCGTTATTCCGGCAGTGGCACGGTCTTTCGTCTCGTCACCCTTGAAGAATCGCTCGCGATCATCGCGGGTTTGAACGCGAGCACGGGACGCGAGGCGGGGGTCTACCCCGAGATCAAGCGCCCCGCCTGGCATCTCGCCCAGGGGAAGGATCTCAGTAGCGCCGTGCTGCCGGTCCTGAAGCGTTTCGGTTACCAAGACAAGGACGACCCGTGTTACCTGCAATGCTTCGAAAACGCTGAGGTGCGGCGTCTGCGGGATACGCTCGGCTACCAAGGCCGCCTCATCCAGCTTCTCGGCGGTGGCGGCAAGATCAGCGGAGGCAACACCGACAAGGCCAAGTTCGGCAGGCTCGAGGGTTTGCAGGAACTCTCCAAATGGGTCGACGGGATCGGGCCGCCCCTCGGCGAGATCGTGATGGGCGAATCGGTCGATGACCGGCGGATCACCCCCCTCGTCGCCGACGCCCGAGCCGCTGGGCTTGCGGTTCATCCCTACACGGCTCGTGCTGACGACTTGCCCAAATGGGCGAGCGACTACGACGACCTGATCGGGCTGCTCCGGAAGGCGGGCGTGGCAGGCTTTTTCACCGACTTTCCGGGGTTGGCGAGGTGATTCCGCTCAATGCCCACTCCGGGCGAGGGCCTTGCGTTCGGCTTTCGTTTTCATGCGCACGTTGAGCATCTCGACAAAGACCGAGAAGGCCATCGCGAAGTAGACGAATCCCTTCTGGAAGTGGAAGTGGAAACCCTCGGCGATCAGGGTCGTGCCAATGAGGAGGAGGAAGGAGAGGGCGAGCACCTTCACGGTGGGGTGGCGGCTGATGAAGTCGTTCACCGCTCCCGCGAAGATCATCATGAACCCGACCGCGACCATCACCGCGATGATCATGATCGAGATTTGGTCGACCATGCCGACGGCTGTGATGACAGAGTCGAGCGAGAAGACGATGTCGAGGATGGCGATCTGGACGAGGATCGCACCAAGGGCGGCCTTCCCCTTGGAGGCATCGGTGGCCGCCTCGGCATGTCCTTCGACCTTGTGGTGCAGCTCCTTCGTGCTTTTCCAAAGGAGGAAAAGGCCCCCAAGAATGAGAATGATGTCTTTGCCCGAGAGATCGTAGGAGTAGACCCGGAGGAGCGGTTCCTTCAATTGCATCACCCAGGTGATGCTGAGCAGCAGGATGATGCGGGTCACCATCGCGAAGCCGAGTCCGAGGAAGCGCGCCCTCGCGCGCTGTTCCGCCGGAAGCTTGTCGACGAGGATCGAGATGAAGACGATGTTGTCGATCCCGAGGACGATCTCCATCACCGTCAGGGTGAGAAGGGCGACCCAGGCTTCCGTGCTGGAGAACCAGGAAAAATCGAAGTGGCTGCTGGCGAGGAAAGGTTCGAAGAAGGACATGACAATCGGTGGGTTGAGGATACCCAGACCGCGCGACGATGCAACCCGGGCATCTGAACCACCCCGAAAAAGCAAGAGAGACTGGTCAGCCGATCAACCCTGTTCGGTCCAGACGTGGCAACTGCCGTCGGAATAAAGCTCCTTGTAGGTCGTGGTGAGGAGGCGGCGGCAGGAACGGTTGCCCTGGGAGTCGAAGGAGTAGTGAGGGACCCGTTTCTTACTCACGATCACCGTCTTGAGCAGGTAGGGTTCGGTGCGGACGACTTCGCCACAGCAGGGGGCGGCATTGTAGCGCTTCCGATCTTCGTAGTGACGGAAGGGGAGAAGCTGACTGTAGCGCGGCGTCTGGAACTTGTTGTCGGCGCAATTTGCGCAGCCCCTGAAGGTTCGATAGCTGCCGGGGTCTCCCGCCTCGGCCTGAGGGAGGGCGGGGGAGAAGAGGGCCAGGGCGAGGGCAAGGAAGGGCAGGTTCTTGGTCATCTGTGCTAGGTTGCTACCTAGCGACGATAGAACCTTTTGAAAAATCTGTCGAGTCTGGAGTTTCGACTCGCGGAGTCGCGGCCACCCGGGCACTCACTGAAGACCGAATTTCTGGAACATGGTCACATCGTGACCATAAATGTCGCGGTCGAAGCGGACGCGGCCGTCTCCCATGATGGTGCAGCTCCAGTAGTTCAGGTAAACTGATGTGGTCTTTTTGAGCGTCTCGCGACGATCGTTGACGTTCGGGTCGTCCATCGTGGCCCGGATCGCTTCGGGCGACCAGCCGGGATTCTCGCGCAAGATGAACTGGGCGAGTTCGACGGGGCGGGCCACCCGGACGCAACCAGAGCTGAAGTCGCGGTCGGCCCGCTGGAAGAGTTCGGGCATGTTCGTGTCGTGGAGGTAGACGGCCGAATCGTTCGGGAAGATGAATTTGATGAGACCTAGGGAATTCTGCGGGCCGCTGCCCTGCCGCATGAGAAGTCCGCCCGAGGCGACCTTGTTGAGATTGTCGACAGAGTTGGAAAGGACCGTCGAAGAGCCGTAGGAGGAAATGATCTGATAGGCGTGGCTGCGCATGTAGGCGTCGGGGCCCTCGGGAGCAGAGAGCGCCGCAGGAATGAGTTTGCGCTTGGCAATGGACGTGGGGACGTTCCAAGTCGGGCGGAAATAGACGTCCTGCACCTTGCCGTGGAAGACGGGGGTTTCGCTGATCCCCTTCATCCCAACGACAGTGGGCATCACCGAAACCTCGCGCTGGTCGCGGTAAACGCGCAGGGCGTTTTCGGCGATGTTCACCTCAATGTGTTCCCGATCTTCCCAACTCCGGGGCATCCAGCGGAGCCGGTCGATGTTGATGATGATCTGGTTCACCCGCACGGAGGTGGCGGTATTGAGCTCCTCCAAGGTGGAGGCTCCGATGAATCCGTCGGGCTCAATGCCGTGGCGGAACTGGAACGATTTGAGGGCGTCTCCGGTGCGATTATCGATCGTTCCTTTACGGCTCTTGGCGGTGCCGCCGGGCAGGTCACCTTCGGCCTGGAGGCGGGAGGTGAGGAGATTCAGTTCGGGATACTTGGTGCCGGGTCCTGCAGGTTGTGCCGTGCCGGGGAGGTCCTTCCAGCCGCCCATGGAGGCGATCTGGCGGTAACGGGCGAGGGTCTTCACCATCTCCGCGTATCGGGTGTCCTGGGGCGGGACGACCTCGAGAAGATAAGCGGCAAACTGCGACCCAGGCCGTTGCAAGGCTTGATCGAGAAACTGGTAGGAGGTTACTTGGCGGGGGATGGCCGCCCATTTGGGGTGGACTGAGGTGGGGTCGACGAAACCATAGGCGAGAGACTGGACCGCGTAGAGGGCCAGCTGGGTGGTCCCGACCTCGACGGCGGCACGTTGGGCCGGATCGGGGCTCGGATTGCGCCACTGGGCATCCCATGCGCCGAATTGAAAGAGCTGGGGAGAAAGGCCATGAGCATCGAGGGCCTGGATGAACTGGGCAAGGCCTCCGATGTATTCCCCGGACCAGACCGGCTGATTGCCGCGGGCGGCATACCAGCTGGCGATCCCTTTACCCGACTTGGAGGCTTGGGCGCGGATCGCCCCGCTCATGTCTTGACCGGTAGCGTTCAAGCTTGAGAAAAGGGCGACGGAGGCTAGCAAGGGAAAGAGTCGCATGAATCGAAGGAGTCGAGAATTAAAGGGGCCTTAAGTTTCCTCTGAATTTGCGAATGTTCAAACAATCGATCGGATTTTTGCCAAATGGCTCGAAACGAATCTGCCTGGTCGCGTCGCCAGAGGGAAACCGAGCTCCGGGAAATTCAGTAAAGTGAGATTGGACATACGGGGATCCCTCGGGCAATCTTTCGCGATGAAGGTCAGGATTCAGCTCATCAGGTTCGTCGCGTTCGCGAGGCGCCGTCTCGGATGATGAGGGCCGATCTCCAGGAACTCTACGCTGCCTTGGACCGGTCTCCCGAGGATTGGTCGGTAAGGCTGCGATTGATCGATGCCGCCGCCACCGTAGGGGATCTTGCCGAGGCGAGGCGGTTGGTCCGCACCTCTCCAGAGCGCGATGATCATCTCCCTGCGGAATTGCAGGATCGCATCCACCGTCTTCTCACCGGAGCACCACGGGGGAAATCACCCGTGGTGGTAGAGATCGAGATCGAAGGGGGCGGGGAATGATCTGGAAACCCGGGCACGGAACGATCGTCGCCGTCGGCGCGGTGATGCTCTCCTCTTGCCATCCAGGCACGGGCGGGGGCCCCTACGTCGGGCTCGTGCCCGACTCCGCACTTCTCGGCAGAGTGCGGGAGACGACCCGCGAGTCCGGCCTGGCGGCAGCGAAGGCGGAACTCGCCGCCGCTCTCGTGGCCCAGGATCAATCCCGCGGAGCGCTCGAGAGACGGGTCATCCGCACGACCGACGAGGCGGATTTCGCCTTTCCGGATTCCCTTGCGGCGCTGCCCGGGAAAGTGCGGTCCCGCACGGCCATCGTCATCGTGCCGGGGACGCGGGTGGCCAATCCGAAGACGAAGGACCGCACCCGGGAGTGCCTCCGGGGTGCGGCAGAGGCCGCGAAGGAGATGGGGTTTTCGAGTTGGTTCATCGAGACCGAACCCCGGGGCTCCGTGGACGACAACGCCCGCTTCATCGCCGGCCGCTTGCGCGAGGCCTTCTTGAGGAACGATGCGGTCGTTCTCGTGATGCTTTCCAAGGGGGCTCACGATGTGATCCGCTACCTACAGGACGACGGGGTCGAGCTACCGGCGTCCCATCGCCGGAAATTGGCGGTGGTGCTCTCTCTCGCTGGCACGGTGCAGGGATCGGTCGCGGGGGACTGGATGGCCCATTCGGGGAGGCCGCTTCCCTCTTTGACCCGCCGTTGGCTGCGGGTTTCAGGTCAGGAGGCGACGATCGCGATGCTGGAATCGATCGCTCGGTCGCCCTGGGAAGAAGGGGCTGCGGAGCGCATCGGAGCGAGTTTCCCGGAAATGACCTGGATCAGCATCGCGATGGTGCCCGATGGCGAAGACGGCCGCATTTCCGAGCGGCTCTGGTCTCCTTGGGTGCGGCAGCGGGTCGAAAAGACAGCCCCTTACTACAGTCCCAGCGATGGACTGGTCGAGTCGGCGGCCTCGGTCTTGCCGGACAGCGTCACCCTGCCCGAGTGGGTCGTGGTCGGCTACGGATCGCATGCCATGCCGAACGGGACCTACCGCGACGGAACGTCCATCGCCCCGCAAACGACGCGCCCGGGCCGCGAAAAACTCCGTCCCGAGAGTGGGGCTGAGATCATGAGCGCCTACTTACGGGCCTTGCCGGACAGTTTGCTGCGGTGAGTCGGACGCGACTTCTTCAAGGACCTTTGCCGATTCGAGGCCGAGACGCGAGCCCTTCGCGGATTAGGCGGTATCCGGTTTTTTCCTTGCCCGGTGCCTACAAGCGCCTAAGATCAACGTCATGATTCAACGCACTCGCTCTCTCTTTCTGGCCACTGGAACGGCCTTGGTCTTGTCGGCATTTTCCGGCTGCAACGAAGGTGGTGGCGATGCCATCGTGATCGGTGAGTTCGCCTCGCTGACCGGGAAGGAAGCGAATTTCGGAACTTCCTCCCATGAGGGGACGCAACTGGCGGTTGAGCAAATCAACGCGGCTGGTGGGCTCCTCGGGAAACAGGTCGAACTCCGGACAGAGGACAATCTTTCGAAAGCGGGAGAGTCGGCGAACATCGTCAACAAGCTGATCGCGAAAGACCAAGTCGTGGCGGTGCTCGGCGAAGTCGCTTCGGGCCGGTCTCTCGAGGGCGCGCCGATCTGCCAGCAGAACGGCATCCCGATGATCTCACCCGCTTCGACCAATCCGAAAGTCACCGAGACGGGCGACTACGTCTTCCGCGTGTGCTTCATCGACCCTTTCCAGGGCACCGTCATGGCGAACTTCGCGAAGAACTCGCTGAAGGTCACGAAGGTGGCCGTTTTCACCGATGTGAAGAGCGATTACAGCAAGGGACTCGCGAAATTCTTCAAAGAGGGATTCTCGAAAAGCGGCCAGATCGTCGCGGAACTGGACTACAGCGGCGGCGACAAGGACTTCAAGGCCCAGCTCACCACGATCAAGAACGCGAATCCCGAGGCCGTTTTCGTGCCCGGTTACTACACGGACGTGGCCCTCATCCGCATCCAGGCTCGCCAGCTCGGTCTGAACGTTCCCTTCCTCGGCGGCGACGGTTGGGAAGGCGCCGACCTCCTCACGATCGGAAAGGATGCCGTCGAAGGCGACTACTTCTCGACCCACTATTCGCCCGAGGCCGGATCTCCCAAGGGGAAGGCTTTCGTCGAGGCCTACAAGGCGCGTTACGCCGGCAAGACCCCCGACGCCATGGCCGCGCTCGGCTACGATTCGGCCATGATCCTCGCCGAGGCGATCAAGACGTCGGGCAGCACGGAGGGCGCGAAGATCCGCGACGCGCTCGCGGCGACGAAGAACTTCGACGCGGCCACGGGCTCGATCACCCTTAACGAGAGCCGCGATGCCGTGAAGGCGGCGGTGATCCTCCAAGTAAAGGACGGAGCGTTCAAGTATCTCGAAACGGTCTCTCCCTGATTTTCCGCAGGATCTTCCGCACGAACGCCTCCTTTCCGCCAACGGCCTGTGGATTCCTTTTGCCAGCAACTCATCAACGGCCTAGCCCTGGGATCGATCTACGCCTTGATCGCCCTCGGCTACACGATGGTCTACGGGGTGCTGCGCTTCATCAATTTCGCGCATGCCGATGTCTTGATGCTGGGGGCTTTCTCGGCCTACTTCCTCTCGCCAGCGGTGCAAAAGCTGCTCCCGCTCCCCGGCGTCGGCGGTGCCCTCGTCGTCATGCTTTTGGCGGCCATGATCTGTGCGGGGGTAGGGGTTCTCATTGAGATCCTGGCCTACCGGCCGCTCCGGGGCCGCCCGAAACTCACGGTGCTGATCACCGCCATCGGCGTCTCTCTTCTGATCGAATACAGCTGCCAGCACCGCGCCGTCTTCGGGGCCGCGACGCGTCCGTTCCCGGAGCTGATTTCTGAAAAGAATCTCGAGTTTCTCGGGCTCACGATCAGCAGCAACGACCTCGTCGTTGTTCTCGTCACCGCGATCCTTCTCGCCGCGATGTGGTTCATCGTTCACCGCACCCGCGTCGGCACGGCGATGCGGGCCGTTTCGTTCAGTCCGCAAGCCGCCGCCTTGATGGGCATCAACATCAACCGGGTCATCTCCTTCACTTTCGGGCTGGGTTCGGCCCTCGCCGCCGTCGCCGGCATCCTTTACGCCCTCAAAGCCCCGGGAATTGAGCCTCTCATGGGGATTCACCCCGGGCTTCGGGCCTTTGTCGCAGCCGTCCTGGGCGGGATCGGCAACCTCCCCGGCGCTTCGCTTGGCGGCCTGCTCCTCGGTCTCCTCGAGACCTTTGCCGGCGGCATCCCGGGCCTCTCCAATTACCGGGATGCGATCGCCTTTGCCATCCTCATCCTCATTCTGCTCTTCAAACCCGCCGGTCTTCTAGGGAAATCGACTATTGAAAAGGTATGATCGCGACCGGTGGAAAACGATGGCTGTTTCTCGGGGTCGCTCTGGCCGTGGTCCTGTCCTACGTCTCGGGAGGTCTCAATAGCTATGATCGGGGGATCTGGATCGACTGCGGCATCAACATCATCCTCGCGGTCAGCCTCAACCTCATCCTTGGTCACACGGGCCAGTTCAGTCTGGGGCATGCCGGCTTCATGTCGGTGGGGGGCTATACCGCTGCGAAGATCACCCTCGTCTGCGCCGCCCTCCTGCCGGTCTCGATGCAGCCCGTCCTGCTCTTCGTGGCCATCCTCGCCGGAGGACTCCTTGCCGCGCTCGCCGGGCTTCTTGTCGGGATCCCCTCGCTGCGACTCCGGGGGGATTATCTCGCCATCGTGACTCTCGGATTCGCCGAAATCATCCGGGTGATCATGCAGAACACGGAGGCGGTCGGCGGGGCCAGCGGTCTCAGTGGAATCCCTAAATACACCACCCTCGGCTGGACCTTCGCGCTCGCCGCCGTCACGATCTATGTCGTTGCCGGGCTCGTTAATTCCACCTATGGACGAGGGTTCCTCGCGGTCAGCGACGACGAGGTCGCGGCGAGTTCCATGGGCATCAATCCGGTGCGTTACAAGGTCACGGCATTTGTCGTGGGCGCCTTCTTCGCCGGTCTCGCCGGAGCCCTCTACGCCCACCACAAACAGACCCTCACGCCGACGGGCTTCGACTGGTTGAAATCGATCGACATCGTCGTCATGGTGATTCTCGGCGGGATGGGGCGGACTCCGGGGGTGATTTTGGCGGCCATCCTCCTCACGTGGCTCCCCGAGCAACTGCGGGTCTTCTCGGACTACCGCATGATCATTTACTCCCTTCTCATCATACTGCTGATGATCCTTCGTCCGCAGGGATTGTTCACCTTCAAAAGGAAGAAGAAACCCAACCCGGTCCCCGCGTGAGCACTCCTGCCCCATTGCTGAGAATGGATCGTGCCACCATCCGGTTCGGCGGCCTCACCGCCGTCTCGGCCTTGGATCTCTCGATCGGACCGAATGAGATGGTCGGACTGATCGGCCCGAACGGCGCCGGCAAGACGACCGCTTTCAACATGATCACGGGGGTCTACCAGCCGACCGAGGGTGGCATCTCGTTTCTCGGGCACCCGACCACCGGCCTGAAACCCCATCAACTGACGAAGCTAGGCATCGCGCGGACCTTCCAGAACATCCGCCTGTTTTCGTCTCTGAGTGTTTTTGACAATGTCAGGGTGGCCACCCAGCTTCACCGTCGTCATGGGATCATCAACGCGCTATGGCGGGGAAGGGACTTTCGCGATTCGGAAGCGGAGGTCGAAGCCACGGTGATGGACCTCCTCGCGATCTTCAAGCTCGAGGCTCTGCGCGGGGAAATGGCGACGAGCCTGCCCTACGGCGCGCAACGCCGGCTCGAAATCGTGCGGGCGCTCGCCACGAAACCAAAGCTGCTCCTCCTCGACGAGCCGGCCGCGGGGATGAATCCGACCGAGAAGGAGGAGCTGATGCACCTCATCCGGTTTATCCAAGAGCGTTTCTCCATCAGTGTGCTCCTCGTCGAACACGACATGACCGTGGTGATGGGGGTCTGCCAGCGCATTGCCGTGCTCGAGTATGGCGTGAAAATCGCGGAGGGGAATCCTTCCGAGATCCGGAGCAATCCGGCGGTGATCGAGGCTTACCTGGGAACGGAAGAAGGCGAAGAGGAGGTGGAAGATGCTTGAAGTTTCCAATCTGGAGGTTTCCTACGGGGCGATTCGCGCGCTGCACGGGGTCTCGCTGAAGGTGCCCGACGGTGCCATCGTGACTCTTATCGGCGCCAACGGGGCCGGCAAGTCGACGCTCCTGCGGGCGATCTCCGGGCTCGTCCGAACCGGAGCGGGCAGCGTCTCCTACGATGGGGCTGACATCACGCACGAGCCTTCCCACCGGATCGTCGCCCGTGGTCTCTGCCATGTCCCCGAAGGACGGATGGTCTTCGCGAATCTCACGATCGCCGAGAATCTGCGGATGGGAGCCTACCTGAGAAAGGATCATGCCGGCATCGCCTCCGACCTGGATTATTGTTTCCATGTCTTTCCGCGCCTGAAGGAGCGCCTGGGCCAACTTGCCGGGACGATGAGCGGTGGCGAGCAGCAGATGCTCGC
>DGXY01000004.1:17684-26015 GCA_002396885.1 Akkermansiaceae bacterium UBA5020
AGCAGATGCTCGCGATCGCCCGCGCCATCATGAGCAAGCCCCGCTGCCTCATGCTCGACGAACCTTCGCTCGGGATCGCCCCGATCCTCGTCCGCAACATTTTCAAACAGATCGTCGCGATCAACCAAGAGCGCGGCATCACCATTCTCCTCGTCGAGCAGAATGCCAACCTGGCGCTCAAGGTCTCCTCCTACGGGTATGTTCTCGAGACGGGGAAGGTGATCTGCGAGGACCGCTCGGAGGTCCTTCGCAACGATCCGAAAGTTCGGGCAGCCTACCTCGGAGATTGACGCTCCTCTCGCGATCAGGTCTCAAATGGGCGACGCGAAAAGTGGTTTGCGGTCGCCTCCGCGAAAAAGGCGTGATTTTTCACACTTTCCCGACCCATCTCCTTGCAAAGAACCGGCGTAATGATTAAGAAACCGCAAATGAACGCGCTTGGCAAAACTCTCCTTCTCTTCTGGAACTCCTCGATTGGCAAAAAGCTCGTCGTCGCCATCACTGGCCTGATGCTGGTTGGCTTCCTTCTTGGCCACATGACGGGGAACCTCCTGATTTTCCAAGGCCGTGAGGACCTCAACGACTATGCCGAGTTTCTCCATCACATGCTTCACGGCTGGGGCATCTGGATCGCCCGTCTCGGCATTCTCGGGGCCTTTTTCCTCCATATCGTCGCGACCGTTTCGCTCGTGCAGCAGAATCGCGCCTCCCGCGATTCGCGTTACGCCTGTGACACCACTGTCCAGGCCCCGGTGAGTTCACGCATCATGATCTGGACCGGTCTGACTGTGATCGCCTTTGTCGTCTTTCACATCTTCCACTTCACAGTCCGGCTCGATCCCGACCTCGCCGCGATGAAAGACCCGGGGAATCCCGAGCGCCACGATGTCTACGGCATGGTCATCGCGGGCTTCCAGAATCCGCTTGTCGTGATCTTCTACATCCTTGCGATTTCGTTCCTCTGTTCTCACCTCAGCCACGGGATCGGTTCGATCTTCCAGACCCTCGGCCTTCGCACCGAGAAGACCCGCGTGGCGATCCGCAACCTCTCGGTGGCGATCTCCGTTCTCCTCTGGGTCGGTTTCCTCTCCATCCCGATTCTCGTCGTCACTGGCGGGTTGAAGGACAAAACCGATTCTGCGAGCCATTCTTCCGAACGTCCCGGGCCCAGCGCACTGGCTGAAAACTGAAATCCGGACCCCGAAATTTTTCCCCACCGCTACGACCATGGCCAGCAACGCCTCCAGCACTCCCACGCCGAACGGCACCCTGAACTCCGCCATCCCCGAGGGACCGCTTCCCGGAAAGTGGACCCAATACAAGGCCAAGGCGAAACTCATCAACCCGGCGAACAAACGCAAATACTCCGTCATCGTCGTCGGGTCGGGTCTTGCCGGAGGCGCCGCCGCCGCGACGCTCTCCGAACTCGGCTACCAGGTGAAGTGCTTCTGTTACCAAGACAGCCCGCGCCGCGCCCACTCCATCGCCGCCCAGGGTGGGATCAACGGCGCAAAGAACTACCAGAATGACGGAGACTCCGTCTGGCGTCTCTTCTACGACACGATCAAGGGCGGTGACTTCCGCGCCCGCGAGGCCAACGTCCATCGCCTCGCCGAGATCTCCCTGCAGATCATCGACCAGTGCGTTGCCCAAGGAGTGCCCTTCGCCCGTGAATACGGCGGGGCCCTCGCGAACCGCTCCTTTGGGGGAGCCCAGGTCAGCCGCACCTTCTACGCCCGTGGTCAGACCGGTCAGCAGCTCCTCATCGGTTGTTATCAGGCGCTTGAGAAAGAAATCGCCAAAGGTGGCGTGAAAATGCACACCCGCACCGAGATGCTCGACCTCGTCGTTGTCGACGGGCATGCCAAGGGGATTGTCGTGCGCGATCTCACCACCGGCGAGATCACGAGCCACGCTGCCGATGCGGTCATTCTTGCCACGGGCGGCTACGGCAACGTTTTCTTCCTTTCGACCAACGCGATGGGCTGCAACGTCACGGCCGCCTTGCGTGCCAACAAGCGCGGTGCCTACATGGCCAATCCCTGCTTCACCCAGATCCACCCCACCTGCATTCCTGTGAGCGGTGACTATCAGAGCAAGCTCACCCTCATGTCCGAGTCGCTCCGGAACGATGGTCGTATCTGGGTTCCCAAGTCGAAGGAGGATGCCGCGAAGATCCGCAGCGGCACCATGATGGCGAAAGACATCCCCGAGGAAGGACGCGATTTCTTTCTCGAGCGCAAGTATCCCTCTTTCGGAAACCTCGCGCCGCGCGACATCTCCTCTCGATCCGCGAAGGAGGTCTGCGACGAAGGCCGGGGGGTGGCGAAGACGGGACTCGGGGTGTTCCTCGACTTCAGCGACGCGATCAACCGGCTCGGCAAAGAGGCGATCAAGGCCCGCTACGGCAACCTTTTCCAGATGTATGAAAAGATCGCCGGCGAGGATCCCTACGAGACGCCGATGAAGATCTATCCCGCCGTCCACTACACCATGGGCGGCCTCTGGGTCGATTACAATCTCATGTCCAACATTGCCGGACTCCACGTCCTCGGCGAAGCGAATTTCTCCGACCACGGCGCGAACCGTCTCGGCGCGAGCGCGCTCATGCAGGGACTCGCCGATGGCTATTTTGTCATCCCCACGACCCTTCCCAATTACCTCGCGTCCCAGAAACCCGGCACCGTGACGACCAGCGCTCCCGAATTCAAGCAGATTGAAGCGGAGGTGAAGGAGCGGATCGACCAACTCATGAACGTGAAAGGGACGAAAACCGTCGACAGTTTCCACCGGGAACTCGGCATGCTCGTCTGGGACAAATGCGGCATGGCCCGCAGCGAGGCCGGACTCAAGGAGGCCCTTGCGAAGATCCCGCAGATCCGCGAGGATTTCTGGAAGAATGTCAGGATCCCCGGCAGCCCCGACGGCACCAACATGGAGCTCGAGAAAGCCTGGCGTGTCGCCGACTTCATCGACTTCGCCGAGATCATGTGCCACGACGCCCTCGCCCGCGAGGAGAGCTGCGGCGGCCACTTCCGCGAGGAATACCAGTTCACCGCGGAGGACGAGGCCGTGAAGAGCGGCTACACCAACCCCGGCGAGGCGATGCGCCGCGACGACGAATTCGCCTACGTCTCCGCCTGGGAGTTCAAGGGGCCCGGCGTGCCGCCCGTCCTTCACAAGGAACCACTCGTCTACGAAGCCGTCGAACTCAGCGTCCGCAGCTACAAGTGAGAACCCGTTCGTAATCCTATCCGATACCCAATTTTCCCCGAACTGTCATGAACCTGACTCTCAAAGTGTGGCGCCAGAGCGGACCGAACGCGACCGGTCGCATCGAGACCTACGAAGCCAAGGAGATTCCAAGCGAAGCCTCCTTCCTCGAGATGCTCGACATCGTCAATACCGGCATCATCAAAGAGGGTGGCGATCCCATCCACTTCGACCACGATTGCCGCGAAGGCATCTGTGGATCCTGCTCGCTCGCCATTAACGGCGTCCCCCACAGCAAGGAAAGCGGCATCACGACCTGCCAGGTTCACATGCGCAAGTTCCGCGAGGGCGAGACCATCTGGATCGAGCCCTTCCGCGCACGCGCCTTCCCGGTGATCAAGGATCTCATGGTCGATCGCAGCGCCTTCGACCGCATCATCGCCGCCGGCGGCTACATCGACGTGCGCACCGGTTCCGCGCCCGAGGCGAACTCCATTCCGATCGGGAAGGAAGACGCCGACGAGGCCTTCGACGCCGCCACCTGCATCGGCTGCGGGGCCTGTGTCGCCGCCTGCAAAAACGCCAGCGCGATGCTCTTCGTCGGTGCCAAGGCCGCCCACCTCAACATCCTCCCGCAGGGGCATCCCGAGAAAGACAAGCGCGTCCTCGCGTTGGTGCGTCAGATGGATGCCGAAGGCTTCGGCAACTGCACCAACCACTACGAGTGCGAGGCCGTCTGCCCGAAGGAGATCAGTGCCGACGTGATCTCCAAGCTGAACCGCGACTACGCCGCCGCCATCGTGCGCGAGGCCGTGGCGGAGTGATGGTTGGCTTCACGCCTTTACCGAGTCGAAGAATCCCATCGCCCCGAGCTCTTCGCGCAGCGTGGCGGTTTGGGCTGGATCGGGATTGGAGTGGGTGAGGCGCGCCGGTCCCACCCGGACGCCGAGCATGCCCATCACCACCTTCGCGTCTCCCAGTTAGCCGCAGGAGGCGAGGCGGGCGACGAGATTAGGCGTTTTCGCGGCGGAGTATCCGTAGCCGCCGAGCACGGGCTTGAGATCATCAACGCAGAGGAGAAGGACGTTTGGCCTTTCGGCCGCAGTCGCTCAGGCGCGCTCGAGAGGCAGGCGATCAAAGACAGCAGCCGGAGCGACAGGTCGGGGAGTTTGACTCGGTGGCGGGCAGTTTGTCCAGCGGGGATGGCGCGATTTGCCGAGGATCCTGCTTGCCGGGGAGGAGCGGCTTGTCCAAACTAGCAATCCTCCAGCCCCGGTCATGAAATCCCGTTTTCTTCTTCTTGTCGCCTTCGCTTGCCTTTTTGTTAGTGGATGCGGGGATTCCCCGGAATCTCCCGGGCAAAAGAGCCGCGGCCTCATCGGCGTTTCCCTCCTGACGCTGGAGAACCCCTTCTTCAAGGTGATCGGCGACACCATCACCGAAGAGGGGGCGAAACATGGCTACGAAACCCTTGTCGTGAGCGGTGACAAGGACGTCGCGAAGCAGAGCAACCAGATCAAGGATTTCATCGTGAAAGGGGCGGCGGCGATCGTCTTGAGCCCGTGCGATTCGAAATCGATCCTGCCGGTGATCGCGGAGGCGAACACGGCAGGCATCCCCGTTTTCACCGTGGATATCCCCTGCAATGAACCCGGGGTGAAGATCGTCGCTCAGGTCGCGACGGACAACGAGGGCGGGGGACGCGAGGCGGCGAAAGCAATGATCGAGGCGCTCGGCGAGGCTGGTGGCAAGGTCGCGATCCTCCATCTCAAGCAGGCCGAATCCTGCATCCTCAGGGTGAAGGGATTCCGCGCCGCGGTCGACGGGCACAACGCGACTGCGGCGGGTAAACTCGAGATCGTCGCCGAACTCGAGAGCGGCGGAGCAAAGGATATCGGCTTTCGCGCCGCCGAAGACGCCCTCCAAGCTCACCCGGACCTGAGGGGGATTTTTGCGATCAACGATCCCGCCGCGCTCGGAGCGAGGGCGGCGTTGGAAAAGGCGGGCAAGGCCGAACAGATCCTGATCATCGGCTTCGACGGGCAGCCCGAGGGCAAGCAGGCGATCAAGGACGGCAAGATCTATGCGGATCCGATCCAGTTTCCCGATCAGATGGGAGTGAAGGTGGTCGAGGCCATCGTCAGCCATTCGAAGGGGACGACGGTGCCCCCGCAGATTCTCATTCCCACGAGCCTCTATCGGAAAGCGGATGCAGAGAAGGATCCGGAATTGAAGTAGGGGGGCAAAGGTCACGAGTCATGAGTCACGAGCGGTGGAGGAGGGGATGAGACGCTTTCTTGATCAGCTTCCGGCGGAGTCGGGGATGGGGCTGGTTTTGGCAGGCTTGTGCTTGTTTTTCAGCTTCGCGACGATCAAAGAGCAGTCCGCCATGAGTGAGGCCGGGGCTTTGGCCCTGGCTGAAACGATCTTCGCCAAGCATGGAAACGAGGCGCGGGTCCTCGTGGCGACGGCAGGGTTGCCTGAAGAGGTGGCCTTCGCTGCAGCCTTGGAGCGCGGACTGGAGGCTGCGGGAGTTCAGCCCTTGGCGGTGGTTTCGGGCGAGCCGCGTGAGGCGCGGGCGGCGCTGGAACGGATCGCGGGCGAGGGGGCTGGTCTCGATGTCATCGCCGCTAGTGCGTCCGCAGGCGGATGGCTCCTCTTTGCGGATCTCCGCACGGATATCCCCGCGCTTGGCGATCCCGAACTGATCATTCCGACGACCCGCAAATGGCCGGACTTCCTGAAGAAGGACAACCTCTTGAACATCGCCAACCAGATCGCAGTGATCGCGATCATGGCGATCGGGATGACCCTCGTCATTCTCACCGGCGGTATCGATCTTTCGGTCGGTAGCCTGCTGGCCTTGGGGGCGGTGATTGCCTCGCTCTTGATCCGCGAGCTCGCCGGGGGAGAGCAGGCGGGGACCTTTGGCATGATCCTCGCGTGCGCCGGCGCCATCACAATCTGTGGTCTGCTCGGACTGGTGACGGGATGGCTCGTGACCCGTTTCCACATCGCTCCGTTTCTCGTGACGCTCGCGTTGATGCTGATGGTGAGTGGCGTGGCCTATCGGATCACCAAGGGCGAGTCGGTCTATCAGGTGCCGGATTCCTTCACCTGGCTCGGTCGCGGCTCGGGTCTTCTCGGATTGCCGAACGCGGTGATCCTGATGTTTTTCCTCTACGGTCTCGCGCATCTGATGATGACCCGCATGGTGATCGGTCGGCATCTCTATGCGGTCGGAGGCAACCGGGTCGCGGCGCGGCTCTCGGGCATTCCGGTGGAACGTGTCCTCCTCTTTGCCTACGTGATGAGTGCCCTCTTGGCGGGACTCGGCGGAGTGGTGATGGCCTCGCAGCTGAAGAGCGGCTCGCCGACCTACGGCGACATGTATGAGCTTTATGTGATCGCCGCCGTCGTCGTCGGAGGCACGAGTCTGAGCGGCGGTCGCGGCAGCATGATCGGCACGCTCCTCGGTGCCTTCACCATCGCGGTCATCCAGAACGGGATGAACCTGATGAATGTCGAAAGCTACACCCAGAAGATCGTGCTCGGATCCGTGATTCTCGGCGCGGTGTGGCTCGACCGGGTGAGAAGAAAAGGGGAGTGATTTCACTCAGCGCGTCCTGGTGAACGATCCCCTTCCGCTGGTAGGTGCCGGGGATGGCGACCGTGATCTCCCGATCTCCCCTCACTTCGTTTGTGCCGAAATCGAGGCCGCATCCGCGGTCGCTGGATCGAAGGTGGACGTCGCCCGGATCAGGATGGTGTGGGTCTTCTTCAAAATGAAGGTCTTTTTGCCCTTCTTCTTCGGCAGCTTCTTTTTGTTCGGCGTGATCGTCGCGCGAATCGGGATCGGAGCGTCGTTTTTATCCATCCCAGAAGTCCGGTAGGTGCCCGCGAGCAGGCCTGTGGTGACGTTGCCCTACATACACCGGGGGACCAATGCCTTTCGGCAGCGAGCCCCCTTGGGCCCGGTGCTGTCCATCGACAGCATCCTCAACCTCATCTTCCCGTCACCAATGCCTTTCGGCAGCGAGCCCTCTTGGGCCCCTTTGCTCGCAAGGCAACCGCACCTTGATCCTGTATCCAGTCACCAATGCCTTTCGGCAGCGAGCCCTCTTGGGCCCTACAAACGCGCCTTGCAGTTCATGGCGGGTGAACTCCCGTCACCAATGCCTTTCGGCAGCGAGCCCTCTTGGGCCGCGAGGCGGCGGGCGATGCCTTGTGGGCCTTCCGCCAAGCGTCACCAATGCCTTTCGGCAGCGAGCCCTCTTGGGCCACGCTGGCGATGGCTACGGTCTCCATGTGTCCCTTTCACGTGTCACCAATGCCTTTCGGCAGCGAGCCCTCTTGGGCCAGGCCGGGTTCAGGTCCGCGGTCGCGAGCGGCATCCCGCGTCACCAATGCCTTTCGGCAGCGAGCCCTCTTGGGCCCGGAGTTCTACACGGAGAACCTCGCCCGTGATCTGGAAGAGTCACCAATGCCTTTCGGCAGCGAGCCCTCTTGGGCCGGGGGCAACCCCTCCACTAAGTCACATATGACAAATCAGGTCACCAATGCCTTTCGGCAGCGAGCCCTCTTGGGCCCTAAGGCCCGGACCTCCGAGGCCCGCCTCAAATACGACTGTCACCAATGCCTTTCGGCAGCGAGCCCTCTTGGGCCGAAGGGCTGACGGCGGAAGTCGCCGCCCGCGTCCGCGCGTCACCAATGCCTTTCGGCAGCGAGCCCTCTTGGGCCGGGCGGCAAGCTATGCGTTCTCACAGACGCTAGCGGAGTCACCAATGCCTTTCGGCAGCGAGCCCTCTTGGGCCCAGTCCGCGGTGCTCGACGCCCCCAACGTGGCCCGGGTGTCACCAATGCCTTTCGGCAGCGAGCCCTCTTGGGCCAATACCATCAAGGACCTGACCATCACCGCCATCCGTTCCTGTCACCAATGCCTTTCGGCAGCGAGCCCTCTTGGGCCACTAACCCAAAGAATAGAAGACCATGACCATGACCAAAGAGTCACCAATGCCTTTCGGCAGCGAGCCCTCTTGGGCCCACAACACAACATGACAAAGTATATCATTGCTAGCCTGGTCACCAATGCCTTTCGGCAGCGAGCCCTCTTGGGCC
>DGXY01000077.1 GCA_002396885.1 Akkermansiaceae bacterium UBA5020
ACTTCATGCCATCACGGAAACTCACGGAATCATGGAGTTCCGGCACCTTCGCGATGGCCTTCTCTCGTTCCGAGTTTTCCGTGTGTTCCGTAGGCCTCCACTCATTCGCTCGATGGTGAGCTGCCATCTCAGATTTTCAATTTCGTGGATTGCCCTGCGGAGAAAACTGCGACTAAAGTCGCAGTCTCATTCTTCCCTCAACCCATGACCGGCACCCTTCTCATCGCCACCCACAACGCCCACAAGACGGGCGAGATGCGCGCCATTCTCGCGGATCATTTCGAGACGATCACCGATCTCACCTCGCTGCCGGGCATGACGCCGCCGGAGGAGACGGGCACGACTTTCGCGGAGAATTCGGCGATCAAGGCCCTCGCCGCGAGCCGGGCCATGCCGGAGGCCTTCGTCCTCGCCGACGATTCGGGACTCGAGGTCGATGCCCTCGGCGGCGCGCCCGGTGTGTATTCTTCACGCTATTCGGGCGATGACGCGACCGATGCCTCGAATCGCGTCAAGCTCCTCGCCGAGCTCGCGAATCCCGATCTCGCTGGCGCCCCGCGCGCCGCCCGCTTTCGATGTGTCGTCACCATTGCCAAGGGCGGCGAGGTCCTCGCTTCCTTCGACGGTGCGGTCGAGGGTCGCATCGCCGGGGCGGAGACCGGTACGGGCGGCTTCGGCTACGACTCGCTGTTCATTCCCGACGGCCACGAGGCCTCTTTCGGCGAACTGCCCGAGTCGGTGAAAAACGGCATGAGCCACCGCGCTCGGGCTCTGGAGAAGTTCCGCCGGTGGCTCGCCCGGGATTGACGAAACGGGCTCGGGCATGTTCCTTTCAGGCCCCTCTTTTTTGGTCATGAAATCCCCCGCCGAACAACTCCAGCTTCTCACCCGCGGCACCGCCCGCGTCCTCAGCGAGGGCGAACTGCTCAAAAAGCTCGAGCGCGGCGTGCCGCTGCGGGCCAAGCTCGGCGTCGACCCCACCTCGCCAGATCTGCACCTCGGTCACAGTGTCGTGTTGGAAAAACTTCGTCAGTTCCAGAAGCTGGGTCATCAGGCCGTGCTCATCATCGGGGACTTCACCGCCCAGATCGGCGATCCCACGGGACGCTCGAAGACTCGTCCCCCGCTCTCTCGCGAAGAGATTCTCGCCAACGCCCAGACCTACACCGAGCAGGCCTTCCGCATCCTCGACCGGGCCAAAACCGAGGTCGTCTTCAACGGCGAGTGGTTCAACAAAATGTCCTTCTCCGAGGTGATCCAGTTGAACGCTCGCGTCACGATGCAGCAGATGTTGCAACGCGAGGATTTCAAGAACCGCATCGCGAACGATCAGGAAGTGCGGCTCCACGAGATCCAATACCCCATCGTGCAGGGGTGGGACTCCGTCGTCGTCCGGGCCGATGTCGAGCTCGGGGGCACCGACCAGCTCTTCAACATCCTCGTCGGCCGCGATCTCCAGAAAACCGAAGGCATGGAGCCCCAGGTGGTGATGTGCTTGCCCATCCTCGAGGGACTCGACGGGGTCCAGAAGATGAGCAAGAGCCTCCACAACTACGTCGGCATCTCCGAGGCGCCCGGCGAGATGTTCGGCAAACTCATGAGCATCTCGGACGAGCTCATGGCGCGCTACTCCGTTTTGTTGCTCGGTCAGGAAATCGATCCCTCGGTTCACCCGATGGAGTCGAAGAAGTCCCTCGCCGCCGCCCTCGTCGCCCGCTACCACTCCGACGCGGAGGCCACCGCCGCGCGTGAAAACTGGGAAGCGATGTTCAGCCGCAAGGACCTCGCCTCGATCGAGCTGCCCGAGTTCCGCGTGGGTGAGCGCCGCGATCTCCTCGGCGTCGTCGGCGAGGCCTACGAGACCATTTTCTCCGAACCGAAGTCGGGTTCCGACGTGCGCCGCCTCATCCAGCAGGGCAGCGTGCAGCTCGACAGCGAAAAGCTCACCGATCCCAAGGCCGAGCCGGTCTGGACGGCCGGACAGGTCCTGAAGCTCGACAAAAAACGCAGCGTCCGGATCGCGGAATAGACCTTCGCGCGCCGACTGCCTACACTCGCGTCCATGCAGACCTCCGTCATCGTGAGTGTGATCGGTCCCGATCGTCCGGGCCTGATCGGACGCCTTTCTTCCGTCATTGTCCAGGCCGGAGGCAACTGGGAGGGCAGCCGCATGCTGCGCCTCGCGGGACAGTTCGCCGGGATCGTTCAGGTCGTCGTTAACGACTCCGCCCTCCCTGAACTCGAAGCCGCACTCTCCGAACTCGAGGAGGGCGGCCTGCAGTCGCGCCTCCACCGGGCGGGAAATCCGGCCGAGGAAATCGTCAGCGGACGTCTCTATGATCTCGAAGTGGTCGGGCAGGACCGCCAGGGCATTGTCAGCGCGATCGCCGGAGCCCTCGCCCGACTTGGTGTGAACGTCCTCGAACTGGCGACCGACTGCGGTGAGGCCCCCTGGTCGGGCGAGCGCCTTTTCAAAACCCACGCCCGTCTCCACGCCCCCGATTCCCTCGATCCGGGAGCGTTGCGCGAAGCGGTCGAAGAGATCGCGCACGATCTGATGGTGGAGTTGAATGTGGCGGAGGGGTGAGTTCCCGTGATAAGGGTCGAAACCAAGGCGAGATCAACCAGTGGTTCGGCCGTGAGGATCACACGAAGGTGACGGCGGAGGCGTGGGAGTTTTTCGATCCCCTGGCAAAAAGGCCAAATTGAGCGAAGTTTTTTGAATTTTCCATAATTCAGATCGTCCGAATCGTTGAACCCACGATTCCAAAACCGCTCATGAAATCCGCTTGTTTTGCTGGTGGAGTCCTTCTCTGGTCGATCAGCCTGCTTCCTGCCCAAAACCTCCCACCCCGCGTCGATCTCCGTCAGTGGCAGACGCCGGTGCGGAATCAAGGCTCTCAGGGAAGCTGCTTCATCCACGCGAACGTCGCGGCAATGGAGGCGGCCTACAAAAGGCAAGGATATGGCGACCTTAATCTCGCCGAGGAGTTTTCGTATTACATGGGGCCCCTGCTCTGGCTGAAAACAAAGGCCTACAACGAAACAGGCCACCGCACCGCCCAGCTCCGAGTGCCTCCCCTGCCCGAGCGCGAGTGCGGCCTGCCCTTTTTCGATTTTGCCCCCGAGAGCGGCCACCTCGACAGCAACAAGGGCAGCTTTCCGGTTCTGAATCTCCCAATCCCGACCGAGCAGGATTTCCCCCAGGACGCGAGCCGTTACGAGGTGCCCTTTCGAAAGGAAGATCCGCAATGGAACCGCCAGCGTGTCGTGAACAACCACCTCCTCGAATCTCGCCGACTCCCGCGCTCCGGTCTCACCGCGCCCCTCTACTATCAGATCGAGAAGATCACCTTTCTGCCGCGTGAGGATGCCGTGAACCCGGCGGCGATCGAGGCCGTGCTCGCGCGTGGCATCGAAGTGGCGTGGGATTTCAAGATGCAGGGCGATATCTCCGGTCCGGTCTGGCATTTCTCGGAGCCGAAGAACGACCAAGGTTCCGCGCACCGCATGCTGATCGTCGGCTACGACCGCACCGATCCGTCCAATCCCCATTTCCTCGTGAAGAACAGCTGGGGCATAGAGGACACCCGGATCGGCTACGACTACCTCGTCTATGGCGAATGGGCCTCCTACATTGAGTCGGTGCGCCCTCCTCGACCGATGCCCGAACTCCGCTGGATCGGTCGCTGGGAAGTGGAGTTTGGACAGATGCCGGGCCAGCTCGACCTCACTCACGTGCCCTCGCTCTTCCAGCAGTTTTTCGATACCGACGGGGAGAAAAGCGATCGCGGAGAACCCCTCTTCGACCGTCGTCTCGGCACGCTCTTTGTCCGGGGTGAAGAGGACGGCCCGGCCTTTCGTGTGAATGGAACAATGAAGCCGGACGGCCTCGAGCTTTACCTGAATCTCTCGAAGCCCGACCTCGCTTTCGATGAACGTAGCGGCGAGCGCATCGAACTGCGCGAGACCGGAACCGGCCTCCTCGAAGGCGTCATCCACTACGCGGATGGCAGCACTTCTCCGGCGCGGGCAAGGCTCGTCGAGGTCGGGAGCGTTGCCCCGGCGGCACCCGCTCCAACCACCACCACGAGTGGAAAGATGGACGCGCCCCCATCGACGATGACCGCCGACGCCTCACTCGTCTCGCGCTTCGATCTCGCCCGCGCGCGCGTCACGAAGGAAACGGACATCGGCAACGCCCTCTCCGCGCCACAAGCCTGCGCCGATGGGAAAGGTTGGTTTCAGCCGCACGAGAATGGCGACCTTTTCCATTGGCCCGGTGGCGAGCCCGTCGCGATCTACGGAGACATTCGCGCCCTCTGGCGGGACGAGGGGGCCGAACGGAGCCGCCTCGGCTATCCCGTCACCGACGAGCTCGACGGAGGTCTCGGACGCCGTCTCAGCAAGTTCGAACACGGCGTGATCTGGTGGCATCCCGAGCGCGGCTCCTGGATCGAGATGGCGGCGCCGTAAGACGTTACGTCACGCGAATGTGGACGGGACATCGCGCCGCTTTCCCGCTTGAATCGGGAAAAGCCATGAAACCCGCCCGCTCCCTCCGCCATTCCGTCATTGGTCTCCTGAGCCTCACGGTCCTTTCCACGATCGCCGCCGAGACGCCGCTGACCTTTCAGCTCCAGACGAGATCCCGCGCCGGAGTCGCCACGACTTCGAAGGAATCGTGGTTGCCCTCGCGCACCGCGATCATCGTCTGTGACATGTGGGACCTGCACCACTGCAGAAACGCCGTCGTCCGCGAGGGCGAGATGGCCCCGCGCATGAACGAGGTCCTCGAAAAGGCCCGCGCCGCGGGAGTCCTCATCATTCACGCCCCGAGTAGTTGCATGAAAGCCTACGAGGACACTCCGGCCCGGGAACGCGCGATCTCCGCGCCCCCCGCCGCGTGGATCCCGAACCAGATCGGCGATTGGTGCAAACAGATCCCGACCGAAGAGGCTGCCATCTATCCTATTGACCAGAGCGACGGCGGCGAGGACGACGATCCTGACGAACACGCCAAATGGGCCGCGGAGCTCGCGGCGAAGGGGCTGAATCCGAAAGCCCCGTGGACGAAGCAGATCGAAGTCCTCCGCATCGACCAAGAGAAAGACGCGATCAGCGACTCCGGCGTCGAGATCTGGAACCTCCTCGAATCGCGCGACATCGACCACGTTATCCTCATGGGCGTGCACGTGAATATGTGCGTGGCGGGACGGCCCTTCGGGCTCCGGCAGATGGCGAAGAACGGAAAGAACGTCGCCCTCATGCGCGACCTCACGGACGCCATGTACAATCCAAAGCGCTGGCCCTTCGTCAGCCACGTGCGCGGCACCGAGCTCTTCATTGAGCATGTCGAAAAACACGTCAGCCCGACGATCACCTCCGATCAGATCCTCGGAGATGGAAAACCCTTCGCCTTCAGCGACGCCACCGCCGGTCCGAAGCGCCTTCAGATTCTCCTCATCGGCGACAGCACGACCGAGGCGAGCGTTCCAAAGAAACTGGCTCCTGATGAACCACAGTTCGAGGATCATGTCCGCATCCTCCTCGCGACCGAGCCCGACCTGCCGCCCACCGATGTCTACAACGAAGGCGTCAGCGGCGAATACATCCGGCGTCTCCTCGACAGCGGCCGCTACGACAAGGACATCGCCACCAAACCGAAGGCCGACTACATCTTCATCCGCTACGGACTCAACGACGCCTCGAAGCGCGAGAAGTTCGCCGAGAACTTTCCCAAGGATTTCCGCGAGCTGCTCGGCCGTCTCAAGCAGGATCACCCCGATGCCGTCCTCATCGCCATGACCGCGATCCCCTACTCGACGATCAACAACCACGCCGAGGTGAATGCTCTCATCACCCGCATCGCCACCGAGGAGAAGCTGCCCCTCTTCGACATCGCTCCCCGCTACCTCGCCGAGCTCGAGAAGGGTCCCGATATGCTGAACTACCGCCGCTACGCGCTCTCCAAGGTGCCCGAGGCGCTTCGTCCCCTCGCCACGCCCTACGTGCAGCCGGGCGCCGATCCGCAGATCGTCGTGCTGGATAACCGACTCGACGCGTTTTTTGGTCACCTTCCCGGCTGGTTCGGCGATCGTCATCCGACCCTCGCAGGCTACAATGTGATCGCGAGTGAGACCGCAAAATGGCTCACTCCGATGATTCGGGAGAATCATGTCACGGCGCAGTGAATACGACCGCATTGCTCCACCTGCCGTATTGCTCTTCAGATGCCTGCTCGCTTCCCGGGCGAACTTTTGTCATTGTATAGCGTACGATGTTTCGATCGCATTGAACCCCTCCGTATCAGCCATCTCCCTCACCATCGCCTGGAGCCTATCGCAGGCTTTAGTCGCAGAGGAGCCGTCACCCTCCACCGGGTTGCGACTGCGGGAGACCATGCAGCTCGTCGATTCTCTCCCCGGCCTCATCCCCTCCGAGCAGGTCCATGGACGCATAGGCTTCTACGGCACACCGCGCGATCCCAATCATCTCGTGATCGACCTCGGCCGCAGTGTCATCCCCGACGAGGTGGTCCTCTTCCCGGCACGCCTCCCTACCGATGCCCCGGGAAACGATGCCGGGAACGGCTTTCCGCCCGAGCTTGTCGTCGAGATCGCCGACGAGGCGACTTTTGACCGACCGATCCGGCTCGCCCGCTGGCACGAAGAGAGCCCCGGAGCCGGGACAAAAATTCCCTTTCTCCGCATCTCCGGCAATGGCGCCAGTGGTCAGTTTGTCAGGGTATCCGTCACGGGTTCGAGAGAGCGAAGCACCGGACGCGGGAACTTCTTTGCCCTCGGCGAGATCGTGGTCCTCGGCAAGGGCACCAACCTCGCCCTTCAGCGCCCGGTCACGACGACCGCCTCCATCGAAAATGCCCCGCGCTGGCAGGTCTCGAACCTCACCGACGGATACCTCTGGTGTCTGCCTCTTGCAGGAAAAGCCGAGTCCGGGAGCAACGGCTATCACAGTCTCATCGAGACAAAGGGAGATACGCCGCCGAAATGGGTCGAGGTGGATCTCGGAAAAGATATCCTCATTGACGAGATCCATCTCATCCCCGCACACCCGCGCGACTTCGCCGACACGGCGGGATTTGGATTTCCCCCGCGCTTTCAGGTGACCGGTCGCAATGAGAGCGGGATCAGGTATGCCTTTTACGATTCCGGCGAAACCCCCTTCACGAATCCCGGCGCGGCGGCGGTAATCCTGCCCGGGGGAAAAGGGCCGGTGCGCCATCTCCGAATCGAGGCGAACGAACTGTGGCGACGGACCGATGACTACATCTTCGCCCTCGCCGAATTACAGGCATGGTCCTCAGGGGAGAACGTCGCGCTGGGAAAGCCCGTCGTCGCAGGTGACTCGACCGAGACCGACCTGTGGCGCACTGCCGCCCTCACCGACGGATTTTCGAGCCGTCACGAGTTGCTCTCTTGGACGACCTGGCTGGACGTGACCTCGGAGCGGGAGCATCTCCAATCCCGTGCCGAGGAACTCACTGCGATGCTCGCTGCGGCGAGGGATCGCTCTCTGCGGCAGGGGCTCTATGCGGCCCTCTTGCTTGTGGTTCTCATCGCCCTGGGATCGGTCACCGTCCTCCTCGTGCAGCGCCGCCGGGCCGCCCTCGCCAACGATGAATTGAAACGCCGTATCGCCGCCGATCTCCACGACGAACTCGGCGCCAGCCTCAGTCACCTCGCTCTGCAGAGCGACCTCGCCCGCAGCCGCGTCGGCGCGGATGACCCGGTGGCGGAGCGTCTCGCCTCCCTCTCCGACTCGGCCCGCGAGACCCTCGACAACATGCGTGACGTCGTCTGGCTGCTCGCCCCTGTCGCGGGGAGTTGGACCGATCTCGAGATACGTCTGGAGAACATTGCGGAGCGACTCCTCGAAGACGTCGTGCACCGCTTCGAAAGCAGCGGTCTCCCGCCGGCGGGCAACCCTCCGTTAGAGTGGGCCCGCGAGACGGTTCTCTTCCTCAAGGAAGCACTAACAAACGCACGAAAACATGCCGGAGCGACCTCCATCGAGGTTCACGTCATCTGGAGTGCCGCGGCGCTGACGATGCACGTCACCGACAACGGATCCGGCTTCGATCTGGTCACGGCCGGGATGGGGCGCGGACGCGGACTACTCAATTTCCAGGCGCGGGCGAAGGTCCTCGGTGGAAACTGCCGCCTCGAGTCCGCCCCGGGAGCCGGTACCGCCGTGATCATCGAGATTCCCCTCCCTCGCCCCTGACCATGTCTGCTCCGCTCTCATCTCCCGCCGTCTGGATAATTGAGGACCACAATCTCCTCCGCGCCACCCTTGCCGAGATCATCGAAAGTGCCGGCGTCGGTGAGGCCACCGTTTTTGCCTCGTGCGAAGCCGCGCTCGCGGTGGATGAACCCGCCCCGGACGCCATTGTCCTCGATATCGGACTCTCCGGCATGTCTGGCATCGAGGGGATTCGCCATTTCAAAGAGCGCTTTCCCGCGAGCGAGATCGTGATGTTCACTGTCTTCGATGACAGGGAAAAGATCTTCGAAGCCCTCTGCGCCGGAGCCTCAGGCTATCTGCTGAAATCCGAGTCGCCCGCCCGCATCGCCGCCGCCGTGCGCGAAGTCCTCGCGGGCGGCTCGCCCATGACTCCAGAGATCGCCCGTCTCGTCGTCGCCCGCTTCAGCCAGCTCCAGCCCGCCGGCAGCGAAGTGTGTCTCTCCGAGCGCGAAGAGGAGGTCCTGCGCTGCCTCGTCGATGGTCTCGCGAAAAAGGAGATCGCCGACCGCCTCGATCTCAGCATCCACACCGTCGACAACTACGTGCGCCGGATCTACCGAAAGCTCCACGTCAACACCCTCGGCGGTGCCGTCGCGAAGGCGCTGCGCGAGGGTCTTGTCTGAGCTCAGCAGCCGTGTGACGTGTTCTCGTGGCTTGTCGGGATGTCGTCGATCGTTCATGTTGCGGTATGTTGATGTCGCGTCGTTCCCTTTGGCTCTGCGTTGCCGCAATCGGGATCGCCCTGCCCGGGCGGCTCGAATCGGCCCCCGACTTCGAAAAGGAAGTCGCGCCCATCCTCGAAGCGAAGTGCCTCTTCTGTCACGATGCGAAGGCGAAGAAGGGCAAGTTCGACCTTTCCTCGGCTCCCTCGGCCCGTGCCCACGCCTCCTTCGACGAGATCATCGATCTCGTCTCCGGACCAGACCCGGAGATGCCGAAAAACGAGCCACCCCTCTCCGAGGCGGAGGTGAAAATCCTCGCCGCCTGGATCACCGCCGGAGCCCCCTGGCCCGACGCCCGCCAACTCGCCTACAATCCCAAACGCGATCTCGACTGGTGGTCGCTGAAGCCGATCCAAAAGGGTCTCACTGACGGGACAACCCTTTCGGGTCGGAATCCGATCGATCATTTCATCGACCAAAAACTCGCTGAGAATGGACTCAAGCCGCTCGCTCCCGCCGATCCCGCGACCTTGGTGCGGCGTCTTTCCTACGATCTCACGGGTCTTCCTCCCGGCGAAGTTATCAGTAATCAGTTATCAGTAATCAGTGGGATCAAAAAACCGAATACCGATGACCGATCACCGATCACCAACGCCGACTGGTCCGCTCTCGTCGACGCGCTCCTCGCCTCTCCCACCTTCGGCGAAAAATTCGGCCAACACTGGCTCGATCTCGCGCGCTATGGCGAGACCCACGGCTACGACAAGGACAAACCCCGCAACAACGCCTGGCCCTATCGCGACTACGTCATCCGCAGCTTCAACGAAGACAAACCCTATGGTCGTTTTGTCAGGGAGCAGGTGGCCGGTGACGTGCTCTTTCCCGGCACGCCCGATGGCGTCGTCGCCCTCGGCTTCCTAGCGGCGGGACCGTGGGACCTCATCGGTCACATCGAGGTCGGCGAGGGCAAGCTCGACGGACGCATCGCGAAACACCTCGACCGCGATGAGATGGTCTCGGCCGTCTTTAACGTCTTCCAGAGCACCACGGTGCAGTGCGCGCAATGCCACCACCACAAGTTCGACCCGGTGCGGATGGAGGATTATTACCGGCTCCATGCCGTCTTCGCCGCGGTGGACCGTGCCGACCGCGTTTATGCGGGCCTGCCCCCGGAGCAGGAGAAGAAACGCCTCGAGCTGACCTCGAAAATCAACACGCTGAAGGGCGAGAAGAGCAAAATCGAGGGCGACCACAAAAAACTCGTCGCGGCGAAGGCCTCGGGCGTTGATCAGCGCATCGCGGAGTTGAAGGAGAGGCACGGCGCGCCGGAACTGCGTCCGCAATACGGCTTTCACAGCCAGATCGCGAACAAACCCGACGAAGAGAAATGGGTGCAGCTCGATCTGGGCAAAGCCGTCCCCATCGCGGAGATCCGGCTTCGTCCCGCCTATGATGATTTCGGGGGGATCGGGGCGGGCTTCGGCTTTCCCCTGCGCTACCGGGTCGAGGGCTCTGATGATGCGGAGTTCAAGACCGGCGTGACGATGCTGCGCGACGCGACGGATCGCGATCAGACCAATCCGCGCATCGCCCCCGTTTCGATCGCGGCGGAGGGGCATGCCTTTCGTTTCGTGAGGCTCACCGCCACGAAGCTGGCGGAACGATCGAAGGACTACATCCTTGCCCTTGCCGAGATCGAAGTGAGAGGCGCGGCCGATGCGGCGAATCTCGCGAAGACGGCGACGGTTTCCGCGAAGGACAGCATCGAATCGGGCGAACGCTGGCGGAAGACCAATCTCATCGACGGGATCTATCATCGCGAGCTGATCGACGAGACAGCCTTGGCCACCCTGCACGCCTTGCAAACCGATCGCCGCGCCATCGAGGAGTCGCTTCGATCCCCCGAGAACGAGAAGCGGGTCGAAGCGATCGGGAAAGAACTCGCACCGCTCGAGGGGCAGCTCAAGACCATTCCCCAAGGCGAACTCGTCTATGCGGCGGCGACGCAATTCACTCAGGCCGGGGGTTTTCGTCCGACCGGCGGCAAGCCGCGCGCGATCCATGTGCTGCACCGCGGCGATTTGAAGGCACCGGCCGAGGCAGTCGCACCGGGCGCTGTGCCCTTGTGGCCAGGAGCTCCAGAAACCTTCCCCGGATTCACGACAGAGAGCTGGGACGAAGGCAAGGCCCGCGCCGCCCTCGCGGATTCGCTGGTCAGCGGAGACAACCCGCTCGTCTGGCGCTCTCTCGCGAACCGGATCTGGCAGTGGACGATGGGCCTGCCGCTCGTGGGCACGCCGAACGATTTCGGGCGCGGCGGCTTGCTACCGACCCATCCGGAGCTGCTCGACTACCTCGCCGCGACCCTGCGCGATGATCCGGATCAGTCGGTGAAGTCGCTCGTGCGGCTCATCGTCACGAGCGAAGCATATCGGCGTGGGTCGGGTCATGATGAGGCCAACGCCGCGATCGACGCGGGCAATGCCTATCATTGGCGGGCGAACCGGCGGCGTCTCAGCGCCGAGGAATTCCGCGACTCGGTTCTCGCGGTAAGCGGCAAGCTGAACCACGCGACCGGGGGCAAACCCTTCCAGGATTTCATCGTCGAGAAGCCCGAGCATTCGCCGCACTATCAATACCACCTCCACGACCCGAACGACCCGGCCTCCCACCGCCGCACGATTTACCGCTTCGTGGTGCGCTCGCAGCCTCAGCCGATGCTGACGACTCTCGACTGCGCCGATCCCTCGATGAGCGTGCCGGCACGCGACGAGTCGACCACCGCCCTGCAGGCCCTGACCCAGTGGAACAGCCGCTTCGTCGAGGCGATGGCGGTGCATTTCGCCGGCCGCTTGAAGAAGGAAGCGCCCGAATCGCCCGAGGCCAAGGTCGAACTCGCCTGCCGCCTCGCAACCGGCCGGGCTCCTTCACCCGAGGAGCTCGAGGTGCTCGTCGGTCATCTCAAGGATCACGGCGAGGAAAGCCTCGCGAGAGTCGTGCTGAACCTCAACGCGTTTGTTTATGTCGATTGAAATGCCATTCCAGCAGAACGGCCCACGGAAAACACGGAATCTCTCGGAATCCTTTTCTTCCGAACCCCATTCCGTGCGATTCCGTGAATTCCGTGGGCAGACCCTGGGGTCAGAGTGGATGGGCTCACGCCGCTCCTTCCTCGGCACGCTCGCGGGCTCGTTCTCGGGCCTCGCCCTCTCCGACCTGCTCGCGCGCGACGGAATCCTTTCCGGCACGCTGCATCATCCGCCACGCGCGAAACGGGTCGTGCAGCTCTTCATGGCGGGGGCGGCGAGCCATGTCGACACCTTCGACCACAAGCCGCTCCTCGAGAAGAAGCACGGCGAACCCTGGGACCCCGGCGAAACGGTGGAGCTCTTTCAATCGACGCCGGGCGCGTGTTTCGCGAGTCCGTGGAAATTCCAACCCTATGGCGAGTCGGGCAAACGGCTCAGCGAGATCGTCGCCCCCCTCGGCGACGTCGTCGATGACATCGCCTTCGTCCACAACCTCGTCGGCAAGACGGGCGTGCACAGCCAAGGCACACTGCTGCAGACGACCGGCTTCGTGTTTCCGGGATTCCCTAGCGCGGGATCTTGGGTCTCGTATGCGCTTGGCAGTGAAAACGAGAACCTGCCCGCCTTCGTGGTGCTCCCGGATCACCGGGGGTTTGCTTCGAACGGGGCGAAGAACTGGGCCAACGCCTTTCTCCCCGCGAGCCATCAGGGCACCGTGATCCGTCCCGGCAGCGCGACACCGGTGGCGGATCTCTTCGCACCGAAGAGCGATTTCATCCGACCCGGGAACGACCGGGCCGGACTCGACGCCCTCTCTCGACTGAACTCGCTCCACGCCGCGGCGCGACCTGGCGACGACCGGCTCGAGGCCCGGGTGCGCAGCTACGAGCTCGCCGCCGCGATGCAACTCAGCGCCACCGATGCCCTCGATGTCTCGCGCGAGCCAGCGCACATCCAGAAACTCTACGGACTCGCTCCCGAAGGCCCCGGCGTCGATGACACGAAGATCAACGAAAAGGCGGAGACGGAATTCTTCGGGCGCAAATGCCTCGTCGCCCGTCGCCTCCTCGAGCGCGGGGTGCGTTTCGTGCAAATCTGGAGCGGGAACGACAACGGTTTCCCCCGACGCAACTGGGACAGCCACGAGGACGTGAAACGCGACCACGGCCCGCTCTCGGTCGGGATGGCGCACGGAGCCGCCGCCTTGATCAAGGATTTGAAACAGCGCGGCATGCTCGAGGACACGATCATTCTCTGGACGACCGAGTTCGGCCGCATGCCCTGTTCCCAGGGAAGCCAGGGACGCGATCACAATCCCTTCGTCTTCACGAATTGGCTCTGCGGCGGCGGCATTCAAGGCGGCACCTATGGCGAGAGCGATGAGTGGGGTTTTCGTCCGGCCGACCAGGCCCACGCCTCATCGGTCTACGACATCCACGCGACGATTCTGCACCAACTCGGAATTGATCACACCAAGCTCTCGGTCCGGAACAACGGCATCGACCGCCGCCTCACCGATGTGCACGGGCATGTGTTTAAGGAGATGGTGGGGTAAGTAGCAGGCGAGGGAGGGATTGAGAGAGAGGGAGCACACTTTCATCGAGCGAGGAAGGGGCGGCCTACCATCGAGCGAGGAAGAGGCGGCCTACGGAACACGGGCATTTATTCCGTAGGCACCCCCTCCCAGAATCCGTTCACCCCAAAAACGCCTCCCACTCCGCTTCCTTGAAACCGACGAGGCCGGCTGTTTCGGTGAGGAGGAAGGGGCGCTTCACGAGGTTGCCGTTTCCGGCGAGAAGGTCGATCGCCTCCGCCTCGGACATCGCGGGGAGCTTTTCGCCGAGCTTCAATTCACGGTAGTCGCCGCCGGAGGTGTTGAAGAGGCGCTTGAGGTCGCCCCCGTAAATCGCGAGCATGCGCCTCAACTCGGCCTCGGTCGGCGCTTGCTCGCGGATGGGGATTTCAGTGAAGACAATGGCGCGGGCCTGCAGCCACTTCACAGCCTTCCGGCAGGTGTCGCACTTGGCGTAGGTATAAATCTTCATCGGATTGTGGAGGGAAATAGAAAGGGGAGACTTTCGCCTCCCCTTTCACCATGAAGAAAATGAACGGCTCTTCAAGCCGCGGTGGGATAGAGATCCACAAGGTCCGGTGACTCAACCGGTGAACCTCTCATCGTTCGACTAATGACCGTTGAGCACTTGGGCCTTGTAGCCACCCTTCGATCTGAAGAAGAAGAAAAGGATCAGGTAACACACCAGCATGAAGGCCGGGAAAAGCGCCATTGTCCCGAGGGCCTTGAACTGGGCCGAACGGTTCGCTGCATCCACGGCTCCCTTCTCGGTGGCGTCCGTCAGGGTGGCGGCCTTGTCCGGATCGATCGCTTGGTAGGCGCCGAGGACGTAGTGTTTCTCGCTGGAGATTTTCCCGACGAGGGCGGCCTGGGGTCCTGCGGCAAGTTCAGCCGTGGCAGTCTTCTCTTGAATCGCCCCGATGAAAGGGAATCCGAGAATGCCGACGGCGATCATGCCGATACCGGAAATGGCGTTGAGAGTGAGCGCGCCGCCTTTCGGGCACTGCTCGGCGGTGACACCGAGCATGGTCGGCCAGAAGAAGGTCTTGCCGAACGCGTATAGGGTGGCAGCACTGAAGATCACGACCATGCCGGAGTTGCCCGTCTTGGACAGGGCGAAAAGACCGGCAATGGCGAGGACCGCGCTGAGCACCAGCAAACCGATGGGCGAGAGCTTGTGGACGATGGGGCCTGCGAAGAAGCGCAGCACCATCATGATCACTGAGGTGTAGATCAACACCCAGGCAGGATTGAAGCCCGCTTCCTTCATCGGGTGCTCCATCAGTCCAGTGATCCAGCCGTCCGTGCCGATTTCGGTCGTCGCAAGCGGCATCATGATGATGATGAGAAATGCAAGGAAACCGCGGCCGAGGCTGCGAGTGTAGAGGCCAAAAGCGACCACAACGAGAATGGTGAGCGCCCAGGTCAACCACGACGGCCACCAGGCGAAAACTTCGGCGAGCTGGGCGAAGATGAGCCCGAAGCCCACAAAGGCACCGAAGGCACCGAACTCGGCGAGCATCTCGCGGTAGGAAACACCGGCGGCCTCGCGCTCGTTCACGGGGAACTGCACGCGGAGGAGCATGATGAGGTAAATCACGGCGGGCACGGCAATGATGCCGAGAACGATGCGCCAGTCACCGGTAGCGGCGACCTCGGCCAGGCCGATGGTGATGAGACCGCCGAGGGCAAGACCACCGGGCCAGCCGGCGTGGAGAATGTTGAGCCATTTGGTCTTGTCGCGGCTGAACATCGTCGCGACGACGGGATTGATGAACGCCTCCACGGTGCCGTTCCCGAGACCAAGAATGAAGGAACCCCAGTAGAGGTAGCTGTAACCCTTCGCTTGCGCGGCTCCGAGATCCGCCCCCTCCACGCCTTGGATCGCTCCGTAGGCAAGACAGGCGAGAACAATATAAAGAGCGTAGCAGACGAACGAAAAGATCATCGCGACGCGGTATCCGATCTTGTCGATGATGAGACTGAAGAGGATGATCGAGACACCGAAAGGCCAGATGCCGGCGCCTTTCAGGGCACCGATTGTGCCTTTGTCCAAATTGAAGTCGGCTCCGAAACGGACATCACACAGATACATACGCGAAAAGAAGGCGAAAGCCGTGGTGATCAGGGCAATGAAACAACCCCAGAACAGGGCCATCGATGGTTTTTGGTCGCTCATAAGTTGGTTGGAATCGAATAGAGTCTTTCTGGCACGGGTTGAAAGTCCCAAGAAAGACGCAACCTCTTAACAAACGCGGCCGTTTCCACAAGCAGAAATGACGACAAAATCGCGTCCCGTCCACTGAAGCACCTTTCGTCGAGGGAGCTTTCGCCCGAGTCTGCCCCTCCCTACCAAGCGACTTCGTAAAAGGTTTTT
>DGXY01000108.1:0-12301 GCA_002396885.1 Akkermansiaceae bacterium UBA5020
GAGTATGAGTATTAGTATGAGTATGAGTATGAGTATGAGTATGAGTATGAGTATGAGTATGAGTATGAGTATGAGTATGAGGTAAGTGTAGGAAGATGAGAGGATGATCGATCAAGAAACCAACCGCCATTTCGCCTGGCGGAGCTGTGCCATGGGCGAATCGGCGAGCTTCTCATACCACACACTGACAAAACCACCGTCCTCTAGCTCGACGGTCGAGGGGTAGCCGAGATCCCCGCCGATCCCGTCGCCCGAGATTTCGATGGGCTCGGACCAAGACTCGCCCTCATCCGTGCTGATCCTTGCCTGATTGCCAAAGGGCTTGCGGCGATGGCCATAGCTCATGAGGAGCCGGCCGTCTCTCAGCCGCAGAAGATGGGAAGGCAGGCCCCAGACGTCGATGGGGTGGGGAACCGTCCAAGTCTTCCCGCCGTCGGTCGACTCCGACTGCAAGGTCTCGCCCTTGTTGGCCGCATTATGGTTGCGGATCTGCACGATGATCTTGCCGCTCGTGCACTGCACCGCATGCAGTTCATGATACTCCTTTACCACATCTCCTTCGCGGGTCGGGATTTCAGCGAGCCATTCCCAGGTCTCGCCGTCGTCTGTCGAGACGGAGACGCCGATGCGTTTCTCCTCGGTCCAGAGTTCCTTGCCCGCGTAGAGGAGGCGGCCGTCGGCGAGCTGGCAAGGGCCGTGGGGGCTGTTCACGATCGTGTCGATGCGGCCGGAGAAGGAGAGGCCGCGATCCGTCGAGCGAAAACCCCAGCAACCGAGTTCCCCCTCGCGCGTTTCCTCATCGGCGATGCGGGCGTGGGCTGCGAGCCAGGCAGGATCCGTGGCCTTGCTCCCGCCCTCGGCCACCATGGGAGCATAGGCGAGCGAGGTGAAGGTGGTGACGACGAGGGTGCCCTTGGCCGTCTCGAGCACCCCCGCGTCGCGGTCGTCGATGGGGCCGTCGTGGACGGTGCGGGGAAAGGTCCAGCTCGCTCCACTGTCTCGAGAGGTCATCATCTCGACCGTTCCGAAGGGGCAGACATGCGCCTCACGGCGTCCCGACCAGACCAAAACGAGTTCACCTTTTTTGGTGCGTGTCAGGGTCGGCCAACCGTGGTAGTAGCTCGCCTGCGGCGAAATGACTTTGGTTTCGAGCAGTTCCGCCCCGGGCGTCGCGGCGCGGGCGCGCAAGGCAGGAAGAAGACTCGCGGCGGACGCGGCGAGGGAGAGGCCGGCGAAGCGGCGGCGGGAAAGGGAAGGCGGGTTTTCCATGAAAGGATCATGGCGGTGGAAGCGGTGAATCGACAGTCCGTGATCATGGGCGGAGCCGGGGCCGAGGAGGGAATCGCGTTCAACCCTGCCTCCGGCGGCAGCCGCCGAAATCGCTCGTCGATCGCGGTTGTCCGGCCTAGTCACGCCGGAACGCGGACGGATGAAAAGTTACGCAGCCGTAATTTTGTCTCTTGCTTCAGCGCGACAGTAACACACTGTAATGGTATGAGCGATACGGAGATGAAGTATGTGGCCACGAAAATCGATTCGGAAACGCTTTCCGAGGTGGAGCGCATCACCCGCGAAACCGGGCTGAAGACCGCCGATCTTCTCCGCATCGGGCTCCGCATGCTCATCAAGGAATACGCGGAGGTCGGCAAAATTGAGGTTGGGAAGGAGGCCGATGGGCAGAATTCGCAGCGCCGTCAAGCAGCGGGCACGAGGCGTCGGCCTTCGCGGGCTTCTCTCCGGGTTTGAGAGCGGAAAAGACTTTTCGACAGGCGCAGGAGCCTGTCTCGCCGATTTCATCAGGAGGCGTTCGCCTCCCCCTTTCGACACGCGGTCTCCCGAGTGCCGCAGGCCCCCGAGCGGGAGCGGCTGCGTTGACCTCGATCGGTTTTCCAGTTAGCTTCGCCGATGTCCCGCTACTCCCTCCAGCAATTCGTCCAGCAAACCGCGCAACAGGAACTGAACCAGGGGACCTTCGAGCTGGAGTCCGACCGCATGCTCGAGGTGAATCTCAATGGCATGGTCTGGATGAAGATGGGGGCGATGGTCGCCTACCGTGGTCAGGTCAAATTCACCCGTGAGGGCCTGCTCGAGCAGGGGCTGGGCAGTCTCCTGAAAAAGGCCGTCTCGGGAGAAGGTGCCCGACTCACCAAAGGCGAGGGCCAGGGCAAGATGTATCTCGCCGACCGCGGCAAGAAGATCTCCATCATCCAGCTCGATGGCGAGGCGCTCTGCGTGAACGGAAACGACATCCTCGCCTTCGAGGCCACCGTCAAAAACGAGATCAAGATGATGCGCCGGGTCGCCGGTATGGTCGCGGGCGGGCTGTTCAATTACCGCCTTTCCGGCACGGGGCTCATCGCTATTTCTTCGCACTACAATCCCATGACCCTGCGCGTCACTCCGGGCAATCCCGTCTTCACCGACCCGAACGCGACGATTGCTTGGTCGGCCAATCTGAATCCCGACTTCAAGACCGACATCAGCTTCAAGACCTTTCTCGGTCGTGGCAGCGGCGATTCCTTCCAGATGAAGTTCGAGGGCGACGGCTTCATCGTCGTGCAGCCCTACGAGGAGGTTTATCTGGCGGCGGGTGGTTGAGGAAGCAAAGAAAGGAGGAGCGCCCGACCTTTTTCCTTCCCGCCCGCGCGACGGCTCTGGTAATCTGGGGTCTTCGTGTTACTTTCGCCTAAACCCGTCATGCCCAGGAGAGCCAGTTCCGGAATCAACATCGGTCAAATCGCCGGGATCGCTGCCGCCATCGTCGGTTTTGTGGTCATCGCCGCCCTGCTGTTCAAGCTCATCGCGGGCGGGCTTTTTGGCGACGGAGGGGGGAAGCCGGGTTCGCGGGTGGCGAGTGGCAATGCCGCTCCGCTCAGTCTCGTGACCTATCGCGACAACGGCAACAGCCTGCGCGGCAATGTCTACCGGGTCGAGGGCAAGGTCGAGGAGACCTTGCGCTGGACGTCCGACCGCGGACGCCTCATCAGTTTCGAGGCCCGCGATGCCACCGAGACGATGCCGGTGCCCGTGCTCGTGCCGGAAGATTTCAGCAACATCAACATCGAGCGCGGCACCGAGCTGGGCATGGTCGTCCGGGTCGATCGCGACGGCACCCTCGTGGCCGAGGCGATCGACGAGTGATGGGACTTTCCTTTTCCTTGTTTCCTGACATTCAGCCATGAAAACTCCCGTCCTTCTCACCGCTGCCGCGATCCTCGGCGGATCGAGCCTTTTCGGTCAGGTCTACACGCCGCCGACTCCGGGAGCCGGGGGAGGGGCGGCTCCTGCCGGGGGCGGAGCCCCGCCGTCGAACCAGACCACGATCGTCAACCAGGGCGGCCAGCAGCAGGGAAACCAGCAGGTCGTCGGCAACGATGTGCCTTACTTAGATCCGACGACCGACGTCTTCACCTTCGACGGGAAAAGTTTCAACGTGAACGACAACCGCGTCTTCCGGGCAAGGTTTGAAAAATACCTCAATTCCGAGGCGGCGACCTCCGAGATGGATACGGCCTACCGCATGGCCATCCGCGAGATCCTCGACACCCTCTCGCCCCACAACCGCGACGCCAAGAAGTTTCCCAAGGCAGTGGCCCAGCTTCAGCGGGCCTCCCAGTTTCCCCAGGATGCGCGGCTTTGCGAGTCGCTCGCGAACGCGGTCTACCGGGTCTATCTCGCCCAGCGGAACCAGGCACAGTTGAAGCAGCTTAATAACGAACTCGACCTCCAGCGCCGTCAGCTCGACTGGAGTTTTGATTCGTGGAGCGACGGGGATGCCGGCACGAGGGAGCGCAAGCTGAGTGACGATCCAAGCAAGCAGGACCCCGCCGCAACCGATCCGGTCAACGCCGGGCATATTCAGCGCTACGTGCAGCGCATCGCCGAGGTCGAGGCCGAGCGGGTCGCCAACGCGGCGAAGGTGCAGCTCTCCGAGCTCGAAGCGAAGCTCGAGTTTCAGGCGCTCGTGGTCCAGTTCTTCCTGCAGCGCCGCTTTGAGCACGTCGTGATGGCGACTCGCTTTTACACCGAATTTTTCAAGGACGGCGACGGCAAGCTGCAATTCGAGGAAGGCTCGGAGGTCGAACAATCCTTCGCCAAGACGATCGGATTCAATCCGACGATCACGACGCTCGACGCCTTCGCGAACGAGGCGATCCGCGATGTCGGTCAGTCGGTGGAGTCCTTCGGCTTCCTCATGGATTCGGGGAAGACGGACGGAGCCCTCCGCCAGCTCCAGCAGGCTTTCGTGATGGGTGAGCACCTCCCGCCGGTGCAGAGCGTGCCGCGGGAAAAGAAGACCGCGATTCTTGAATACGCGGAGAATTCCTTTCAGCTTGTCAATGCGATCGAGGTGAAGGATTACGGGCTCGCTGAGGAGCTGGTGAACAAGATGAAGGTTCAGGCCGGGGACTTTGATTACTCAAAGCCGACTGCGGCGATCGAGGCGGCGAAGCTGAGCAGCAACATGCGCATCCGCACGGCGAAGAATGCGGCGCTGCAGGGCGACAACGACGCCTACGAGGTAAACATCAAGGCCGCGGCCGAGACCTGGCCGCAGAATCCGATGTTGAAGGAGCAGTTCAATCTCATCGCCGACTCGGCGGATGTTCAGCAGCAGGCGAAGATCGAGTTCGACCGTCTCCTCGGAACCCAGAGCTACCGCCAGATTTTCACGGACCGGGCCCGTTTCATCGCCGCGACGGTGGACGACCCCGAGCGGCAGAAGGCGCTCGAGCAGATCATCGGCAACATTCAGGAGATCGAAACGGTGATGAAGCAGGCCGACACCCTCGCCAAGGCGGGCAACAACCACGCCGCCTGGGAAATCGTGGAAAAGACCTTCGAGCGTTTCCCTGACGATGTCGCGTTGAGTGCGAAACGGTCCGACCTCGCCACGGACGTGGCACCTTTCGTGAAGGCACTCAAGAATGCCGAGAACCAGGAGGTGCGGAAGCAATTCGGTTCGGGACTGGCCTGGTTCCTCAGCGCGCGGCAGATTTATCCGCAGAGCGAGTTTGCCAGCGACGGGATCAAACGCCTCATCGACCGCATTTTGCCCGAAGAGGAAGGGTCTGGTTTGACGCCCGAGACGGATACGGCCGGCGTCGGCAACGGCGGGGCCGCGGCACCCCCGGATTCGCTCTGAGGAATCGCATCGACGGCAATCGGTCGGAGTTTCGCCGCAAACGTTGCGGTGACGGAAAAATTGAGGTGAAAACCCATAAAATCGTTGACTGGCTGCTAAGCTGGCGTCATCTCTGCTTTCCTATTTTCGGATGCTGATATGACGATTTGTTTTGGTTCTTCTTCGCTCTCTTTCTTCACCCTCATTCTGGTCGGTGCCCTCTTGACGTCCTGTAGTGTGGACGAGCCTGCCGTCTTTTCGATCGGTGCTGCCCGGACGGGCGCGACCGTGAAAGAGAAAAAAGGCGAGGTCTCCGTCGAGGACAAGAAGGAAGCGGCCGCCAAGGCCAAGCTGGCCGCGGCCAAAGCCAAGGAGGAAGCCGCCCGGGAGGCTGCTGAGGCAAAGGCCGAAGCCAAGGAGAAGGCGGACAAACTCGCTCTCGCGAAGAAGAAGGAAGCCGAAAAACTTGCTGAAGAGGAGGCTGAGGCCAAGGAGGAAGCTGCCAGGGACGCTGCGGAGCTGGCGGAGAAAAAGGCCCGCGCCGAAGCGCTCTTGGCCCGCGAAAAAGAGGAGGACGCCGAAAAACAGGCCAAACTGGTCGCGAAGGCAAAAGCCGACGCGGATCGGGCTGCGCGCGACGGTGAACGCGAATTTGCAACGCTTGCTTCTCTTGGTCAGAGTGGTGGGGGATTTTTCTCGATGCTGTCGTTCGGTAAGTCCGCCCGCCAATACAAAAGCGAAGGACATGAGATTTTCGTCAATCACGCCCTTCTTCCGGCTCTCGATCCCAGCAACGCCAAGATCGAGGTCGACCTGAGCGACCAGCGTGCCCGGGTCTACCGGGAACAGGGTGGGCACAAGGTGCTCGTGATCGAAACGCAGATTTCCTCCGGTAAATCGGGCCACGCGACGCCGACCGGCAGCTTCAAGATCGGAGAGAAGGTCGAACAAAAGCAATCGACGCTCTACGGCACCTGGGTGGATGGCGGTGGCAACGCGGTGGGCGGCAGCAGTGAGGTCGGTCGTCGTCCGTCCGGTGCGTCTCGTTTTGTCGGAGCCGACATGCCCTACTGGATGCGCATCAATGGCGGGATCGGCCTCCATGTGGGCATCGTTCCCGATCAACCGGCCAGCCACGGATGCATCCGTGTGCCTGCTTCGGTCCAGCCTCTTATCTATTCGAAGGTGGATGTGGGGACGCCGGTGACGGTCACCCATTGAGCGGCCTTCCGTTCCGTGGCAGCGGAGGCTGGACAAGCTTTTTTCCGCCAATTTCCCAACACGCTGCGGAAAATGCGGTCTAGATTATGGCCATGAGCCAAACCCCGGCCCACCTCAAACTCGGTGTCAACATCGATCACGTCGCAACCTTGCGTCAGGCGCGTTATTCACCCGATCCAACCGCTCACAATGCGGAGCCATCGCTTTTGGCCGCCGCGCACGAGGCCGAGGCGGCGGGGGCGGATTCGATCACGATCCACCTGCGGCTCGACCGCCGTCACATCCAGGACGCCGATGTCTTCGAGATCCGCCGGGGGATCCACACCAAGCTGAATCTCGAGATGGGCAACTCGCCCGAGATCCTCGCGATCGCTCTGGAGGCCCGGCCCGCTTTCGTCTGTCTCGTCCCAGAAAATCGTCGCGAAGTGACGACCGAGGGCGGGTTGGATGTGGCCAATGCCGACACCTCGCTCGCCCGCACCGTGAAAACTCTGCAGGATGCCGGCATTCTCGTGAGTCTTTTCATCGATCCGGAGCCGCGGCAGATCCTCGCCTCGTCGAGGATCGGAGCCGACATGGTGGAGTTGCACACCGGTGCCTTTGCCAACGCCTCGCCTGACGGGGGAGACGAGGAATTCCGGCTTCTCGCCGAGGCGGCGCGGCTCGCCCATGGCGAGGGCCTGCAGGTGAACGCGGGTCATGGCATCAACCTCTGCAATCTCGTGAAGCTGATGCGGGTCCCGCATCTCGCTGAACTGAACGTGGGACATCACCTCGTCGCTCGTGCCGTTTTTGTGGGATTGGCGCGCTCGATCCGGGATTTCAAGACGCTGATGGCCTCGTATCCGCTCGAGCCGTCAAAGCCGGATTTGTCGGCCGGGAAACCCGAGCCAGCGCCGGATCACGACGGGCTTGACCACACCGATCTTCAGTGTGTATTCACTGGATAAGTGAGCGCCTTCTCCGACAACCATCAGCGGCTCGCCCGGGATCTCTTCGGGCTCTCGAGTTTGTGGCTCGGGGAAGGGCATCTTGTCTACGTGAAGGGCACCGGCTTTCTCGTGCCGTTCACCGAAGAGTATAAGCGATTCCGGCTCTCCGAGATCCAAGCGGTGAATGTGGCGAGGACTTCGCGGATCGGATTTAGCCTGCTTTATCTCTTCGGTCTGTTACTCGCCAGCCTCGTCGTCACGCTCCTTCTCTTGCTGTCGGAGACGATGCGTCCGATCACGGTGGTCGCGCTCTCCTTTTGCTTCGCCATGGGGCTCGTTTCGCTTGCCTTGCTGGTGCGCCATCTCATCCTTGGTCCCACCTGCGTCTGCGATATTCAGACCCGCCTCTCACGCGAGCGCATCCGGCCTCTGAACCGCTATCACCGCACCCTCGAGACGGTGAATCGGATTGATCGATTGGTCCGCGAGAGTCAGGCAGGAGTTCTCGTCGGGGGAGGGACGCGCGATTCTTCCGGCAGGACTGGGGGCGAGCCGGCTCGTGCCGTTGAGTTTTTCCAAATCCCGGCGGCGGTGCCGGTCACCTATGGGATCTTTTGTGTTCTGGGGCTGGCCGGTCTGGCGGGTTTGCTCCTCGAAAGCCTCGTTCTCACCAGTGTCGTCCTCCTCTTCATTCTCGCGGCGAGCCTGGCGGTGACTCTCGCCCTGATCTCCGTGGTGCGGAAGCCGACGCCGGAATCCCTGCGGGCCGTTCTCTGGCTCCTCCTGGGTTTCCACTTTCTCACGATGGGCATCGGGATGGTCTACTACCTCGTTGTCGCCACTCGCGAGCCTTCCTACACGCTCGGATTCACCGGTCCGCTCGAGGCCTTCACCGCGATCGCATCGGAAGGGGGAATGGCGCTTTACGGGGTGTTTGTCGGCCTGTTTTTGGGGATGATGGCGACCGCTGGCGCGGGATGGGTTCTCATTGGAAGCTGGCGGAGGAAAATCCGTATGGCCAACGGCTTGGCGGCTTCGCAGAAGACGATCGGGGAGGCTCCCGTGGCGGAATGAGCGGTGGCATCGCCAAGGCTGCATGCATGATCCACGTCGACCGCGCGGCCACGGCCCGCTGTCCCTCGTGCCGGCGTTTTTTTTGTGGGGAGTGTGTCACGGAGCACGATGGAAAACTCGTCTGCGCGGCTTGCCTCGGGGCCGAGGTGGCTGGGCGGAAAACGGAGACTGGCCGCCGCCTTGCCCTGCACCCGGTATCCTGGGTCCAGTATGGGTTGGCCTTGGCCATCGTCTGGGTGCTTTTCTATTTCTTCGCGCGCTTCCTCGGTGAGATCCCGGATGCGTTTCACGACGGGACGATCTGGGAGTGACCCTTCGACATGAGCAAAGCGAACCGAAGGGTTAAAAAAAGAAGGAATGAGGTCGCGGCCATGCAGATCCTCGAAGAGGCCTTCCATCTCGTCCGCACGACCGATGCCGCGTCGTTCTGGAGGTATTACATCGGGGCGGTGCCGTGGTCGGTGGGGCTGCTCTATTTTGTCGCGGACATGGGGCGCAGCAGTTTCGCGCAGCGCGACGCGGCGCTGGAGGCGGCCGTTCTGACCGGGCTCTATTTCTGGATGAAAATCTGCGAGGCACGGTTCTGCGCCCTCCTTTGGGTCCGACTCGATCCGGGAGGCATCCCGAAGGCGACCAGGCTCGAGCGCTTCCGTGCGAGCGCCGCATTGGCTCTTTGCCAGTCCGTCCAACTGCCGTTGCTGGTCGTCGGTCTTTTCTTCGCCATTCCTCTTGGATGGATTCTCGCGACACAGCGGAATTTCGCGGTCCTCGCGTTCACGATGCCGCCTTCGCGTCGCCCGCTCCGTGATCTCGTGCTTGGTTCGATCCGCTATTCCCACGACCAGTGGGCTCAGAATCACGGAATCCTCATTCTCTTCTTCGTCATCGCGTTGTTCACTCTGGTGAATGTCGTCGCCAGCTGTTTGTTCGTCCCCGGCCTCCTCAAGTCGTTCTTCGGGATCGAGTCGGTGTTTACGCTGAGTCCGCAGGCCGCGGTCTTGAACACGACTTTCGTTATCGGCGTCGTATTGCTCATGCAACTCGTGATCTGCCCCCTGATGAACGCCGCTTATGTCTTGCGATGCTTTTATGCGAGGTCGAGAACGACGGCGGCCGATCTTCTGGGCCGGCTCGAGCAGGTCCGGGAAATCCGGAGGTTGGAAGAGCGTCGGGTGGGGGGCGGCGCGCGCGTTGCCACGATATGGGTCGCCCTCGGCGTCCTCTCTGCCACGCTTCCAGTCGAGGGGGTGCCACCCGGAGAATCCAAGTCGGGTAGCTCCGTCGAGGTCGAGCGATTTCGGAAGGAGATCAACGCGACGCTCGAGCAAAAAAAATATCAATGGCAACTCTCGCGGCGCTCACTCGATCAGGGGGACGATGCCGCGGAATCCTGGTTGGGGCAGCGACTCAACGAGCTGGCGGCGAGCATCCGTCAGCTTCTTGAGAAGGTCGAAAGGTGGATGGAAGAGTCGATCAAAAGGTTGTTTGAACGAGGTGGCGGGATGCCGACGGGAGGCCAGGAAGGGAAGGGATTTCAGGGAATCAGTTCCACCGTATCGGTGGTGCTGGTCATCGTGTTCCTGGGGCTCCTCGTCTGGCTCGCGATTGCCCTGTATCGGCGCAACCAAGGCCGGGAGAGGGTGGTGGGCGATGATCGGGAAAAGGTGGTCGTAATCGATCTGGCCAGCGAGGACATCGTCGCGACCCAGTTGCACGAGGACGAATGGCTGCGTCTCGCACGGGAACAAATCGAAAAGGGAGAGGAACGTCTCGCGATCCGCGCACTTTTTCTCGCCACCCTCGCGCATCTGGGTGAGCGTAACTTGCTCAAGATCGCGCGCTTCAAGTCGAATCGCGACTACCGGGGGGAACTTTTCCTTCGCGCCCGATCGCTTCAAGAGTTGCGCCGTGCCTTCGACGAAAACACGGGTCTCTTCGAGCGCTCGTGGTATGGAATGCACCGGCTCGCTGAAGGAGCGCTGGACTTTTATTTGAAGAATCACGCGCTCATCGGAGAAGAGTCGTCACGGGATGTCGCGGGAAGTTCCCGCGTGGCCGCGACCAAATAAGACAAGATGTCGACGCGCTTGAATGCTGGAAAAATTGGGCTCGTCCTGCTCGTGACCTTGCTGGTCGCGGGCTTCATAGGCATCCTCGAAAAGCGTTTCGCCGAGGGCGGGATCTATCCGCTTTACGCGAGCTTCCGCAGCGATCCGCTCGGCACGAGCGCTTTCTACGAGTCGCTCGAACAGCTCGGGACGGTTTCCGTTTCGCGGAACCGGATCCATCTCAACAATCTCGAAGGGCTCGATGCGGACACGGCCATCCTCCTTCTCGGGTATCCGCGGGACGGCTTCGAGGATCTCCGGGCTCCAGAATCCTCACCGGTGATGAAGGCCGTCGAAAACGGCGCCCGGCTCGTGCTCACGATGAATCCGGAACTCGTGCCCGAAGTCTTTCGCCCCGACCTTTCCGAACTCGAGGAAGACTGGGTCGAGCACCGCCGCCGCCTCCGCGAGGAACGTGCCGCGCGCCGTGCCTCGGAAGTGAGATCGGATTCGGACGGGGCGTCCGTTCCCACCGACGCGGAAGAGGCGGGCGGGAAACCGGTCGCCACAGGAGAGAAAGAGGTGGAGGAAGAGGACGAAGAGGCCAAACTCGAGCGCCAGATGAACGAAGTTCTCGGCCCGCTCTTGACGGATAAGCTTGGGTTCGGCATTCCCGCTTCGGGGCCGTTTGAACGGCCCACGGAAGGGTGGGAGACGCGCCCTGGCGAGACAATCTCGGCGTCCGAGGTTTCGGCCGAGCTGCCTTCATGGCGTTCCCAGTACCGACTCGAAGCAAAAGATCCTGCCTGGAAGGTCGTTGCCTATGTCGGAAAGGAAGCGGTCGTGATCGAGCGGAGCTACGGCAAGGGCACCGTCGTGCTGGCTTCCGACACCTACTTCGCGAGCAACGAGAGTTTGCACCATGGGGCCGAACCCGGTTTCCTTCTTTGGCTCACCGGAGGAAAGGAAAAGGTGATTTTTGACGAGACAATTCACGGAACCATCGAGACGGGTGGGGCGATGAAGCTGATCCGTCGATACCGTGCCTACGGGGTCATCCTGGGGATTTTGGTCTTCATGGCCTTGTGGGTTTGGCGGAGCGCGGTGCCGCTCGTGCGGGGAAGCGATGAGCTGGATCGCGGCCTTGTCGGTGAAGGCGGGATGGTTCTCGGGGAAGGCACGGGATCCGGACTGATCAGGCTCCTGCGGCGCAGCATACCGTCTTCCTTGCTGCTTTCCCATTGCATCGAAGTCTGGGCCCAGTCGCGCGCGGCGGGAAATGCTGCGTCAGAGCGCGGGAAGGTGGATCCGATTCTCGAGCGTCATCGACTCGATCCCAAGGGGTTCGGCATCGTCGAATCCTATCGCGCCATGATCGACTTGTTGCGAAAACGTTGACAAGGGGGGCATCCTCCGCGATGAAACGGGGATGATCCGTCGTCTTGCTTTCGCTGTTTTTCTCCTCGTGACTTCGCTGGTCGGCAGCGGTTGCGGGATCGTCAATCACCAGGTGGCCCGCGCCGCCAATCTCCTCCGGGTCCCGGTAAGGATGTCCGATACCGAGAAGAATGTGGCTGAGAAATCTTCTCTTCTCAAGATCGGGCTGCCTTCCGAGGCTGGTGCAAACTGAAGCCGACATCAAGTTAGGAACCGACTTTATTGCGGAATGACTCCCTGGTATTGGCTCGGCCATTCCCTTTCGAAACTGGTCGCCAAGGTCGCCTGCTCCTTTCGGGTGCAGGAGGGCGAGCGACTCGAGAATCTCCCCGAGGGGCTCTTGATCGTCTCGAATCACGTCAGCTTTCTCGATCCACCCTTCATCGGAAGCGCCTTTCGCGAGCCCCTCTATTATTTCGCGCGAAAGACCCTCTTCGATCATCCCGTGGCGAACTTCCTTTTCA
>DGXY01000108.1:12493-39707 GCA_002396885.1 Akkermansiaceae bacterium UBA5020
CGTGGCGAACTTCCTTTTCACGAGGGTCAATGCCATCCCCGTGAACCAAGAGAAGCCGGAACTCTCCGCGCTGAAACTCGTCATCAACCTCCTCAAGGACGGCGAGCGTGTCCTCATCTTTCCCGAAGGCGAGCGCACCCTCGATGGCAAGTTAATGACCGAAGGAGAGCCGGGGGTCGGCATGATCGTTTGCAAGGCGGGTGTTCCGGTTCTTCCGGTTCGCCTTTTCGGCCCCGAAAAGGCGCTGCCACGTGGTAGCAAGAGGCTCAAGCGCCATCCCGTGACCCTCGCGGTCGGAGAGATCATCGAGCTCGGCGATCTTGTAAACGACCCGGCCCTCTCCTCAAAAGATCGTTACCAAGCCATCGCCAACCGCATCATGGGAGCGATCGGGGCGATCGAACTGCGCGACAGCCGGGGCGAGTGATTTTGCCAACGAAATCGCTCGAGGCCGTGCGGGGCTCGGGCGGAAAGTTGCCTCGAGTGCTTGGTTTCGCTGGTTCCGGCAGGGATCCTTGCGGCGTGGGGAAGGGTTGAGAATCAATCCACGGGAACGGCGCGGACGGCCGGTTTTTTCTTGAAGAGATCGCGGAAGAAGAAGACGCGCTTCTCGGCCGAGTTGAAATCCTGTGTCTCGAAGACATCGAGGTTGTCGTCGGCGTCCGTGGCGAACTCCATGGCCGGTTGGGCAATCCGGGTGCGATCCTTCAGGTCGTTGTCGATCACCGTCTGGTCGAACTCGCTCCTGATCACTTTCGGCTGGATGAAGATGAGGAGTTCTTCCCGGTTGATCGCGTCGGTGGTCGATCCGAAGACCCGCCCGACGAGCGGAAGATTCGCGAAGAGCGGTAAGCCGGACTGCGCCTTGCTGTCGTCCTCGCTGATGAGACCACCGAGGAGGACAGTGCCGCCATCCGGGACCATCACGGTGGTGCCGAGGCTCTGGGTGCCGATCGTCGGGATCTCGTCGCCGCCGATGATGGTGCTGCCGACGATGTCATCGTTCTTCTGCTGGATCTGCAGGGTGATCTCGCCGTTCGCATTGATCAGCGGGATCACCGCGATGCGCAGGACAACGTTCTCGTAATCGATGCTCGCGGTGACGGTCTGGTTGTTGTTGTTGATCCCGCCGGTGTCGAGCGAGGAGAGGGTGCTGCGCGGCACCGCGACCCGCTGCCCGGTCTCGATGACGGCCTGGCGGTTGTTCACCGTGTAGATCGTCGGGCGCGAGAGCACCTTGAAACGGTTCGTCGTCTCGAGCACGGAGAGGTGCGCGTCGAGGTAGCGGTTGATCTGGCCGTAGAAGGCGAGTCCGGAATTGGTCGTGGCGAGGCTGGCGGGCGTGGTCAGGTTCGCGATGTTGAAGAGCTTCGCATCGGGAATCGAGGTGATCGTGCCGGCTCCGTTGAAGCGGCTGCCATTGAGGAAACGCTCCCCGTTCGAAGGCTGCTCGAGAGTGCGGAGGAGGTTCGCGGCAAATTCGTAGTCATCACCGAGGGTGAGCTGGGAGATGATCGCCGAGATCTGGATCTGGACCGGACGCACGTCCATCGAGTCGAGCAATTCCTCGATCTGGCGGAGGTTTTCCGGAGGGCCCGAGGCGATCAGCATATTCTGGATGTTGTCGGCGATGAGGAGGGTCTTTCCGATCACGACGGACTGGGGCGCGGCCGCCTGGTCGGACCCGGCGTTGCCGAGATCACCGGTCGCTCCGCCGCTACGGCCCGAATTGCTCCCGATGGAGGAGGAATCTCCGTTGTTGTTATCGTTGTTGTTTCCGGAGTTATCGAGACCGTTTTGTTCTTCCTCCTCGCCTCCGGAGACCTCGCCGCTGTTTTCGTCCTCGGCCCCACGCAGGATGACGTTCCCGGCGATCTTGAGGAAATCGGAAACGGCGATGTAGTGAAGCTGCCGTCGCATGTAGGTCGAAGTCTCGACCGGGGCATCGAGGTGATTGATGATGCTCTCGATGTATTGCATGTCCTGCGGCGTCGCGATGACGAGGACGCGGTTGGCCCTTTCGATCGCACGCACCCGTGGTTTGGGGGCATTGGGCTTGGCAAAGGAGGAACTGCCGCGCGCCTGGGAGGGCAGTCCGGAGCCGGAGGAGTCGTTTACCGCCAAATTCACCTCTCCGCGGTCGCTCTGTCCCTGCTGGTTGGCCTGGTTCGGTGCCTGGGGATTGCCTCCCTGGGGATTGCTGCCAGCGCTCGTGCCGCTTTCCTGATCGAGACCAAGGACGTCGATGAGGGCCTCGACGACGTCTGCGGCATCGGCACGCTGAAGTTGGAAGGTCTGGTCGATCGTCATCACCTGGCTGACATCAAGGTGGTCGCGTAGCTCGATGAGGCGCTTGATGTTCGTGGAACTTTCCGTGATGACGATGGCCGAGGACGATTTCAGGGCGGTGATCTTTCCGTAGGCGTTGAGCACGATCACATTCGAGAAGAGCTCGGCCGCCTCCTCTGGGGGAAGGTAGGACAGGGGCATGATGTAGGTCACGACCTGCTCGGTCTCGGGGAGTTGAAAAGGTGTCGTGTAGATTGGCAGCCCCTGGCTGCTCGGCTTCTTCTCCGTGTTGTAGGCGATGATCGTCATCTGATCCGGCTTGTCCGTCGGAAGAAGGGCATAGCCGTTGAGGAGGAAGCTTTTCTCAATGAACTCGGCGGCATCCGGGTAGGTCATTTTGCCCGAAGTCTGGATGATGAGGTTCTTGTCCTGCACCGTGGTATCTCGGATGACTCGCTTGCCGGTGAGGCGCTCGTATTCGAGGAGAATCACGGGGATCGGTGTATTGGGGAACTGCACGTCCGTCATCGGTTCTGCGTCATCGGCAGTGGTCTTGATGCCTGGAGCGGGAGCTCGTGGGACATCGGCCGCAGGAGCGTTGGCCGCCGGAATGTTTGCCGCAGGAGCGTTTGCCGCAGGAGCGTCGGACGCGGGAGCGCTGGGTGCGGGAACGCTGGGCGCAGGAACGCTGGGCGCAGGAACGCTGGGTGCGGGAATGCTGGGTGCGGGAATGCTGGGTGCGGGAACGCTGGGCGCGGGAACGCTGGGCGCGGGAACGCTGGGCGCGGGAACGCTGGGTGCGGGAACGCTGGGTGCGGGAATGCTGGGCGCAGGATTGTTCTGCGCGAATCCACCGGCGGCCAGCGCGAGGAGGCAGAGGCCGAAGAACCATGCCGGCGCGGGATCTAGGGAAGGAGTCTTCATGTTTCGTGTTTCGTCAGGAAAAATTCGGGTTATCCGCCTGGTAGCGGAACGCGTCGTCGGCGTGGCTCAGAGTTCATCTCGTCAAGGGCCGGCGCGACGCTGGTGGGTTTGTCGGAGTCCCCGGGTTTCACGGCCGGAGCCGATCCGGGAGGATTGCGACTGAGTTCGGGAGCCGAGCCTCCGGCACCACCTCCGCCGGGCTGCGGCGGCATGCCTTTACCATCTCGTCCCGGTGGGGCTTGTCCCGGGCGCTGCTGCGGTTGGGGAGCGACGGGCGCTGGTGCCGCGATCGCCTGGGTCAGTTTGGCTGCGACATAACCGATCTCGCCCGTCTCGGTGCCATTGGTGACGGTGACCTTGGTTTCCTCTGGATTGGCGACCTGGTTCGCCGAGACGATCGTGAAGGGATGGGCCTCGCTCTTTTCGCGGGTGATGACGATGGGTTTGTCCTCGCGGACATCGCGGACATAGGCGATCGGGCCGAGCTGGTCGTCGGTGACGAGCCCTTCGAGGACGAGCGAGCCGGCGAAACTGCTCTCCATCGTTTTGGCACCCGCCTTCACCACTTCGCGGTTGAAGGGAGAATTCTCCCAGACCGCCGTATAGCGGGTCACGGGAAAGCCGGTCGGCAAAACCGCATCCTCCGCGAAGAGCGGGAGGGCCCAGAAGAGGAGGGCGAAAGGCATGCAGAGAAGAGGATTCATGCTTCCGGAGATGCGTACCAGCGCAACAGTTCGAAGGTGGCGATGACGTTTTCGGGTTTCTCCTTGTCCGGCTGGACCTTGAGATTGCGGATGACGCGAAAACTCTCGGGTCGGTTGAGCAAATGGAGCCATCGAAAGACCGAAGGCAAATCGCCGGAGGCACTGAGGGAAACTCCGGCCTGGACGTAATCGGGGGTCGTTACCGTCGGCAGGAGAGTCTGCTTGCTTGTGGTGACACCCGGCACCTTGTCGGCGAGGGCCTCCTGATAAATGGCCTGGTCGATCTGCTCGTTCGAGGTGAATTTTGGTTGTTGCTGCGTCAGCCAGTCGGCGCGCATTTCCCAGATCTCCTTCTCCTCGAAGAGCGCCTCGATCTCGACCCACTCCGTTTCAAGCGTGGCCGCCTCCGCGACGAGGGTATCGCGCTTGTCGAAATAGAAGTCCGAACTGATCACGACGGCCCCCAGGAAGAAGATCCCGAGGAGGGCGAAGAGGAGTCGTTTTTCGCTGGCCTTCATGCGATCAGAATCGGTAGGTCCCCGTGGCGAAAATTTCGGTGAGGTCATCCTTCGCCCGTGGAGGCGGGATTTCCCAGGTGTAGTCGGCGAGCGCCTCGGCATTTTCGAAGGCCGCCTTGATCTGGATCGCGTTGGCCATGGTCGCCCCTTCAGCGCGCACTTCGATCACCTTGTCGTCGCGGACCTCGAAAGAGGTGATGCGCAGTCCGGTTTCGGGCAAAAGCGTCGCGACTTGGTGGAACAATTCAATGGGCGAGCGGACCGGGTCGATCGCAGGTCCGAGGTTGTGCCAGCGATCCATTGCCGAGCTGATCGTGTCCGCGTCAGCACGGTTTTCTGCGATCCGCGCCTTGAGCTGGCGGTTTGCCTCTCCGAGGTGCCAAAGGTGGAAGGTCGCGGCGGCCGCCAGCAGGGAAAGGGCGAGGAGCGCGAGAAACCCGGCGACGAGCCCGCGACGTCTGCGCGTGCGGCCGATCCGGGCACGGGAAATCTCATGTGGTTCGAAATCCCATGCGGGAGCCGATGCCGGAGCCGGGGCGGGCCGGGTTTCAAAGGCGACGTTCAGTCCGGTCTCTTCTTGTAGGGTGCGGTGCAATTCGAGATCGTAAGGCGCCCAGACGACGATGCGTGACGCGGCTTCAAGGAGCCCTTTGGCGCTAAGCTCGATGAGGGTGAGATTGATTTCGCCGGCGAGAAGGGGGCGCATCTCCTCCCCGCCCAGGGTCTGGACATGGATCCATTTGGAACCGCGGGAATACCCGGCTACCCACGAGTCACCTTCACGCCACAGCACGGCCGCACTCTCTGGCGGGGGATACAGCGCATACTGCGGAATAAAGTCGACGAACTCATTGGGAGCCTGAGACTTGGCGAGTTCATCAAGAGTCCAGGGGGTGGTCACGGACTGGACGAGGGTCCCGGTGCCGTTCAGATCGACGGGCTTCCAATCCGAGACTTTGCCGGGGCCGCCGCCGTGCTGGAAACCGAGTTTCTCGATCTCCGCCTGGACGGTCATGGCGATGATCCCGGGATCCTTGCTGCTCACCCATTGGGGAATCGAGACGAGGTCGTTCGTAGCGATTGCAAAAAGCGCCTTTCCTGGCGGGCGTGCGCCCTTCTCCCTCTCGACGGCTTGGCGGGTGCCGTTGCCGAGGTGATACCAGTAGCGCCCCGTCTCATCCACGAGGTAGGCCCATTCTGAAAGGGTTCGTGCCATTTATTCCATTCTTCGCGAGGCCCAGTGGATGATCGTGCCGCGATCGCCAGTGTATTGAACGGTTACCGACCTTTCAACCGATATTGCCCCGGATCGGCCGACCGAGAGAATCCGCTTGGAGGGGTCCTCGGTGGAGACCCGCGCGGAGATCGCCTCGACAAAGCCGGCCGGGATCCCGAGGAGGTCGAGTGCCGCCTGAAGGTCCTCAAAACGGAGGTCGTCAAGGGTCCCGGGAGTCTGGTCGAGCCCGTTGCGGATCGAGACGAGCTCTTGCGCCGCTTCGATCTCGCACTGGCAGGCCACCGAAATGAGCTCGGCGGGGGCTTCGTTGATGTCGAGGGGGCCGGCGCTGAGGAGGGTGAAAGCCTGCCTCCAAGACGGATTCGCCGCCACGACTTTCTCGAAGTCCTTCACGAGGAGCACCTCGTTGAGCGAATCAAAGGGCCGGTTGAAGGGGTGGTTGAGGCGATCGATATTGTAGTAGTAGCTGCGCTCCGCCCCGACATTCGTCACCTGATCGTCCGCATCGACCCAGTCGATGAGATTGTCGACGACATCGACGGCCTCGTCCCTGCGGAGGCCCCACTGGTAAAACAGCTCCTCGAGGACGATGCGGTCTGCCTCGGTATTTTCGAGGAGCGCGTTGAGATTGAGGCGGTCGCCTTCGCTGCTGATTCGCGCGGAGAAGGAGTCCCCCCCGCGGAACGACTGCGAAAGAAGCCGGTCGCCCTTCTTCACTTGGGAGTGAGCGGCGATGGTGATGCCCCGGTCGGCCAGCAACTCGGCCTGGAAGAGGGCCGAGGCATTGGAATCGGACTCGAGTTCGATGAAGAGAAATTGCGTCGCCGAAAAGACCGCGAGGCTGAGGATCGAGACGATCCACAGGATCGCGATCAAGGCCGAGCCCCGTCGTCCCGACCGACGCGTCCGTTTCCATCCGGCCTGCGATGTGGGATTTCCGTTCATTGCGCGCCGTTCAAGTGCCAGAAGACACTTCGCATCGGGGGGGCGGTTCCGTCGATCTGGAAGGTGAGTTCGACGAGATTGCTTCTGAGGTTGCCATCGAGCGACTGTTTCCACTCGCGGTTGAGGGGATCGTAGAAGCGCCATGAGAGCTGGCGCATCTGGGGAATCAGCTCGACGTAGGGGGCCTCGTTGCGGAGAAAGTCATTCTTCTGCGCCGCCTCGAAGTCGAGATCATTCATGTAGTAGACGCCTGCCCGGATGAAACCCGTCGACTGGATCTCCGCTGCGAGGACCACCCTCCGGATCTCGTCCCGGGTGTTGACCCCGAAATCAAAGGCCTCGGGGGCGTTCACCAGCGTCATGTAAGTGTCGAAGCGACCGCCACCCCGGTCGAAGTAGTAAAACTCGAGCGCCGATTTGCCGGTCATGCTCTCGAAAGCGACCCGGCAGGTCTCCAGGAAGCGGATCCGCTCGGCCGCCTCGTTCTGCACTTCCGAGACCTCCGACATCAGTTCCGTTGTCGCCCCGACGAGGGAAAAGGCCGAGGTCACGAGGATCACGAACACCGCTACCGAGAGCATCATCTCGAGCAGGGTGAAAGCGTGGTCGCGGCGGATCCGGGGAATCATGCGGGGTCGGGTCTCAGAGCAGGTTGGGGCTGGCGACTGTCGAGGCGGTGTCGAGTTCCTCGTTGCGACCGCTGGGAAGATCGCGCATCGCGGTCACTTTCACTTCGAAAAGGTTGTCGAGGGTCTGGCCGTCTTCGTTTTTCAGATCGAGCCGCTCCACCTCGATACGGAAATAAAGGCCGCGTTTGTCAGGATTGGTCTCGCGGGTCTCGGCGGTGAGGGCCGCGTCGCGGCTGACCTCCAGCATCGTCGCCCTCAGCTGTTCGCGCACCTCCGTATCGTCGATCGACTCGCTCACGGTCAGGCTGATCATGTTCAACGCCTCTGCCAGGCTCACCGCCGCGATGGTGAACAAGGCCATCGACATGAGCAATTCGAGGAGGGTGAATCCTTGATGATGGAGGGAGTTGCGCCGCATGGAGGGAGGACCGGCATTCTAGCTGGAATCTGGAGTTCCGGCAAGGGTGCTCGGCAACGGTTTTGTTTCTTGTAATCCCGTTACCGTTTGATTGCCATCGCTGGCTCTGCCGCTAACGCAAAAAAAGCCCCGGCCGGATCGTTCCGGGCGGGGCTTTCAAAAACGGGACTTCCCGGAGCTGGGAATCAATCCTTCGGCTTGTGCTGCGAATGGCAGGCCTTGCAGTTTTGGGCCTTATCGAGACGGCCAATGGCGGCTTCGCCCTTGTCACCACCGGCGACGGCTTCCATCGCGGCGATCAGTTCAGCGACCTTCTTTTCATAGTCGGCTTGGTCACCCACGGGGGCCTTGGTGCCGCTCATCGTCTTAACGAGCGCGGCCAGTGCGGTGGTCTCTTCGGCCGTGGCGGCACCTTCGAGGACTTTGGCCATCGGGCTGGAGTCGCCCTTGAGGCCTTCCTTCATTACTTTTTCGATGATCTCGTGATTTTCATCGGCGATGGCGAAGGTGGCGGCGGCGACGAGCGCGGCAACAGTTGTAAGTAGGATGGATTTGGTCATGCGAGGGAGCTTCTAGGTGAATCGGTCAGGATTGACAAGAAAAAATCAAAAAATGGCATGCTTACGTTAAAGGTCCGCCGTTTCCATGGACCGGAGCGGATCGCCAGCGCCGGCGAAGGCCGCGGACGGTGGGCCTGGCATCCGACCGGCGCGGATGGCTCATCCCACCCTCGCCGATTCTTAATCACGATTTGAGAAAGGGCTCCCAGTCGGGGATGCCGTGGACGTTGCGGAGCAACTGCGTCACCGGCAGTTCCCGCGGGGACTCGGGGCGTCGCAGGAGAGTCAGTCCCGCTTCTTCCGGCGTGCGGTTGGCCTTGCGCGAGTTGACCTCGCGCGCGGCGAGGACACAGTTTTCCCAGGTCGTCGCACCGCCGCGCGAGCGGGGCACGATGTGGTCGATGTTGCCTTCCCCGGGGCGCAGGGCGCGACCGGTGTATTGGCAGCGTCCGCCATCGCGCTCCCAGAGATTGCGCGCGTTAAACTTGGGACGCTTCATCGGCACTTTGGAGAAGCGCGAGAGCACCACCACGGTTGGGACGCGGATGAGACCATGGGCCGTGCCGACGCTGAAATCATTCTCCCGCACCGCCAGCTTTTTCCAGTCTTCCCAGCGGGTCGGGATCATGGATTCGTCCTCCCGGATGTCGAGCGCGGTGACGACGTCGGTGGCCATCTGGCAGAAGGCGTCGGCCGGAGTCCGCACGTTGATGGCCTGCCAATTCCGGTTCAGCACGAGCACGACGTGTTTGTCGAGGACGGAGTTCATCGCTGCTTGAGTAAAAGGGGGAAATCGGAAAAGGGAAAGGCCAAAGGTGAGTGACAAGTTTGCCGCAGTGGGAAGAAATGGGCTGGAGCGGACCGGCTGGTCAGTCAATCCGCCCAGGGGATGAGGATTCAGTGTCGGTTCCGAACGAAACGTTCAGAGTTCGGGAAGGATTGATCTCGTGAAACGCACGCGGCGTGACGCTCCCGGCACCTGGAGCTGGCCCTTTTCCTGCTTTAGGAGAGCGGTGTGCCTCCCTGAGGCAGAATCACCCAGCCATGTCCGATTACTACCGTCACACCAAAATCATCGCCACCCTCGGTCCGGCCACGGAGTCGAAGGAAATGCTCGCCCAACTGATCCGGGGTGGCGTGGACATTCTCCGCCTCAACATGGCCCACGCGACCCACCAGTGGGTGAAGGATGCGATGTGGTTCATCCGTGAAGTCTCGGCCGAAGTGGGGCGCCACGTCGCCGTGATGATGGATGTGAAAGGGCCGGAAATCCGCACTGGGAAGGTCGAACGCCCCATCAGCCTGGTCGTGGGCGACCGCATCGAGTTTCACATCGAAGGGGTCAATCCCACGGGCGACCTGCCCTCGGTCTCGGTCAATTATCCTGGCCTGCCGGGGGATCTCGAGGTTGGCAATGTCGTCCTCGTCGACAGCGGGCTCATCCGCATGAAGGTCTTCGAGAAGGACGCTTCACGCGTCCGGCTCGAGGTGCTGACTCCCGGCGAACTGGGATCGAAACGGCACATCAACCTCCCTGGGGTGCAGGTGAATCTCCCCGCCCTGACCGAGAAGGATAGGGCCGATCTGCGGGCCGGAGTCGAGAGCGGGATCGATTTTGTGGCGCTCTCTTTCGTGCGTCAAGCGGAGGATGTTCACACCCTGCGCCGTCTTCTCGACGAGCTGGGGTCGAAGGCCCGGATCATTTCGAAGATCGAGGATCAGGCTGGCGTGCGGAACATGACGGCCATCGTGCGTGCCTCCGACGCCATCATGGTGGCGCGCGGCGATCTCGGGATCGAGATCGACTACCACAGGCTGCCGCTTGTGCAGACCGAGCTGGTGCATGCTTGTCAGGCCGATGGAAAGCCGGTCATCATCGCGACCCACCTTCTTGAGTCGATGATCAGTTCGCCGATGCCGACGAGGGCGGAGATTTCCGATGTTTCGAACGCGGTCCGCGAGCAAGCTGACGCGATCATGCTTTCGGGTGAGACCACGGTGGGTGCCTACCCGATGGAGACGGTGCAGGTCTTGAAAAACATCATCCAGAGCATCGAGCCAAGCGTGACCAAAGGACTCAACGACCGGATCGTCCTGCGCGAGCCGAAGGCGATGATGCTGCGCTCGGCCGCTGTCCTCGCGAGCGAGCTCGAGAAAAACGGGGCGGGCAGCTCGGGGATCGTCGTGTTCACCCGCAGTGGCTTCCTCGCTTATGTCCTCGGAGCGCTGCGGCCTCGCGGTGTCCCAATCTACGCATTCACTGATGTCGATCACATTTTCCGGCAACTGCTCCTACCCTGGGGCGTTGAGCCCTTCCTGATGGAGTTTTCGGAAGATCCCGAACGCACCATTCACGACGCGCTCGACTACCTGAAGCGACGCGAATGGGCGGCACCGGGCGATTGGCTCGTCGTCATCACCAACGCGCTCGCTGACGACAAGGTGATCGACACCCTCCAACTCCGCCAGGTCGAGTAGCGATGCTCGCTTCGCTGTCAAAGGATGGACGGTGAAAGGTAAAAAGTCTTTCTGCTGAGGCGCTTGATTCGCCGGTGATTGGGGTGATCCTGCCCCCTCATGTCAGGAATCCGGCAAGCCTTCATTCTCGGTGCGGGACTCGGGACGCGACTGCGGCCTCTCACCGAGAGCCTGCCGAAGCCGCTCGTGCCGGTATGGAATTGTCCGCTCATCACCTACGCGCTCGACCATCTCATCGCGGATCTCGGCGTGGAGGCCTTTGCGATCAACACACACCACTGCCCCGACGCCTATGAGGCGGCTTTTCCGGGCGCGGTCTACCGGCAACGTCCCTTGCTTTTCCGCCACGAGCCGAGCCTTCTCGACACGGCGGGAGGGATCGACAACCTCCGCGACTGGCTGCCGGACAATGAGCCGTTCCTCGTCTACAATGGCGACATCCTCACCGATCTGCCTCTCGCGGCGGCGTTGGCCCAACATCGCGCGAGCGGCGATCTCGTGACGATGATCCTGCGATCTCATGGCGACGAGTTGCGGGTCGGCTTTGATCCGGAGCGTCGCGCCGTGGTCGATCTGCGCGGGGTCCTCGTGCCGGACTGGCCGCTGCGCTTCCAGTTCACCGGTATTTATGTCGTCTCGCCCGATTTTCTCCATCATCTCGTGCCTGGGAAAATCGAATCGGTCGTGCTGCCCATGCTCGAAGTGATCCGGAACGGCGGACGCATCGGCGGCATCGTTATCGATGAGGGGGATTGGAGCGATCTCGGTGAGCGCGTTTCCTACCTCGCCTCTCTGCCGCTCCTCGCCGGCGGATTCCCTCGCTACGCAGCGGCGGGGGAGGGCAGTGCGAGAATCGCCTCGTCCGCACGGATCGATCCGACGGCGGTGATCGATGCGCTCTCTTCGGTCGGCGACGGAGCCGTGATCGGGGCTGGCTCGTGTCTCACCGAAAGTGTGATTTGGCCTGGAGCAATCGTCGAGCCGGGGGCGGATCTCCGCCGGGTCGTCGTCCGGAGCGGGTTGACCGTCTCGGGCCTCCACGAAAATGTCGATTTTTGACGCCAAAGCCACCGTGATAGGGGCCATTTTCGCCTTTTTTCCAGAAAAAGCATAGCAAACGCGGAAAAGACGCGTCTAAGGGCTGGCGGATCTCGGCGATTTCGATTAAATGTTAAGTTTTATCAGCTTTGGAAAAGATCGACATCCCCCGCAAAACGGTCTACCGGCTCTCCCTCTATCAGAGATGCCTGCAGAAGCTGCTTGAATTGAAGGTCGAGACAGTTTCGTCAGAAGACCTCGCCCGCGCCGCCGGAGTGAAGCCGACCCAGCTCCGTAAAGACCTTGGCCACGTCGGTCAGTTTGGCACGCGCGGACTCGGCTACAGCGTCGTCACTCTCTCCGAGGCGATCTCCGGAGTCATGGGGCTCACCGTGCTCCAGCCGGTGGTGATGGTTGGCGTGGGGAATCTTGGCTCGGCCCTGCTTCGTTACAGCGGCTTCCGCAAAGAGGGCTTCGAGATCATCGCTGCCTTCGACGCCGATCCGTCCCATATCAAAGCCACGACCGAGCAGATGGGCGTGCCCGTCTACGATGTTCGCGAGATGGGGCGCTACGTCGCCGCCCACGGGGTGCGCATGGCCATCATCGCCGTGCCGGAATCAGCCGGTCAGGAAGTCGCCGACATTCTCGTGACCTCGGGCGTGCAGGCCATCCTCAACTTCTCCTCGGCCTTGCTCAATGTGCCCGACGAGGTCGTCGTCAATCATGTCGATCTCGCGGCCGAGCTCGGCAGTCTCAGCTTCTTCGTGAGCTGATCTGTTTCCATGGCACCGCCGCTTGGGAATCTCGTCGAGGTGCCTTTCGAGGGGGATTTCTCCCTGCGCGACACCCTGAAGTCTGGCCAGATCTTTCATTGGGAAACGATCGAGTGGGAGGAGCTCGACGGCTTCGCCGGCTGCATCGGCGAGGGGCCGCCTGCCTTTGTCTGTCAGGATGAAACGGGTCTCGTCCAGACCTTCGCCGACGACCTTGCCCGGGTCCGCCGCTATTTCGGACTCGACCACTCCGCCGCCTCCGTCCGCGCCGCCTTTCCTGACAAAGACACCATTCTCCGCGAGGCGATCGCCTTTTGTCCGGGTATCCGCGTGGCGCGCCAGCCGCTCTGGGAATGTCTCGCCACCTTCATCACCTCTTCGTTGAAGCAGGTTTCGCACATCCGCACGATGTCGCTGACGCTGCGTTCGCGCTTCGGGGAAAGGCATGAACTCGCCGGGCGCGAATTCTTCGCCTATCCGACTCCGGCGGCGCTCGCCGGGGCGGGCGAAATGGCGTTGCGCGAATGCGGGCTCGGCTATCGGGCGAAGTCGCTCCATCTCGCGGCGAGCGCGATTGCTTCGGGTGGACTCGATCTTGCGGCGGTCGAGGCCGAGCCCTCCCTAGCCAAGGCGCGCGAGCAGCTCCTCACTCTTCACGGGGTCGGTGACAAGATCGCGAACTGCGCCCTGCTCTTCGGGGCGGGACACTGGGACGCCTTTCCCATCGACGTCTGGATCGAGCGCATCCTCCACGACCTCTACCGCAAGCGCGTCAAGGGGGCGAAACTCCAGGCCTGGGCGGAAAAGCATTTCGGTCCGCACGCCGGCTACGCCCAGCAATACCTCTTTCATTTCGCGAGGAAAACGCTTTAGTCCTGCCTCGTTTCGATGTCGGAGTCGCAGAAGATGTTTGCCAGTGTCTCGGGGGCGTTCATCGCGCACCTCCTTCTTCTTGTGCTCGTCCTCCTCCTGCCGAACGCCACTTCGGTGGGTTCCTCCGCTGCCCGGGAGAAAAAACGCGCCGATCGTCCCCGCGAGGTGACCCTCCTCATGGGAGATCTCATGGAGCGGCTCGAGCGCGAGCGGATCGAGAAGAAACCGGAGCCGCCCAAGCCCGAACCACCCAAAACGGATTCGCGAGCCTTTGTCGCCACGGATCTCAACCGGCCCGAAGCGGTCGCTCCCGAAAATCCTCGTTTCGAATCCGATCGCAACACCACCGCAGCCTCTCGCCTCCGCCCCGACGAGACGCTGCCGCAGGAGAAAACGCCGACGTTGGTCGGGACAAGTCCTTTGCCGAATCTGACCCTCGCCGATCGCGATTACGTCGCGGGTGCGCTCGACGAGCCGCCTGCCTCGCCCGACGTGGCCATGATGCCTGCTCCGGCTTCCGCTCCTGCTGCGACCGATCTTCCCGAGCCGCGCCAAGCCGAGACTCTTTCTCCCAACAAACCAGGTCGCGAAACCGTGGCCGACCGCACGATCGATCCCGGGATGAAGGGCACCGATGGGGAAGGACGCGACCAACCTGACCCGCTTGCCTCCCCGACGCAAGAGGGTGCGGTGTCCGCGGCCCCATCGCAGCCGCTGGAAAAGCCCATGCCACGGCCCGCCGACGAAGCACTTTTTTCCAAAGGCTTCAGCCCCGAGGAGCGGCAGAATGTCATCAACGGCAGTCTCATGAGGGAAGGGGCCGATGCCGTCGATGCGATCGGCACGCCCCTGGGCAAATACAAGAAGGCGGTGCGCGATGTCATTTCCGCCAAGTGGCACGAGTATCGACAGAAGAACGCCGACTTGATCACTTGGGGAATCCTCAAGCTCGAGTTCAGCGTCGATAGGGCCGGACGCGTCCGCGACTTGCAGATCACCAAAAACGAGGCGAATGCGATGCTCGCCGAGTTTTCCCTTCGTGCCATCCGTGAAGCCGAGTTGCCTCCCATGCCGGCCGAGGTCGCGGAGTCGGTCGGGGCCAAGGGGCTCGTCATCCAATACGACATCATCATTTATTGAACCTCCCAGCGATGCCCGAACCGAGTCTCAACGAGCAAGTCTGGAAGTTTCTCCTCTCGGGCGGCTTTTTCATGATCCCCATCGGGATCTGTTCCTTCGTCGGCATCGCCGTCTGCATCCACCGGGCCATGACCCTGCGTTGGAAATCGATCATCCCCCTCGGGCTCCGGCCCGATCTCGCCAGGCTCGCCGAGGTCTTTAGCGAGGGACGCGCCGGCAAGCTGCTTCTCGAATTCCGTCGTAGCGACAGTCCCATGGGACGCATCGGACGCGTCGCTCTTTCCGCTGATTTCACCGACCGGGCCGAGGCCGAGAAAGCTGTCGAGGCGACCGCCCGTGAGCAGATGGTGAAACTCGAGAATGGCATGGGCGTGCTCGAGGCTCTCGTCACCATTGCTCCCATGCTGGGGCTTCTCGGGACCCTCTCCGGTCTCGTCGCCGTCTTCGGCACCCTCGGGGAGGGCGCCAGCCAGTCCGATCCCTCTCTCATCGCCGGCGGCATTGCCGAGGCGCTCAACACCACCATTGCCGGGCTTTGTGTCGCGGTCATCATGGTCATCTTCCACTCCTACTACACCCGTCGTCTCGAGCGCATCTCCGCGCGCCTCGAGGTCATCGCCGGACACCTCCTCCACGAGTATTTCAAACACGGCGGGCACGTCCTCCATGCGCCGGTTCCCGAGACCCCGCTGGATCAAGTCATGCCCTCGGTGATCCCGCCACGACCCGCGGGTGGACCTCTGCGGGAGTCCGGCAAAAGCGATTTTCTCTCGTGAAGTTTTACCTCAAGAAACGTCGCAGTCCCTCGGTGCCGATCGTGACCCTGATCGACATCCTCGCGATCCTGCTCATCTTCTTCATCGTCACGACCACCTTCAAGACGAAGGATTCGCTCGTGCAGGTGAATCTGCCGAGCTCCTCCGAGATGGGCGAGGGGACCACGGCCGAGCCCCGCACCCCGCTCGCCCTCGCGAAGGATGGCAGCATTTCCCTGGGAGATCGCATTGTGCCGATCGAAACCCTCGCCACCGCCCTCGGGGAGTTTCGCCAGACCCGGCCGAACGACCGTCTCGAACTGAAGGCCGACGAGGGCGCCCCCCTCGGTCTCATGGTCAAGGTCTGGGACGCCGCCACCCAAGCCGGACTGAAGATTGACGACCTGCCCCTTCGAATCCTCATCGAGGATTAAGGAGGCCACGGGAAACCTCCTACTCCTACTCATACTCTTACTCATACTCTTACCTCCTACTCCTACTCAAAAACCGAACGTCCCTCGGCTCTCCGCTGAGTAGGAGTAGGAGGTAAGAGTATGAGTAGGAGAGGGCTTCGGCAGAAAACCTTTCCCGGTTTACCGATCACTGATCACCGATTACTGTTCACCGATTACCGAATTCCATGATCCGAAACATCGTCTTCTATCCCGCTCCCGTTCTTCGCCAGGTCGGCGCCCGCGTCGAGACCGTGACCGACGAAGTGCGGGCCCTTGCCGCCGACATGATTGAGACGATGTATGATGCCCACGGCGTCGGACTCGCCGCGCCGCAGGTGGGGGCATCGCTCCAACTCGCCGTCGTCGATGTCTCGTACGATGAGGAGTGCATCAGCTACCTCCGCGTCAATGGAGAAGAGAAAAGCCTCACCGACATCTGCCCCCTCGTCTTCATCAATCCCCACCTTGAGTTGATGGGGCCGCGGGAAGCCGACACCGAAGGCTGTCTTTCCTTTCCCGATCTGCGGGGCGAAATCTCACGACCTTCCGAGGTCAAGGCCACCCTTGAGACCCTCGATGGGGAGAAACTCGTCATCGAGACCGACGGGCTCTTCGCCCGCGCCCTCCAGCACGAAATCGATCACCTCTTCGGGCGCCTCTTCATCGATCGCATGAGCAGTGCCCGCAAGCTCGCCATCCGCGGACGACTCCGCGAGATGCAGGAAGACTACGGTTGAGAGATCCGGAAGCCGGACAGTTCAATCTTCGTCTTCTTCCTCGTCTTCGTCTTCGTCGCCGAAGTCTTCATCAAAATCCTCGTCTTCGTCGAAGTCGGGATCTTCCTCCTCGTCGTCTTCGAGATCCTCGTCGAGGTCGTCGAATTCATCATCGGGGTCCGCGTCGCCATCCGGAGGAAAATTGCCGGGGGCATAGCCCAGCGACACCGCGAGCTCTGCCTTCGTCTGGAAAGGACCTTCGATCACACCGCCCGAGGTCGAGGCCCAGTAGCCGCCGAGGTCGGATTCGGGATCGATGTAGACCATGAGCCCCTCGTCGGGAGCGCGGTAGATCACCTCGAGCCAGTCCGTCGAGTTGTCGAAATACTGCTGGAACCACGCATCGTTGCAGACGTCGCCGTCGTCCGCGTATTGTTCGAAGTAGGCTTGGCGAAATTCTTCGGGGGTCATGAGGAGAGGGATCGGATCGGGTGGGTGGGATTCAGCGTTTCAGACAAAACGCCGCGAAACGTACAAAAAGCTGCCGCGCAATCAAGAGGCTTCTCACGCGAGAACACGATGTCGGTGCCGGGGGCGGTTCGAGGAGACAAGAAGGCCATCCTCATACCCCGCCCGGAGAATTTCCCGCAATTTCCTCTTGAAATCTGAGCTCTTCGCAGCCAAATTCGCCTCCCTTCGCGGATCCCCCCGGGTTTCGGCGGAGTTTCTTTCAATTCCTCTGTAGCTCAGCGGTAGAGCGGGTGGCTGTTAACCACTAGGTCGTTGGTTCGATCCCAACCGGAGGAGCTCTTTTCGACCCCATCATCGTCGAAGGGCCTTTGGTCTCGAAGCTGTCGGACCTCCCGGATCGAATCCGCTTTTTCATTTCCCATGAGTCGGCGGACCACCGAACATTCGATCTCCAGCGGTTTCCTCAACGAACCCCGGCGGGTGTGGGTGCATCACGACGAGAGCGGTCGCGCGAAGGACTGCGTTCTCTGGATGGATGGTGAGATCTACTCGGGACGGGTGAAAGCTCCCGCCCTCGTCGCCGGCGCGATCGCCTCGGGGGCCTTGCACGCGCTCACCTGTGTCTACCTTCCCAACGACACCCAGATCGGCCGCCATGCCGCCTACACCTGCACCGAGTCCTTCGCCTCCTTTCTCGCCCTCGAGATGCCGCGATGGATCGAGCGCGAAGCTGGCCCCTTCGAGCGGCTCTATCTCTGCGGCCTCAGCCTCAGCGGACTCCAGGCTCTTTTCACGGCCCTAGGGCATCCCGGGGTCTTCGCCGGAGTGCTCGCGCAGTCGCCCTCGGCCTGGTGGAAAGACGAATGGCTCGGCTCAGCCCTGCCGGCGTTCGAAACGAGCGGCCTCCGCTTTTGGATCAGCGTCGGCAGGAAGGAGCTGAAAGAGGATCTGACCCATCCGCCGACTTCACTTCATCAGAAAACGAGCCAACTCGCCTCCGTCCGCCGGCTTTCGCGGGCCATGTCCGAAGCCGGTCATGACGTGCATCACCACGAGTTCGAAGGTGGTCATGATCCGGCCTCTTGGGGCGGGGAATTGACCGAGGCGTTGGGGTGGCTGATGATGGGGCGGGCACCTGAGTGATTCCGCGATGGTATGAGGTCGGAAGTCGATACAGCAGCGAGGATTCCGACATCACGTCAGTCCTTTGCGACCAAGCGGGGCTTCCCGTCCGGACCCTTTTCGATGCGATAGTCCACCCCGTCCTCGATGCGCGCGTTCCACTCGAAGGTCCCGTCTGTGGGATTCGCGGAAGAATCTCCCTCCCGGAGTGAAAGCACCCGATCGCCCGCTTCAACGAGCGCAAGGGGCACCCTCGAAACCACCTGTCCGTGTTGAATCCGATCCGTTGGCCTTCGGTCGACCTTCACCAACCAGAAGTCGGCACCGATCACACCGTCTTCCACTACGGATCTCGAATCCAAAACCTGCCGGAAGAGACCGGCATCCCAGGCGATCGCGAAGGGAAGGACGATCGTGATTAGGGCGAAGGTGGTGCCGATCGCTTTCATGGGGTGGCAGTCAGAACCTCAAAATTGAAAAGACTTCCGCCAAGCGTTCGCGTCGCCCGCGGTGCCGCAAAGAGGGTGCCGAAGGATCCGAGAGCCGCGGCGAAGACGACGCCTTTCATGGAGAACCCAGCGTATCGGATCGCGTGTGCCGGAGCAATGCGAAAAGGGTTCGCGGGGAAAAGCTGGCCCACGGAATAAACTGAAACCTCTGAAGCTAAGTCGCCGTGGGAACCATGGGTCGGCGAGTCGCTTCCAGTGGGACGGATGCTTTCTTCCCGTCACCCGCTTCGCGCATACTTTTCTCTTGAAGATATCCGTATAGCGATATAAGAATTTAAAGGTATCGCAAAAGAGCCTGACAATCGTGCCTTCTACTCCCATGAAACTCGAAAACATCATCCGCGCGCTCGCGGGGACGCTAGTCCTCGTGAGTCTGGCTTTGGCTCACTACGTTGATCCGAATTGGATTTGGCTGGCGGTCTTCGTCGGCTTCAATCTCCTTCAGTCGGCTTTCACGGGATTCTGCCCAGCGGAAATGCTTTTGAAGAAGCTGGGGTTCGGAAAGGGCGGTGGATCCTGCTGCGGCGGGTGAGGGGGCCGGCTTCGCGAGGCGCTTGCGCTCAAGCACGAAGAAGCGCCGCGGCGGCGACGAGGACGGGGAAACCTCCGCGCACGGGATAGGCGGTGGTGCCGTCGGCGCTGACGAAGGCGGCTTCGAAGGGCTCGGGATGTGTCCAGCTTTCAAGCTCGGTCGCGCTGGCGAGATGCAGGGGCTGGCCGCTCGTCGGGCAGACGAGGAGGGTGGCGACTTCGGCGGAAAGGGTAAGGGGGGAAGCGGAGTCCATCGTGACAATCGTGACGCGGTCTATCAATAGAGCGGCACGGAGGGATCGATCTCTTTCGACCAGGCGTTGATGCCGCCCTGGACGTGGCAGGCCTTGGTGAAGCCTGAATCGAGAAGCAGCTGGAGGGCCTTGGCGCTGCGTCCGCCGGACTTGCAGTGGATGATGGTCTCGGCGGAGGGATCGAGCTCGGAGATTCGGGTGGGGAGTTCTCCGAGAGGGATTTTCACGGAACCGGGGAGGCAGGCGACCTCGATCTCGGCGGGCTCGCGAACGTCAAGGAGAACGAAGGGAGTGCCTTGGGCGAGGCGGTCCTTCAATTGATGGACGTCGATTTCGGGAAGGGAGGGAGGGTTCATGTCGCAGGTGAATTCGAGGTCTTGGAGCTTTGTCAGGGTCGGTGAGTCGCCGCAGACGGCGCAATGCGGATCGCGCCGCAATTTGATCTCGCGGAAGCGAAAGGCAAGCGCGTCGAAGTGGACGAGGCGCCCGATCAGGGGCTCGCCGAGGCCGAGGAGGAGCTTCACGGCCTCGTTCGCCTGCATCGCCCCGACGATGCCGGGGAGGATGCCGAGGACGCCGCCCTCGGCGCAGCTCGGGACGAGTCCGGGCGCGGGTGGCTCGGGAAAGAGGCAGCGGTAACAGGGGCCGCCGAGATGCGGGGCGAAGACGGAGACCTGGCCCTCGAAGCGGTAGATCGACCCGTAGACGTTTGGTTTCTTTGTCAGGACGGCGAGATCGTTCGAGAGGTAGCGGGTGGGGAAGTTGTCGGTGCCGTCGATGATGAGATCGTAGGGCTCGGCGATGGCGGCGGCATTCTCCGCGGTGAAGCGCGTCTCAAAGATGGTGACACGGACCTCCGGATTGATTTCGGCAAGCCGGTCGCGGGCGGATTCGATCTTGAGCCGGCCGACATCGGAGGTGCCGTGGAGGATCTGGCGTTGGAGGTTGGAGAAGTCGACGCGATCGTCATCGACGAGACCGATTTCGCCGATGCCGGCGGCGGCGAGATACATCGTGACGGGCGAGCCGAGACCTCCGGCCCCGAGGCAGAGGACACGCGAGGCCTTGAGGCGGCGCTGGCCTTCGGGACCGACTTCGGGGAGGGTGAGATGGCGGGCGTAACGCGAACGCTCCGCTTCCGAAAGCGGGTGCTCCGTGGCTCGGGAATCCGGGATGAGGGGGATCATTCGCAGGTGCGGATGAGAAAATTAGACAGATAGTTAGCGGCGCATCGCTCTACTGGCAAACCTCATTCCGAGATTTGCTCCTTGCCGGATGTCGAGCGTCCGACGTATACGATCTTGTTACCTGCCCAATGAAACTCATCCAAAAATCCCATCTCCCCCTCTTCGTCTTCGGCTTCCTGCTGGCGGCGCCCTCCCATTCGCTGCGCGCCGACGAGTTGAAGTATGCCGATCTTGAGAAGAAGATCTCGGTCGACAAGAATCCGGTTCCTGCCGAAGGCGGGGTCGTCTCCTCGTATGCTCCGGCGTTGTCGAAGGTGATGCCAGCGGTGGTGACGATCTTTTCCTCCAAGTCGGTTGCCGCGAAGGAGCGCAATCCGCAGCAGGAGGAACTCTTCCGCCGCATGTTCCCGGACATTCCGGAGGACTTCTTCGAGCGCCAACCGGAAGGGGGCGATCAGAAGGAAGAAGGCCTCGGTTCGGGGGTGATCATCTCCGCGGATGGATACATCCTGACCAACAACCACGTCGTTGGCGACGCTGACGAGATCAAATTGACGCTTCCCTCCGACAAGAAGAAGGAGTATGTGGCCACGTTGATCGGGGCCGATCCCCAGACGGATGTGGCCCTCATCAAGATCGACGCGAAGGATCTTCCCCACGTCGTGATCGGGGACAGCTCGGCTTTGCAGATCGGTGATGTCGCGCTCGCCGTGGGCAATCCTCTCGGACTTGAGCAGACTGCGACGATCGGGATCATCAGCGCGGTTGGACGCAGTGATGTGAACATCATCGAACAAGGCTACGAGAATTTCATCCAGACCGACGCGGCGATCAACCGTGGCAACTCAGGCGGTGCGCTGGTCGATGCCTCGGGACGCCTCATCGGGATCCCCACGGCGATCCAGTCGAACTTCTCGGGTGGCAACATCGGGATCGGCTTCGCGATTCCCTCGAACATGGCTCTGAACATCGTGCAACGTCTCCTTGATGGCGGTGGCATCGTGAAGCGCGGCTTTCTCGGCGTCTTCCTCCGCGACCTCGACACGAACATGGCGAAGGCTCTCGGCCAGGACAACACCAACGGCGTCCTCGTTGCCGAGATCGGTGAAAAGACCCCGGCCGAAGCCGCCGGGATGAAGCCGGGTGACCTTATCGTGGGCTACGATGGCAAGCCGGTGCAGGGCATGCAGCAGCTCCGCCTCGACATCAGCAACACGGCCCCCGGCTCGGAAGTGGTCTTTGAGATCATCCGCAAGGGTGAGAAGACCGACCTGAAGGTGAAGCTCGGCGACCTCGAGGACAACCAGCTCGCGGCGAGCGGTCCCTCGAGCCGGCCGAAAGCGCCCAAGGATGCCGACCTCATCGAAGGGGTGATCGTCGACGATCTCGATGAAGAGACCCGTTCGAGCCTGCAGGTGGACAAGGCGGTGAAGGGTGTCCTCGTGAAGAGCGTGAAAGACGGTGCGGCCGCCGCCGAGGCCGGTCTCCGTCCCGGCATGATCATCACCCAGATCGACCAGAGTGATGTCACGACGCTGGATGAGGCCCGCAAGGTGGTCGAAGGCTTCGAGGGCGATGTGCTCCTGCTGCAGGTCTACCTGGCGGGACGCCGCGATATCCTCGCGGTGCCGCTGAAGGAATAACCACCCAACGCACCAGGCCGTGAGCGGCGACGACTCCAGACCCGGCATCACCCGGCTCGATCAGGTCTCGGTCGCGACTCACGGTTGGCAGGTGCGGATCCAATGGAAGGGGGTCCGTTTCGGGCGCTTCTTTTCCGATGCATCATGGGGCGGCCGCGAGGCCGCCCTTTTGTTTGCGCAGCGCTACCGCGACCGGCTCGTCGCCCGGCTCGAGCGGCGTCGCGCCGAGGCGTCGGCATCGGCCCGGTCGCACACCGCGCCGACTTCGCGGAATCGTTCGGGGATGGTCGGGGTCGCACGCATTGTGCAGCGCAGCGCCTCGGGGGTGGAATACTTTTTCTGGCAGGCGAGCTGGACGGCAGGGGACGGCACGCGCGAGATCGTGCGTTTCTCCGTGCAAAAACTCGGGGAAGAGCTCGCCCAGACTCTGGCCTGCGAGGCGAGGCGGAAGGCGATGGAGTGAGCGCGTTTGCGGCGATGCTCTCAGCCTTCGCTGCCTTTCGGATTCTCCGCGAGGAGCGAGCCGATGAAGGGGAAGAGCTGTTTCTTTCGGCTGACGACGCCCTTGAGGATGAAGAGGTGCGAGTCGCGGCGGGGATAACCGATCTTTTGGCGGATCTCCGGGGGAGCCTCGATGAGGAGGAGGGAGTCGTTCAGGGTGATGTCGGTGATCATGAGGCAGGCGAGATCGAGCTGGTGCTCGCGGATGAGGCGCTGCAGCTCCTCCTGGAGTGCCTCGCGGGCGGGCCAGAAGTAATCGAAGCCGATTTCCTCGACCTGTGAGATGCTGACACGGTAGCCGCTTTCCTCGAACTCCTTGCGATCGGAACCGACTGCCTCCTCGAAATTGCCGCCGCGGAGGACCGAGCCGGCGGAGAAGAAATCCTCCTTGAATTGGTTCACGTCGATCCCCGCGATGCCGCTGGCCCACTCGAGGACGGAACGATCCTCGTCCGTGGTGGTGGGCGAAGTGAGATTGAGGGTGTCGGAGATGATCCCGGCGCAGATGCAGAAGGCGATCCCGCGCGAGGGATCGATTCCATGGCCGCGGAAGGCGCTGCCGACGATGGTGCAGGTCGAGCCGACCGTCTTGTTGATGAACTGGATGGGCTCTTTCGTGACGAGGTTGCCGCTGAGGCGGTGGTGATCGAGCACCTCGATGATGTCGGCTTCCTCCGCACCGGCGACGGCCTGGGAGAATTCGTTGTGGTCGACGAGGATGAGCCGGGGGCGTTCGGGATTGACGAGGTCGGCGCGCGAAAAGACTCCGACGAGGCGGTTGCTCTCGGGATCGCAGACCGGGAAGAGGACCTGGTCGCGATTCGACTTAAGGCGCTCTTTGACGGTCTGGAGTTTCGTTTCGGGCGAGAAGGAAATGAACTCGGTCGAGACAGCGCTATGGATCGAACGCGCTCCGCGGATGAGCTGGGTCGTCGAGGCGGTGTCGCGCTCGGTGATGAGGATGATCGTGCCCTTGAGCCTCGCCGCGTGGACAATGGCCTCGGAGGGGCGGAAGTTACTCGTGATGACAAGGCAGCGCACCCCGGCCTCGACGGCGTGGAGTTGCACCCCGACCCGGTCGCCGGTGATGATGAGGAGCTGATCCTTCGGCATGGTGGCAATACGCTCCTGCATGACCGGCTCGGAGGATCCGGCCACCATCATGAGAAACTGCTGCTCGAGGGCCGCGTCTTCGACCGTCGTGATCACTTCCGCCTCGAGGATCTGGGAGACCTTTTCCACCGATGCGGTGACCTGGCGGGGATGATCGCCGTGTTCGGTCGAGGGGATGAGGAGGTGGAGGAGATCCTGCAACGCGAGCATCCCGGTGAGAATGCCGTTGTCGTCGATGACGGGAAGGCTGCGGTAGTGGCGTGCGGCCATTTCCCGATAAGCTTCGATCACGGAATCGGTGGCTCGTGCGGTCGAAACATCACGGCGGCAGATGTCGCCGGCGCGGAGCTGGACATCGCTCATGAGTGGCGGACGGGGCAGTCCAGCCTTTTGCAGGACCCATTCGGTGCGCGTGTTCGGAGGTCCGCAGCAGGCGGCGACGGCGTCGGGGATGCGCGTCTGACGCAGGAGATCGGCGTAGGCGAGCGCCGAGCAGATCGCGTCGGTGTCGGGGTTTTTATGGCCCATGACCCAGGTCGGGCGGGCGGGGCGGGGCGAGAGCGGGGCGGTTTCGGTCACTCGTGAATGTCCGCCATCCCAGGAGAGTTTCGACCGAAAAGTTGCTCGTTGGCCGGGGCTGACACAAGTCGGGCGGGAAAGGGTGGGGGGCGCTCAACCGAAGTAATCCGGCTCGTGCCCGGGACGCCATTTGATGTTGCAGCCGGTGCTGGGAGACCAGGGCAACGGCGTTTCGCGGCCGTCGAGGAGGTTTGCGGCGGCGCAAGCGAGGTCGGATCCGCTGGCATCGCCCTTGCCGGGACGGGAATCGTCGAACTGACCGGCGTAGACGAGCTTTAGCTTGGCATCGAAGAGGTAAAAATCGGGGGTGCAGGCGGCAGCATAGGCGTGGGCGACTTCCTGGGTGGCATCATGGAGGTAGGGAAACTCCCAGCCGTGGGCCTCAGCGAAGGCGGGCATGCGGTCCGGTCCATCCTGGGGATATCGCTCGATGTCGTTCGAGGCGATGGCGACGGTGGCGATCCCTTTCGCGGCGATCTCAGAGGCAAAACGGCCGAGGGCGTCGGCGAGATGGATGACGTAGGGGCAGTGATTGCAAGCAAAGACAACGAGGAGACCGTGCTTTTCCGCGACAAGGGTGGCGGGACGGTGGAGAAGGCCGGCCGGGTCGGGCAGGATGAAGTCCGGCGCGACCGTGCCGGGCTCAAGTCGGAAGGTGGAGGGCACTGCGGCCATGATGATCAAGCGGTGTGTGGGGAGAGAGTCGGGGAAATCGCCCAAGGCGGGTTGACATTCTAACGGATCGCGACTAACTGTCCCGCTCTTTTTCCAAAACCGAACCGATCAAGCCATGGCTACCGTTGAAGTGATTCTCAAACAAAAAATCGAAGGACTGGGCGCCGAGGCTGACGTCGTCAAGGTGAAGCGTGGTTTCGCGCGCAACTTCCTCCTTCCCCAAGACCGCGCCTTCGAGGCAACCAAGGCGAATCTCCGCCACGTTTCCAAGCTCAAGGAGGTCCGCGCCAAGCGTGAGGCGGACGAGCTGGCCGAGGCCGAGAACACCGCCGCGAAGCTGAAAAAGCTTCGTCTTTCCATCGAGCTTTCCCTCGGGCAGGGCGGCAAGGCTTTCGGATCGGTCACGACCGCCGACATCGCCGCGCTCATCGCCGACAAGAGCAAACTCACGATCGACCGCCACCAGCTCGTGCTCGAGTCCCCGATCAAGACTCTGGGATCCTATGACATTCCGGTGAAGCTTCACCCCTCTATCGAGGCCTCCGTGACCGTCCGGGTCGTGGCTGCCGATGGGGAAGGCGCTGGGAGCGAGTCCGACGAAGCGTGACGAGAGCGGGCACCCGGGAATGATCGGGCCGCCCTTGGATCGAAAATAGCGATTTTCATCGATTCGTTTTGCGAAATGCGGGCGGGTTGCTTAGATAGCAAACCCGCCCTTTTTTTGTGCCGCCACGAGAGGTGCCGGGGTCCCGTTTTCCCACACCCCTAACGATTCCCTATCCCATGCCCGATCCCAGTTTTGCCCGTGGTGGCGGCGATTCCCTGAAAAGTGGTCCGAGAGGGCCGAAAGGCGAGGGAGGCAAGCCCTTCCAGAAGAGCGCCTCGGCCGAGGATCCGCTGCGCTCCATGCCGGTCAATCCCGATGCCGAGCGCGCCGCGCTTTCGTGCATGCTGATGGATCCGGTCACGATCATCCCAAAGGCGATCGAAAAGCTCTCGGCCGGCTACTTCTACATCCCGGCCCACCGCGTCATCTTCGAGACGCTCCTGCATCTCTACAAGACGCGTCCCGAGGGCAAGCTCGATCTCATCGTCCTCAACACCGAACTCTCGAACCAAGGCAAGCTCGACGCCGTGGGCGGGCCCAAGACCCTGGCAGATCTTCTCGATGATGTTCCGACGACGGCACTCTTTGAGGACTACGCGGGTTTCCTGAAGGAGAAATTCGTCCTCCGACGCGTCATCCAGGATTGCACGGAGTGTGTCACTCAAGCCTATGACGGTCCCGAGAGTTCGGCGAATTTCCTCGACTCGGTGGAAAAGCGGGTCCTCCAGATCCGGAACGAGACTGAAAATCAGAAGGGCATCGAGGAGATGCGTGTGCACGTCATCAAGGTGATCGAGTCGATCCAAGACATGTACAACGGCGAGGGCCAGGGCGGCGGGCTCATGACCGGCTTTCACGACCTCGACGCGATGACGAACGGCTTCCACGGCGGGGAAATGATCGTCGTGGCGGCGCGCCCTTCGATGGGCAAGACCTCCTTCGTCATGAACATCGTCGAGAACGTTGCGATCCGGAAGGACAACCCCGTCGCCTGCGCCGTCTTCAGTCTGGAAATGACTTCGGAGTCGCTCGTGCAACGTCTTCTCTGTTCGCGCGCGAAAGTGCAGATGCAGAAGCTGCGCGGCGGGTTTCTCGCGAAGACGGATTTCCCCAAGCTGATGCAGGTGGCCGGGCAGCTCGCCGAGGCCCCGATCTGGATCGACGACACGCCCGGACTTTCGATCAATGAACTCCAGGCCAAGGCGCGTCGCCTCAAGCAGCAGCACAACATCGGGCTGATCGCGATCGACTACCTCCAGCTCCTCAAGGCTCCGGACGTCGGCGGCCGCGACGGGCGTGAAAAGGAGATCGCGGCCATCTCGGGTGGGATCAAGGGGATCGCGAAGGAACTCAACATCCCCATTATCGTTCTCGCCCAGCTCAACCGGAATCCCGACGCCCGCGGCGGCAAACCGCGCATGAGCGACCTTCGCGAATCCGGATCGATCGAGCAGGATGCCGACCTTGTGGGTCTGCTGATGCGACCCGAGGTTTACGCCGATGACGATGAGGATCGCGAGAGCAAATTTGGCGAAGCCGAGTTCATCATCGCCAAACAGCGAAACGG
>DGXY01000108.1:39877-40199 GCA_002396885.1 Akkermansiaceae bacterium UBA5020
TCATCGCCAAACAGCGAAACGGCCCGACCGGCGAAGTGCCGCTGACTTTCGAAAAGGCCTTCATGCGGTTCGAAAACCGTGCCAAGTCGGAGGAGTGAGGGGCTGGTGATCCCGCTCTCAGCGTGGTCACGTTTGTGGATCTCGAGTCCCGGGACGTCTCCCGGCTCTTTCCTTCGATCTCCGGTCCTGTCTTGTGCCGGAAGTTCTCTCCGTGCCCCTCGTGACGTGGGGTGGAACGGCGAAGAGCGGGCTTGCTCTCAGGTGCCGGGAAAAATCCCTGTTTACTGAGATAATCCTGATTTTTAAGCTTGCTTAAGGAAAA
>DGXY01000143.1 GCA_002396885.1 Akkermansiaceae bacterium UBA5020
GCCGCGAATTCCTTCAAAGCGGAGCCGGATCGTGAGGTCCTGAAGTTTCATCCCGAACTGCCCTCCAATGCCGAAAGATCGGGCTCCGATGACGATCTTCTCTTGCTGTGGGTAGACTCCGGTGATGGGCAGGGTCAGAAGAGCATTCCTGAGCATCGAGTTGTTGATCACGGTGGTCTCTTTCTCCTCTTCGTATTGATCGGCAAGAAGGGGTGCCTCCTTGGCGTTTCCTGGATCCATGACGAGCCCAAAAGGATCGACGACCCGGTCACTCTCGAGGAGTTTGGCAAGGATCAAGTTCGAGCGCTGCAGAAAATCGACTTTCTGGGATTCGCCCCCAGCCTCTTGGCCAGGCAGGTCCGAAGGCAGTGCTTTAGGAGCGTCGGGGGCAGCGGGAGGGGCAGAGTCCGGGCCTTGTTTCTCGGATGGAGGGGAAGGGCTTGACGCGATGGCCAGGCTACCGGCGCTCGGCACGGCGGCACCCGAGATCGTCGTGGTCGACGAGTCCACGCTTTGGGGAGCAGGCATGCTCCCCGGGGCTTCAGGTTCGGGAAGGGTGGGACTCTCCGCCAATTGGGCGGACACGGCTGCCGCTGTCGTGCTGCCTGGCTTGGCGGGCAGAGATCCCTGCTGCGCGGAAACGGTAAGCGTGAGGAAGGAGGAGAGGAGGAGGGCAAGCAATTTCATTGCGGTGCGGTGGGCGCTTTCGATTTCTCCCAGCAGAGGTAAATGACACGGAACTGGAGGCTGCTCTTGTCGCTATCAGAGACAGTAGGGCGGGGAGTGACGGAGAGGCTTTCGAGGATGAGGTGCGGCATTTCAGTCTCGAGTTCCGCGAGGAGAAGCTGCATGGGTTTGTATCCGCCCTCGAAGCTGAGCTGCATTCGGGTGTGGGGATGTTTTGCCTTCGGACCGATCGCGCTGGCGCCGGTGGCCTGCCCCATTTCCGTTTGCCGCAGGACTTCCGGGTCATATTTGGCGAGGATCTTGTCGAGATTCTCGGTGAGGGACTCGACCACGTCCTTCTCCACCTTTGAAGTCCAGTAGGCGGTCTTCTCACGTCGATTTTCCTTCGTGAGAAAGCCGTCGAGTTCCTTCACTTGGGCTTCGGCAGTGCGAAACCGCTCAAGGGTTTCCAATTTGGTTTCGAAGCTGGTGCTCAGCTTCGAGTTCCCGATGAAAGTCGCCACCGAGATGGCAACGAGGAGGAACGCGGGGGCGGCTATTCCGAAGACGAGAATGGCCTGGCGGTGAGGCGATAGCTTCATGGTTTGGTATCCTCCGAGACGTTGATGGCGAGATCGTCCTGCGAGGTGAGGATCTGGCTGATACTCAACTCAAAGGAGGTACGGAAATGGCGGGCGACCTTGGCGGGAAACTCCCGGCTCGGGGGCATCGCGCCTTGCTTCTGCTGCAGGGTGACTTCGAGGTCCCGGGTTGGTGAATTCACCGCGAGGTAGGGGGCATGGTTTCGTTCGGAGATGCCGTTGAGGATCTCGGCGACACGGGTGCGGCTGCCCAGGGTCGGAAGGGATGCCGCGACCTCGGGGTTCGCGAAACCGGCAATGTCCCAACTGCGCTTGAGACCGAGGGTCTTCAATGTCTCGTGCTTGATTCCCTCGACGACCTCGGTGCGGTAGTTCGCGTCACGGAGAATCACTCCTCCGTTCGCCGGGAAGATTTCGAGAAGGGCCTCGAGGGCGAGCCAGCCTTCCGAGCGTTTTTCCAGAAGCTGATCCCAGTGCTGCCACTCGCGACGTTCTTTCTTGAGGCTTGCGAGTGCTAACTCCATTTTCGGGGCGTCATCGGGGGATAGACTCCAGGCCTCGGAACGCATCTTCGTGAAGAAGTCCATGCAGGTCCATCCGCAAAACGCGATGATCGCGGCGAAGGCCATTTTTTGGGCGATACCGCTGAACTTCAGCAATTGGAGGTCGACACGCTGCGGCATTCGGGCGCTTTCCTCCGCCGATGGCCCATAGAAGTCCTGACGTGTCCAGCGTTGACGGAGATCGCTCTGAAAGGGCGCCTCGTCGGGGCGCGGTGCCCCCTCGTTCACGGAAACGGCGAACTCGAAACGACTGCCTGGAATACCCTCGGTGAGCGGGCAATGGCGAAGATCAAAGCAGTGGATTCGGGCGTTTGGAAACTGTTCGCGGTAGGGTTCGAGAAGGTTCAAAAGCACTTCCTGGCTTAGTCCGGAGACAGAAGTGAAGACGATGGTGGCGTCCTTGATGTTGAGGAGTGCGGCCGTCTGCGTCAGCACCTCTTGCGTTTCGGCAGCGGTCAGATGGGGCGTGCCGCGATGCATGAGCGGACGCACCAGCTGCAGGTCGCCGCGGTTCCCGACCGCAAACAGGAGCGTCATGGTCTCATACTGCATGAGCACCAGGGTCGAGCCTGCTCCCGCCGACTGGATCTCGGGAAAGACGTAAGCGAGACCCGAAAGCGATTCGAGGGGGGCGGACCGGGTGTTCACCACGACCGGAACATTCCGCATTTCCCCGTAGTGCCGGATCTCTTCGGCGACCATGGCCAGCTTGGCCGAGACTTGGACGGCGAGGGATCGTTTGGGCCCGGGTTGGATGCCAGCGAGCGGGAGGATCCTCCACTTGCCCTCACGGTTATCCACCGAATCGTCGCCAAGGGCGACGTCCGGGGCGGAGATGAGCAGCTCGTTGATACTGTCAAAGTCGTCGTCGGCAGCGAAGTCAGGTGCGAGTTCGCGAATCCTGATGCCATCAGCGAGATGGATGATGACGCCGAGAGACCTCGCTTTGGCACCGAAATCCTTGGCGGCGAGAATCTTCCGAACGAGTTCGTGGATGGCGTCTCGCGAAGCATTGCCCAGTCCACGGGGAGCGCCGTTTTCATCGATCTCGAGCGAAACCGTGGGGAGGTCCGGGCCGGTCCACCATTGTTTGAGTGAGCGGCTGTAGATCGCGCTGACATTCGAGTGGCTGCCGATCCAAATGTGCCACTGCAGAGTGAGCTCGTGGGCGGACTTGTACCAGTCGGGTTCTTTGGCCCGGCTTGTCGTCCTGAGGATACGTTTCGCCTGGTTGTAGATCTTCAGGGGCGAGGCGTTTGCGGGAAGAAGGTCCATGCGTCCGTTAGGGGATCTTGTGAGGGAGGGGGGAAAGTGGCCGGCGTCGTTTGCCGAAGGAAGCTCGGAGGGGATTTCGTTCCGGTCTTGCTTCGAAAAAGGGCGTGGGACTTTTGGCCGGGGAGAATGCCGGTCCGGGAAGCGGGCTTCCAGGACCGGCCAAGGTTCTGTTTGATGCTTCGGTCAGGGAGCCGAACCGCGGTTACCAGCCGGCAACCGAGGTCGGGGCGTGCTGGTGCGAAGTGGCCAGCGAGCAGGTGAGAGCGGCGGTGCCGATGGTGGGAATGGTGGCCGCGAGAGTGTAGGCACCGGTCGCCGTGGGGCAGGTCGGCACGGTTTCGAGCATCTTGCCAGTACCGGCGATCGTGGCCATGGCGAGATCTGCGCCG
>DGXY01000056.1 GCA_002396885.1 Akkermansiaceae bacterium UBA5020
TATTCGATGAATTCACTATGAAATCCTTCCTAAGAAACCTTCTCCTCCCCGTCGCGGGTCTCGCCCTCGCGGCGACCGCCGCAACGGCCGCCCCGTGGCCTCCGGTCCCGGGCGACCTCATCCTCGGCGTCCGTGCCTCGGGCGGTAGCGGGGCCACGACCAACGTGTTCTTCAATCTCGGACCAGCTCACGCCCTCCGGAGCAACCCGAGCCCGACCGGCACCCTCGTCGATCTCAACGCCGAACTCACCGCCGCCTATGGTGCCGCTTGGAGCTCACGCACCGACCTCTATTTCGGGGTCTTCGCGAACCGCAGCAACGCCACCCCCTCGGGAATCGGCTCCGCCGCCCCGGAAAACGGTGATCCTGCCCGTACCATCTACACGTCGAAAGGCGTCACGACGGCCGGCACGGGCACTCCCTGGTCGGGCTTCAGCGTCTCCGCGCTCGGTCTTGCCGCGACCGCCCACCAAGGCCAGATCGCCGCGATCGACAACATCGCCGCGAACAGCAACAACGTCATGACTCTGGTCCAAGCCACCAATCCGGTGGAATGGGCCAACAGTTGGACGGCCTACAACCCCGTCCCCGGTGCGGCATACTCCATCTTCAGTGGAGGCATCCAAGCCAAGCTCAACGCCACGGCCGCCCACGTCGATGTCTTCCGCATCATCAGCACGACCGGCAGCGGATCCTACGTGACCACCGTTTCCCTTGCCGCCAGCGGCATCGTGACGGCGGCCCGCGCCGGCGCAGCCACGACCTACCACACCGTTACCACGAACGCGACCAACGGAAGCGTTTCGGGTGGGGGTTCTGGTATCCTCTACGCCAAGGGTTCCACGGCCAAGCTCACCGCCGCCGCCGCCTCCGGCTACGGCTTTGACAAATGGATCGGAGCTCCCGTTGGTTCGCCGAATCCGCTCAGTCTTGTCGTGGACAAGAATAAGATCCTTACGGCCAAGTTTGGACTGTTCCCCGCGATCAACGCACCGACTGCCACGGGCAATACGGTCACCAGCGCCGTCCTCGGCGCCACGGTGACCACTCTCGGCAACGGTCGCGGCCTGGAGCGCGGTATCATCTTCTCCGATGAGACCGTCAATGGGACTCCCCTCCTCAACGGCACGGGTGTGACCAAGGTAACCAAGAGCGGAGGCCGTGGCACCTTCACCATTCCGGTCACCGGTCTGGTGAGTGGAAAGACCTATGCCTTCAGGGGATTTGTCACCACCAATATCGGCACGAGCTACAGCGATGTGGACTACACCACCACCGATACGGACACCTCCTTGACGGGCGGGACGCTCGACATCGACGTGGTCAGCCGCCCCATCCGGGCCGGTAAAACCCAAGCCTTCGCCATCACCATGGGCGCGTCCAACCTCCCGAACATCGTGAGCACTGGTTTGTCTTCGGCCAGCACTTGGGTGATGAACGCTGTCAAATTGGACCGCCGGGGTAAAACGATCTACGTGCCGATCGGCAGCGGCACGGGCAACGTCGCCTTCACGGATCCGCTCACCAACGGCAGCTACAGCCTTCGCATCACGAATGGCGGCACGTCGACGGAGACCTTCGGGTTGGAGGTTAACGGCAGCAACGTCCAAAATCCCCGCCCTGACGTCTCGGTTGGCACGACCCTCTCCGCCACCGAAGGTGCGAACGTCTACGATCCGACGGTGCAATCCGAGTTTCAGACGACGCGTGAAGCCAAGCCCAAGGACTTCTATTTCCTCCTTGGCAACGATGGTCCGATTCCGGATTCGATGATCGTCTATGCGACCATCGGTGGCCGTAACGATCTGTTCAAGACGACCTACAAGGTCGGAATCAAGAACATCACCGCCTCCTTGCTCACCGGCAAATACCGTACTCCTGTGCTGTCCTCGAGCGATACCCCGGTTTCCCTCTTCGCGAGGATCTCGCCGAACGGCGCCAGAACCGAAATCAAGAGGAAGCAAACCGTTAACGGCAAGCTGAAGACCATCTACGGAACCGAAACGTTCCTCGGAACGGTAAAGATGGCCCCCGTGAGCGACCTCACGATCGAAGACACCGCCAGGATGCGTTTGGACACCTTGGCCAACTGATCGGGTAGAACCTATTCCGGAAAGCGGCGCACCGCCGCTTTCCCTTCGAAGAGCGGGTCGCAAGACCCGCTCTTTTTCTGTACTCGGATCATTAAGGCGCGGCTCTCGCACCTGGAACCCGGCGCGAGCAGGAACGGCCTGTAAGTAGAAAGGCTTGGAGCACGCCGTGCCCGGCCTGCCTTCGTCTGCGGCTGTGGTTGCTGCCCTGGCAACTCCCACCCGGAGCGTTTCCCTTCGTTCAATCGTGAATGGGAAGTGGGCGCTGGCTGAAGGCACGGACGTCGCCGCCAAACAGGCGTTAAGATCCCGCCCGCTACCACCCTCGCGTGGGACCTAGGACTCCGGTAATCCCCTCAGCGATGGCAGCGGGGGAACGGTCAGCAGAGCGCGTGGCCGATTGCGGGAAGATCCCGTGCTTTGCATCGCCGCCTCCCAAGCCCGGTGGGTTCCGCGCTTTACGCTCCGTCTCTCACCCGCCAGCTCACTTCTCCTTCGACGCCTCCTCCACCGGATCGATCCCGACCCGGCGAAGCGCGGCGTGGCGTTCTTCCGTGGTCATGCCAGGGACGAGATCCTTCAGGTAATTGATCCCGGTGGACTCACCCTGCTCGGCGCTTTTCCAGAGCCAGTAATAGGCCTCGACGATGTCCCGCTCCCCGACCAAGCCTCCCTCGATCAAGCGGCCGAGACTCGCCTGAGCCTTGGCATTGCCCTGTTCCGCGGCCTTCCGATACCAGGTCATCGCTTCCTTGCGATCCACCCCGGTGCCGATTCCCCACTCGAGCAGGGTGGCAAAGAGGTTCTGCGACCAAGCGTGCCCGGCCTCGGCTCCGCGCCGCGCCCAGGGCAAGGCCTTCTCCGGCTGCTTCTCGAGGGGTCCTTCCCCGAAATAATAAAACTCGGCGATCCGTGCTTGGGCCTCCACATACCCGGAATCGGCGGCGCGCGTGATCCAGGCGATGGCCTCATCGGAGTCTTTGGCGGTGCCCGCGCCTTTCAGGATCATCAGACCGAGATTGAATTGGGCCGAGGCGACATCCGACTCCGCCGCCTTTCGCATCCAAGAAACGGCCTCGACTTCGTTTTTCGGAACGCCGCTGCCCTGCGAAAGAAGGAATCCATAGTAACCTTGGGCCTCGGCGTGTCCGGACTCGGCCGCCATCCGGATCCAGTGGGCGGCTTTTTCGGGGTCGGCGGCGACTCCCTCTCCACGATGGTACTTGCGACCGAGTTCATACTGCTCCTGTGGAGTTGACGGATTCGTCACCAAGGCCTCCTCGGCGCTGATGTGAACGGCGCAAAAAGTCAACCAGATCGCGGACGCGAGGAGTTGGAAGATGGCGGCTTTCATGAACTCACCAATAAACACGCCGCGACGCGACTATCCTCGGCTTCACTGTGACAGTTTCGTTACCGAAAGAGTTTTGCTGGATGGTTCCCCTGCCGCGTTAATGAAAAGGTTCATCAGCTCGCCTTTTCCGGCCGCGGACTCCCTACAAAATCCGTCCGATCAAGGTTTGTTCGATGGGACTTCATCCCGCGGCACGTCAGCAAGTAAAGAAAAAACCAATCTCTCTACCCCTATGAAATTCAAAATCAGCCTCTT
>DGXY01000032.1:0-12523 GCA_002396885.1 Akkermansiaceae bacterium UBA5020
TTTGCGATCCTGCGAAAGAACGCTCCGGGAAATCGGGAGCTCACGAAGGTTCTCGTGAATCTGGCCAGTCTCTTGCGCGAGGGAAGCGTCAAGAAGTGATGCCCGGGATCGGCCCGGGAACAATCCGGTAATGGCGGATTGAAAGGGAGGGGAGGATCCGGATAAGTCCGTCGGGTGGGGTGAAATCATGTCGAGTGGCTTCGCGTGTGTCCTGCCACTCTAGCAAACGGTATCGGACAACCGCGGGGGGAGACGCGGCGTTTTTCCTTTTTCCGGGAATTATACGGATCGGGCCCGGTTCGTGCTGGGGGCTGCCGAAGGGGAGGGCCCGGTTCGTGGGACCATAGGAGTGCCGCCAAGGCGCAGGAGCTGGACTCGTTGAAATGGAAGCGATTGCCTGCCAATCAACCTTTCCCCGATGCCACTCAATTCGCCTTCTTGGCGAGCACCGCCGCAGCGGCCTCCTGGAAAGCTTGGCGCATCGGAGAGGCATCGCCGTTTTTCAATCCGGCCCGCTGGATGAGGAGGATGTGGATGGTCTTTTTCTCCGGATCGATCCATCCTTGGGTACCGTGAGCACCACCGTGACCGTAGGTGCCCCTGCTGAGCATCGCGGTGACGCCGACGGGCTCGCGCACGACCTGAAAGCCAAGTCCCATGCCCATGCCGTCGGTGAAGCCTGATTTGAGGCTACCGGTGTGGTCGGTGGTCATGAGCGCAAGCGATTCGGGGGAAAGGTAGCGTTTCCCTCCCGCTTCGCCGCCGTCGAGGAGCATCGTGTAGAGCTTGAGCAAATCGGCAGCGGTCGAGAACAGTCCGCCCGCTGCGAGGGGAGCGCGCTTCTGATTCGAATAAGGCTCGGTGAGGTATTTGATCTTGGCTGGTTCCAGGCCCTTGCCGTCGGCTGCGGGTTGGTAGCTCGTGGCGAGGCGCGCGAGTTGATTCTCCTTCGGCCAGAAGGTCGTGTCCTTCATCCCGAGCGGATCGAGGAGGCGCGATTGCAGGAAAGAGGCGTATTCCTCGCCGCTGACGACTTCGACGATCCGGCCGAGGGTGTTGATGCCCGGGTTGCAGTAGGACCACTTCGCCCCCGGTTCGAACTGCAGGGGCGAAAGCCCGTAGGTGATGACGGCTTCCTTCAGGCTGAGCACGTCGAGGGAATCGCCATCGAGGGGCGAATTGCCGACGAGGCCGCTCGTGTGGGTGAGGAGATCGCGGATCGTGACGGGGCGGGCGGGTTTGACGAGCACGACGCGATCGCCGCTCTTCTCCTTCACCAGCATCTGGTTTTTGAATTCGGGGAGATACTTCGCGACGGGGTCTTCGATGTTCAGCTTGCCCTCGTCTTGGAGCATCATCAACGCCATCGCCGTGATCGGCTTGGTCATCGAGGCGATCCAAAAGACGCAGTCGGCCTGCATCGGGGAATTCGATTCGAGGTCACGGAAGCCGACAACCTCCTCGCTGAGGATCTTGTCGTTTTGATAGAGCACGGCGACGGCTCCGGAGAGCGATCCTTCCCTCACGAAGGCCTCAAGGCTACCACGGATCGAGGTGGCCGGTGTCTCGGCACGCAGCGCCGGTGAGAGGGAGGCGAGGAAAAGGATGAGAGCGGGGAGTTTCATTCCCACGATCTTACCATCAAAAGCAGCGCGCCTGTCAACCCTCACGCCATCATCGCCTCGATCTCGTCGGCATCGATGGGGATGTGAGCCATCAGGTCGAGGTTGCCGCCGGTCTTCACGACGATGTCATTCTCGAGACGGACCCCGAAACCCTCGTCGGGCAGGTAGATGCCGGGCTCGACCGTCACGATCATGTTTTCGACGAAGACATTCTCTGCCGGGGCCACGTCATGCACATCAAGACCGAGGCTGTGGGACACGCCGTGCATGAAATACTTCCGGTAGGCGCGCTTTTCCTCGGGCAGATCCTCCTGAACGCGTTCGTCGTCGACCACCCGTGGATCGAGCAGGCCAAGGGCGATCAGCTCGTCCTCTGTGGCCCGGGCGACTTCCTTGTGGTAGACGTCCTTGAGATGTTTTCCCGGCACGATGAGTTCGTCGATGCAGAGGCGCAGGATGCGGTGGACCGCATCGTAGACGGCCCGCTGACGCGGGGTAAACTTCCCGTTCACGGGGATCGTGCGGGTGAGGTCGGAATTGTAATTCGCATATTCCGCCGCGACATCGAGAAGGAGGAGTTCGCCGTCCCGGCAGGGCTGGTCGTTCACAATGTAGTGGAGAACGCAGGCGTTTTTCCCGGAGGCAATGATGGGCTGGTAGGCGAAACCACGCGAACCGTGACGGGCGAACTCGTGGAGCAGTTCGGCCTCGATCTCATACTCCATCACCCCCGGCTTCACGAAACGAAGGAGGCGCTCAAATCCCTTCGCGGTGATGTCGCAAGCCCGCTGCACGAGAGCGATCTCGTGCTCCGACTTCTCGGCGCGGAGGCGGTGCATCAGCGGGGCGAGACGCTCGTAGCGGTGGTGGGGATGGCGTTCCTGACAAAGACGCCGAAACCGGTCGTCGAGCGAGAAATTCACCGGAGCACCGGAGCGGCCGTGTTCGTTGTGGTTCAGCCAGATCGTTTCTGTCTCGCGGACGAGGCGGCGGAAGACCGCGTCGAACTCCGTCGTCCACTTTACCGTAGCCATTCCGGAAATTTTTTGTGCCTCCTCGATCGTCACCTTGTGCCCCTCCCAGATCGCGATCAGTTCCGAGGTCTCGCGCACGAAGAGGATCTCGCGCAACGCCGGATCGGGGTGGCCGGGCATCAGCAGCAGCACCGTTTCCTCTTGGTCGATCCCGCTGAGATAGAACAGGTCGGAACTCTGGATGAAGGCCATCGACCCGTCCGCACATCGCCACGGAATGTCCGCCGAATGCACCACCGCGAGGGCTTTGTCAGGGAGCACCGCGGCAAGCCGGGCGCGGTTTTCAGTAAAGAGATCCGAAGAAATTTCGTCGTATTTCATCGCCTAAAAAATCGGTGGAAGGGCGGGATTGTGTTATAGTCTCTCCCCCGTCACCCCTCAGCCGGTTGGGAGCGCAAGCATCGCCGTTCCGAAGGGTCCAACCCTCCGAGCGGCTCAACCCTATATGGAAGATTTGCAAAAACAAACGGTCGTTATCGCGGACAACGATCCCGATTTCCTCGAGTGGGCCTCGCGGCACCTCGAAGCCGAGTCCGTCGAGGTCGTGACGACCCGCACCGCCGACGAAGCCCTGAAGCTGTTTACCGACCGCCGCGCCGACCTTCTCATCGCCGAATTCCAGATGCGCCCCTTCGACGGGGTCGAGCTCCTGAAGCGCATCCGCATGGCCCAGCCCAATGCGATGGTCATTCTCAACGGCCGCGTCCACTCGACCAACGCCGTGATCGAGGCGATGCGCCTCGGGGCCTTTGACGTGCTGCGCCGCGAGGCGGTGAACTTCGAGCTGCGCGGCATCGCCGAGCGCGCCCTCTCCGCCGCGGAGCAGATGCGCCTCGCCGAGGACCGCTCGAAATCCGATCCCATCATCCCCCCGCAGCCCACCGACGACCTCATCATCGGCCGTTCCCCGGCGATGCAGGATGTTTACAAGCTGATCGGCCGCGTTGCCCGGGCCGATGCCCCCGTCCTCATCACCGGCGAGAGCGGGGTGGGGAAGGAAGTCGTCTCGAACGCGATCCACAAATTTTCACGCCGCGCCAAGTCCGAATACGTCGCGATCAACTGCGCCGCGATTCCCAGTAACCTCCTCGAGAGTGAACTCTTTGGTCATGAAAAGGGGGCCTTCACCGGAGCAGTCAACCTGCGCATCGGCCGATTCGAGCAATGCCATGGCGGGACTCTCTTCCTCGACGAGATCGGGGACATGCCCCTCGAGGTGCAGAGCAAGCTCCTCCGCGTCCTCCAGAGCGGCGAGTTCTCCCGCGTCGGCGGCAACCAAACCCTCCAGACCGACGTCCGCATCCTCGCCGCGACGAACAAACGCCTCGAGGAAGAAGTCGAGCACGGCACCTTTCGCGAGGATCTCTTCTACCGGCTCAACGTCGTGCGCATCCACATCCCACCGCTGCGCCAGCGCCAGGAGGACATCCGCCTCCTCGCCGAGCACTTCCTCGCGAAGCGCACCGAAGGAGGACGCGGCCGACCCATGCAGTTTTCCAAGGAAGCGATCGAGATGATCGAGGGCTACCACTGGCCCGGCAACGTCCGTGAGCTGGAAAACCTCATCCAGCGCGCTTGCGTCCTCGCGAGCGGGAACGTCATCCTCGGCAGCGACCTCCCCTTCGACCAGGCCAGTCGCAACGAAAGCGAGCGCGTCATCCTCGAGCGTGCCGCGAAGCGGTTCCTCCAGTCCGCGGCCCTCGCCAAGGCCTCCCCTGTCGCCCTCGCCATGAAAATGCTCGCCGAGACCGCCCTGCGCGAGACCGGCGACGAGGCCAAGGCTGCCGCGATTCTCGGGATCTCGAAGGACGAATTTCTTGCCTATGTGGAAACCCGGTCCATCGGGTCCGAACCCACCGCTCCCGCAAAGAAGGGCAAGGCGGCTGCCAGGGGTCCGGCGCGGTCGGCGGTGGAGTGATTTGCTCTTTGGACGCGCGTGGACGTGCCGCGTAGCTGCCGCAGTTGGCAGGGCCGCACTCTCGGGCACAGAGAACGGTGCCCCTCCGGCCCTCGCGGGTAAATGACACGAAAGGCATCAAGAATCGTCAGAGACCTCGACCTTGCCCCACTCCACCATTGCCCCGCCCCCGGATTTGTGGTTCGCTCGCTGGGTGATTCCTCGTCTCAGATTCCCGATCCTCTTTCTCGCCTCCGCCTGCCTGGCGGTGCTTGCTGCCGCTGCGCTGCGGGCGCAGGAGCCAGGGGCTGAAAAGCCGAAGGCGGAACCGGTTCCGATCCCCATCCCGGCCATCCCCGGCATACCGGCGATGAACGAGCCACGTCGTCCTTCTGCGGCGGCCTTTCCCAACGCGCCCGGCCCGGGCGTCGCGATGCCGGGCTTCACCCTCCCGGGCGCGACGACGACCACGGCGAAGGCGGAGCGGCTGCGGCCCGAATTCCAACCGGGCCACACGTATCGCTTCACGGTGCGGACCGAGCTGCAACTCGGCGGCGGCGAGGGCTTCACGATGGAGCAACAGGCCCGCTACGATGCGAAGGTGCGGGTCGATGGAAAGGCAGGGATCGTGCTGAAGGCGCGCACGGAGCGGCTCGACCTGACCTTTTCCTCCCCTGGCACGACGCTGACCTACGAATCACTGAAGCCGGAGGACCAGGAGACGCCTCTCGGCCGCCACGTTCGCGCGACGATGAACCGTCTCGTCGAACTCACCCTCGACGACAAGGGCCGCATCGACGCGGCGGTGGCGACGGGAGGAGGTGACGAAACGGCCCTCCTGCCGGAGGTGCCGAGTTTCGGATCCGAGGAACTCGAGCAACTCATCGCCGGGCTCTTTCAGGGCTTTTCGGAGAAGCGGGTCGCGCCGGGGGACGGTTGGTCGCTCCAAGGGACGCGCCAGGTCGGCGAGATCGGTTCCTTGACCTTCGATTTGTCCTGTCGTCATGCCGGAACGGTGAGTTTCGAAGGGCAGAATTGTCTCTCGCTCGAGTATGCCGGGACCCTGGCGGGATCCGTGCCCGACGTCGAGCCGACCGCCCCGGTCGTGGAGGTTCAGACGAGGAATCTGCGGGGACGGGTTTATTTCGATCCGCTCGACAAGATGGTGCGCCACACCGAACAAAACCTCGATCTCTGGATCACACGTCCCGGAGCAGGCACGGATCCACCGGCGCAGGTGCCGGTCCGGCAAGTCACGACCCTCCGCCTCCTCCATGTCGTGCCCACGGCGTAAGGGGACCTAAGCCTGGAGGGGCAAGCTCCCGCTAGCCCGCCGCGATCGAGAGCTTTCCGGCGTCACAGGCGAAAGTCAATCGCTCCACGTAGCGGGCAAGCAGGAGCTTGCCCCTCCAGTTCTCCACGATCGAAGGCGTCTAAAAAAGCTTGGCCCGACCTCCGACCTCCGACCTCCGACTTCCGACTTCCGACCCTCACCTCCCCAGCCACTGCGCCAATCTTCCCCGCGACTCGGCGGGTCCGATGATCGCGGAGCAGAGGACGTCAGGATCAAAGGCCTCGCGCGCGGCGGCGTGGATGTCCTCGAGGGTGACGTCCTCAAGATGCTTGTGGGCGACCTCGGGATCGATCCACTCGTTGAAGTAGAGCAGCGATTCGCCCGCCCACATCATCTGGGAGGACGTGTTTTCAAGGCTGATGCGATTCTGCCCGATGACGTAGGATTTCGCCTCCTCCAGCTCGATCGCGGTGACGCCGCGCGTGCGGAGATCCTCGAGGATGGTGGAAATGGCGCGGAGAGCCTGAGCGAGATTCGCGGGGCTGAGGGCGAGATAGATCTGCAGGGCACCGGCGTCGGAGAAACTGACGAGATCGCTCTGGACCTCGTAACAGAGGCCGCGTTGCTCGCGGATGACCTGGAACAGGCGCGAGCTCATGTTCTCGCCGAGGATGACGTTGAGGAGCTTGTGCGCGTAGCGTTTCGGATCGTTTCGATCGACGTTGCGGAAGGAGAGGGCGAGGTGCGACTGCTCCTGCCCGCCGTCCTCGTGGAAGCGGTGCTGGGGCTGCGGCGGCAGAGCGGGCTCGCAGGTGAGGGCTTCGCCCGCGGCGAGATCGCCGAGACGAGCGGAAACGACGGCGGCGACCTCGTCGTGATCGATGTTGCCCGCGACGGAGACGACGGTGTGGCGTCCCCGATAGACGCGCGAATGGAATGCCTCGATATCGGCGCGGCGGAATTGCTCGAGGCTTTCCTCCGTGCCGGTGATGGAGCGCCCGAGGGGATGCTCACGCCCCCACGCGGCTTCGCTGATGAGGTCATCGAGGTATTGCGAGGGCTGGTCGTGCACCATCGCGATCTCCTCGCGGATGACCTGTTTCTCGGAATCGATCTCGGTGGGGTCGAGAAAGGGGTTGCGGTAAAGATCCGAGAGCACTTCAAAGAGGCGGCCGAATTTCTCCGAGGGCCCCTTCACCTGGTAGGCGGTGTGATCCTCGACCGTGAAGCCATCGATGGAGGCGCCAAGGCTCTCGATGTGACGCGAGATCTCCTCTGCGGAGCGCTCCTCGGTGCCCTTGAAGAGCATGTGCTCGACGAAGTGGGCCATTCCGTGTTCGCGCTCGGTCTCGTGGCGGCTTCCGGCCCCGGCCCAGATTCCCATGGCGACGCTGGCCATGTGTGGCATCGAGACGGTGGCGAGACGGATGCCGTTGTCGAGACGGGTGACGCGGGTGCTGGGAGACATCAGGGCAGGGGGAAAGGGGGCATGAGCAGCGGCAGGCAACCTTTCTCCAGCCCGATTCGCTTTTCCACCGGGAAAAACGGGGCTATTCTTAGGAACGATGACGTCCGCACCTTCCCTTCCAGCCACCCCCGCCTTTGAACTCCTCGGCGAAGAGGTGGAAATCTCGCGCATCGAAAAGGCGCTGCAGGCGCTCTTTGCAGGAGGCTCGGACGCCGATCATGACGGGATTGCGAGGGCCTCGCTCATCAATCTCGCACTCTACAATGAAAATCCGGCCGATCTCGAGCAAGATGCGGCCGTGCTCGCTGAACTCACGAGCGAGACGGCCTGCCGCTCGCTCCTCATCCACGCCGACACGCGTGCCGCTGCCACCGGCGCGCGGGCCTGGGTGCAGGCCCACTGCCAGATCGACCGGAACGGCGCGAAGAGCGTCTGCACCGAACAGATCAGCTTTTTCCTCACCGGCCATTCCTCCGGCTTGCTCCGGAACGCCGTCCTCGCTCATCTCGACTCGGATCTGCCGCTCGCCTTCTGGTGGCGGGGTGAATTTTCCGACGCCTTCGAAGAGGGCCTCTATTCGCGGATCGACCGCCTCCTTTTCGACAGCGAGGGCTGGGCCTCACCGCGCAATCCCTTCCTGCGGCTCCTCGAATGCCAACGCGGCACTTCTTCGCCCTACGTGATGCACGATCTCGCCTTCACGCGGATGAACTCAATCCGCCACGCCCTCGCCAACGCCTTCGACCGTCCCCTCGTGGCGCGCGAACTCGGCTCGCTCTCGGAGGTGACGATCCGCTACGCGAACGGCTTTCGCATGAGCGCCCTCTACCTCGCCGCCTGGATCGCGGCACGTCTCGAAGGGGGAATCGACGGCGGCATCTCGACGAGTCGCGAAATCGTCTGCCTGCCCTGCAAAGGCCTGCGGAAGGGCTTCCGCATCCGCCTCGCCGAACTCGATCCGGCGCGACTCGGCACTGTCGAGGTGGATTTCGAAATGGGCGGCACCCGCGTCGAGATCAGCCGATGCCAGACCCGTGACTTCATCCGAACCCTGACAAAGCGAGAACACGCCGACACCCAAGAAGACTGGCTGCCGGCCCGGAGAATGCATGACGCCGCCCTCGTCGCCGATATCCTCAACCGCGCCGGACGCAACCGCACCCACGGACAGATCCTCCCGGTGGTGCTGGAGTTGTTGGCGCTAAGGGGGTGACCGGATCCGCCGCCTGCCTCGGGGATTGAAAAATCCTCCCCGAGGCCTTACAAAGGTCTCCCGACTTCCATGAAAAAACGTCACCTCCTCGCCCTCGTTCTCACCGCCGCCCTGATTCCCCCGCTTTGCCACGCCGCCGAGCAGTTTGCCGCCACCGCCGATCCGGCCGAGGCGGGGAAAGATCCCGACTTCGTGATCCAAGGAGAATACACCGGCAACACGCGCGACGGCATCGTCGGCGTCCAAGTCATTGGGCTCGGCGAGGGACAATTCGAAGCAGTGCTTTCGAAGGGCGGACTTCCCGGCGACGGCTGGGACGGTGAAAAGCCACGCGGTTCGACCCAAGGCAAACGTGCCGAAGACGGCAACGTCACTTTCCTCAAGGATGAGTGGACCGCCGTTTTGAAGGATGGCAGGATCACCGCGACGACCTCGGCCGATGCGAACCTCACGGTCATTCTCGATCGCGTCGAGCGCGAGAGTTCGACCCTCGGAGCCAAGGCGCCTGAGGGAGCAATCGTGCTGTTTGACGGATCTCCCGAGGCGGCAGCAAAGAACTGGAAAGGCGCGAAACTCGACGGCGATCTCTTGTGCGAAGGCATCACCTCGGTGGAGGAATTCGGCGATTTCACCCTTCACATCGAGTTCCGGCTCCCCTGGATGTCGAAAGCGCGCGGACAAGCCCGGGGCAACAGTGGTCTTTACCTCGGAGGTCGCTACGAGGTGCAGATGCTCGACAGCTTTGGTCTCCCCGGCGTGGACAACGAGTGCGGCGGCATCTACAAGACGGCCGAACCCGCCCAGAATCTCTGCTACCCGCCCCTCCGCTGGCAGACTTACGACGTCGAGTTCACCGCCGCGAAGTTTGACGAGGCCGGCAACAAGGTCGCGAACGCGAAGGCGAGCGTGAAGCACAACGGTTTTGTCATTCACGAAAACCTGGAACTCCCCGCCCCCACCGGCGGAGCGCAGAAAAAGGATGAAAAGGGCCCCGGCCCCCTTCACCTTCAGAATCACGGCAACCCGGTCCGCTACCGCAACATCTGGTTGGTGAAAAAGTGATCCTTCTGATTCATTGATTCGTTTTTATTGGATCGTGATCTCGCTAGGACGGATCCTTCCCCTTGAAAGCAGTCGTGAGCCGGAGCAAACGGAAGTCCGCGCCCACAAAATCCAAAAGGGATCGCTGAGGCGATCCCGGGAAGGACGGATACGCCCATGGCCTCGAAGGAATCCTCTGCTTTCGCCCGCATCAGGACGGAGGTGATCCGGGTTGTCTCGGGGATTCCGGAGGGGAGTTTCACCACCTACGGATCGATCGGGGGACACCTGAACGTGAATCCACGGCACGTCGCCTACTTTCTCGCCCGCCTCAACGAGGAGGAGGCGGCCGCCCTGCCCTGGCACCGGGTCGTCGGGGCCGAAGGACGGATCAGCAGGGGGATGGCGGAGCATCGGCGCGCGGAACAACAAGCTCGGCTCGAGGCGGAAGGAATGAAGATCGATCCCAAGGGATTCATCTGCGATCCGGACCGCTCTTTCCACGCCTTCGGTCCGAAACGAGAAATCCGCCGGGCCGGGGAATAAAGGTTTTAGCCCTGAAACCCGTCCTCCTCGCGATGATGGAATGGGGCTTGTGTTCGGAGGAAGGCACCAGAGCCGACCTTTGGAACCGGACGTGAGAAGTCACTCGTCGCGCGGAGCAATCGTCGGCTTTTTCCAGAGGTAGGGACGCGGCTCGGGATCCAGCGGGGTCGCGGCAATGGAATTTGTGTAGTTGCTCATCAGTTTCACGGCGAGGCCGAGAATGACTTCGAGCACCTGCACCGGGGTGTAGCCCGCGGCGAAAAAGCTTTCGAGATCGGCCGCGACGGCCTTGCCCCGGTTGGCGATGAGGGCGCGGGTGAAGGAACGGAGCGCTTCGAGCTTTTCATCCGGGATGCGCGATCCGTTCCGGAGCGCCTCGATCGCCTCCGGAGCCATCCCCGCCTTGGTGGCGAGAAGCGTATGCCAAGGCACGCAGTAGGCGCAGTCGTTCTCGAAGTTGGCGGTAAGGTAGACGACCTGTCGCTCGATCTCGCTGAGGCTGGTCGTATCAAAGAGATCCCAAGTCCGCGAATAGGCTTCGAGAAGGGGCGGTGCCGAGGCCATGACCCGCTCGAGATTCGGGATCATTCCGAAGTTCTTCCGCGTCGCCGCGAGCGCGGCGGAAGCGGCCGGAGGGGCGGTGGTTTCGTCGTGAAGAGGGAAGGGGTGCGGGGTAGCCATGTAAAAAGGAGGTTCGGGGAGATATTGTGACCCGGTCTAACCGCAGGAATCGTGCAAACCTTCGTTGCGCGCGCAATTCTCGGAAGGCAAGAACCCTTCACTGGGATCACTCCCGCTCGACTCGGTCGAGGAGGATCTTCAGGGCTCCGCCGGAGCAGGCGACCTCGAGGATAAGACAGAGGAGCGAGCCCCCCATGAAGAGCAGGGCCGCGAAGAAGGCAATCCATCCCGTGAGGTTCGCCTCGAGCATCACTGCGACCATCGCGACGACGCAGAGGAGGATGCTGACCGCGCCGAGAAGTTGCATCCAGCGGATCAGGGCGAGACGCCTGCGCATGTTGTCGATCTGGGCGCGGAGGCAATCGTCCTGACGTTCCACCCAATCGCGATGAAGCTGGCGCACGAGCGCGGCGAGGTGGAGGAAGCGGTTCGTGTAGGCGAGAAAGAGGAGGCTCACCGCGGGAAAGAGCAAGGCGGGCGTGGAGATGGTGAGGAGGGTCATGGCGATTTCAAATCATCCCACCCGCAACACTCCGTCCGAGAGAATCTTCGCGCGCAGACCGCCCTTGCCGAGCAGGGCTTTTTCGGCGCCGGGGGCGAAGGCTTGGTTCATCCAGAGGCAGGGCTTGGATTCTTCGGTGCCGAGGAAACGCACGCCCTGAATTTCGAACTCGACCCCGATGAGTTCGTTGAAGTCCTGTCCCGCGACGATGACGTTGCGTCGGTAGACCTCGGGGCCCTTGTCGAAAACCGCGAAGTCGTCGCAAAGGCGGAGGTGCGTCTCGATCTCGAAGAAGGTGATCTGTCCCTTGTAGTCGGGCTTGTGATCGAAATAGCGGTCGCCCCGGATTCCGCTGCCGGCGACACACTCAATCTCCGGCACTTCGATGACGGGATTCGTCCCCGCCGGACCACCGAAGTGGCCGACGAAATTGTGCGCGGGCGAAATGAAGAGGTGCCGGATTTCCACGAGGCAGGTTACGCGGACAAGGGCGGGTTGGCAATCAGTGCTAAAAACCTCCTGCTCCGACTCGTACTCATACTCTTACTTCATACTCCTACTCAAAGACGTGGGCCGAGGGACGTTCGCTGAGTATGAGTAGGAGGTAAGAGTAAGAGTATGAGGTTTACCCCTTAAATCCCCGCTGGAAATCCATCCGGGACCGGATAGGGTCCGGGCTCCCAGTCAACCCTCTTCAGTCTCATGGCCAAAGCCCCCCAGAACGCGATCTCCCCGACCCGCGAGGAGAATTTCCCCGAATGGTATCAGCAGGTCGTGCGTGCCGCCGATCTCGCCGAAAACTCGGAGGTGCGCGGCTGCATGGTCATCAAACCCTGGGGCTACGGTCTCTGGGAGCAGATCCAGCGCCAGCTCGACGTCTGGTTCAAGGCGACGGGACACAAGAACGCCTATTTCCCCCTCCTCATCCCGGTCAGCTACCTGGAAAAGGAGGCGACCCACGTGGAGGGTTTCGCGACGGAATGCGCCGTCGTCACCCATCACCGCCTCGAGTTGAAGGACGGCAAGATGGTCCCCGCAGGCGAGCTGACCGAACCCTACGTGATCCGCCCCACCTCCGAGACCATCATCGGCGCGGCCTTCGCGCGCTGGGTGCAGAGCTACCGCGATCTCCCGCTCCTCATCAACCAGTGGGCGAACGTGATGCGCTGGGAGATGCGTCCGCGCCTCTTTCTCCGGACCGCCGAGTTCCTCTGGCAGGAGG
>DGXY01000032.1:12703-21086 GCA_002396885.1 Akkermansiaceae bacterium UBA5020
TGGCAGGAGGGCCACACCGCCCACGAGACGGCGGAGGAGGCGATGGAGGAAACGAAGAAGATGCACGAGGTCTACGAGCGTTTCCTCACCGACCACCTCGCCGTGCCGGTGATCGCGGGGGAAAAGACCGAAGCCGAGCGTTTCCCAGGAGCGCTCAACACCTTCACGGTCGAGGCGATGGTGCAGGACCGCAAGGCGATCCAGGCGGGCACCTCGCACTTCCTCGGACAGAATTTTTCGAAGGCCGCCGGCATCGAATTCGAGGGACGCGAGAGCAAACGCGAGTTCGCCTGGACGACGAGCTGGGGCGTGAGCACGCGTCTCATCGGCACACTCCTGATGGCGCACTCGGACGACGACGGGCTCATCCTGCCGCCGCGCGTCGCCCCGACCCACGTCGTGATCCTGCCGGTGATGCCGAAGCCGGAACACGAAGGCCCCATCCTCGAGGCCTGCGCCAAACTCGCGGCCGAGCTTTCCGCACAGAGCTTCCACGGCGACGCGATCCGCGTCGAAGTCGACAAGCGCGATCTCGGCGGCGGGGTGAAGAACTGGGAGTGGATCAAGAAGGGTGTGCCGGTCCGCATCGAGATCGGTCCACGCGACCTCGAGAGCGGCTCCGTCGCCCTCACCCGGCGCGACCAATCGCCGAAGGACAAGCAGTTTCTCCCCTCGGTCGAGGCCGTCGCCGGGATCACCTCGATCCTTCAGGGCATTCAGGATTCGCTCCTCGAACGCGCCGTCGCCTTCCGCGATGAGAATCTCGTCGAGATCAATTCAATGGAGGAATTCCGGAAATTCTTCACGCCCCGGAACAAGGAACAGCCCGAAATCCACGGCGGTTTCGCCCTTGTCCACTGGGCCGGGACCCAGGAGGACGAGGAGGCCCTGAAGCAGGAGATGCGCATCACGGTGCGCTGCATCCCGAAAGATCCGGCGATGCGCGGCGGAACGGGCACCTGCATCCTCACCGGAAAGCCGGCCGAAGGACGGGTGATCTTTGCGAAGAGCTATTGAGTCGGCCCCGACCGGGTCGATGCGTCCGCCCATCTGCGACTTCTGTGACCGCGACGGGCGCGACCATCCGAGCCTCGAGTTCGGTCTCGTCTCCTTCCGCAACCGCGAACTGCTCGAGCAGCCGAGCCATCCGAAAGGGCTACTGTGGTTTTGTCAGGATCACCTCGCCCGGGCCAGCGAACTCTCCCATCTCGATTCCCACAGGGCCTTGCAGCGCATGCGGGAAGAAGGGGGCTGATCGCGCCCCTCAGGATCCGAGGAAGAGAAGCGCCTCGGCCATGCGGTTGAGAGCGCCCGCTTTTGTAACTGGACCGCACCCCGAATGTCCGTAAAGTCCGGCCATGCGAATCCAAGTCGGCAAAGACGTCATCGAGGTGCAAACTCCCTCGTTCCTCAAAGGCAAAGGGCTCGCCCTGCTCGCCGTGATTCTGCTCGGGGTGATCGGCGCAGGCGGTAGCTTCTACACGGTCGAGGTCGAGGAAGCCGGCGTCGTCCTCCGTTTCGGCAAGCATCTCAAGACGGTGCCTCCGGGCCTTCATTTCAAACTTCCCTTCGGGATCGATCAGGTCACGACGGTACAGGTGACGAGACAGTTGAAGCAGGAATTCGGCTTCGGCACGGAAGGAAACACCAATCCCTACCAGTGGAGTTCACCGGATGAGTTCGGCTTCGAACGGAACATGGTGACGGGAGATTTGAATTCCGTGCTCGTCGACTGGGTCGTGCAATACCGCATCACCGAGCCGGAGAAATACCTCTTCCGCGTGCGCAACGCGGACACGACCCTGCGCCACGCCAGTGAGTCGGTGATGAGGCAGGTCGTCGGCGATCGCACCGTCGATGAAGTGATCACCGTGGGCCGCCAGGAGATCGAGACCGAGAGCAGCGCGAAGCTGCGTGACCTCGTCAATCTCTACGGACTCGGGATCACGATCGACCAGGTGCAACTCAAGGACGTCGACCCCCCCGAGCCTGTCCAGTCCTCCTTCAACGAGGTCAACAGCGCCCAGCAGGAGCGCGAAAAGGCGATTAACGTCGCCAACGGGGATTACAATCGCGACGTGCCCAAGGCGAGCGGGGAAGCCCAGAAAATGATCAGCGAGGCCGAGGGCTACGCGACCCAGCGCGTCAACGAGGCCGAGGGCAACGTGGCCCGATTCACCGCGCTCTTCGCGGAGTATGAAAAGGCCCCCGAGATCACGCGTCGTCGTCTTTACCTCGAAACAATGGAGTTGGTCCTGCCCGGTCTCGGTGGCGTCATCATCCTCGACGAGGAAGCGAGCCAGGTGCTGCCCTTTCTGCCCATCAATCCCGCGACCCGCCAGCCGGCGCAACCCTGACCCTTCCCCCACCGATCCCACACCCTCATGAAAAAATCCGGATTCGGCTGCATCGTCGCCCTGACCGCCCTCCTCGCCCTGCTCATTGTCACGGGCGCCTTTTACACCGTGAACGAGACCGAGCAGGTCATCGTTACCCAGTTTGGCAAACCCGTAGGCGAGCCCATCGCGGAACCCGGATTGAAATTCAAGGTGCCCTTTCTCCAGAAGGTGAACTTCTTCGAGCGTCGCATCCTCGAATGGGACGGCACCACCACGGAGATGCCGACGAAGGATAAATCCTACATCGGCGTCGATACCTACGCCCGCTGGACGATCACCGATCCCCTGCGCTTCTTCGAAAAGCTGCGCGACGAACGCAGCGCCCAGACCCGTCTCGATGACATCCTCGGATCGGAGACCCGCAACACGATCGCGCGACACGAACTCATCGAGGTCATCCGCACCACCAAAGACCGCAAGCCCGCTGTCGATGCCGAGCTCGCCGAAGCGGCCAAGAGTGGCACGGTGGGCGTGCTGATTCCGATCCGGAAGGGTCGCTCGCTGCTGGAAAAGGAGATCCATGACACCGCCAAGCCGAAACTGGCGGAGTTCGGCATCGACCTGCTCGACATCCGCTTCAAACGGATCAACTACAACGAGGAAGTGCAGACGCGAATCTACGAGCGGATGGTCTCGGAGCGGCAGCAGATCGCCGAGCGTTTCCGCTCCGAGGGGGCCGGCGAAGCGGCGAAAATCCTTGGCGACAAGGAAAAGGAGCTCCGCCGGATCGAGTCCGAGGCCTACAAGATCGTCGAGACGACCCGTGGCGAAGCGGATGCCAAGGCTTCCCAGATCTATGCCGATGCTTTCAACCGCTCGCCCGAGGCGGCCGAATTCTACGAGTTCATGCGGACGCTCGAGCTCTATCAAAAGACCCTGAACGACAGCACCGCAGTCTTCACGACGGACAGCGATCTTTTCAAGTATCTCAAGGCGGTGAAGCCGCTCAATCCAAGCAGTTCGGTGGAGGGGGTGACTCCTCCTCCGGTGCCTTGAGCGGTATAGACCGGTGCGGCGATCAGGCCGCCACGTGGCTTTGGCGATCGAGGGTTTTCCACACCATCTCGGCCATGTCGGCAAAGCTGTAAGGCTTTTGCACGAAGCCATCGGGACAGGCGCCGCAGGCCTGGGTGAACTCGTTGAGGTCGACGAGATAGCCACTGCAGATGAGCACCGGCAGCTCGGGCAGCATTTCGTGGAGGCGGGCAAAGGTCTCCTTGCCGGTCAGATTCGGCATGGTCAGGTCGAGGAGGACTAGACCGATCGAGTCACCTTTGACACGGCAGATCTCGAGGGCCTCGAGCCCGTCGGCCGCCTCGAGGATCTCATAGCCGAGCTTGGTGAGAAGGGTCCGTCCGATGCGGCGCACGAGCGCTTCGTCATCGACGAGGAGGATCGTTTCACCTCTCCGAGAAGCGGCCAGGTGCGGCTCACCCACCGAGGCAGTGAGAAGCGCCGAGGTATCCCCGGCCTCAGCCGCTTTGCTGCGGGGCAAGTAAATGTCGAAGCAGGTTCCTTTGCCGGGCTCGGATTGGAAATCGATCCATCCTCCCAGCTGCTTGACGATCCCGAAGGAGGTGGCGAGCCCCAGGCCGGTCCCCTTTCCGGGCTCTTTGGTCGTGAAGAAGGGTTCGAAGATCTTGGCCTGGACCTTCAGGGGAATGCCATCGCCTTCGTCCTCGACGCTGAGGCAAACGAAGTCCCCGGGCTCGATCTCCGGATGAGAACGGAGTTCGATGGCGGAAAGTTTCCGATTTCTCGAACGTAGAAAGAGGCGCCCCCCGTGCGGCATCGCATCTTTCGCATTGACCGCCATGTTCATGAAGACCTGCCCCAGCATGCCGACATCGGCCATCACCCGCCATGGCGCCTCGTTGAGGTCGAGCTCGATCTGGATGCGACGGTCGATGGTGGCGGCGAGAATGTCGCGCACCTCCGTGAGGACGAGATTCGCATCGCAGGGCTTGAGGTCCATGCGGCTTCGGCGGGAGAAGCCGAGGAGTTGCTTGACGAGTTCCGCGGCGCGCTCGCCCGCCTTGATCGCATGATTGAGGCTCTCCCGGGCCTCGCCGCTGCCTTCTTCGCCCAAATCCATTTTGACCAGCGCGAGATTGCCGAGGACTCCGGCGAGGAGATTGTTGAAATCGTGGGCGATGCCGCCAGCGAGCTGACCGACCGCCTCCATCTTCTGCGATTGCCGCAGCCCTTCCTCAAGCTTGCGTTGCTCCGTGAGGTCCTGCAGGCTCCAGACCCTTCCGATCAGATTGCCGCGCCGGTCCCGGATGGGTGCTGAATAGACTTGAAGGACGCGCTTTTCATCCGATCCGATCGCGACCTCCTGATCGATGATGCCGACGTCCGCCCGCGTCTCCCGCCACGCTTGCGCCATACCGGGAGGAATACCTCCCTCCGTTTCGAAGGCGTCGAGAATCTCATTGGCCGAGACGGCCGCCGGATGGTCCGGAGAAGCGCCAAGAAAGGAGAGGAAAAGGCCATTCACGACCGAGACCCCTCCCTCGAGATCCTCCACGAGGAATCCGTTCTTGGTACTGCTGATCGCCGCCTGGAGACGGGCATTGGCGCGCTCAAGTTCGGACTGGCTCAAGTGGAGGCTCTCGGTGCGCGACGCGACGAGTTGCTCGAGACTTTCGCGGTGATCCGCAATTTCGCCGACCATGCGGTTGAAAATCGAGGCGAGCACCCGCATTTCCGTCGAGCCTTCATCAGCCTCCGCGCGAGCCGAGAGATTGCCGGCGGCCACGCTCGCCGCCGCATCGCCGATACGCTCGAGGGGCCGTGAGATCAATTTGGAGAGAAAAACCGCGAGCGCCGCGGCCATTGCCATCATGCACACCGCCGCCGCGATGAGAGCGAGGATACCTTGCCTCACCATTGCCGTGACCTCTTCCATCGGCTTCATGGAGAGAACGATCCAAGGTGAATCGATGTTCGTGACCGAGGGAGGCAGCACCTCGCGGGCGAAAAGGTAACTCGGACCGTTCTTCGGTTGGTAGGTCCCGGTGCGCTGCTCAAACCAATGCGCCGACGGAACTTCAGTGTCGAACTTCTCCATGAGATGCTCGGGGTCGCCTCCCGAGAGAGTGTTCCCAAGGGCATCGAGCAGATAGACCGTGTTGCCGCTGCTCAACGAACCATCGCCGAGAAGGGAGATCACGCGGGCGAAAGAGAGCCGCGCTTTGAGCACCTGAAGGCTGGCGGCTTTCGCGCCTTTGCCACTTTCGATGGGAAGATAGACCGTCAGGTAAAGACCCTCTTTCCCCAGAATACGCTGCGGGTGGGAGAGAGAGACCGTTCCCTTCAGCGCATTGTGGAACCAGTCACTGTATTCCCGAAAAGTCGGGTGGTCCTCCGCGGTGGATCCCAGCAAAAACCCCTCGGAATCATAAAGGCTGATATCGGAATAGACCTCGAAGATCCTCACGAGACGATGCATTTCCTTCAATTTCACCTCGATATCTCCATTGGGATCAGAGAGAAGTGGATTGGACTGAAGGGAGGCCAGTTCATGTGAGGTGCGGTCCGTCACTTCGGCGACGAGACGTCCCAACTGGCGGGAGGTCTCGACGAGTTTCTCCTGCTCTTGCTCCAGCAAATTACGATTCAAGACCGACCCGAGCGGTACCAGCACGAGAATGAGGGGAACAAGTCCCGTCATTATCATGGAAGTCAGTAGCCGCGCGCGGATGGTGTTCATTCTCGTTAGTTTCGGAAGGAGACTCAATCCTCTGTCACGGAAGCACCCACTTGGACATTTTCAGCACGCTCGGCGCCAGACGCGTCTTCTTCGATCGCGATACTGCGTGAGCGCCCTCCACTGACGAGTCGAGCCATCGCCTGGCTCACGGTGCGCTGCACTTCCGCGGGAAATTGGATGAAGGCACATCGCTCCATCACTTTCGTCTCCGGGTAGAGCATCTGATTCCGGAGAAGGGCGGGATCAACCTGCTGGCGGGCGGCCAAGCTCGGCGTGGGGAAATAGAGGTGGTTGGCGGTTTGCGCTGACATCGCCGGAGAGGTCAGGTGGGCGATGAGACGGTGCGCCAGCACCGGCTGGGGCGAGTCTCGTGTCACCGCCAGACTGTCGATCCACAACGGAGCTCCCTCCTTTGGAATCATCACCTGGATTGAAGGATTTTCGGCGGCATGCAGAAGCGCGTCGCCATTGTAAACCACCGCGAGATCGAGTTGGTTGGTCTCGAGCGCCTTCAACGCCGAGAGCGTGTCGTGCATGTGCGAGGTGAAGTCCGGAAAACGTTTGGCGATGAGCGCCGCCGCCTCATTCACCTGGGCTTCGGTAGCCGCTGCCGGATCATTCCCGAGCGAAAGTAGGGCAATCCCGATGAGATCGTTGGGTTCGTCGAGGATACTAGTGCGGAGATTCTCATCCCAGAGCAAATTCCAACTAGGTTCAACTCCCTTCAACGCTTCCGCTCGTCCTGCGAGGACCGTGAGGCCCCAGAGGTATGGCCTTGAAAAACGACTTTCGGGATCTCCCGGAGGGACAAGTCCTTCGACACTTCCCTCAGCCCCAGGACCCACCAAGGCCGGATCGAGTTCGCGGAGCTGTTTCAATTTCACGAAGTCGGCGAGCGTCATCTCGTCCGCCACGACCACGTCGAATCCGCCGGGATCACCGGACAATACCTGTTTCAATTGTTCGGTGTTCTCGACTTCGGTGATCCGCACCTTGCACTGGTGTTCGGTCTCAAATTTCTCGATCACTTTGGGATCATAATAGGCTTCCCAGATCAGCAGGGAGACCTCGGGCCGACGCTCCGCTTCACGAACGCGGTCGAAGACGCGCTTCAACCCCTGATTGACGAGGAGATGGCGCTCGGGGCTGGTCTGGCTGTCAAGGCGGCACCGGGACATCACCTCCTCGCTCAGGTAGATGGTCGGATCTTCGAGAACCTTTTCGCTGATGAGGGGGCGGGCTTTCTTGTTCACCGACGCGCTCCAGAGTTCGTTCGAGTTGGCGGCGGCGACTTCGGGGCGGCAGAAGTACTCCAGAAACCGGTGCGCCGCGCCCTGATTGGTCGATTCACGAGGGACCACAAAACTGTCCAACCACAAAGGCGCTCCCTCCTCGGGGATGAAATAGGAAATGTTTTCGTCCTCTTCCGCGAGGATCGCGGCATCGCTGCTGTAGGTCATGCTGATCCAGCACTCGCCTGAAAGCAGCTTTTCCCGGACTTCAAAGATGTCCACGAACCGGGCGTCGAGTTTGTCAACTTGCTCAAGAAGGCGTTGCGTGGCCCGGGCAATCTTCGTTTCATCTTGGGTGTTGATGTCGCCGCCATCAGCAAGCAACGCCGCGGCATAGACGTCAAACTTGTCGTCGAGCATCAGCGTGCGGTTCTTGTACTGCTCGTCCCACAGACATTCCCAGCTTTTCACGGGCTCGCTGATTTTGTCAGAGCGGTAAACAACGAGGGTCGTGCCCCACATGTAGGGAACCGAATACACGTTATTCGGATCAAATTTTGTTCCGAGGAACTTCCCATCCACGTTGCCAAAACTCGGGATCGAGGCGCGGTCGATCGGCTGCAAAAGCCGCAGCTCGATGAGATTCCCCAGAGTTCCCCCGTCCACTACGATCAGATCAAATTCAGACGGCCGCGATCGCAGAAGGCCCTCCATCTCATCAAGGTTTTCGAAAGTGACAAATTCGACCGCGATGCCGCTTTCACGCTCAAAGGCGGACACGACCTCGTTCGAGAAATACTCGTCCCAGGTCAAAATCACGAGGGGCTTGCTCTTCGCATCGGGCTTTTGATCACTGCCAACGCCCCCCGAAAGCGAGAGGTCGGTCGAGGCTTCCCGACAAGAGGCAAGCATCATGAGCGCCACCGCGCAGGCGCTCATCGCCTGCACAGCGGAACCGCCAAAACTTGCGCGAAACGGAAATGAAAGCATCCCGTAATTTAACAAATAACCTTAGAATTGCAATAAAATTAAGAACT
>DGXY01000033.1:0-10316 GCA_002396885.1 Akkermansiaceae bacterium UBA5020
TGGGACGCGCCCACCGGATCGCCCGGACGACGCCTCCTCCAGGGTGGCGCGTGGAGTTCTACCCCGAGCGCCTGCGAGCTGAGTAGCTTCTCCTCGGAGACCGCCAGCACCCGCCTCGATCGTGCCGGCTTCCGGATCGTCCGCTCGATCTCCCTCGCCCTCGCCGCCGCCCTCGACGCGCCCGATCTCGCCTGGGAATCCGGCGGAGACGAAGCCTGGTTCGCCCAGACCACGCCGAGCCACGACGGCAGCGACGCCGCCGAGAGCGGAGCCGTCGCCCCGGGTCAATCAAGCTGGCTCGAAACCATCGTCACCGGTCCCGCCAATCTGCGTTTCCGCTGGGAAGCCTCGCAGCGAGGCGCCCTCGATCTCTTCCGGCTCGAGACCGGCACGGGTGATCCGATCCTGCTCACCGGCTCCGCCAACTGGTCGGAACGCCTCGTCGAAATGCCTGCCGGCGATCACACCCTTCGCTGGGTCTTCGTGCGCGATGCCGCCTCTGCCGGCGCTAGCCGGGTCCGGCTTGATGGCGTCTCGGTGACCCCAGCGACCCCTCCGACGGTGACGACCACGGCAGCCGCATCGATCAGCGGCAGCAGCGCCACTCTCGGCGGCGAGGTCACTGCCGACGGTGGGCGGGCCGTCAGCACACGCGGGGTGGTCTACGCCACCACTGCCAGTCCAAGCCTCGGCGGGCCCGGCGTGCAGGAACTGACTGCCACCTTCGCCGGGACCGGCCCCTTCAGCGTCACGGCTACCGGTTTGGCCGAAGGCACCACCTACTACGCCCGGGCCTACGCGACGAACCACCTCGGCACCCGCTACGGGGAAAACGTCGTCTTTACCACCGACACCAACGCGGTCTTCGTGGAGGGCATCGCCTTGCTCGCCCGCGCCATCCTGCCCGGAGACACGCAGGTGTTCCGCTTCACCTTGAACGGTCCGCGTCTTTTCGCCGCTTCCACGGAAGGAGGTGCGGGACTGGAGGTCCGCCTCTTCGCCGGAGACGGCACCCTCCTGCGTTCGTGGGCCACAGGACCGGAACTGGATCTCGGCGTCGTCCTCGACGAAGGCTCCTACTCCCTCGAACTCCGCCGTCCCGTCGGGGGCGGCGAGACCGCGCAAGCCCACACCCTCACCCTCGACGAACGAACCGTCGCAGTGCGGCGCCCCGATGTCACGGTCGGACGCTCCTTCACCTCCACGCGCGGCGGCAGGGTCAACACGGGTGCCCTCGCCCAGCAATACCAGTTCACCACACCAAGGGCCGCTCCAGTGAGCGCCTTCGTGTCGGTGACCAACCGCGGCAACCGTCCCGACCGTTTCGCTTTGAGGGGAGGGGACGGCTCGCGCCACTTCAAGGTCGAATACCGGGACGCCGCCGGGGACCTGGTGACCGCGGCGGTGAGGAACGGGCTCTACCACACACCGGAGCGGGAACCCGGGGCCCCGGCCGACTGGCTGAGGGTCAAGGTGACGCCCGCCAAGGAGCTACTGTTGGTCAGAAAGGGCGGCCGAACCGTGACCCTTCGCACGGTGGAGACGATCCTCATTGATGCCGCCTCAGTGGCCGATCCGACCGCACGCGACGGCGTTTCGATACGGGTGAGGATGCGGTGAAGATTTCAAAAAACGAAATACGCTGATGTCATTGCCCAACCCGGAGGGGCGAGGTAGCCCCAGCGGACGGATCCATGGTCTTGATTGGATTCGAGGATGGAGAGTTGGGCGTTCGCGGCAGGTTTCGACTGAGAAACATGAAATGGAAGAAGGAGTTGCTCGAACGCGCCGCCGCCTTCTTCGAGCTTGGCGGAACCGACGAGAAGGACGAGGAGGCTGCTGGGGAGGTTCCAGGAATCAAAAAAACGCTTCCAAAGTAATGATTTCTTGTAAATTTCGTAAATAAGAGGTTTACTATGATTTTATGTATGGGTTGATCAACAGGGCTATCAAGGATTTAGTTATCGAACGGGCCGGTGAGGCCGCTTGGAAGCGCGTCCATCACGACGCCGGGGTCCAGGAGGATGAATTCGTTGCCATGGAGTCGTATTCCGACGAGTCCACCTACGCCTTGATCGGCAGTGCTTCGCGATTGCTCGACCTGCCGCAGGAAGAAATCCTCAAGGAATTCGGCCGCAAATGGATTACCTACACCGCTGCCCGCGGCTACGGGGAATTGATGGACGGCTGGGGTTTGGATGTGGGTAGTTTCCTCGATAACCTCAACCAGATGCATGCGCGATTGAAGTTGGCCATGCCGAGATTGGAACCTCCGCACTTCGAGGTGTTTGAGCGGGGAGAGAGCTCTCTCGTTCTCAGGTATTGGAGTGATCGGCCGGGACTTTCGCCCATGGTGATTGGTTTGCTCGAAGGGTTGGGGGAACGTTTTGGAACCCCGGTCAGTGTGGAACTACGGAGCGCTCGCTCGGAGGAACAGGACCACGATGAGTTCTTTGTCACTTGGCAGGCGGCTACGCCGGGTTCGGCCTGATCCCCGAGCTCGATCGAGGATGAGATTCAACGACATACATCTGAATCAGCTTTTCCCGTTCCACCTCGTGATCGACGATTCCGGGTGCATCGCTAGCTACGGCGATCGCTTGGCGAGACTGCTGCCGGAAGAGAGTCTCTCCGGCAAGAACGTCCTCGAGGTTTTTACGTTGATCGAGCCGAGGCGGACCGCCGCCTGGTCCGAGGAAAGGCTCGTGGGTCGGGCCGTGGTTCTGCAGAAAAACGACCACTCCCTGCATTTGAAAGGCGAGGTCATCTTCCTGCCTGACCAAAAAGTGAGTCTCTATGCGGCCGCGCCATGGATCACGGCTTCCGGAGATTTGAAAAGACTTGGACTGCAATTTCAGGATTTCCCGGTGCATCAGGGGGTCACCGACTTTCTCTTCATGCTGAACGCTCAGGAGAACCATGCCAAGGACGCGCAGTTGTTTGCCCGCCGCATCCGGGAACAATATGATACCCTCGCCTACCGACAGCAACTGCTCGCCAGCCTCGTCACCAACATACCGGAAGGAGGAGCCTTGGTGATCCGTCAGGACGGACGGGTGCTTCTCGCAGGCGGGATGGATCTTCCCTGTCGGAATTTGGTTCAATTGGATGATGAGGGAGTCCCCCTCTCCGATCTCTTCGGCAGCCAGGCGACAGAAATCTGGTCGAAAATCGAAGGGTCCGAGAAGGGAGATTCGGGTCGGCGTTTTCTTTTCGAAGACGGGAAGAATGTCTATCGCTGCACGGTTACTTTTTTAACCGATCTCGATCCTTCGAGGTCCCGCTGGTTGGTGATCTTCCAGAACATCAGCGAGGATCTGGAACACCAGCAGCAGGAAGAGCGTCTGCAGCGGCTCGATTCCGTCGGAATCCTCGCCGGTGGCATCGCCCACGATTTCAACAACTACCTGACTTCGATCCTCGGCAACATCACCCTCGCGCGCGAGACGCCGGACGTCATTGAGGAATCCCTCGCAAATGCCGAGGAGGCCTGCAAAAACGCCCAGCAACTCACCCGCCAGCTGCTGACCTTTGCCAAAGGAGGAGATCCGATCACGCAGACGGCCGACCTCGTGCTTGCGGTCGAGAAAGCGGCGAGATTCTCGCTGAGTGGTTCCAAGGTGAACCTCGAGTTCGTCAGCCGAATACCGCAGGCCTTGACCCAGTTCGACCCCGGGCAAATCTCCCAAGTGATCAACAATCTTTGCATCAACGCGGTTCAGGCGATGAATGGACGCGGCAAAATCAAGATTCGGATCTCGGAAAGCCGACTTGCCCGACCCCTGGAGCTGCTCGAACCCGGCGCGTATCTCAAAATCGAGGTCGAAGACGACGGCCCCGGGATTCCGCCCGATATTCTCCCGAGGATCTGGGACGCCTATTTTACCACCAAGGCTAGCGGCTCGGGTCTCGGCCTAGCCTCCTGCCACTCCATCATCAAGCGCCACCATGGTCGCATCACGGTGACTTCGTCTGGGGAAAAGCGCACCCGCTTCACTATTCTCCTGCCCTTCCTCCCTCCGGAGGCACCGATCGCTGCTCCGGAGGTGGTGGAGGATGCTCCCCTGACGCCCTTCCGAATCCTCGTGATGGACGATCAGGCTCCGATCCGAATGGTTTCCAAACGCATGTTTGAGAGGCTCGGCCAAAAGGTGGTGACCGTCGAAAATGGTCCCGATGCCGTCGCGGTCTATCGGGACGCGATGCGGAACGGAGAGCCCTTTCACTTGGTGATCCTCGACATGACGATTCCAGGAGGTATCAGCGGACAGGAAACCCTCGAGCTTTTACGCGAATTGGATCCGACGGTCTACGCGGTCATCTGCTCCGGGTATTCGGAGCACGTGCCCCATATCTCTAAGGAGCGCGAGGGCTTCGACGCCGTCCTTCCGAAGCCGTTCACCCTCACTCAGGTCCGGCAACTTCTCCACGAGCACCGGGAACGCTCTTCGGTGGCCGCGTGAGTCTCTCGGGGAAGACCCCGAACCGGTCATGACCCGGGTCCTCTGCGAACCCGTCACGGAGTGGCGATTGAGTCGCTCGTCTCCACGTTGCTGGCGGAATTGTAGCTGCTGCCGGTGAAGGTGATCTCCGTCACGGTGAAGGTGAAGGTTCCGCTATTCTTCGTGCGGGTGGAGGAAAAGACCGTGGCCCCGGTCCGGCCGGTCGTCTTCGATACAGAGGCGGTGGTGAGTCCGCTCCAAGAGCCAGTGACGGTCGCGTTGGAAACAGCCTTGCCGGATTGATCGAAGACCCGAACGCTGGCATTGGCCTGATAGCCAGACCTCGAGGTGGACAGCGTCATGTCGATCGCAGCCACGTAGACGAACTTGTTCGTGCCGACCGTTACCGTGATCGGCTGCGACGCGCTCGAGAGCCCGGCATTGTCCAACACGACGAGGGTGACGGGATAGGTTCCCGGAGTCTGGTAGGTCTTGGAGGGATTGGCGAGGGTCGAACCGGTGCCGTCGCCGAAATCCCAATCATAGGCGGCGATGACTCCGTCCGGGTCACTGCTGCCGTCGCCCTTGAAGGTGACGGAAAGCGGCGCCGGTCCACTCGTTGGGGAGGTGGCTTGGGCAAGCGCAACAGGAGGCTGGGCGTTCAAGGGAATGAGGTTGGCGGAAAGGGTGAACTCGCCGAGGCTGCCGTAGTCGTTGTAGGCGGTGGTCGGTTCGCCCGTTCCGACCCCTTCCACGGCCGCATAATAGGTCCCTTGCGGGAGCGAGGCGGTAAGCGTGGCACCAAGGGTCGTCGGGCTGGTTGAGGAATGGAGATTTCCTGAGCCATCGTAGAGAGAGAGCCGGATGTCGAGATTCGGTGAGTTCGGAGCAGGGCTCGCGGTCAAAGAGACGGTGCCGGCACCGGTGGTGAATCCGAAGAGGTCCGCATCGACCCGGGTCTCGACGATTCCGGACGCGACCGGCGTGGTCCCGATAAGGGGCGTGGCATTGACGATGGCATCTCCGTGGGCGTCGGAGCGATAGCCAGTGATCCCGGCGATCATGGCCGTATCGTCTTGGGTGTTGTTGGCGAAGGCGTATTCGCCCCTGCTCCAGTGCGAGACATCTCGGTAGTAGCTCACTCCCATGATGGGCGCCCAGTTGGCGTGACCCTCGTAGTAGCCCTCGGCCGCGTTGGTGGCTGAGGCGAGGCGACCGTCGTGGGAGAGGTTGAGGGTATGGCCGGCTTCGTGGCTGGCGGCCTCGGCGGTGTACTTGGCGTTTCCGGAGCCAAGCTGGACGGGGAAAACAAAGCAAGGGGTGTCGGTGTTCCAAGTAAAGGAATTGAGATAGGCCACCCCTCCGGCACCAGCGCCATACCAGTCGGAGCTGCTACCGCCAAGGCAGACGCGCACTCCGAACTGGGTGTCGGAGGTGTTGGTTTTGCGCAGTGCCTCAAGGCCGGGATCCTGAGTGGTGACGTCCACGTCGAAGGGGGCGTAATCCTCGGCGACCCGCTGCCAGATCGAGACGATGTTGTTGAGTTCGGTCGCCGAGAAGGTGGTCGTGACGGTGGCGTCGTTACTATAAGGTGGGGTGACGATATTGGCTCCGCCGGTGAAGTTGCTGTTCCAAGGGGTGCCGGAGGTGACGTTACCGTCGAAGTCGAGATAGATCACCTTCGAGGCGCCTGGTTTACTGTGGAGAATGAAGGCGTCCGCCGAGGTCGGGGTTCCGCTCGGGGTTCCACCCCCGGACACGGCGCCATTGGCCGCGGCAACGTTCTGCAGAGGAAGCAGGCCTTCGCAGACATAGTGAAGCCGCCCTTGACGGTCGGCTCGAAGCGATTTTTCCCGGAGGCACAAAAGGCGCATTTCCGTCTCTGAGCGTCCATACCAAGCGGCCACGGGCGCGAGGTTCCTGCCAAGCAGTCCGGGGATCTCGGCCCCTGCCGCGACCTTTCGCAAAGCCTGCACCGGGAAGGGAACGCCCGCGGGGTTGGTCTGGGCAACGAGCGTGAAGGGGAGGATCGCTCCGAAGGCGGAGGCGAGTAGAATGACGGAAGTCCTCAAAGTCATAACGGGTTTAGTATCAAAAGGCACTGGAAATGTCAACGGCGATTGAGAAAAGCTGTAAATGTTTAAGAGACGAACCCTTAATGGCTGACGGCCTGCCGAGGCACCTGATTTCGCAACGAAGTCGCCCTCGCCCCACCGCCCCTCAAAGCAAATGCCCGAGTTTGTCGCGCTTGGTGCCGAGGTAACGTTCGTTGTGTTCGTTTGGAGCAATGCGGATGGGGACCTTTTCGACGATCTCGAGTTTGTGTCCGTCGAGTCCGACGACCTTGCGGGGGTTGTTGGTCATGAGGCGGATTTTCCGCACCCCGAGGTCGTAGAGGATCTGGGCGCCCATGCCGTAGTCGCGCAGGTCGGAGCCGAAGCCGAGGCGTTCGTTCGCCTCGACGGTGTCGAGTCCCTCTTCCTGGAGTTTGTAGGCGCGGATCTTGTTGGCGAGGCCGATGCCGCGTCCTTCCTGGCGCATGTAGACGAGCACACCGCTGCCGACTTCCTCGATCTGGGCGAGGGCGCTGTGGAGCTGGCTGCCGCAATCGCAGCGGCGTGAGCCGAAGACGTCGCCGGTGAGGCATTCGGAATGGACGCGGACGAGGATGGGATCCTCGGAGCGGATTTCACCTTTGACGAGGGCGAGGTGGTGCTCCTCGGGATTGAGTTTACTGGCGTAGACGACGAGATCGAAATTCCCGTAGTCGGTCGGCATCTGGATGCGCTCGATCCGCTCGATCAGTTTCTCCTGGCTGCGGCGGTAATCGATGAGGGCCTCGATCGTGCCGATTTTGAGATCGTGTTTTTCGGCGAACTCGAGCAACTGGGGAAGACGGGCCATGGTGCCGTCCTCGTTGAGAATCTCGCAGATGACGCCGGCGGGCTCGAGTCCGGCGAGGCGGGCGAGGTCAACGGCGGCCTCGGTGTGTCCGGCGCGGCGGAGGACGCCGCCCTGCTTCGCCTGGAGCGGGAGGATGTGGCCGGGACGGACGAGATCGCGCGGCTCGGCGAGGGGATTGGCGAGGATTTGAACGGTGCGGGCGCGGTCGGCGGCGCTGATCCCGGTGGTGACACCGTCGGCGGCATCGACCGCGACGGTGAAATTGGTGCCGTGCGATTCGGTGTTCCGTCGCACCATGAGGGGCAGGCCGAGGCGCTCGGCGGCTTCCTGGGTGATGGGGGCGCAGATGAGACCGCGTCCATGGGTGGCCATGAAGTTGATCGCCTCGGGGGTGATCTTGGCGGCGGCGCAGACGAGGTCGCCCTCGTTTTCGCGGTCTTCGTCATCGACGATGATGACAAGCCGACCAAGCCGGATGTCGGCGATGAGGTCTTTGACGGAAGAGAATTCGGGCATGACGGGGGGCGCGCTACGGGCGGTAAAAGGTGGAAAGGTAAAAAGTAAAAGGTAAAGGGCCCGACTAGGCGGGAAACTCGTCCTCGGGGTCGAATTTGGGGACGGGGACGTTGAGGAGCTTCAGGTTTTCGCCGACGGCACGGTGGCGGCAGCCGGGCTGGATGAGGACGGCGGTGCCGGGGGAAAGGGGATGGATCTGGCCGTCGAGCTCGATGTGACCCTCGCCTTCAAGGACGTAGTAAAGCTCGGTCATGTGCCGGTGGTAGTGGAGCTCGCTGTCGTGCTTGATCTCGACGAGGTGCATCGAGGCGACGGTGTTGGCCTCGTTCATGAAGGCACGCCGCGACTGGCCGCAGGGGCAGGGCGTGGGCTCGATCGCCGCCAGCCTCGCGATTTGGAAATTTTCTCCGATCACCTCGGTTTGCATGACCTAGTCTACGCCCGCCCAGGGTGTTTTGAAAGCCGCCCCTTTGATTTGCGGCGCAATCCGTCCCAAGGGCGGACCTGAAAGCCATCCCCGAAACATGGGTTTCCGAATCGCTTTCTTCCGCGGCAGCGTCTGCTCGCCCTTTTTGCCGGGTGCCTGCGGCGATGCCCCGCTTCCGGCTCCACTAGTGGCGCAAGACGCTGATGCCCGGGCCAGTCGGCTTCGGAGAGCGAGGGGACATCGGTAAAGAAAAACGCCCGGCATCAAAAGGATGACGGGCGCCGGGGAAAAGGCGGCCGTCGAGACCGATCAGCGCTTCTCCAATCCGCTGACCTTGTCGGTCGTGGGGAGATAGCGGTAATAAACCTCGAGCATGAGGATGGCCCAAGCGGTGTTCATGAGCTGGGCATCGGCACCGCCCTGTCCACCCACACCCTTTGAGAGCCAGGAGCCATCTTCATTCTGGGCATCGAGGAGGCGGGGCTGGAAGATCTTGTTGTAGTTCTCCCACTCTTTGCCCTCGTGCATGAAGAAAGCCTGGGTGTTGTAGTAGGGCGCGTAGAAGTTGCCCCCGGGAGAGGGGTTGGCATAGGCTTTCACCAAATAGGCGAGCGCCTTGTTGTATTGGGGAGTGTCCTTGCCCTTCCAAATCTGCATGGCGAGCATGGCGGCACCGGTGAGGGTGGGTTTGCCCTTGGCGTTGTCGGGATTGTACTTAAAGGCCCCCTCGGAATCCTGGATCGCCGGGAGATACTTCTCGGTCGCCAGATCGAGAGCCCTCTCCACGCCCGAGAAGTTGCGTCCGGTGTTGTGGGCCGCCTTGAGGGACTGGATCATCCAGCCGGAGACGGACATGTCTTCGGCACCTTCGGCCTTGAAACCGTAGGGCCAGCCTCCCGTTTTGGTCTGGGCATCCACGACGATGCCGACGGACTTCTTCAAGACCGACTCGAGGCGGGGGATCTCCTTGCCGCTCTCTTTGGTCATGGTGTAGAGTTCGGAGAGCGCGTAGGTGGCGATGGCATGTTCGTAGGCCTCATGGTGGCCGCCTTTGCCATTGGTCAACTTCCCATCGTTCTTGAGAGCCCTGTCCATCAGGAAAAGGGCGCCATTGACGACGGAATCGCCGAATTTCGGGGATTCGGGGGTCTCGCAGTGGCCGAGGTAGGCGAGCAGGGCGAGGCCGGTCATGGCGGCGTGGAACTCTTCGCCGAAGGAGCCATCCTTGTTTTGCTTCGTGGTGATGAATTCGAGGCCCTCGCGGACCGCCTTCTCGGCGCGATCTTCGCCACCACTCTCGCGGAGGCGCTTCATGCGCTGGGACATCGAGCAACGCGACTGCATCCCGGCGGGGATCGCGCCCATGTTCGAAACGTCGCCGAAACCGCTCATCGACATGCCGAAACCGGCGTCGCTGTCCGACATCGCCACCATCGTGAGGTTGGTGTTGGCGTCGAAAGTGTCCGGCACCGCGAAATTGGAGAACGCTGTGCTGGAAACGACGGGCTGGGAGGAGGAAACCGTCGAGGCGGAGCGCTGGGTGACCTTCTTCATGGTCTGGTTCTCCATGCTCGATTCACTGTTATTCGCGATCGACGAGACGGAAATCTGCGGCGGAGGCGGCGGAGGGCTCGAGATGTACCAAGAGGCAAGCGCGACGATGATGACGAGGTGAATGACGACTGCCATCAGCACGGCGCTGAGCTTTTCCTTCGTTGCCGGTGGTTTTTCGGCGGCATGGACCGCTTCGCCTTCACCCACGATGAACATGCGCTCGCCCGTTCTTTCATCGATGAGCACTTCATGGGCTTCGCCGAGATCGTGTCCGTCGGCACTGTAAAGATGTCCTCCCTCGGCGTTCGGATCCTCGCTCTCGCTCTCCGGGTTTTCTTCACCCGGGGGGCGGAGTTTGCGAGGGGGTAAAGGGGTGGATCCGGACTCGGTTCCTAGGGACTGTGCAGGGGGTGTCTGATCAGGGTCTTCCATGCGAGATGGGGGCAAAAAATGGGGGCGCGGAGCCGGGGGGG
>DGXY01000033.1:10521-35017 GCA_002396885.1 Akkermansiaceae bacterium UBA5020
AGGGGCTCGAAATTCTGGCTCTCCAGGCGGAGGAAGCCGGAAGTTTACCATTCTAAAAGGATTGGCAACAAGCCCAATCTTTTGTGACCCTCTGGAAAAAAAATTTCTCAGTCCCGGACGTTCGCGCTGGAATTCATCCTCTGGGTCGGGAGCGTTTGGCGAGGCCGAAGAGCTTCCGCCAGCGGGCGAGGAACACGAGTCGGCTCCGGCGGGTGGCGAGGACTTCGAGCGTTTTCACGACGATCCAGATCACCACCACGACCGCGAGGACGATGGGCAGGGCGAAGGCCTCGTAGACCCTCAGCCATTCGAAAACCACTTCCCCCAGCCTCATCGATCCCCAGACAAGGATCAAGGTGGAGAGGCCTCCGGCGAGGAGCATGGTGAAGAGGAATTTCCAAAAGGGGTAGTTGAGAACCCCCGCCGCGGCATAGATCGGCAATCGGGAGCCGGGGAGGATGCGGGAGGTGAAGATCAGTTTGACCCCGTGGGATCGGAAGATGTCCTCGGCCTGGAGGACCTGCGCTTCACTCAGGAGCCAGCGAAAAGGACGCTTGCGCAGCATCTGGATTCCGCCGATCCGGCCGACGAGATAGATGGGCAGATCGCCCAGGTAGGTGCCGATCGCGGCGGCGGCGAAAGCCCACAGGAACGGCATCATTCCCTCGCTTGCGAGAATGCCCGCGGCGATTCCGGCGAGGTCTTCGCTGAAGAGCGCGGTGATGGCCACGGCGACTCCCTTCTGCCAGAGGGGCAGCCCTTCGATCTGCTCGATCCGCATCTCCGGAGTCATCTCGCCACCACAACCGACGAGGAGCAGCGGTATCAGGAGGGAGGACAGAAGGATCTGGGAACGGTGGCGTCGAATCATGCAGGCGAGGCAATGACGGCCTGAAAAGGCGGGTGCGGAATGTAGACGCGATGATCCGGCCCGGCCAGCGTTCATTTTTCCTTCCGCTCGTGGACCTCGAGGCGGGCGGGAGAGGTTCCGTCTGCGGCGGGCCAGCGCTCGACCTGGCGCAGGCACCACTCTCCACATTCCGCAAAATCCGGAAACTGAACGGGTTCCGCGACCTGGAGGGCCATCGCGAGTCGGGTCAGGACGAGGCGGTCGGCAAAAGGCAGGGTCGCCTCGTAGACGGAGGCTCCCCCGCAGACGATCAACTCGGGCACGCCATTGGCGCGGGCAAGGTCAAGCGCGGTCGGGACCGAGTTCGCGATGCGATGGGCCGGTGAAAATGGCCGGAATCCCTCATTCCGGGTGAGAATGATGGGGGTTCGGTCGCCGAACCAGCCCTCCATCTCCGCGTAGGTGCGGCGTCCCACGAGCAGCCAGCGGCCTTCCGTGCGGGCCCGGAAGTGCGCCCGGTCGCGGGGGTGATCCCAGGGAATGCGTCCCGAGGATTCCCCGATGACCCGGTCTCCCGCGAGCGCGGCGATGAGTGTGACAAGCATGATGGGAGAGGGTAGGGGCCAAATCGGGAAATGCAAAAGGCGTCCGGTGTCGCGCTCTCGCAAGATTCGCTTGCCCGACCCCGGCTCCATGTGCGATGGAGCCGAGATGGACGTCCAGCCTGCGAACGAAGCCGCCCTGCAATCGGTCAACGTGATCCTGTCCCGCGCCCGGGCGGAGGTCGCCAAAGTCATCATCGGACAGCAGCGGGTCGTCGACTTTTGTCTGATCGCCATTTTCACGGGCAATCACATTCTCATCGAGGGCGTACCCGGAGTCGCGAAGACCCTCCTCGTGCGCACCCTCGCCAAGGTCCTCGGGGCCGATTTCTCGCGGATCCAGTTCACACCCGACTTGATGCCCTCGGACATCACTGGCACGAGCGTCTTCAATCTGCAGGAGGGCGCTTTTCACCTCGTGAAAGGGCCGATTTTCACTTCCTTCCTCCTCGCCGATGAGATCAACCGCGCCCCGGCGAAGACGCAGTCGGCCCTGCTTCAGGCGATGCAGGAGCGCCTCGTCACGATCGATGGCAAGACCTACGAACTGCCTGCCAGCTTCACTGTTTTCGCGACGCAGAACCCGATCGAATACGAGGGCACCTACCCGCTCCCCGAAGCGCAGAAAGACCGATTCCTTCTCCGCGTCGAGATGGATTATCCCACCGCCGAAGAAGAGTTGCAGCTCGCCGTCGCGTCGCTCGGGCAGGCCACGCCCGAGCATCTCCTTGCCGGCGATACGATCGAGCCCGTCCTCACCGAACCACAAATCCAGAAGATGCAGGAGGCGCTCGAGGCCGTGACGATGAAGGAGGAACTCATCAACTACGTCGTCGAGATCGTGCGCCGCTCCCGCGAACTCGACAGCATCCAGATCGGAGCCGGACCTCGTGCCACCCGCGCGCTCCTACTCTCGAGCCGTGCCCTCGCCGCGATCGAAGGTCGCGACTACGTCACTCCGGACGACATCCGTTCGATGGCCTACCCCGTGCTTTCCCACCGCATCATCCTGCGCCCCGAATACGAGATCGAGGGCGTCACGGTGCGCGAGGCGGTGAACAAACTCCTCGAAGCGGTCGCGGTGCCGCGATAGGGCCGATCAGAGACCGATCCCGATGCGCGTGGTGCCCCATCTCCCCCTGCTCTGGGTCGCTCTCCTCGTCGTGACCCCGGCCACTTCGTGGCTGGTCTATGCCGAGGGACCGGGGAAGATTCCCGCAGCGCTTCTTCTCGTGCTCACCGTCGTGTTTGCTCTCGTCGATGTCGTGCTCTCGCGAGGGCTTCTCGAAGGTCTTTCTCTCGAGGTGTCCGGGCTGGTCCGTTGCACCAAGGGCCGCGAATTGCCCGTGCCCCTCATCATCGCCAACCGGGGCGGTGATCTCGCGTGGCTCCGTTATGGCGTCGAAATTCCGGCGGATTTCCGGGTCGAGGGAGAGGTCGTCGGACGGATCGATGATCTCGCCTCTGGCAAACAACGCACTATCGAGTATCCGCTGCTGCCCCTGCGCCGCGGACGTTATTTTCTCGAACGGGCCCACGTTGAGACCCGTTCGCGCTTCGGACTTTGGCTGATGCGGCGAATGATGCCTCTCGCGACCGAGGTCCGCGTTTATCCCGATCTGCACGCCGAGCGGCGACGTCTCTCGAGCGTCTTCCTGATGCGGGGGAATGACGGCAGCCACCTCGTCAGGCAGGTCGGCAAGGGGCGCGATTTCGAGCAATTGCGCGAATACCAGCCCGGCGACGACTACACCGACGTCGATTGGAAAGCCACCGCGCGACGCCGCAATCCGGTGACGCGCACCTATCAGATCGAGCGCACCCAGGAGGTCTACGTGGTCGTTGATCACTCCCGTCTGAGCGCCCGCGAGATCCGCGTGCCGGCGGCGACGGCGCCCACGGATGACTGGCTCCATCGCGAGGATTCAGCAGGCGGCGAATGGCTCGTGACGACGCAGTTGGAAAAATTCCTCCACTGCTCGCTCATCCTCGCCTCCGTCGCCGAGCGTCAGGGGGACCTCTTTGGATTCATCAGCTTCGCCGACAAGGAGGACCGTTTTATCCGCGCCAAGAACGGCAAAGGACATTACAACCTCGTCCGTGACGCCCTTTACACCCTCGAGCCCAAACCGGTCGCGCCCGATTTCGAACAGCTCATGATCGCCTTGCGGCAGCGGCTGACGCGGCGGGCCTTGCTCGTGATGCTGGTCGACCTGAGCGATCCGCTCACCGCCGAGCATTTTTACCAGGCTCTGCCCTTGATCAACCGTCAGCACCTTGTCCTCGTCAACATGGTCAGACCCGAGGCCGCCCATCAGCTCTTTTCACCCCATCGTAACCCCGAGACCACCGGTGAAGTCTACGAAAGTCTGGCCGGACATTTTCAGTGGCAGGAACTCCGTGAGACCGCGAACAAACTCCGTCACCTTGGCGTCGAGCTCGGGATCCCAGATCATGAAGAACTGTGCGCCGAGACGGTGCGCCAATATTTGAGCGTGAAGAAGCGGCAGCTGATTTGAAGGTGGGAGGCTCCTTGGCTGTCCGATCGATCAACAAAACGCTGGTTTTTCCCCGGCTTTTCCGCTTATCCTCTTTCCATCTTCCGATGAGAACCTCCTTTCTTTCTCTTCTCTCCTTCGCCGCCCTCGTGCTCGGCTCGCTGGATTCGGCCGCAGCCGCCACCCTTACCCAGAGCGAAATCAAGAAATTCAAAGGCACCTATGAAGGAAGAATTTCGGGGATCACCAGTCCGAACAACGCGATCAATGGACCTGCAAAGGTGAAGGTCACCGGCAAGAGCAGGGAACTCATTCCGGTTTTGTTTGAGTTCAACAAGGCCCGCACGGCGCATTTCATCGCGTGGCGCAAACCGACGGGCAGTCCTTCCCGCGCGAAGTTCGTCGGTTACTACGTCGGCACCTTCACCAATCCCACCACCCTGATCGAAGAGCAGGTCACGGGCGTCCGCACCATGATCCTCGTCGATCGAGGCAGCGGGGTTAATTTCCGCTACGTGATGCGCCTCAGCGACACGCTCCGCGAGGGCAGTTATTCGGCCCAGGATATTACCGGCACGCTGGGGAAGGAGCGTTGATCAAGCCGCGGCGGCGGAGCGCCGTTTCAGCATGCCGATGAGGCTACGGGCCTTGGCGCGGCCGTCCCTGGTCAGAGAGAGGGCCTTGTCGTCAGCGTGGAGGAAGGATCGCGAGGTGAGCCCGGAGATTGCCGAAGTGATGTTGGCGATGCGGGGGCGGCCGCACTCTTCGATGAAGTCATTGATCGCCCGGCTCGAGAAGCAGTCGTGCTGGTAGGCGTCGCTGAGGAAGAGAGCCGCCAACAAGGCTTGGTCGGCGAGGGTGAGTTCGTGGAGATCCACCTCTTCGAGAATGAGCCGCGCCTCGTCGTGCAGGGCGGGGCCCTCGTCGTCGCTCACGGAAAGTTCCGGCCGATCGCTCGAGAGGGTGCCTTGGGTGTGGAACTGGATTGCCACCTCCACTGCCATCCGGAGCGACTTCAACTGCGTCAAATCCAGACGGGGAATTGCCAAGGCAATCTCATCCAAGGAGGGGATCTTCATTTTTCACAAGAATTAAACTCAAGAAATGGTCAAGAAAGAGGAGAAAGTGCTTGCAATTTGAGTGCAATGATGAGAAATCGGTCAATGCTGAGAGGCTTTCTGTGAAAGTTAGCTAAAAATTAGCGCAAGGCAACTCAATTTGCAAAATTTATCGCCCTGATCGGCTGGAGGAGTTCAACCATGAGAGAAATCGAGACGGTCGTCGTTGGAAGTATCGAGTCCCTGCTCGAGGAGATGGTGCCAAAGTTGGGTTTTCAGCGGACTCCGGTTTACCGAGGGCAGGCGCGGGCCTCTTGGAACCTTCTCCCGGGCCTATTTCGTGAGGAGGTCGCCCGAACTGAATTCAAATCCTGGGACGAACTGGAAGCGGCGTTTCTGGCCAGTTGGAAACAACGGGCCTGTGCTCTGATCCCCTACGAACCTTCGACCGAACTCGAATGGATGTCGCTCGGTGCGCAGAACGGTCTCCCGACGCGCTTCTCCGCCTGGAGCGACAACGCCCTCGTCGCGCTGTTCTTCGCGACCGACCCGGCTCACGGGGACGAAGATGGATCGGTCTGGCGGATCATGCCGGGGGAAGCGAGCTTCACCATTTCGCTCGACTACGAACAGATCCCCGACCAGCCGCGCCTCTACCGTCCCAAGCGTCCGAACGAGGCGATGCGTAATCAAAGGGTCGCCTTTCTCTCGCACCCGCTCCCGAAAGAGGATGCTTCCCCCGAAACATTCGAGGAGCATTTCGAGCTCGGCAACGATCGTCTCGTCTTGTCCAAACTGGTCATCCCGGCGGAATGGAAGGGCTACCTGCGCCGCCGTCTCGCGATGATGGGAGTGGATAGCCGCTCGATGTTCCCGGGATTGGCGGGTGTTTGTCAGGATCTTCGCGACGAGATCTACTGCCACACCGATTCCTACGAGTGGATTTTTCCGGAGTGAGCGGTCTCACACCCCGCGCTTCGCCCCATAGAGGCGGAGATGGAGGCGATCGGAGTAACGCAGGCCGTGGGCCAGGGCCATCTCCGCGACGGCGCCCTGATTCGCAGCGAGCTCGGCGACGGTGAGGGCCTTGGGCATCAGGAAGACGTGGTCGCGGGGTAGTGAGGCGTCCCCGATCAGCGCGATTGCTTCGTCGAGATCCGCCTGACAACCGATCACGAATTTGAAATCTGCCTTTCCCGTCGCGGCAAGGGCGGAAAGCACTGCGGGCTTGAGGCGAAGCCCCTCCGGCACGCCCGAGTTGGCGAGTTTGGGCGAGAGGTTGAGCTGGTCGATGCGTTCGAGAAAGGCGGCACCGGGCAAAAGGGTGCCGTTCGTCTCGATTTCGAAATGGGGTCTCGCGCCACCATCTCCGTCGAGCGAGGCCATCAGCTCGAGCCAGGCCTTTTCCTGGATGAGAGGTTCACCCCCGGTGAAGACGTAGTTCCGGCAATCGTAGCGGGCGAGGTGTGCGGTGATCTCCGCGATGGAAAGATCGATGATCTGCTCCGCACGTTGGTACTTTTGATAGGAGGGATCGGCGTCGCGCTCGTGGCGGTGGGGCGTGTCGGTCCAATTCCACGTGTAGTCGGTGTCGCACCAGCGGCAATGCAGGTTGCAGAGCGAGGCTCGGAGGAAGACGGAGGGACGTCCGGTCCCGCGGCCTTCGCCCTGGAGCGTGTGGAAAATCTCCGGACCGCCGTCCGGCATGCGCGCGAGTTTCATCGTCGATATTCTAAGCCGCTCAGCGATGCCCGACAATGACGCAGGTGCTCTTCGGATCGAGAAGGTAACCGAGTCCGAACTTCATCGGTTTCACCGGTTGAGATCCGTTCACGTAAGCGGCGGCGAGATCGGGCTGCGAATGCGAGGTGAAGGGATCGGCCGCTCCACGGTAGTTGCCGTGCAGCTTCAGATTCCAGCCTCCCTCCTTCAAGCAATGGTAGGGCACGCCCGAGGGGCATTGCACGAGACCGCGGGAGGAGTTCACGATGTAATCGCGGATCGTCGAGAAATTGCCCTGGTGCATCAGGTAGCTCGCGCTCTTCACGAAAGTGACGGGGGCGCCCTTCGAGGAGACGAACGTGAGGAGGCGGCGGTCGCCGAGTCCGCCGTTCGAGAGATCTTTCTGGAAGTAGAAAATGTTTTTCTCTCCCGCCCGGATATGCCACCCGGGACATCCCGAACCGGCGCCGCGGCTGACGAGGTGACCACCTCCATCGAGTCCGACCGCCTCCACCGAGGTGACCGATTTTCCATCGCGCGCGATCTGGGCAAGGAGGAGCGGCAGGGTGCCGCGCAGGGCCGTGCCCGAGAGATCGCTTCGCATTTCGGTGGTGATGAAGTAGCTCGCTCCCGTGACGGTGCGGAGGGCGTTGGAAACGCCGCCAAGGGCGTGATTCAAGTCAGGAGCGCTCATTGAAGCGAGATCCGGCATCGGTTCGACGCCTTCGAGGCCGACGAGGATGTAGGTGTTCGCTCCGGGGAAGAGGGCGCTGGCATGGAGGTAATCGGGGCCGCCGAAAGGATAAAAAAGCACCCCTGGCGAACCGAGGCCGCCGAGTTCCTTGCGGAAACCGTGGAGGTGGCTCTGTCGTCCCGCCTGCATCGACCAGAGGGCGTCCATGCGCGAGGCGTGGGCGTGCCATTCGGGAGAACTGCGGGGCAGGGCGAGGTCGCCGCGAGCAGTTCCCGGCAGGCCGCCGAGGTAGCGGGCCGTGTCGCCGATGGAACTGCCACCCGATTTGCCGCCGCCTGAGGAAGTCGCGCAGGAGGTCAGGAAAAGGACGGGTAGGAACAAAAGCAGAGCGAGAAAGGATCGAATCTTGATAACGACTCGGAATATCATGATTTCTTAACTACCCGGAGGGAAGCGTTTTTGCAAGTGAAGGTTTGGGTAGCGCGAGGTGCTGGATCCTTTTGGGACCTAGGATTCGGATACGGAGTAAGAAGCGGTCTGCGGTTTTGATCCGGAAAGCGGATGGGGTTGGCCTTCAGATAGGACCGACTTCCAGGTGTCCGCCGTCCGATGATTGACGGCACCTGTTCCGGATTCAGTCAGTGGCAGGATACGGCGAAGCGGCAGGCCATCCGGGCTGCGGAATGAGTCTGGCCCTAAGAAACGTTCCGCAGCCGCGACTTCACCGTCGCGAGCAGTTCCTCGGCGCTGTGACTGCCTTTTTTCATCACCGCCGCGACCCGATCGTGGAGAAAAGCCTGCTCGGCCTCGGTCGGGTTTTTGCCGCTCATGACGATGACGGGGATGGAGCGCAAGGCCGGGTCGCGGCGGAGGTGCTGGAGGAATTCGAAACCATCCATCTCCGGCATGATGAGATCGAGGATGATGGCGGCGGGGCGTGTCTTGGAGAGGGCGGCGAGCGCCTCGACGCCGTTGCGGGCGGAGAGGGTGTGCCATCCGGCGGCCTCGAGAAGGCGGCTCATCGTCGCGAGCGAATCCTCGTCGTCGTCGACGAGAAGGAGATTCCGCTGCGGGAGGCGGTGAGTGACGCGGTTGATGGCGCGGGCGAGCCGCTCCACGTCGATTGGCTTCACGAGGTAATCATCGACTTCGAGGGTGAGGGCGTGCTCTTGCTCAGCCATGACCGAGACCATGATGACGGGAATGGAATGGGTCGCGGGCGATTCCTTGAGAAGGCGCAGCACCTCCCAACCGTCCATGCCACCGGGCATGACGACATCGAGGGTGATGGCGTCGGGTTTCACCTGCGAGGCGAGGGCCAAGCCGCTCGGGCCGTCTTCGGCGGTGAGGACGCGGTGTCCGTCTTTTTGGAGCAGGCGCGAGAGGAGATCGCGGACACTCGCGTCGTCGTCGATCACGAGGATGGTGCTGCCGCGCGGGTGGTCGTCGAAACCGCTGGCTTCGTCGGCGTCCGGGGGAAAGCTCCCGGTCGCGGGTTCTTCCTCGTGCCGATCGTAGTGGGACGAGGTGGGCACGCGCGGAAGAAAGACGCTGAAGTGTGTGCCCTTGCCGAGCTCGCTCACAAATCCGATTTTCCCGCCCATTTGCGAGACGAGTTCGCGGCAGATCGAAAGTCCGAGGCCGCTGCCCCCGGCGTTGTCTTTCTTGTTCGAGACGAAGGGTACGAAGGCCTTGGACTGTTCCGACGGGCTCATCCCGCGCCCGCTGTCGATGATGGTGAATTCGACCCAGGCATCGCCGCTGATCTCCTGCGGGCGGGCCGCGAGAAGAACGGAGCCTTCGGTCGTGAACTTGCAGGCGTTGCCGAGGAGGTTTCCGAGGATCTGGCGGAGACGGCGCTCATCCGCGACAAGTCCACCGATCTCCGGGGGATATTCGGCGGTGAGTTCGACCGCCTTGGCTCCGAGCGAGGGGCGGTGGGTCGCGGCGAGTTCCTCGAGGAGCGCGGCGACTTCGACGGTGTTCCGATGGAGGGTCTCGGCCCCCATGATGATCTTCTGATACTCGAGGATGTCGTTGACGAGGTTCAGTTCGCGCGCGGCGTGGTCGCGGATGCGCTGCACATCCTTCTGCTGGGTCTCGTCGAGCTTCGAGAGTTTGAGCGCCTCGACCTGGAGGAAAATCGCGTTGAGCGGCTGGCGCAGATCGTGGCTGACCTTGGCGACGAAGGCATCCTTCTCGTGGCTGAGGCTCTTGAGTTTGTCGTTTGCCTTTTCGAGTTCGATGTTGGTGCGGCGCAGTTCGCGGGTGCGGTCGCTGACGCGCTGCTCAAGTTCTTCCTGGAAGGAAATCAGTTCCTCAAAAAGGCGTTTCGAGGCCCGGGCGATGTCGCCGACCTCGTCGCGGCGGCGAAGGTCGAGCCGCTGGGCGAGTCCTGCGACTTCGCGGAGGAGGCTCTCGCGGGGGCTCTCGGTGATCTTTTGCGCGGTCAGGGTCATCTCCTTGAGCGGACGGATGAACCGCATCGCAAAGAAGAAACCGACGAGCCCGAAGCCTCCCGCCACGAGGAGCGAGATGTATTGCACCGTGAGCATCTCGTATTCGATCGAGGAAGCGAGCTCGTCGTCGAGGACGGCGTAGTGGAGGAGGTATTCGGAGCGCTGTTCTCCGTCCCCGATGAGGAGGCGCACGGCCCACGAATGGATCTTGTCGCATTCGACGAGGTTCCGCCAATCGACCTCGTCGAAGGCCTCGCCGAAGTGGGTCTTGAGCCGCTCGACGACCCGATCGCGGATCTCGATCAACTCTTCGCGGGTGTGGGCGAGCAGGCGGATTTCGCGTACTCCCGAGATCATCCCGCCGATGCGGACTTTTCTTCCGAAATGCCCCTGGATGTCCTCGAGGAAAAGTTCCAATTGATCCTCGTCCATGGCACCGAGGGCGGCGGAAAGATTCGGGCCGGGGATCCCTTCCTGAAAGTAGTAGGGACTCGCGAGTTTCTTGAAATCGGTTCGGAGAAGCCGGTCGACCTTGGGCTCCTCGCGTATCTTGGCGGGATCATCGGACGGGGTGCGGCGTTTTTCGAGGGCCTCGAGAAGTTCCGGTTCCTCGCTGAGATCGGAAAAGATTTCGTCGTTTCCGCGCTCTGCCGGTTCAGTCTCGTCGTGACGGACGAGGGGACGGCCATCCCGGTCAAACATCGCGAAGAGATGCCGCGGTGACTCGGGCGAGTGCAGGGTCATGAGAATGCGGACATAGGTCGGCGCGGCCCCGGGCTCTCGATTGAGACGTTCGAGCGGGGCGACGGCCCAGATCACGGGTTCCCAGCGCTCGAGCGGATCGCCGGGGATGTCAGTGCGGGTGAGACGCACGCGCTGGATCGGTGAAAAATGCATGCGCGTCCCGGCTGATGCGTCGGGACCGGGAAACCAGAGAGCCTCTTTTTCGACGATGCCTTTCTCGTGGATCACCTCAGAAGTTTCGGCAGCGGGTCCGAGGGTGACAAGGTCAATGCGAAGATGATTGGCCCAATTCCGCCGACAGAGGGCGCGGGCCAGGGCCTTGAGTTCATCCGGGGGGCGTTCTCCCTCCACGCTCCGCTGGAACTCGGGACTGAAGGCGATGTTGATGAGATCGTCGCGGAGACCGTCGATTTCATCGATGATGACCCACCCGCGCAGGGTGGCCTCGTCACCGAGGTCGACGAGTTCGTGTTCGCGCAGGATTTCGGCGGCACGGTCGGTCAACACCTTGGCGACGAGCAAGGCGGAGGCTGCCGTCGCCACGATCACCAGCAGTGCGACTTTTCCCTGGATTCCGAAGGTCATGAACGATCCGGACTTTTGACGGATGGAATCGTCCATCGATTCAAAACCATTGGGGTTTTTCAGAAACCCTCAGAAAAGAGTCCGGACGAGGCAGGGGCTCGGGCTTCCGGCGCTCGCGGCAGTGTTACAGGAAACTCCGGGTGCCCTGATTCATGCTCTCCTGCATCTGCTGGTTTTTCTCGGCTGCGGTCGGATAAACGATCGTGTCGGTCGAGGGATCCGTCGTCGTGCACGAGGTGAGCCCGGTCGCTCCGATCAGAACGGAGGCGAGGAAGAGGAGACGAAGCGGCTGGGCGGTGACGATGAGGATGGCTTTCATGAGAAGGGAGAAGGAAGCGGTTCGTGGATCGAGCCGATGCCTTGATCCATACCCCGTGCGGAGGACGGCGGTCAATTCCGAAATGCCCTCACGGTTTCTTCGAAATCTTTTCCAAGGGTTTGATGCCGAAGAAATCGGCGAAGACCCGGGTAAAAACGGGGCGTTTGAAGCGCGGCACCCAGGCGAGGCTGAACTCGGCGGGATCGATCCAGAGAAAGCGCGAGAATTCCTGCACGTGGGCGGTGAGATTCACATCCGCATCGGTGCCGAGGAAGTCGCAGAGGAAGTAGGTCTGCACCTGCCCGCAGTATTTGCCCTTCTTCAATTTGCCGTTGGGAAACTTGTAGCGGTAGTCGGTGCGGCAGGCGACGAGATCATAGAGGTGTTTGGCGATGCCGGTCTCCTCTTCGACCTCGCGATAGAGGGCGGAAAGAAGATCCTCGCCACGGTCGACTCCGCCTTGGGGAAACTGCCAGCTTCCCGGATGATCGAAGCGCTCGCCGATGAAAATCTTGCCGGTGTCCGGATCCCGCAAGATCGCGGCGACATTTGGGCGGTAGGTGGCCATTTGGAGAATCGGAAGCAGGATCGGAAAACGCTGTTTGAGTCTACGGGAAGCTTTACAAAGGTAAAGGATTTCGTGGAAAGTAAAGACGTGAACGCTTCGGAACGTGTTTTTGAGGGAGGCTGGATTCCCCGCTCTTTTCTGCTGCTGGCGGGTGGGGCGTTTCTCGGGCTCGTCTTGATCACGCTCGTGGCCATGCAATTGCGTCCCTCCGTCACTTTGGCGAAACGCCAGGCGTCGCTCCTCGACGGGATCGAGCGTCGCAGTCCCGCGCGCATCCAGCGTCTCGTCGCCGACGACTATGAGGATCGATGGGGTTTTGAGGGGGATGACCTTGCCGTCACGATGGTCGATGCCGGCGGGCAATTCCTCGCCCTCATCGTGACCCCCGAGGAAGAAGAGGTCGAGATCGAAGGGGACCGTGCCACCATTACCGCCCGGCTCGTCATTGGTGGCAGACCGGTTGGTCCGGCCGGGCAAGAGGTGATGCAGCAAATCAACCGGCTCGAGGAACCCTTTGTCTTCACCTGGGAGAGGAAAAGTTTTCTCCCGGGGAGCTGGCGCCTCGTCCGCGTTGACAATGCCGCCCTGCCCGGGGATCTCCACGGCTACGAGCCCGGTGATTTCCGTCGGGCGATGCGTGGCGAATGAAAGTCGTCCTCGATTCCGATGGACGATGGCGGCGAATCCGTGGCATGCTCGGGATCCTTGCCTTCATGAAAACCCCCATCGCTCACTCACTCGCTTTTCTGTTCCTGCTTGGTAACCTCAACGCCGCCGACCCGAAGCCCTTCGGAGAGCAGCGGAGTGCCTCGGGGGTGAAGCACTCCTTCCTTCTCTGCGGGAAATACACGGTGATCGTGGGCGAGGATGGCTTGGCGCAATGGGAATCGCAGGGAGGATCGCGCGATGGATTTGTCCTGCCTAGCGGTAACGTGCTTTTCTCGCAAGGCAACCGCGCCCGCGAGGTCACCCGCGAGAATAAGGAAGTCTGGAGCTACGCGATCAGTGAAGGAAACAAGGAACTCGGCACGGTGGCGCGGCTCGAGTCGGGCAACACGCTCGTCGTCGAGCGCGGCGTCCGGCCGCAACTCCTCGAGATCGCGCCCGACGGCACGGTCGCGGTGAGCGTGCCCCTGCAACCCGAGACCGACAACGCCCACATGCAGACACGGAAGGCCCGGAAGCTCGCGAACGGGAACTACCTCGTGCCTCACCTCCTCGCCTTCGCGGTGAAGGAATACGCGCCAGATGGCACCATCGTGAGGACCTTCCGCACCGACCTCGAGGAACTCGGGGGACGCAAAGCCGAGGTCTGGCCTTTCACCGCGATTCGTCTCGAGAACGGCAACACCCTCGTCACGCTCACCCACGGGAACCGCGTCGTCGAGTTCGATCCGGCGGGAAAAGTCGTCTGGCTGATCGACAACGCCAAAGTCGGCGGCCGTCTCGCCGATCCCTGCGGGGCGCAGCGTCTTGCCAACGGCAATACCGTGATCTGCAGCTACGGTCAGCGCGATCCGTTGAAGCCGAAGCTCTTCGAAGTGACCCGCGAGGGCGAGGTGGTGTGGGAGTTTTTTCATCCCGATGCCAGTGCCCACGAGGTGCACGTCATCACCACGAACGGTGCTCCCGAAGGCACGATGAAGTGACCGGTCCGGAGAGGGTTGCGCGGTTGACTGAACCCTCTCCGATCGGCGATAGATGGGGTATGAAATCTCTTCTGCCCGCGGTCGTTCTCTCGTTCCTGTATTCTTTCGTGATCGGCGCGCCGACTGCTGCGGAGCCGACGAATGCGGAGGAAGCCGCGGCGAAAAAGGCGGCGGCCAAGGCCGAGGTCGCGGCCAAGTATACCGAATGGGTCGCGACCCTTTCGCCCGAGCGGCAGGCTTGGGAAAAAGTCTTGCAGGAGAATCTCGGCGGTTTTTACCTTCCCATCCATCAGAAGGAAAAGATCACCGGACGCAGCAATGCATGGGATTTTGTCGAGGATGATCCGACTCTGCCGCGGGTGTTGCTGATCGGTGACTCGGTCTCGCGGGGCTACACCGAGGCGGTGCGCAAGGCGCTCGCGGGCCAGGTGAATGTGCACCGTGCTCCGGCGAATTGCGGTCCGACCAAGGCGGGAATCGACCATCTCGCGGTCTGGCTCGGCGATGGCAAATGGGACCTGATCCATTTCAATTTCGGCATCCACGACCGAGCCACGCCGATCGATGATTACCGTGCGAGGCTCGGTGAAATCGTCGATCGACTCTCCGCGACCGGCGCGAGGCTGGTCTGGGCCGCGACGACGCCCATCCCCGATGTCGCAGCGACGAAACAAACAGCCGCCTCGATCGTCGAGCGCAACGAGGTCGCCGCCGCGCTGATGAAGGAAAAAGGCGTCGCGGTGAACGATCTCTTCGCCGCGATGACCCCGCACCTCGCTGAATACCAGCCGCCCGCCGATGTCCATTTCACCGGGCCGGGGTATGATTTCCTCGGGGCGAAAGTTGCCGCCGCGATCGGAGCGGGATTGAAGTGAGGGGACCCGTCGGCGAAAAAAAAACGCGCCCGGTCCCCGGACGCGTTTTTTGCAGAGAGAGGAATCGAACGATGGCTCAGAGAGCCTCGGGCTTTTCCGGAGCGGCCGGAGCCTTGGGGGCTTCGGGAGCGCCGGGAGCCGCGGCACCTTCGGGGGCGTCTGGGGCACCGGGCTGCTTGATCTTGGCTTTCTCGCGGAGACCTTCGACAAAGGCGCCCATCTTTTCGGACTTGGCCTTGTCGAGGAGAGTCTTGGTCAGGTCTTCCTTCACGTCGGCAAGGACGAGGGTTTTAGCTTCTTTTTTGCCGTTCACCTTGATGATGTGGTAGCCGAAGTCGGTTTTGACACATTCACCGATGACGCCCACTTCCTGAGCGAAGGCCGCGGCTTCGAACTCGGGCACCATCTGGCCTTTTTCGAATTCACCGAGGTCGCCGCCCTGCGCTTTGCTGGGGCAGTCGGAGTGGAGTCCGGCCATCTCGGCGAAGTTTTCGCCCTTCTTGGCGACGATCTCCGTGCGGAGCTCCTTCGCGATCTTTTCCTTCGCGGCGAGTTGCGCGGGATCCTCGATGCCCTGGGTGGAAATGAGGATGTGAGCCGCTTCGACCTTCGCCTTTTGCTCGAACTCTTCGGGATGTTCTTCGAAGTATTTCTTCACCTCGGCTTCCGCGGGAGCGGCGACGTCGGCAGTCACTTTCTCATAGAGCTTGCGGACCTTCGTGTCGGTCGAGATCTGCTGGCGGATGCGGTCGAGGCTGACGCCGGCGGTTTTGGCGAAGTCTTCAAGCGAGTTGCCTTCGGGGATCTGAGCGGCGATTCCTTTGAGGGCCTCTTCGATTTCCTCGGGGGTGACCTTCATCCCTTCCTTGTCGGCGGCGTTGTTGAGGAGGGTCTTCTGAACGAGTTCGTTCATCACCATCTGCTGGATCTGCGGCTCGATCATGGCGCGTTGTTCGGCGGGCATGGATTCGAACTGGCGACCGTAGCGGGCGGTGAAAAGCTCGCGCACATCGAGGACGGTGATCGGGGTGCCGTCGACTTCGAGGATGATGTCGGTCTCCTTGGGCAGGGGACGGTCGGCCGGGGCGGGGGCTCCGCCGGTGGCGCCGGGAGCAGCAGGAGCTGCGGGGGCGGCCGGGGCCTCGGGGGATTTCGGAGCGGGCGGGGCGTCTTGGGCCGTGATCGCGAGCGGCATCAAGCCGAGTCCGAGAACGGTGGCGAGACCGGGCAGGAGGGTGGTGGTGTTTTTCATGGAATCAACAAGAGACGGACGGGTGAAAGCGGTCGCACTTGTTGTTGCCGCGGTTTTCGCCGAATCGGCGCGAATGTCGCCGGATTCGGTGCAGTCAACAACCGGAATCTCCACGCAAATGCGGGCGATTGGGGTCTAAGCAGGATCGGTAGTGCCCATTAGGGATAGGGTCACTTTCCGGGTGTGGGGGGCTCGGCGGTGCTCGAACAGAAACACGCCCTGCCAGGTGCCAAGGACGGGCTGCCCGCTCTGCACGGGGATGACTTCGCTGGTGCGGGTGAGGGCCATGCGGAGGTGGCTGGGGCTGTCATCGGGTCCCTCATAGGTATGCACGAGGAAGGGCAGGGTCTCCGGCACGAGATGATCGAAAAAGGCGTGGAGGTCCGTCCGCGCCTCGGGATCGGCGTTTTCCATGATCACGAGACTGGCGCTGGTATGCCGCACAAAGACGGTGAGTTGGCCCTCGCGGATGCCGCTGGCGCTGACGAAACCGCGCAGCTCGCGGGTGAGCTCGTAGGTGCCCTTGCCGCGGGTGTTCACGGTCAGTTCGCGGGTGACGACGGAGAAGGACATGAGCGAGTTTCAGGTCGGCGCCCGTTCAGGGCGCGGGCAGAAGATAGGCGGCGGCTTCGAGGTCGTTGCGGACGAGAAGGACGCGTCCCGCCACGGTTGGGGGATTCCACGTCATTGAGGAAAGGGCAGGGAGGCGACCCGATTCGGTGAAGCGCCCGGGGTCGAGGGTGCCGACGACGACCTCGCCGGACTCGGTTTGGACGAGCAGGGTGCTACCGAAGAGGAGGTGCTGCCCGAAACCGAATTTCTCGTTCTTCCAGACCCGTTTTCCATCGGCGAGGGCGATGCAGGCGAGGCGGCCTTCATCGAGTCCGTAGGCGTGGTCGCCGATGACGGCCGCGGAACTGAACTTCGTTTTCAGATAGGTGGTCTTCCAGAGGCGCTCCACCGCAAACGAACCATCGGCCGCTTTTTGGATTTTGAGGAGGAGGCTGCCGACGCCGTAACTCGCCGTGACGAGGAGCCGGTCGCCGCCGACGGCGATGGGCTGGCCGACTTTGGGGAAGGTGCCGGGCCAGTCATGGCTCCAGAGCGTTCTCCCCGTGGCGGGGTCGAGCCCGCAAACGGCGCTGTAGTCGATCGTGACGATCTGGCGGACTCCGCCAAACTCCATCAGGCGCGCCGAGCTGTAGCTGCCTCCACTGCCCTCGTGGGTCCAGCGGGTCTTGCCGGTGGCCAGATCACAGGCGACGAGCGAGGCACCGCGATGATCGGGGCCGGCAAAGGCGACGAGCCCCTCGCTTTCGAGCACGAGGGGCGAACTCGCCATGCCCCAGCGTTGCGCGACCGCGCCGAGTTCGCGGAGGAGATGGCGCGACCAGATTTCCTCCCCGGTCGTGAGATCGAGGCAGTTGATGATGCCGGTGCCGCCCATCGTGTAGACGCGCCCGTTGTGCAGAACCGGCGTGGCACGAGGTCCGTCGCCGCCCATGGCCGCGCCGCCGTTTTCGGCCCGCTCGAGGAGGAGGCGGGTCTGTGGGTCGGCGTGGCTCCAGAGATCGGCCCCGGTCGCGAGATCGAGCGCGGTGACGTGTTCGTCGTCGCCGACCTGCTGCTGGGTGAGGGCGCGATTCCCCGAGACGGTGAATCCGGACCAGCCCTTGCCGATGGGACGGCGCCAGATCAATTCGGGCGGATTCGCCTGCCAATCGGTGCCGAAGGTCGGTTTCTCGAACATGCCGTCGCGGTCCGGCCCGAGGAAGTCGGTGAGATCGGCGGATCTACCGGTGAGATCGATCGAGGTGGTTGCCGGGGGCGTCTCGATCACGCTTGGGGCCGCCTCAGCAGCGCGCGGGGACCAGGTCCACGCGAATTTCGGGAAAGAGGATCCCGAGGTCGATCCCTCGTAGCGAATCGTCCGGCTCGCGAGGAATCCGAGGACGACGAAAGCGAGCAAGGCCATCCCGAATCGTTTCCGGCGCGTTTGGAAAGGCGCTTTTCCCAAGACGAGATACCAGAGCCCGAGGAACAGCAGCGAGAAGATTCCCGATCCGAAGACGACCCACCAGAGATGGGTCATTTCGCTGCGATGGACCCAAAGCGCGATCCCCGGGGTAACGAGAAGAATGAAGGCGAGGCTGAGGAAACGCAGGGCAGATTTCATAGAAAACCGGGCGATACCGTAGCACAACCGTGAGGATCCGCTTTCAGCGCATCCGGTGGAGGCAGGAAACTGAGCCTTCCTCGGCATCGTGATCCTTTCCACTTGGCGAAAGGCTCTGGGCGGGAGAGAATCCCGGTATGAAACTCGCTCCCTTCGCCCTCCTCTGGTGCGCGTCGCTCGCCGTATTGCTCTCGGCCTGTCGCGAGAAGGAAGCTCTTGTCGGCGGCGCTCCAGCCCCCGAAGCTCCTCCTCTGATCGAAAAGGGAGAAAACGCCGCCTCCGACGAGGCCTTCATCGGCCGGACCGCCGAGGCCGCGGCCGCTCTCGCCAAGGAACAGGGGCTCCTTTCCCGCGTCGTCTCCGTGGATGGGCAACGGCAGCCGACGACGAGGGACTACCGACTCAACCGGGTCAACTTCGAGATCGAGAGGGGCAAGGTCGTGAGGGTCTCGCGGGGCTGATCTGCCGCCCTCAGCCCAGTCCGGGCTCGGCGATTCCGAAAAGCCGCATCGGGTCACAGGGCAGGGCCGCTTCTCCCAGCCACATCCGGGTCAGCACGCGAACCGGCCGGAAACCGAGCCGCTCCGCCAAGTGCGTCGCCGCGTTGTTGGGATCGGGCAGATCCCAAAAGAGCGGTCGATCCGTCGGGGCGGCGGCCGCGAGATCCTGAGCGAGCTCGAGGCCGGAATCCGGGCTCGACGCCGTGAGCGGTCCGAGGTAGGAGGCTCGTTCCCCCGCGCGGCAAAAGCCGAAGCTGCCGTCCGCCGCGAAACGCGATCGGATGGATCCAGCTGCGAGCGATTGCAGCAGCTCCTTTCGATCGACCCCGAAGACGGCGCGGTCGAGGGCGAGGTGGATTTCGGAGAGCGCCCCCGTTGCCTTGGCTCCGGGGCTGGAAAGACCTCCCGTCGCCTCCCGCACCCAGCGCCGCAGGCCCCAATCCTCGCGGAAGCCCAGTCCTTCATAGAGCGGACGTCCCTCCGGAGTCGCGTCGAGACGGACGCAGGCGATCCCCTTTTCCTCGCGCAAATGGCGGATCGCTCCCTCGAGCAGTCTCGTGCCGATGCCTTGGCGACGGAAATCCGGAGGCACCAGCACCATCCCGATCCAGGCGAGCGCCGATCCATACGAGGTCGTCGTGGTGGTCCCGGCAGGCTGGCCATCCTTCTCAGCGAGGAAACAGCCTTCCGGTGCAAGGGAAAGAAACCGTTCCCAGTCGAGGAGGGTTTGATTCCATCCGGCAAGGCGGCTCAAGCCGTGCGCAAAGTCGAGGTCGGACCGGGTGAGCGGACGCAAAAGGGCAGGCATGAGAACAAAAAACACCCAAAATACCTTGAAGACTTCGGGAAATTGAGGACTTTTAATTATGAAAGTTATAATAAATACATTTTTGCTCCTGCTCGCCTGCGTAGCCCTCGCTGGTTGCGCCAGCTTGGGGAAGGGTGGCCGGGTCGAATACGTCACCCTCGAGGCGACCGGTTACTGCAAGTGTGGCGAGTGCTGCGGTTGGCGGCGGAATCTGCTCCTCCAGCCGGTTTATGCCTACGGGCCGATGGAGGGCGAAAAGAAAAAGATCGGTGAGACCGCCTCGGGCACGAAGGCCAAGAAAGGCACTGTCGCCGCTGACACGAACGTCTTCCCCTTCGGCACCCGCATGCGCATCCCCGGCTATGGCGACGGAGTTGTCGAAGACCGTGGCGGCGCGATCCAGGGCGACAAGATCGATTTGTTTTTCAAGACCCACAAGCAGGCGCTCGAGTGGGGTCGGCAGACCATCACAGTGGAGGTGCGCTATCCGTGAAGCTCAGTGCGCGGCAACCTTCTCCAACCATTCCCGAAAAATCGCTGCAGCTTCCCGCTGATCTCGCCGATCGACGAGGGGCAGATCCTGCGCCGGCGCAATTTCGCGGATAAGGTGATCGCGTTCTTTCTCCCCTCCGCTCGGAGGGCCCGCGAACACCTCCGGATGCACGACGACGACGTCCCACTCGCGTTGAGCCCGGCTGAGGCTGTTCGCCGCGATCCACATCTGCGTGCGGATGAATTCCTCGGCGTCTTTCGCCGTCGCCGATCGTGGCACCGCGAGGATGACGAGGTCGGGAGTCTGCGGGCGCACGCGGTGCGAGGCGTCCTTCATCAGCGTGTGGCGGTTCATCCCCGCGACCGGCCAGGGCATCATCGTGACGTTCGCTCCCGGATGAACCGCCGCGATCGCCTCCGCGGCGAGGGCATCGAAGGGTGGCATCGCGAGGATTTTCACGGGCAGGTTTTTCTGTAGTTTTGTCAGGGTAAAGGAAAGCGGTGCGGGCACCGGTTCCTCGTCGGAGAGCGCGACCGTTTCCCCCTCGATCACCCCGAGGATGGCCTCGGCGAGGCGCCGGTGGCCGCGTAGGTTCGGGTGGATCTCGTCGCTCATCGAGAGCCGCCAGGTCTCCGCTGCGCTCTCGCGGAGAGCTCCGAGCGAGGCGTGGGCGTCCGCGAGGGGAACGGACATCTGATGAGCGACCGCACGGACGACCTCGGCAAACGTGGCGACCTTCGCAATCGGGCGGTCGGGGGTTTCCGAGACGGCATTTGGCGTGCAGAGGATCACCTCGGCTCCGGCGGAGCGGCATTTCGTAACGATCTCGATCAGGTTCTTGCGATAAAGGTCGATGGTGCCCTTTGCGACATCGTTGAGCCCGAACATCACCGTCACTAGATGAGGTTTGTGCACGAGCACGTCCTGCTGGATCCGGCCGAGGCCGTTGGTGGTGGTGTGTCCGCTCTTCCCCGCGTTGATGACCTTCACCCGGCCCTCGGGATGGCGGGCCTTGAGCGCGTCGCGGATCACCTCGGGGTAGGCGCTGCGTCCGCCCGTATGATAGTAGATCCCCGTGACGCTGTCGCCGAAGCAGACGACACGCACCTCGTTCTCGCCGGAAGCGATCACCTCACGGATGCGGAGGAGCGCGGGCGTGTCCGCGGCCTCGAGCGGGGAGGTGCCGAAAAGAAGGAGCGAGAGAAAACCAAGCCGGAGGGAACTCATGAGTGACTGAGCCGAGCGTGGGGAAGTTTTGTTGAAAAGACAAGATCGCGATGTCATGAGGCGGGGGCCGTGTTCGCGGCGGGGTGGGGTTTCTATCGCCTTGCATGGAGATTCAAGAGGGAGGACGCTGTCTTTAGACCCATGCCCACCTCCGACGATCCTCCCGCCGACCGAAGCCAGCTTTACATCGCGGGCCTGACTCTCGCGGCGATCGCGGTGCACCTGATCCTCCGCTACGGGACTTCGCTCGGGGAAAACGCCGCGAACGTGTCGCTCTGGATCGCCTACGCCTTCGGCGGCGTGCCCCTGGTCTGGGGACTGCTCGGCAATCTCCTCCGCCGCGAATTCGGATCGGATCTTCTCGCGGGAATCTCCATCGTCACCTCGGTCTTCCTCGGTGAATACCTCGCCGGAGTCCTCGTCATCCTCATGCTTTCGGGCGGAGAGGCGCTCGAGGCCTACGCGGTGAGGAGTGCCTCGTCGGTCCTGAAGGCGCTCGCGAAACGCATGCCCTCGGTCGCGCACCGGAAGTCCGGAACCTCCTTCGAGGAGATCGGGCTCGACCAAGTCGCGGTTGGTGATCTCCTCGAAGTGCTGCCGCACGAGATCTGCCCGGTCGATGGCACGGTGGTGGAGGGGCGCGGAGTGATGGACGAGTCCTACCTCACCGGGGAACCCTATCAAATCTCCAAAACGCCTGGCTCGACGGTGATCTCGGGAGCGCTGAACGGCGAGAGTTCTCTCACAATCCGCGCCGACAAACTCGCGATCGATTCGCGTTACTCCAAGATCATGGAGGTGATGCGCGACTCCGAGGAGCGTCGTCCCAAGATGCGGCGGCTCGCCGACCAGCTCGGGGCCTGGTATACCCCAATCGCGGTGCTCATCGCCCTCGGAGCCTGGCTCGCGAGCGGTGATCCGGTGCGTTTCCTCGCCGTGCTCGTCGTGGCGACGCCCTGCCCGCTCCTCATCGCCATTCCCGTTGCCATCATCGGATCGATCTCGCTCGCCGCGAAGCGTGCCATCATCGTGCGCGATCCGAGCATCCTCGAGACGATCGACGGCTGCCGGTCGGTGATCTTCGACAAGACTGGCACGCTCACCTACGGCCGCCCCGAGATGACCGGCCACGATGCCGCGCCCGGAATCGATCCCGGCGAGGTGCTGCGGCTCATCGCGAGTGTCGAGGTCTATTCGAAACACCCGCTCGCCGAGGCCATCGTCGAGGCGGCGAAGAAGGAGGGGAAGGAACTCGTCTCGGTCGATGAGATCAGCGAGAAACCCGGACAGGGACTCGCCGCCCGGGTGCAGGGACGCGAGGTACTCATCACCAACCGGAAGCGGCTCGCCGAGTTGATGCCCGCGGAGGCAGCCCTGCTCCCGCAGATCGCGGGCGGACTCGAGTGTGTCGTCCTCCTCGACGGGCACTACGCCGCGACCTTCCGCTTCCGTGACGAACCCCGCGAGGACGGAGCCGATTTCATCCGCCACCTCGGAGGCAAACACCGCATCGAGCGATCCATGATCCTCTCGGGTGACCGCCAGTCCGAGGCCGATTATCTAGCCGCCCGTGTCGGGATCACCACGGTCTATGCGGCGAAGAGTCCTGAAGAGAAAGTCGAGATCGTGCGTGCCGAGACGAAGGGCTGGCGCACCCTCTACGTCGGCGACGGCATCAACGACGCGCCTGCGCTGATGGCGGCGACGGTGGGGATCGCCTTTGGCCAGAACAGCGACGTCACCGCGAAGGCCGCGGGGGCGGTGATCATGGACAGCTCGCTGCGCAAGCTCGACGAGCTCATCCACATCAGCCGACGCATGCGCCGCATCGCCCTGCAGAGCGCGGTCGGGGGCATGGTCCTCAGCGCCATCGGCATGCTTTTCGCCGCCTCCGGCTACCTCTCGCCCGTCGCCGGGGCGATCTCGCAGGAGATCATCGACGTGCTGGCCGTTTTGAACGCCTTGCGCGTCGCGATCCCTCCGAAATCCCTGACCGATTACTAAAACGGAGTCTCCTCAGAGATTGCCGTCCGTCACCGCACCTTCCGAGGCCGAAGCGGCGAGCTTCGCGAATTTCGCGAGGACCCCGTGGGTGTAGCGCGGCTTGGGTTGTTTCCAGGCCTTCTTGCGGGCCGCCATTTCTTTCGCGGAAATGTGCAGGGTCATCTCGCGCTTCTCCGCATCGATCGAGATCTCGTCGCCATTCTTGACGAGGGCAAGGGGACCACCCACGAAGGCCTCGGGGGTGACGTGTCCGATCACGAAGCCGTGGCTGCCGCCGGAGAAACGACCATCCGTGATCAGGGCCACGTCCTTGCCGAGCCCTGCGCCCATGATCGCACCGGTGGGCCCGAGCATCTCGCGCATCCCGGGGCCGCCCTTGGGGCCTTCCATGCGGATCACGACGATGTCGCCCTTTTTGATCTTGCCGCCGAGGATCGCCTTCATGGAAAGCTCCTCGGACTCGAAAACGCGGGCGACGCCTTTGAAGAAGAGCCCTTCCTTGCCCGAGATCTTCGCGACCGCGCCGCCGGGGGCGAGGTTGCCGTAGAGGACGACGAGGTGACCCTCTTTCTTGATCGGATTCTTGAGCGGGCGGATGATGTCCTGTCCCTTGGGATAGGGTTTCACCTTGGCGAGATTCTGCGCCATCGTCTTGCCGGTGACGGTCATGCAGTCGCCGTGGAGGAGTCCGGCGTCGAGGAGCGTTTTCATCAGGGGCAGGGTGCCGCCGATCTCGACGAGTTTCATCATCATGTATTTGCCGCTCGGCTTGAGGTCGGCGAGCACCGGCACGCGTTTCCCGATGCGGGTGAAATCATCGATCGTGATCTTCACGCCCGCTGCGCTGGCCATCGCGATGAGGTGAAGGACCGCGTTGGTCGAACCGCCGAGCGCCGTCACCAAGGTGATGGCGTTTTCGAAGGCCTTCTTTGTCATGATGTCGCGGGGGCGGATGTTTTGGTTGATGAGATTCACGACGGCGGCGCCGGCGTCGAAGCAGTCCATCAATTTCTCATCGCTCACCGCGGCCTGGGCCGAGCTGTTCGGCAGGCTCATGCCGAGGGCTTCGATCGCGCTGGCCATGGTGTTGGCGGTATACATCCCGCCGCAGGAACCGGGTCCGGGAATGGCCGTGGCGGTGACGCCCTCGAGCTCGGCATCGTCGATCTTGCCGGCGCTGTGTTTTCCGACCGCTTCGAAGACCGAGACGATGTCGACGTCCTCGCCCTTGTGGCAGCCGGGTTTGATCGTGCCGCCATAGACGAAGATACCGGGACGGTTCATCCGCGCGATCGCCATGATGCAGCCGGGCATGTTCTTGTCGCAGCCGCCGATCGCGACGACTCCGTCCATGCCTTCACAACCCACCACCGTCTCGATCGAGTCGGCGATGACCTCGCGGCTCACGAGCGA
>DGXY01000033.1:35323-35739 GCA_002396885.1 Akkermansiaceae bacterium UBA5020
GCGTCACCATGCTCCAGGTCGAGGCCACGCCGACGATGGATTTTTTGAAATCGTCATTCGAAAACCCGACCGGGTGCAGCATCGCGCGGCTCGGCGCGCGATCGGGACCGTCCAGCATCGGGCCGGAGAACTGGCGGTGCGCGGGCTTGGCAGATTTCTTGGAAGGCTTCGAAGAGGGTGTGGTCTTGGACATGAGAGAGGCGGGTGAGATTTGCTTAGATTATGATGCCGGAAAATCGCGATTGATGGAAATACTATTTTAAAGCGTCTGTGATACCTTTTTGGTATGACTGAATATTCCCTGCGCGAACTTGAGTGTTTCCTCGCCGTGGCCGGGGAGATGTCCTTCACCCGCGCAGCGGAGCGCCTCAATCTCGCCCAGCCGCCGCTCTCGCGGCACATCCGCACGCTCGAGG
>DGXY01000033.1:35948-38105 GCA_002396885.1 Akkermansiaceae bacterium UBA5020
GTCGTCCTTTTCGAACGCAACCAACGTCGTGTCGCCTTGACGCCTGCTGGGCACGCCTTTCGCGCCGAGGCCCGCGACATCCTTCCGCGCCTGCGGCGCGCGGGCGAGGCGGCGAAGCGTGCCGCCCGCGGGGAGACCGACCGCGTCGAGGTCGGATTCGTCAGCGCGGTCTTGTCGCCGGAACTCGTCGCGATCTTCACCGGCTTCGGGAAGCGGCATTCGCAGGTGCGCCTGCAGCTCCACGATCTGCTCCCTTCCGATCAGCTCGCTGCCCTCGGACGGGGGGAACTCGACGTCGCTTTCGTCGGCGTCGCGCCCGAGCGATTACCGGCCGGACTCGCCGCGACAAGCTGGCGCGAGGAGGCCTTGCTCGCGTTTGTTCCACCGAACCACCCGCTAGCTTCCCGCAAGGACGTGCGCCTCCTCGAACTCGCCGATGAACCCTTCGTCATGATCTCGGCCGAGGCGGCACCGAGTTTCGTCTCACTGCTCCACCGGCTCTGCCTGGCGGAAGGGTTTCGTCCGAGGATCGTGCAGGAGGCCTCGCGCGCCCAGGCTGTCGCCGCCCTCACCGTGGCGGGTGCGGGAGTCGCGATCCTGCCGGCCTCGCTCGACCGCATCACCGGGAACGGATTGCCGCTGCGACTGCGCTTGAGGAAAAAGGCGACTCTGGTGCACTCGGTCGTGCATGCCGCGAAACCTTCGGCTCCGGCGCGGGCGTTTCTCGAAGGATTGTCGGAGTGACTGAAAGCCTGTGTGGTTTTGTCAGGGCTTCGAAGCGGCCAGTGCAGCGAGGATGATACGGCGGGCGAATTCCGTCATGGCCTGGGAGGCCTCCGGTGTGTTGGTGTGGCCTGCCTTTACGTCATTGAAGATTTCCTTCTGGATCGGTAGCGCGTTGTAGGCGGCGTAGACACCCGTGGGCGGGCAGGTCGTGTCGATGAAACCGACGGTGACGAAGGCTGACTTCGCGTGGGTGCGGGCGGCGAAGTTGACGTTGTCGAAATAGCGGACCGTTTCGAGGATCTTCGGGTCGGGCTTCGTCACGGGCAGGCTCGGGATGAATTTCGGCCAGCCGTTGACCCGTCCGAGGACAACGCCGGTGTGATCACATCCCGCGGGCACGCCCGCGCAGATCGCGGTGACACGCTCGTCAATACCCGCCGCGGCGAAGGCCTGGAAGCCGCCCTGGCTCGAGCCGTAGACGATGAGGTCGTGGCCGTTCCATTCCGGCTGGGCCGTGAGGAAATCGATCGCGCGGACGAGGCGTAGGAACATGCCGAGGAAATAATTGGTTTCGCGGTCGCCGAGTCCGCGGAACCGGTAGTCCTTCAGTTCGCCATCGGCGAGGGCCTTGTAAAACTCGGCTGGTTTCCCGTTGGGAATCCCGTGGGCATTGATGTCCATGGCCAGGGCACCTTCGTTTCCCCAGCGCATCGCGCCACTCCGGTTGCTGTTCCCGACCCCGGCACCGTGGACGGTGAGAATGGCGGGACGGCTTTTCGCGGCGGCGCCCTTCGGTCTCGCGAAATACCCGGAGACCGGAGCGCCGAGGCAGTCGACCTGCGCGTCGAAGATCTCCAGCGTCTCCGTCGAAGCGGGGTCGCGCGTCAACGTCGCCCTTGCAGGCACCTCGGCGAGCTTTTGCTTTTGCCCGGTCCAGAAAGCCTCGAAGTCATCCGGCACCGGCAGGGAAGGTTGGATCTCGCGGGGAGCAATACCGGCCCCACCCAGTGCGGTGATCGGTGTCGACTGGGGTGTCTCGCGGAAGCTGGCGCGGCAAAGCAGGAAGCCGGGCTCGGCGAGCTTTCCGCTCGCCTTGGCTTTGCCGCCGACGAGCTTGGCCGAGCCGTTTTCATTGGATGGTAGACCGTCCTTGCTGAGGGTCCAGGAGACCTCCATCGCATCGACCGGCTTGCCGTCCTGGCTCAGGGAGATCGTGTATTCGACCGTTTCACCGATCGCGTAGAGGGCGTTGGGCCGGTCGACGGTGACGCTCAATTGAAAGCCGGCGGGTTCGGCGGCCAGAACGCTGAGAGAAAAAAGGGCCGGGATGAGGGTGAGGATGGGCTTCATGCAGTCCAAGGAATACCCGGACTCGGGGGTGAGGGACAACTCCGGCATCGCGTCCGTGGCGTGATGCCTCATTGAAAAAGG
>DGXY01000018.1:0-8611 GCA_002396885.1 Akkermansiaceae bacterium UBA5020
CGCCCGCGCCCGCGCCCGCGAAACCGGCTCCCCCCGCACCCGCCGCCCCGAAGGCGCCGACTCCCGCGCCCGAACCGGCCTCTTCCAAGCCACTCCTCGAATTCAAACCGCATGCCCAGGGCCTCGTCGCGGTGGCCGCGGTGAAGGCGGATGGCTCGGAATTCGCCGCGGCGTATGCCGACGGCACCGTGATCCTCTTCCAATCCAATCCCGCTCTGCCCGGCGACGCGCCGAAGGAATTGCGCCGTCTCGCCCATGGTTCGGCGCTCTCGCAGATTGCGGTATCTTCGCTGGCGGCGAATCCCATCCGGCTCGCCACCACCGGTCCCGGCGGCGCGTTGAAAGTGTGGACTCCTGCCGACGGGAAGATGCTCGCCGAATTCAAGGGCGATCCGCACCTCGCCCCACGCCTCGCCGCCCTCGCCCGCGAGACGACACTCGCAACGCGTCGCAAGGCGAACTGGGACCGCATCGCTCCCGAGGCCGAGACCCTGCTGAAGGCCGAGAGCGAAAAGGCCGTTTCCTCCGGTGAGGAAATCGCCAAGGCCCGCCGCGACCTCGCGGCGAAACAACTCGCCTTGAAGAATCTCGAATCGGCCGTGCCTCCAACCGCGCCCGATGCCCTGCAAAAGGCCCGCGACGATACCGCCGCCGCCGTGCGCGCCGTGGCCACCGCCGAACGCAATCGCGAACTCTCCGCCAAACTCGCCGGCGACGCCTTTGGCCGCCAGACCGAAGCGAAGGGAGGCTCGAAGGAGGCCGAGACCCTCATCGCCGCGTTGAAGGCCGAGAGCGAGGCCCTCACCAAGTCCGCGCCGGAGGAGGAAAAGAAGATCACCCCGCTCGCCCTCGCCCTTTCCGCCGACGGCGGCACCGTTTACCAGTCCCTCGCCGGAGGCACGGTGCGGACCTTCTCGACGACCACGACGCCGGGTTGGCTCGAGGACTTCAAGGCCGGTCGCGAGATCGCGTTTCTCTCCTCCGCCGGAGACCGCCTCGTCTCCGCCTCGAAAGACAAACAGGGGCTCGTCTGGAGTTTGCCGGGTCGCGATTGGCTTCTCGTGAAGACCCTCGGCGACGGCAAGTCCGCCGATCCTTTCGTCGATCGCGTCACCGCCCTCGCCTTTTCTCCCGACAGTTCGCGACTCCTCACCGGCACCGGGGTGCCCTCGCGCGGCGGACGCATCGCCCTCTGGGAAACGGCGGGCTGGACCCGCGTCCTCGCGAATGACGAGGCTCACCGGGACACCCTGACCGCCTTTGCCTTCTCTCCGGATGGTTCGCGTTTCGCGAGTGCCTCGACCGACAAGCTTGTGAAGCTCTTCGAAACCGAGACCCTGACCGAACAACAAACGTTCGAGGGCCACACCAACCACGTCCTCGATGTGGCGTGGAACGCCGACGATCTCTCCCTCGCCACCGCCAGTTCGGATCTGAAGGTGAAGGTCTGGGATCTCGCCGACGGACGGGTGAAGTCGACTGTCGAGGGCTACACGAAGGAGATCGGCACCGTCGTCTACGTTGGTGACACCGAGAGCCTCCTCACCGCGAGCGGCGACAAGGCCGTCAAGGTCGCCAACGCCCCCCTCCCCGAGGCCGGCGATACCTTCCTCCACACCGCCGACTCCAGCCTCGACGGTAAACGCATCATCGCGGGTGGACAGGATAGCGTGTTGCGCGTCTGGGATGGCACCGCTAAGAAACTCGTCGCGAGTTTCCCCAGTCCCGAGGCAGAGGCGGGGAAGGTGGCGGGGAAGTGAGGAGACACTCGACGTTTCTGATCTGGACACGTCTTTTCGGTAAGAATTCACGTCCCGCAATTCCCTCGCCCGCTTTCTTCGCCTGCGCTAGGATCTTGTCCCCATGGTCCCTAATCGTCCCCTTTGCTTTCGCTACGCTCCAGCTACCCGCTTCGCGTGTTCGCTCTCGCTCCTTTTCTCCCTCGTCTTCCTCTTCCCGCTCCATGCGGAGACGATTGAGCGCGATCTCGTGATCTACGGTGGCACGAGCGCGGGGATCGTCGCGGGGATCCAGGCGAAGGCGATGGGGAAAACGGTGATCGTGATCGAGCCGACCTCGCGCGAGGGCGGTCTCACGACAGGAGGTCTCGGCCAAACCGACATCGGAAACAAGCAGGTCATCGGCGGGCTTTCACGCGACTTCTACCGTCGCATCGCAAAGCATTACCACGAGCCCACCTCGTGGAAATGGGAGAAACGCGAGGAGTATCAGGACTCGGGCCAGACCCGTACGGAGAAAGGCGAGGAAACGATGTGGACATTCGAGCCCTCCGCCGCACTGAAAGTCTACCGCGAGTGGATCGCGGAGACCGCACTCGAGCTCGTCCACAAGCAACGGCTCAATCGCGAAACGGGCGTGAAGATCGAAGGCGGACGCATCGTCTCGATCACGATGGAATCGGGCCAAGTCTACGCGGGGAAGATGTTTCTCGACGCGACCTACGAGGGCGATCTGATGGCCGCCGCGGGCGTGAGCTACACGGTGGGACGCGAGGCCAATGCGCAGTGCCGCGAGACGCTCAATGGCGTTCAGGCGGCACAGGCGAAACACCACCAATTCGTAAAGGGCGTCGATCCCTACGTGGTGAAAGGCGATCCCGCGAGCGGCTTGTTGCCTTTCATCGATCCGGCGGGACCGGGCGAGGAAGGCGCGGGGGACAAGCGGGTCCAGGCCTATTGCTTCCGCATGTGCTTGACCGATCATCCCGAGAACCGCATCCCCTTCGCGAAGCCGGAAGGATACGACGAACAGTGGTATGAGTTGCTCCTGCGCAACTACGAGGCGGGAGAGAGGGGCTTGCCGTGGATCAATTCGTCGATGCCGAACCGCAAGACCGATACGAACAACCGGCTCGGCTTTTCCACCGACTTCATCGGGCAGAACTACGACTATCCGGAGGCGTCCTACGCGGAGCGCGAGGCGATCGTGGCACGTCACCGGCTCTATCAGCAAGGCGTGATGTGGACGCTCGCCTATCACGCGCGCATGCCGGAGAAGATCCGCGCCGAGATCTCAAAGTGGGGGATGTCGAAAGATGAATTCACCGAGGGCGGCGGCTGGCAGGAGCAGCTCTACATCCGCGAGGCGCGCCGCATGGTCTCGGACTGGGTGATGACGCAGAACCATTGCCAGCAACGCCTGCCGGTGGAGCAGTCGGTGGGGATGGGTGCCTACACGATGGACTCGCACCATGTGCAACGACATGTCGATGAGGAGGGTCATGTGCGGAACGAAGGCGACGTGCAGGTGGGCGGATTTCCGCCCTATCCGATCGCCTACCGGTCCATCGTGCCGAAGGAGGAGGAATGTGAGAATCTCCTCGTGCCGATCTGTCTCTCGGCGACGCACATCGCCTTTGGTTCAATCCGGATGGAGCCGGTCTTCATGGTGCTCGGTCAATCGGCAGCGACCGCGGCGAGCCTCGCGATCGATGCGGGCGTGCCGGTGCAGAAGGTCGATTACGCGGTCTTGAAGACCCGACTTGAGGCGGACGGGCAGATCTTGAACTACACGGCGCCTCCGAAACCGGCCGCGAACTTCACCGCGCTCGATTCGCTCGAGGGCATCGTCGTGGATGATGCTTCGGCGAAACTTTCCGGGGAATGGCTCGCTTCGGTGCTCACGAGCGGGATCCATCAGGGCTATCGGCATGACAACGACGCCCGCGACGGCCTCGCGTCGGCGACTTTCACGGTGACGCTTCCTGCGCCCGGCGACTACGAGGTGCAGGTGGCGTGGACGCCGAACGCGAACCGGGCCACGAACGTGCCGGTGAAGATCGAGCACGCCGGCGGCGTCGCCGAGGTGAAACTCAACCAACGGGAGCGTCCTGAGATCGGCCGGCTTTTTGGATCGGTAGGGAGGTTTCGATTCGACGGGAAGGGTGTCGTGACGATCTCGAATGCAGGCACCGACGGGCATGTCGTGATCGATGCGGTGCGGTGGGTGCGGGTGAAGTGAGGGCGACTGGGCCGTCCCGGAGGGATGAAAGAAGGTAGCCGGTGGTGAAGCTTAGCGGAACCACCGGTAGATTCGGCCTCGAAGCTATGGTGCCCCTGAAGGGGCGCGACCCGCGCTCACCTGACGAGAGAAGACTTCACCGCTTCAACGGAATCGCCACGGGTTTGTCGGTCGATTGGGTGAACTCGCGGGCGCTGAAGAGCCAGATGACGAGTTTCTTGCTGTCCCAATAACCGGGTGCGGCGGCGGCCTTGTAGAAGAGCTGCTTGCGCGCCTGGACGAGACCCGATCCACGCACGCCGACAAGATCGGGGGCGAAGCCGTAGGCAGCGGCGAGATGATCGAGCACGCCGGCTCCGGCGCAGTGCATGCCGGCCTCGGCACCTTCGTGGAAAACGAGGGTGTGGCTGTCGCCTAACAAAAGCACCGGACTCGCCGGATCGGGCGCGACGCCGACGACTCCTCCCTGGCTCACCTGACGTAGGGGCAGGGTCTCGGGGGCGACGGCGCCTGCCCATTCGCTGCCGGTGATCAGATCGCCGGTGAAGGTCAGGACTGCCGGTTGGGCGATGGAAAAAGGGCCGGGAGAAGTGACTCCGGCGAGGGGCGCCTGTTTCGCGATCTGCGCGGCGATGATCTCAGCGGCGGCGGGAGAGAAATGGGCGTCCTGGCGGCAGTAGAGGAGTGGATCCGGCCGGGCGACGCGGCTTTGCAGGAAGAGGGGCTCGAGATCGAGCACTTCGACGCCGACTCCGGCGAGTCGCTGGAGGAAGGGGGCGAGAGCGGCGACTTCGCCCGCCTGAAATCCGGCGGCGAGGGTCTCGGGGTAAACCGAGGCCTTGGCCGGGACGGGGACTAAGAGGAGGCGGATGCCGCGTTCCTTGAGAAGTCCGTGGAACTCCATGATGCCGGGAAGGGGGTCGGTTTGGGTGGCGGCGATCTCCTCCCAGGGTTTCTCCCAGAATCGACCCGTCGCGAGGTGTTTGACTTCTTTCACGGGAAAAAACCATTCCGGATCATCGCCGCGCACGGAGGGGGCGGGACGCACCTTCGCGGCGGCGGCTTCGGCAAAGCGGATGGCGCGGTCCTGCGCCGGGAGGGCGCCGGGAATCGCGAGGAGGATGGAGAAAAACACGGGAACAGGTAGGGAACGCATGGGCAGGAGCGCATCCATAACGTTTTCCAGGGACTGGATCAAGCCCGCGGGTGCGCGGCGTCTTTTCGTCCGGGTGGCAGTCTTCGTTTGCCGGGAGCGGTCTCAATGCCTACTCTATTGTCTCCGTCCTTCCGATTTGAACATGGCCGATTCCGATTCCGATCCCTTGAATCCGCATCCCTCGGACAAGCGTCAGAAATCCCGCTTTCTCTCCGACGGCCGTCGTGTCGGACTGATTCCCCAAAAGGGGTGGGCGCTGCGGAATTATCGCTATCTCAGCGGCAGTTTGCTCCCGGCGATGGTGCGGAGGCGTGAGGCGACAGGCACCGCCGACCCGCCGGTTTTTGCTCCGCTCGGTGATGATCAGATCGAGGTGGTCTGGATCGGGCACGCGAGCTTTCTCGTGAGAACGCCGGGATTCAATGCGTTGATCGATCCGGTCTGGGCGAAGTGGATGGGGCCGGTGAAACGGCATCGCGATCCCGGGATCGATATCGAGCATCTCCCGCCGATCGACCTGGTGCTGATCACGCACGCGCACTTCGACCACCTTTGCCGGATGACGTTGAAGCGCATCGCCGACGGGACGCAGACGGTGATCGTGCCGCGCGGGGTCGCGGGTGTGCTGAAAAAGTTGAATCTCCGCGAGGTTCGGGAGATGTCGGACTGGGAATGTGTGACTTTCCGGGACGCGGAGATCCACTTCACCCCGGCCCACCACTGGGGCGCGCGCTACCTGCACGACAATCACAAGGGCTTCGGCGGATTCGTCGTGAAGATGCCGCAGCACACGGTCTATCACTCGGGGGATTCGGCTTATTTCGATGGTTTCACAGAGATCGGAAAACGCTACGATATCCATACCGCGCTGTTGCCGATCGGAGCCTACGATTGCCCGAGCGGCCGCGAGGTCCACATGAATCCCGAGGAGGCGCTACGGGCGTTTTTCGACCTCCGCGCCCATCGCATGGTGCCGATGCATCACGCTACTTTCCCGTTGAGCAATGAGCACCGTCACGAGCCGCTGCAGCGACTCCTCGAAGCGGTCGCGGCCCTGGGATTGGAGCATCGCGTCATTGCTCCGAGCGAGGGAGAGCAGGTGATCATCTCATCGCATGAAGCCTGACTGCTCGGGGACGAAGGATTGGAGCGGCCTCTTTTTCGTCCTCCACCTGCGTCTCCGGGAAGAGCTCCTGAACCGAGCGATGAAACGCGTTGGAATTCTTCAGGGAGCCTGACTCCGACCGAAATCATGGATGGAAGGGGGAGCCTGCACGGCTGCGGGCTCAGGCGTTGGCGCTAGGGGTGACGCCGGGTCAAAGGGATCTGTCGCCTTTGGCCTGGAAGACCGTCCCGCGAGATCTCGTTCGGCGACCTGCGCTTCCGCGGGCGAGCGGCTTTCGTAACTGCCCGCGAGTAGGGGAGGAACCTCCAGCGGATCTGGATCAATGCGCCAGTCGATGCCGTTCTGTTCGGCGATCAGCTTCCATTCGGTCAGAGTGTGCAGACCCCGTTGGGCCGCGGCGGTATCGCGGAACGCGCGTGCGTTGACGGCGGCTGAGAAAACCTTTTCCGCTTCGAGGATGCGACCATGGCGGAGGTGATGCTCGCCTTCTGCGAGGAGGAGATTGCCGTAGTCTGGTGCCATTTTCCGGGCCTCGTGCAATCGAGCGAGCGCTTCAGAAGGGCGTCCGAGTTCGTCGAGGACCGCCGCGTGGCCGATGGCAGCGTAGATGTCCTGAGGATAAAGGCTTCGGGCGTGATCGAAGTAAAAGTCCGCCTTTTCGAGGGCATCGCGCCTCGCCGGCTCCGGCATTTCCGGCAGGATACCCGATACCTGGGCATGGGCGCTGAGAGCGAAAAGAAAGGGGTTTTTGGGATCCAATTGGCGTGCCGTCTGGAGGTGCCTGAGATGTTGAAATCCTGTCCGGTCGGCGTGGAACGATCGGCGGGCCATTTCGAAGTGATATTCGCTGCGCGAGAAGAAGGCACTGAAAACGGTCATGGCCAGACCGCAGCCGAAGACGAGGGCGCGATTGGAGAAAATCAGCCAACCTCCGGGGAAGATGCGCGAAGGGGGCGGAACTTTCAAAACGGCGGCCATCGGGTCCGGCACGGCGAGGATGGCGAGGAAAAGGGCTCCCACCAGTGCGAACACCGGCAGGTGCATGACGAAGTCAAAGCATGAGAGGACTCCCAGCGCAGCCAGTGATGCCATGGCGCCGACGACGAGGGCGAGATGGTCGGATCTCGGCACGATTGTGCCCGACACCGGAGGAAGAACGGCATAGGCGCGGATGAACCTGAGGCCCTGATGGGCGTGGAGCGCCAGCATCACCAGAAGGAGGAAGAGCCCGATCAGTCCATAGTCGGCCGCCATCTGGAGGGTTTCGTTGTGGATGAACTCGGGCTCGGTTTCGGAAGAGTTGAGCGTTTCTTCCCGGTAGAGGCGGCCGTAGAAATAGGAAGTGCGGCTCCCGGTCCCAAGCAGTTGAGACTCGTTGATTTGGGCGATACCTGATTTCCACACGAGAGGCAGGCTTAATTCTCCGGATTTCGTCAGGAGAGTGCGATCAAGGAGGCGCCCAAGGGGAGCCGACCAGAGCAGTGCGACCACCAGCAGCGAAAGGGAGGTCCCTGCGAGAATCCGCCATCCGACCCGTTTGCTGCGGGTATTCATCCGGCGATGGAGGATGACGAGGCTGAGGATGAAAAACCCAACCACTCCGGCAACGAGCGTCAGGCGGGCCGGTCCGCTGCCGATCATGGCAATCATCAAAATCGAGACGAAGGCCAGCGAGGCTGCCCCGATGCGGATCGGAAGGGTGCGGCGGCTGTAGAGCGCCATGGCGAGCCAGAGAGGGACAAGGATGGCGAGAAAGCCGGTGAAGTGGTCCGGGTGATTGAAGAGACCCCCGGGACGGTCGGTGAAGGTCCTCTCGTATCCCGGGATGATCGAGAGAGTCGGGAGGATGATCGCTTGGACGAATGCAAAAACGAGATTGATCCCGGCCAAAAGGGCCAGAGCTTCCACCAGACGGCGTCGTGATGCGACGGTCCTGAATAAGGTCAGGAAGAGGCCGTAGGTGAGAAACGCCATCACCACGAGAGAGGCATCTTCCCGCGCAAAGTAGGCCACGGGTGAATTGGAGGCTCTTACGAGCAGATAGCCGGAGAGCGCCAGCAGGGAAAACGTCGCGGCCCGCGGCAACGAAAAAGGCGATTCTTCCAAAATCAAGCCCACGGAGAAGACCGCCGCCAGCCCCATGAGGCCATAGGCCGGCCAGAGAAAGGTCATGGCCGCGGAGGTGCCCGTCATTCCGAACAGGACCATTCCGATTAGAAAGACAGCGAGCACCGCCAATCTCCATTTTGAAGTCATCTGCATCACGCGTTTTGCCGCCAACCCCCGAATTATGAACCAATTCGAGAAAAACCAAAATCTAATTTCGCTTAAAGATCTGGTGTTTTTAA
>DGXY01000018.1:8802-53555 GCA_002396885.1 Akkermansiaceae bacterium UBA5020
ATGGTGTTTTTAATCAATCGAGGCTTAATGAATGGTCAGAAATTAGATTGGCATTGCGTTTGAAGGGTCCATCCCCGACAATGGGAGCCCGCGCGCGCTGCGCATCCGGCCCATGATTCCTCGGTGGTTCCAAACTTTCCTCATCGCGGTGTTTCTCGTTTTGGCTGGGCCTCTCTCGGCCCAGATCAACCTCGACTTGAAACTCGACCGCTCGCTTTATCTGGCGAACGAGCCGATTACCGGTGAACTCACCATCGTGAACATGGCCGGCCGCGATCTGATCTTCGGGGACTCGGGTGGAATGAATTGGCTCGATTTCACGGTGACCGACGGCCGAGGGCACCTGATCACTCCGGTCCAAGGCGTATCGGGAGTCAAACCCATCGTGCTTGGCGCCGGACAGACCCACAAACACAAGGTCACGATCAACCAGCGTTACCCCATGTCCACGATCGGGACCTACCGGGTCAAGGCTGCGGTCAACTTTCCGCAGATCAATCGCGTCTTCGAGTCGAAGACCATCACGGTCCAGGTCACCGAGGGCCAACCGATGTGGAGTCAGATCGTCGGCGTGCCCCAAGGCCACCCCGATGCCGGGACCTATCGGGAGTATCAATTGATGACCTACTACCACGGAGCCCGCTCCAAATCGCTCTATTTCCGGCTCAAGGACAGCGATTCGAGCCTCGTCTTCCGAACCTACCCGATCGGCGACTACATGGCCCTGCGCCCTCCCACCCATGCGATCGATTCGCAGAATCAGCTTCACGTCCTTCACATGACGGGACCACAGGCCTACAAATACACCGTCATCAATATCGACGGGGAGCCGATCCAACAGCAGACACTCTACGAGAAGGGGACGAATCGGCCTGAGTTGAAAAATTCGGGATACGGTGACGTTTCGGTCGTCGGAGGCCTCACCGAGACTGAGGCCAAAACGCCCTACGAGCAGCAGGAGTTCCAACGGCTCTCGGAGCGCCCCCCTGGGCTGCCAACGTTTTGAGCTGCGCGAGATTTTCTCTCCGTTTCGAGAGGATTTGCGTCCTTCTTGGGAGCGTTTCGCGCCAATGGCTCGAAAGAGCAGTCTGGTTTTCGTGATTTTTCCGAAAATTCTTTTGAACATTCCTGTTCAAAGTAATACTGATGAGTTAAAGACTTGTATTTCTTAACTTTTTAGTAAAATGATGAATTCTCGGATGACTTCTCAACCTCACCATTCGATCCCGGCAATGGTGCCGCCTGCCAACTGTTTCACGGTGTTGGTGATCGATGACATGCCCGCCAATCGCGTGCTTCTGCGCAAGGTGCTCAATGGCGCCGGATACGCCGTGCTCGAAGCCACCAACGGCGACGATGCTCTGGCCCTTCTCGAGGGGCGAGCTCTTTTGCCCGACCTGATTGTGACCGACATCGAGATGCCGGGCATGGACGGGATCACCCTCGTGGACCGGCTCCGCCATCTCGATTCGCCCTCGGCGCTCATCCCGGTGATCGCCGCTTCAGGCAACTCCGACGAGTTGATGCGTCGCAATGCGCTAGCGGTCGGGTGTGATGTTTTCCTGACAAAGCCCTTCGACCTTTCGGTGCTCCGTCGGGAAATCGGCTCGCTCATCAAGGAGCGCCGGCAGAGCGCGACGGCGCGTTCCGATGCCCCCGCGAGCGGCGTCGCTCTCAACCGGATCGAATTGCGCCTGCGTGAGACGAAGTGACTGCGGGCCATTTTCCCGGTAAACAGTCGCCCGGGCCCTGATCGCCTCGTGGGGAAAATTGGAGAATGAAAACGGCGTTTCACTTGTGTCGTGTGCGATGGGTGGTGGGGTTCCTCCTCGTCTCGATCCTCTCTCCACGATCATGCGCGGCCGCCGAGGGAGCCAACCGGCGCGGCGAGCGATTCGACATCGCCGAAGGTCGGCTTTCCGTGATCCTGCCCGATGGCTGGGGCAAGACCGATCTCAATGCGGCCGATGTCGTCGCCGGTTATGCCACGCAGGACAATCGCAGCTCGCTCTTTATCCGCGAAATGGATGCGGGGCTTGGGGGCGGAATGCAGGAACTCCTCGACGCGACCGTTGCGAACTACGAGGCGACCTTTGAGGTGAAGGAGGTCGGAAAGGCGAAGACAGGAGAGGTTCCGGGGAAAACCCGCAAGTGGCCCGCGATTTTCGCCACGGTCGAGGCCGTCGTCAAAAAAGGCGAAGAGACCTTTGCGATGCGGTTTTATCTCTTTGTCTTCGACACCGGGAAGAATCTTTACCTCGTCCAGGCGAGCACGACGCAGCCGGTCCGCGAATCGCGCGAGGCGCAGATCTACGAGTTCCTCCGATCTCTGGTTGCCAATTCGTGAACCTCTGGAAGAATGCCAAGATTTTCGTCCCCATGCCGGAACGTCCTCCCATCCAGGCCATCGGCCGCGTCGTCGAAGCCCTCGAGCCCGGACGGCTCTACCGGGTCGAGTTGGCCAACGGCTACCTCGCTTATGCCGTGCTGGCGAAGCTGGGGCCGCAGCCCGAGAATCGCGATGCGGTCGGGCGCCGGGTCGGTCTCGAGTTTTCGCCCTTCGACATGAGCCGCTGCCATCTCGTCTCTTGGCTTCCGGAGGACGCGTGAAAGAAAGCTGGATATTTGCCCTGAACTTTCTAGAGTCCCGTCATGCCGAATCTCAATAAAGTCCAGTTGATGGGGAACATCACCCGCGATCCCGAGGTGCGTTACACTCCGAAGGGCACTGCCGTGACGGACATTTCCCTCGCGATCAACCGCAACTTCACCGGCGACGATGGCGAGCGCCGCGAAGAGACGACCTTCGTCGATATCACTTTTTGGGGACGCCAGGCCGAAGTCATCGGCGAATACATGAAAAAAGGCCGCCCTCTCTACGTCGAGGGCCGACTCCAGCTGGATACTTGGGAGGACAAGGCCTCCGGCCAGCAGCGCTCGCGCCTCAAGGTGGTCGGGGAGAATTTCCAGTTTCTGGGCAGTCGTGAAGATGGCGGCGGCAGTGGCGGCGGCGGCGGTGGATCCCGCAGCGCGCAGGTCCAGGCCGGAGGCGCTCACTCTGGCCACGACGAGTATCAGGAGAGCCGCTCTTACGACGCGCCACGCGAGGCCGCTCCGCCGCGGCCAGCCCAATCCGCTCCGCCCGCTTCCTCTGGAGGCTATCAAGAAGGGCCGATCGAGGATGACGACATTCCATTCTGATCCTCCCGTTTTCGCGAACCTCGCGATTTCCGGCACGGATTTTGCTTTACGGAATTGTCACGGAGGCGGAACTTGCCTCCTGTCATCGTGAGCGTTTCCCGAAGTCATTCTCCCATTTTCGTCAATCCCGGCGTCAGTCACGCCGATCTTGCCGAATTTCTTGAGATCCTTCAAGGACTCGTCCGCGAACCCTCCGTCGTTGGCACCGAGGATTCCTTTTTCCGGGTCCTTCGCCGCGAGCTTGAGGAAGTCGATGTGAAAATCGACCGCTACCTGGGCGTGCTCGTCGCACGCGGTCGGGAGCCCGAGAGGGTCGTTCTCAGCGCCCATATCGACCGACACGGCCTCCTTTGCACTGGCCCGAATGAATTCCAATACGCGGCCTTCATCGCCGGGAATCAGGGCGAACTCACCGGGGACTCCGTCTCCGAGCAGATGATGGCCTCGATTGCGAACCGTTTCACGGGTCAACGTGTCCAAGCTCACCTGCCCTACACCGGCACCTACCTCGGTCAAGGGACGATCTCCGCGAGCAGTCTTTGTGAGGCGCGTCGGAATCTCCTGTTTGAAATCGAGGGGCTCGAGTTCCTCCAGCCCGGTACGCCCGTTTCCTTCCTCGACCGGCTCCGGGTCGGCGAAACCCACCTCTCCGCCCAACTCGACAACGTTCTCAGTGTCGCGCTCATCGTCTACCTTTTCCGCAACGGTTTCACCGGCACGGCGCTCTTCACCGCCCAGGAAGAAGCGGGGAAAAGCTGGCGTTATGCCCTTTCCTGGCTGCTCCGCGAGGGGTTCGAGACCAAGCGGCTCCTCGTCCTCGATACCAGTCCCTATCCCACGACGGAGGCCGCCGATGCCCAGCAGCTCGTCTTGCGGGAGAAGGACGCAACCGCTCCCTTCGACCTCGCCTTTACCCGCGAGATTGAGGAGCGCTGCCTCGACCTCGGCATTCTCACCTCCTACAAGGATCGGTGGATCGAGACTGAGAACCTCACCCGCGCCAAACCCATGTCACTCGGGCGCACCGAACTCGGCCGCCTCATTGCCGCGTCGGAGGGGCGTTTCAGCGGCACGACCCTTCAGGTCCCCACGACCGGCTACCACACCGTCGAGGAGACCGCTTCCCTCGCCTCGGTGAGGGCTGCGATCCGGTTGCTCCTCAGCTACACCTGATTTGGCGGCTCTTCGCTGAGAGAGGTGTTTTGGGCGTTGCATTCCCTCCGGGTAGACTCAAGACTTGGGGACCGTTTCGACGACCCCTTCTCCATGCCCCCGACCCCTGCCGATGACAATGCCGGATGGTATTGCGTGCGCTCGCGACCGAAGAGCGAACACATCGCGGCGCGGAACCTGCAGCAGTTCGCCCACCTTGATGAGGTCTTCTGTCCGAGGATCCGCTACGAGAAACCGACGCGGCGCGGCAAGGTCTGGTTCGTCGAGGCCCTTTTCCCCGGCTACTTTTTCGCCCGCTTTGATCTTGCTGATGGACTCAGAGCGGTGAACGCGGCTCCGGGGGTCACAGGAGTGCTGCATTTTGCCGATTTTTACCCGCTCGTTCACGAATCGTTCATCCGCGAATTGCGGGAAGAATTCCCCGAGGCCGAGAATTCGATCCGCGTGATCCAGCCCGAAATCTCCGCTGGCGATGAGATCGTCGTCACCGAGGGGGTGATGAAGGGATTGAAAACCATCGTCACCCGTCTCGTCGGCGGAGGCGAACGCGTGGCCGTGCTCCTCGAATGGCTCGGTCAGGAGCGCGAGGCCGAGGTTTCGATGCGATCGGTGATGCGTCCCGGGGACATCCGCCAGGAGATTCGCTGAGGAGGAGCCCAACTTCCTGCTTCACAAGGAGGGATAAATGCGATACTTTTATAATTTTGATATTCAGAGTAATTAACAAGAATTAACGAATGATCCTGCGAACTCTTTTTATCCTCCTGCCGGTATTGGTTTCCGGGATTCTTTCGATTCGGGCCGAGGAGCCTGTCAAACCGGCGCCGGTCGCTGCCAAAAAAGACGAGCCCGTTGCGAAAAAGCCCGAGGTCAAACCTGAAGCGAAACCGGCTCCTGGGGCTCCGACCCACACGGTGAAAGCGGAGCCCTTCGTGCAGAAGGTGAAGGTAAGCGGCACGGTGCAGGGCACGCGCGAGACTCCGGTGGAATTGAATTTGAAACGCTGGTCCGACCTGACCGTGGTTCGTGCCGCTGCTCACGGTAGTATGGTGAAGGCGGGCGAGGTGATCATCGAGCTGGAGACGAAGGATCTCGCCAAGAAGATCGGCGAGCTGAAGCGCCTCCTGCCCTCGCAGGAACTCGACCTCGCGGCCGTCGAGCTCGAACTCGACAAGGCCGAGAAGGTCACGCCACTTTCCCTCGAAAAGGCGATGCGGGACAAGATGCAGGCCGAGCAGGATCTCGCGCATTTCGAGGATAAGGACCGCCCCATGCAGGAGCGTGCCGCCCGCGAGGATGTGAAGGAGATCACCGAATCGCTCGCCTATGCGCAGGAGGAGTTGAATCAGCTCAAGAAAATGTATGAGAAGGACAATCTCACCGAGGAGACCGAGGAGATCATCCTGCGTCGCGCCGAGAACACGGTGGGGCGGTACCAGTGGATGCTCGAACAGACGGCGGCCCGCACCGGACGCACCCTCGACGTGATGCTGCCGCGCACCCATGAGAGCCTGAAGCGCAGTCTCGAGATGCGCCAGATCGAATGGCGTGCCGGTGAAAAGGCGATGCGCGACGGCCTCGCGAAACTGCGTCTCTCCACCGCCGCGAAACGCCGCGAGATGGAAGAGACGCGCAAGGCCCTCGCCGAACACGAAGAGGATCTCGCGGCGATGCGGGTCACCGCTCCGCACGACGGGATCGTCTATTACGGCATGAGCCAGAGGGCCAAGTGGACAACGGCTTCGCTCGTCGATCGCAAGCTCATCCCGGGCGGGAAGCTCTCAATGCGCGAGATCGTGATGACTATCGTCGATCCCTCGAAGGTGCGCGTGCTACTTTCCCTGACCGAAGAACAACTCCAGGATCTCGCCGAGGGTCAGAAGGGGGTTTGTCAGGCGAAGTGGAAGCCGGACATCAAATTCGGTGCGACGCTCGAATCGATTCTCTACGTGCCCTATGCCGACAAGACCTTCGACGCCGTGCTTTCCCTGAAAACGCCGAAGGAAGCCCCTGCGCTGCTCCCGGGGATGTCGGCCGATGCGGAAATCGTCGTCTATGAAAAGGCCGACGCCCTTCTTTTGCCCAAAGGGGCGATCAAGAAAGAAGGGGAGCGCGAGGTCGTGACGCTTGCCGACGGGAAGGCGGTGACTGTGAAAACCGGTCGGGCCGAGGGCGATCGCGTCGAGATCCTCGAGGGTCTCAAGGCAGGGGCGGTCGTGCGCCTGCCCGAGGTCAAAAAAGACGCGCCTGAAAAAGAGGCGAAACCCGATGCCCCGTCCGCTCCGGCGAAGAAGGAATGATTTTCGTCTTGCGACATCTTCTCTTCGCGGCGTCGTTCGTTGTCGCGGCCACCGCGATCGCCGACGAGCGCATCGATCGTGCCATCGCGAAGGGCGTTGAATTTCTCGTCGCCGATCAGAATAAAAACGGCAGTTGGGGATCGGCCCGCGACACGAAAGGGCTGAACATCTACGCTCCGGTTCCGGGTGCCCACGACGCTTTCCGGGCCGCCGTCACGGCGATGGCGGTGTCGGCCCTGCACGATTCCGGACTCGCCGAGAAATCGGGGCCTCCGCGCCTCGCCATTGAAAAAGGCGAGGCCTATCTGTTCGAGCATCTTCCGAAAATCCGCCGCGCCACCGCCGATGCGATCTACAACGTCTGGACGCACGCCTATGGCATTCAGGCGCTGGTCGACCTTTACGAACGCACCGACGATGAGGCGAAGAGGAAACGATACATCGAGGTGATCAACGGACAGATCGATCTGCTAGGACGTTACGAGTCGGTCGACGGAGGCTGGGGTTACTACGATTTCCGCGTCGGCACGGCGAGGCCTTCTTCCGACTCCATCAGTTTCACCACCGCGACTTGTCTGATCGCCTTCCGCGAGGCTTCGGATCTCCCCGGCGTCGTCCTGCCGCGTCCGATGGTCGATCGTGCGATCGACTCGATCAACCGTCAGCGGAAATCGGACCACAGCTATCTCTACGGCGAGTATCTCGACGACATGCCGATGCGTGGCATCAACCGGCCCGGGGGCAGTCTTGGTCGCAGCCAGGCCTGCAATCACGCGCTGCGCATCTGGGGCGACGAGACCGTGACCGATGCCATCATGAAGGAATGGCTGGTGCGCCTGCGTGATCGCAACGGCTGGCTCGACATCGGGCGGAAACGTCCCGTTCCCCACGAGGCGTGGTTCCAGGTGGCGGGTTACTTTTATTACTACGGCCACTATTACGCGGCCCGCTGTGTCTCTCTCCTGCCCGACGACGAACAGCCGGAATACCGCAAACTGGTCGCCGATCTCATCGTGCCGAAGCAGGAAGCCGATGGATCGTGGTGGGATTTTCCCTTCTACACCTACCACCAGCCCTACGGGACGGCCTTCGCGGTGATGACCCTGGCCCGCTGCCGCGGGAACGACTTTTCCTTTTGAGGAATGCCGTTTTCTGCGGGACTCTTCCCGCTCCCATGCAGACCAGCGACTACGACTACGAGCTCCCGGACGAGCTCATTGCCCAGCACCCGCCGGAACGGCGGGGTGAGTCACGCATGATGGTGATCGACCGGACCGCAGGGACGATCTCGCACCGTTCCTTCGCCGACTTTCCCGGTTTTGTTGGCGCGGATGACGTGCTCGTTCTCAACGACACCCGCGTCGTCGCGGCACGCTTTTTCTCCGACGACGCACGCTCGGAGATCCTCCGGGTCGAGGCCCTCGACGAGCGCACCTGGAAATGTCTCGTGCGTCCCGGGAAACGGTTCCGGCCGGGAAACGCGGTCGTCATTGGCGGTTGCACGGGGACGGTCTTGTCGGTCTGTGAGGAAGGCGGGGAGCGGATCATCGCCTTCGACCGTGCGCCCGACGAGGAGCGCCACGGTCACCTCGCCCTGCCTCCCTACATCCGCCGACCTGATGCGGCGGACGACCGCGAGCGCTATCAGACGGTCTTCGCGCGGTCGGCGGGAGCGATCGCCGCGCCCACCGCAGGTCTGCACTTCTCGAAGGAAACCCTCGCGACCCTGCCTCACGTCTTTGTGACCCTGCACGTCGGGATCGGCACCTTCCGTCCCGTCTCGAGTGAGAATCTCAGTGACCACCGCATGCATTCCGAACGCTACGAGCTGAGCCCCGCCACGGTCGCGGCGGTTCGGGCGAGCCGTCGCGCCATTGCCATCGGCACGACCGTGGTCCGGGTGCTCGAGACCTGTGCCCGTAGTGGGGAACTCCAGGCGGGTGAAGGCGAGACGGACATTTTCATCCATCCGCCCTACTCCTTCCGCGCGGTCGATGCCCTCCTCACGAATTTCCATCTCCCGAAATCGACTCTGCTCATGCTCGTGAGTGCCCTGGCGGGACGCGACCTCATCCTCGAGGCCTACCACGAGGCTGTCCGCGAGCGCTACCGCTTCTTCAGCTACGGGGATTGTATGCTGATCGTTTGAACATTTTCGACCTGCGATTCCGCTTGTTTCCCGAAGGAAGTGGCGGAGAATAGCGGCACGAAACCGGTTTCCCCGCACCGCCACGGGGATCAGGCGCAGACAGACCGCCGATGTTCCATTTTCTTTCCCAGAAGCGTCTCCAAAGCCGTGGATTCTCCAGCGGCCAGAAGCGACGAAAGCTCAGCGACACCGCCTGGACCGAGATGCTTCGCTCGGGTTGGCAGGTGAGCGGGGTCTTGTTTGTCGTTTTTGCCGTGCTCGTTTCGGCCTGGATCATTGTCTCGGCGAGTGCCACCTCCATTTTCGCGGGAAATCCCTTCCGCACCGCGGTCGTCGTCACGGTCATTTCCGCGACTCTCGTGGTGCACTGGCATGTCAGCCTGCCCCAGACCTTCCGGCAGAATTCCCGCATCGCGCTGATCCTGCTCGTCATTCTCATCCAACTCATGCTGGTGAAGCTGAGCGAATACGTCGCGACGACCTTTGCTCCCGAGGGAGGATTCCGGTTCCTCGTCGAGCCTTACATTTTCGCCCCCATCGTCGTCTCGCTGCTGGTCGGCCGCCGTCATGGCACCTTTGCCGTGGTCTACTCGAGTCTCCTTGGCGGGATGACTGTGGAGAAGACGGAGGCTTTCCACTTCATCATCTTTTCGATGATCTGTGGTTTCGTCGCGATCTACCTGACGAACAACGTCCGCCGCCGCAGCCGCCTCGTCATGGCCGGCGCCTATTCGGGGATTGCGTGTCTTCTTCTCGCGACCACTCTTGGCCAGATCCAGTGGCCGGCGTGGTCCGCCGATTTCACGCAATGGGAAATGGTGGCGAAGCAAGTGCTCTCGGCCGTGCTTGTCTCGAGTTTCTCCGCCGTGCTCGTGAGCGGCCTCCTCCCGTTGATCGAGGCGACCTTCCGCATCACCACTGATGTCTCCTGGATCGAACTGGCCGATTTGAACCACCCGCTTCTGCGACAGATGACGATCGAGGCGCCCGGCACCTACCATCACAGCCTCGTCGTCGCCACCCTCGCCGAGACCGCCGCCGAGGCGATCGGGGCGAGCGCAGTGATGTGCCGCGTCTGTTCCTATTTCCACGACATCGGGAAGATGAAGAAGCCCTCCTACTTCATCGAAAACATCGGTGACGGGCACAATCCCCACGACGACCTTACCCCGAACATGAGCGCTCTCGTCGTGATGGCCCACGTCAAGGACGGCGTCGATCTCGCCATCAAAAACAAAATGAACGAGGAGATCGTGAACGTGATCATGGAGCACCACGGCACCTCTTTGATCCGCTTTTTCTACCACCGTGCGCTCAAGCAGCGTGAAGAGGTGCAGCGCCAGGTCGCCGAGGGCAAGGCGCACGAGGACGACATCCCCGATGTGAAGGAGGAGAGCTTCCGTTATCCGGGACCAAAGCCGCGCACCCGCGAGAGTGCCATCATCAGCCTCGCCGACTCGGTCGAGAGCGCCTCGCGCAGCCTGCAAAAGCCGACACCGAAAAAGATCGACGAACTCATCGACGATATCTTCAAGGACCGCCTCAATGACGGGCAGCTCGACGATGCCGCGCTCACGCTCGCCGACCTTGCCACGATCAAGCACAGCTTCGCCGCAACGCTCCGGTCGATGATGCACAGCCGCATCGAGTATCCGAAGCTTGAGGACGGTGAAAAAGCTTCCAAACCGAAGTCGAAGACCCGCAAGCTCGTGCCTCCAGGGACGGCGGTGGGCAAAGGGGGCCCTGAAAACGGATCGGCGGGATTATGAGCCATGCCGGTGCGCCCCGCGTCGAGATCTTTCCCCATGCCGATTGCGAGGGGATAGACCTCGACTTGCTTGCCTCACAAGTCCTTGCTGCTCTGCCATTTTGTCTGGAGTCTTGCGGCGGCGAGGAGCCGGTCCTGCCGGAGTTGGCGGAAGTGGAGGTTAGCCTCATCGACGATGCGACGATCGCTGAGGTCCACGGCGAATTCATGGACGACCCGACTCCGACCGACGTGATCACATTTCACCATGGCGAGATTCTCGTGAGCCTCGACACCGCCCGGCGCGAAGGACCGGGGCATGGAAATTCTCCCGAAGATGAGACTTTGCTTTACATCATCCACGGATTGCTCCATCTCAATGGGCATACCGATCTCCGGGAACCGGATCGGACCGCGATGCACCTGGCGCAGGAGGCCATTCTCGACCTGGTGCGGCGGCCCGAATCAGGCCTGCTTTCGGAAGGAAACCGCTAACCCGATCATCGCATGGAATGGTATTACTCGAACAACGGTCAACAGGCCGGCCCAGTGTCCCTCGATCACCTCGCCGAACTCTTCCGCAACGGGACGGTGAAACCCTCTGATCTCGTCTGGAACGAGACGATGACCGAGTGGACCCCGATCGGTAAGGTGGATGCTTTTGAGGTGCCTGCACCCGAGCTGCCCGCGGCCGCGCCACCGGCTCCGGTCGATTCGCCCCCGACGCTCTCGGCGGCTCCGCCTCTGGCTGCCGCGCCTGTGACCATGTCTGCCTCGCCTCAGGGCTTCGCTCCCTCCGGCATGGCCGAGCCGCCCACCTACCTTTGGCAGTCCATTGTCGTGATGCTGCTTTGCTGTCTCCCGCTCGGGATTCCTGCCCTGATTTTCAGCACGAAAGTGAAACCTGCTTTCGCCTCCGGTGACTACGCGGCCGCCATGGAAGCCTCGAAGAAGGCGAAGCTATTCTGCATCCTTTCGCTTGTGATCGGTTTGATCGTCCAAGTCATCTACATCGGCATCAACATTGCTGTCTTCATGAGCACAGCGGCCCAGTCGGGCAATCCATGAATTCCTCCCGGGCCCGTTGGATCGCCACGCTTGTGGGGGTCTCAGTGCTCGGGGTGCTTGCTCTCTGGTTGCGAAGTGCGGATCTCGCGGCACCGCCCCGCTTTCTTCCCCGTTGTGCTTTTTTTGAGGTGACGGGTTCGTATTGTCCCGGTTGCGGAAACACGCGGGCCGCCTATGCGCTGCTTCACGGAGACGTGGCTGAGGCGCTCCGACAAAACGCCTTTTCGGTGATCGCCCTGCCATTTTTCCTCGTGTTTGCGTGGGAAGCCTGGGTCGCTTGGATGACACCCGGTCGATCGCGACGCAGGCTGTTTCATCCGCGGCAATGGCATCTCGTCTTCGCCATTGGCGTCCTCATCGCCTTCACGATTTTGCGCAATCTCCCCTGGGCGCCCTTCTCGTGGCTCGCCCCCGATCCGCCCAAAGTCAGGGTGTTCCCGGAGTCTGAAGCGCCAGCAGCGCCGAGCCGATCCGATCCGCCACCAGCGGTGCCGTGATCGACTCCGCGGCCAGTCCTAGGTCGCGCTTGGCCAGTTCCGCCGCCCGACCGAGCAGCCAACTGCCCAGGCAAGCCGCATCGTGGGGATCGAGACCTTGGCCGATGAGAGCGGCGCAGAGACCGGTGAGAACGTCGCCCATCCCGCCCGAAGCCATGCCGGGATGTCCCGTGGTGTTGAATTCAAGAGGTCTTCCGGGAGAGGCGATCACGGTGCGCGCCCCTTTCAGCAGCAGGGTGATTCCGTGGTCGCCGGCAAAGCGTCCCGCCAGCGAGGCGCGCCCCTCCGCGGTCGCTCCGCCGGTGAGACGAGCCATTTCGCCGGGGTGCGGCGTGAGGAGCCTTGGACCGGCAAAAGGCGGGATCCCTCCAGATCGCCGCGAGAGTGTGTTCAGGGCGTCCGCGTCGATCACGAGGGGGCGGGTTTCCTCAATCAAGAACTCCTCGATCCCCGGCAAGAGCGCAGCGCCAAGACCGGGCCCGACCGCAAAGACATCGGCGGCGAGCCCGCGGATTTCGGAAGTGTCGAGGTAAGGTCTCACCATCACCTCCGGCGGAGCCTTGGCCGCGATGATGGGATAAATCTCCCCGGGAACACAGACCGTGACAAGCCCTGCCCCGCCGTGCGAAGCGCCCAGGGCCGAGAGGACGGCGGCACCCGTGAGTCCTTTCGAGCCGGCCATGATCACGACCCGGCCTGCGGCGCCCTTGTGCGTGTCGAAGGCACGCCGCGGGAGGCGGGGACGCAGATTCGAGGGGAAGAGACACCTCCTCGACGCGTCCCCGGATGTTAGGGGAATCTCGAGCGGGATCTCGACGATCCGTCCGACCGTGTTTTCGGAGCCGTCGGCCACGAATCCCGTTTTCGCCGTCGTGATCGCGAGGGTCACGTCCGCGACGACGGCGTCGGGCCCGGCCACTCCGAAGTCGGCGTCGAAGCCGGAAGGCAGGTCGATCGCGAAGGTCGTGCCGGTTTCCTTCCGGCGCATCGCATTCATCGTCGCGGCGAGATCTCGCAGCGTGCCGCGCAGTTCGCCCTTCGCACCGATCCCGACGAGACCGTCAACGAGCACCAAGGGCAGTCCCTCGACACCCTCTCTGGTGCAGCATCGGGGAGGGTGAGCTTCCTCTTCCCATTCGGCGAACTTTTTCCGGGCCAGCGGAGCGAGCCCTTCGACACCATCAGAAAGAATCACCTCCACCTGCCATCCCCGTCGCTTTAGCCAGCGGGCTACGACAAGGGCGTCGCCCCCGTTGTTGCCGCGTCCGCAGAAGACCTTGGCCCTCGCCTCGGTTGGAAAGAAATCGAGGATCGCGGCGGCGCAAAGCCGTCCCGCTTCATCCATCCAAGGTTCCGCTGAGCGGTCCCCGGAGAAAAAGATCCGCTCCGCTTCGGACATCTCTGAGCAGGTCACGAGCATGTCCGGAGTGGCGTGAGGGACGCCGATCAGCGGCTGAACTGCACCACCGCGCGGGCGATGCTGTCGGCCACGACCTGGCGGTAGATCGGATCGCACATCGCGCTGCGCTCTTCCTTGTTGCTGACGAAACCGCCCTCCACGAGAACGGAGGGATGTTTGGTTTCCCGAAGAACCGCGAAGTTGGCCGTCTTGACTCCGCGGTCCGTCGCGCGGGTGTTCTTGATCAGTTCGCGTTGCACGGCTTGGGCCAATTTTTCAGAATTCGAGGATCGGTAGAAGGTCTCGATGCCGAGGGCGGCCGTGCGGTAGCTCGAATTGAAATGAACGCTCACAAAAATGGCGTTGCGCTGGCGGTTAGCCATGGAGGATCGCTCGGAGAGGGCGATGAACTCGTCCCGCGACCGCGTCATGATCGTTTTGAATCCGGCCTCCTTTAGGCTGCGTTCGAGGCGGCGGGCGACGTCGAGATTGATGTGCTTCTCGTAGACGTAGGAGTCGGCAGCCCCGAGGTCGGCTCCGCCATGACCGGGGTCGATCACCACGGTGGAAAAGGCCATCGCCGAACCAGAGCCCAGCGCGAGGAGCGAGGCGAGCAGCAAAAGAAAGCGGGAGAGGCACGTTTGTTTCATGGGTTCCGGGAGACAAAGTAAGGTTTTACAAAAATGTTTCAAATAAAAGGAAAGAATGTTTAAATTTTTCCCGTAGTTGAAGGTTTTGACTCCCGAAATGGTTCGCTGATGCAAGAAGGTGGCAGATGGCTTCGCGCGGTCCCCGGTGGCTTCGAGTTGAAACGGACTGGGAGGGGAAAACTTAGGGAATTTCTGGTCCGCCTCCCTCACTTCACCTTCCACGCCTCATCAAAGAACCCCGCCTCGAGTACCTTGCCGGGCCATTTGCCGTCGGGGGCGGTGTTCACGTCGATGAAGGACCAGTCAGGCAGCTTGGGGATCTGCTGGGAATTGTTGAGGAGCGCGTCCTCGCGGAAAGTCGGCCCGCTGTTGAGAACGACATATTTGTCGGGATTGAGCGGGTTCGGGAAGATGAGAATCGGCATCGTGGACGCGCTGTCGTATTCCTTTCCGGCGAAGACGAGCTTTGCGGTGTCCCAGGAGAGGGGGAGTTTTTTCAGGATTCTCGCGAGGACCGTATTCGACGAGGGATCACCCCAGAGAACGAGATTCGCGTTCGCAATATCCGCCTCGGTGAGGGCGGAGTCGTCCTTCACTGGGGCCACGCCGCGGAAGACCTTGCGCCAGAAGCCGACGGCGTGTTCGAGTTCGCTCTTAGCCCAGGCACCGGTCTTTTGATGGAGGGGGGCTCCGGTCGGCCGGACAAAGATGAACGAAGACATGAAGGCGTGATCGACCGGACCACACAGGGTCGGTCGCTTCACCAGTCCCCCTTGAGTGGCGGCACCGGCGGTCCATTGGCCGTCGACCTGGTGGAAAACCAGTTCCTTACGAGTCGGCAAACTCTGTCCATCGAGAACGACCGTCTTCACCGGAGTGGCGGGAGTGAAACGCACCGTGGTCAGGTTCTTCGTCGTGGCGACGATCTTGTCTCCCTGGACTTCGGCGGTGATCTCGGCGCGCTCCCATTGCTTCCGCAAGCCCTCGACCTTCACCCAGGCCATTTCGGGATAAACGAGGGAGTAGGTCACGAATCGCACCCGCTTCGGATGGGGCTCGTGTTTGGCGAGCGCTTCGCTGATGAGGGATTCGACCTCGGGTTTGGCTTCCAGGAGGATTTTGTGGGGTGTCTTTGGTCCGATGACGTGGTAAAAGGCGAGCTCGGGCGCAGTGCCTGTGACTTTGGCTTCGTTCGCTTTCGGCGAGCCATCGCCGGGATTGACCTTGTTCGGCTCCGCAGCCGGGGGATTGGCATGGCGGGCTTCCTTGCGGGCGTAGCGGATCATGATGTCGGCCGCCTGTTTTTGTCCGTCGATCTCGCCCGAGTAGGCGACCGTCGTGGTGTTCTCGAGATTGACGACGGAATCGGTCGCATCATACCAGCGGTAAAGGACCTCTTCCCAGATCGTCGGCGGCACCTTGCCTTCGGCGTAGACCTTGTTGAATTCGCGCGTTTCGGCAAAGCCAGCGCCCGGCTGGACGGCGGCCCACATCGAGGAAAAGTGTGCGCCGAATTGCCACACGGCGGCGCCTCCCATGGAGAATCCGCGGACGACGAGTCTGTCAGGATCAATCGGGTAATGCTGCCGCGCGTGGGCGAGGGCCTCGAAGAGATCGATCTCGCCGGCGAACTTGTTCGCGTTGCAATAGCGTCCGTAGAGATGGAGCGTGAGCGCCCCGGCAGGCGTGAACTCGCCTTTGCTGGTGAGGCGCTGGTTGAGGAAGTCGAGTTCACTGAGGGTTTCGCCGCGGCCATGGCACCAGAAGTCGAGCCGACGCGGGGTGGTCTCATCCGGCTTCCAATCTTCGGGAATGACCATCCCGTAGGGCTGCACCGAGCCATCGATCTTCGAGAGGTATCCGCGCGGGACGAGGCCCGTGGCAGTGATCCACGAAGGTTTGCCGTCTTGCAGTTCCTTGGCCCGTTGTTTGCCGATCTCGAGCTGTTGTTTGGCGGTCGCGACCTGCTTCACGTTGAAGAATTCGTTGTAGCGCAGCGCCCAATCGACCGACTTGTGAAAGATCATCACGTCGGGCAGGAGCGCAAGCATTTCGGGTTTGCCCGCAAGATCGGTGCGCAAAACCTTGATTTGGGCGCCAAGTCCGGCGACTCCGGCCTCGAGTTCGGAGCGGTCGGCTGGGGGGATCGCGACGCCGGGCTGGGGGATCAGTTTGATCCCGAGATGATCGACGACGGCCGGCGGAGCCGGTTTGGGCTTGGGCGCGGGGTTCTGGGCGAGCACGGGGCCGACGAGAAATCCGGTGAAGGAACACGAAAGCACGAAGGAACGAATCAATCGAAGAGGCGAGGTCATGGCGGTAAAAGAAACCCTCCCCTTCCGGTGATCGGGAGGGGAGGGTGGGAGTTTCAATCCCGCCTTCATACAGGATTCGTCGCCCAATGCAACGCCGCGATCAGGAAGCCTCGCGATTCCTCGTCGGGAACAAAACGGACAGGACCGAAGCGGTGACGAGCGTCCCAAGGACGATGACGAGGGAGATTATCGGATCGATCTTGATGCTCTTGATCTCTGCGGCGGACAGTCCCATATCGTTAAGGTAGGGCGGCAGCGCGAGCAGGAGCAGCTTCACGCCGACGAAGGCGAGAATGAGGATGAGGGCGGGCTTGAGGAAGCGGAACTTCGCCATCAAGGCGGCAAGACAGAAGTAGAGGGCGCGCAGTCCGAGGATCGCGAAAATGTTGCTCGTGAAGACGATGAAGGGATCTGGGGTGATCGCGAAGATCGCGGGGATGGAATCGACCGCGAAGACGAGGTCGGTGATCTCAACCATGATCAGGGCAAGGAAGAGCGGCGTGATCGCCCACTTCGCCGAGAGGGTTCCAGGCTCGGCGGGAGCCTGCACAAGTCTTCCTGTTTTCGGCTCGGTGAGGTAGGTAGGCTCGACGGTTCGCCGGGTGAAGAACTTTTGGCCATCGTAGAAAGTAACGGTGCGGAAAAACCGCTTCGCCAGCTTCAAGACGGGATTCTTGCTAGGGTCGTCATGGCTCTTGATCACGGCCATTTTCAAGGCCGTCAGAATGAGGAAGAGACCGAAGATGATGAGGATCCAGGTGTATTGCATGATCAACCCAGCTCCCAGGTAGATCATGCCGCCGCGCATCAAAAGCGCACCGATGATGCCCCAGAAGAGGACGCGGTGCTGGTACTTTGCCGGGATGGCGAAGAAACCAAAGATGATGGCGATTACGAAGATGTTGTCCATCGCGAGCGACTTTTCGACGACATACCCCGTGAGGTATTGGATCGCCGCAGTGGCGCCGGCGACTTCACCGAGAACGATCGCGCCATCCCGATAGAGCGGGGTATCGAGCCCGAGCCCCAGCCACTTTCCCTCGTAGGCGAAATAGACGAAGGTGGTGAAGGTGAGGCCGCAGGTCAGCCAGATCGCCGACCACATGACGGACTCCTTCATCGTCACTTCGTGAGCATCGCGGTGAAAGACTCCCAGATCGAGTGCGAGGAACAGGATCACCAGTCCGATGAACCCGACGTAGGCCCAAATCTTGAGATTGGCGGGATTTGCAGCGAGGTCGGTTTCGGCGAGAAGATTGAGTATCATTGAAGAGGAAGTTCAGCGGGGCTGTGATGGGGATGAGGCGGACTGCTCCGGTCTGGTGAAGATGGGCTTGGGGACTTGGTCCTAAACAGAGAGGGCGTGGTAGTTTCGGGGCGGTTAGTTCAAACCGAGCCCGGGCCATCCGATCTTCGCGGCTCCGGCGAAGGTTTCGAACTCCCGGGTGGTCCGGGTGAACACGGTCGCGGCATCGTCGATGGCGGGTTGGTGGGATGGCATGCTGGTCTTCGGTGCGAATACCATAGGAGGTGCCTCCGATTCGTATATTAGAGATATTGAAGAAAACGATTCTGTTTTATCGAATCGTGGCCGCGGCTACTTCCGCGTGTTTTCCGTGATGGCGCGGACCGCGGGATGGTCCACGCGACGTTCCGCGGTGATCGCGTAGAACTGTATCTCGCACTTCGTCGTTCGACCGAGGATGGTGAAACCGTATCGCTCGACCGCCTCCCGCGCGGAAGAGGTCGGGACGTGAATGAAGCCGATCCCCTCGGTGGCGACGATCTTCGCCAGAGCCCCGTCCTCGAACTCGCCCACGATGCGGGGCTCGATCCCTTCGCTACGGAACCACTTTTCCAAGCCGCGCCGGAGCGAGGTATTCTGTGTCCCGAGCAGGGCCGGGGCTCCGTTGAGGTTGCGGGGGAAGCGTCCCTTCAGGGTCCGGGCGAGCGAGGGGGCCGCGCAAAAGGTGATACCGCTGCTGCCGAGCGGGTGGTTGAATGTCTTGAGCTGCAGACCGGGTGAGGCGGGCTCGTCGGCGAGGACGACATCGACGCGATGGGTGGCGAGTTGCACGAGGAGATCGTCGAGTTTGCCTTCGTGGCAGGTCACATGGATCGGAGGATCATGGGTGAAGGCGGGACGGAGGATCTCAAAGCTGGTCAATTTGGGAAAGGAATCGACGATGCCGACGTTGAGGCGTAGCGCGCGCACTCCGGGAAACTGTTTGCGGGCGTTGAGCAACTCCCGGCCGAGCCTGAAGATTTCCTCGGCGTAGCCCAGAATAAGGTGCCCGAACTCAGTGAGGACGAGGGAACGGGCGCTGAGGCGAAAGAGATCTTCACCCAGCGCGGACTCAAGCAGTTGGATCTGCGCGCAAATCGAGGACTGTGAGATCTTCAGCTTTTCCGCCGCACCTCGCAGGCTGCCCTCCTTCGCGACGGTATAGAAGTAGCGCAGGTGGTGGTAGTTGAGCCATTCGGGAGGTGAATACGATTCCATTTTATCGAAATGTATCTTCGAATTTGCGTATTTTTAAAAGCGAAATTCCCGGTTACGATCGTTTGGTGACTCCTGTCGCGGTCTGGTCGAGCTCCCGATCCGACTCGTGGAAGTCCGGAAAAACCTCCCTATGAAGACCAGACACTGGCTGATCGCCCTTTGGGTCGTGATCGTCTACGCGCTCCACCAGGACGTTTGGAACTGGGGCAAGGCGGGGCCGCTTCTCTTCGACCTCCTCCCGCCCGGATTGACCTATCACCTTGCCTACTCCGTCGTCGCGGCCGTGACGATGGCCATCCTGGTTCGCTTTGCCTGGCCGGCTCATCTCGAACAGGATGAACCAGAAGACCAACCGGAAACGAACCAAAGGCCATGATTCCCTCCATCGTCGTTTTCGTCTACCTCGCGATCATCCTCTATGTGGGGATGTTCGCCTTTCGTAAAAGCACCGGATCGAAGGAGGACTTCTTCGTTGCGAGCCGGTCCCTCGGTCCCTGGGTTTTCCTCCTCACCGTCTTTGGCACGAACATGACGGCCTTCGCGATTCTCGGCAGTTCGGGTTTGGCTTACCAGCGTGGCATCGGGGTTTATGGATTGATGGCCTCTTCGTCGGGTCTCATCATTCCCCTCACCATCTTCCTGATCGGCACCCGGCTCTGGGCCCTCGGGAAAAAGCACGGCTACCTGACGCAGGTGCAGTATTTCCGGGATCGTTGGGAGTGTGATGGCATTGGCACCGTCATTTTCGCGGTCACCGCGCTGATGATGATCCCCTACGTGGTCATCGGGATGATGGGCGGCGGGCACACCCTCGCCAGCTTGAGTGATGGCTGGGTGCCCTATTGGCTTGGGGGCGCGATTGTCGCGATCGTGGTCATGCTTTACGTCTTTTTCGGAGGGATGCGCGGAGTCGCTTGGGTGAACGCGCTGCAGACGGTGCTGTTCCTCTGTTTCGGGGCGATCGCCTTCTGGCTCATCTCGCGAAATCTGGGAGGCTACGACAAGATCATGGCGGAGATTGCGGCGGATCCGAAGGATTCGGCCTTGCTGACGCGCGCACGCATCTCGCCGCAGGAATTCTTCAGCTACACTTTCATCCCGCTCTCGGCGATGATGTTTCCGCACATGGCGATCATGTGTCTCACAGCCGAAAAAGTGACTTCGTTCAAGCGCACTGTCGTCTGGTATCCCATTTGTATCCTCCTCATCTGGCTGCCCAGCGTCTATCTCGGCATCATCGCCGCGAACCAGTTTCCCGGGCTCAAACTGGGCGAGTCGGACGACGTGATCTTGCGTCTGCTCAGCGAGAACACCGACGTCGTCGTCGCTGGCATCCTCGGGGCGGCGATCATGGCCTGCGTCATGGCCACCGATTCCCAGATCATGGCCCTGAGCACGATGTTCAGCCAAGATGTCTTCGCCCACTACGGCGGGGCGAAACGTTACGGTGAGAAAGTGCAGGTGTGGATGGGGCGTGCCTTTGTCATTGCCATCGCCATCGTCAGCTACGTGCTGGCCCTCGCCCTCGAGGGCCAGAAATCCATCTTCGACCTCGCCATCCGTTTCGGGTTTTCGGGCTTTGCCGCCCTCGCGCCGATGATGCTGGCGGCACTCTTTTGGCGTCGCAGCAACAAGTGGGGTGCCCTCGCCGCGGTCCTTTGGGTGGTCTTCTGCACCGGCTTGCTCTGGTGGCTGCAACTCCACTCGAACGGACTCGCCCCCAAGCCGGGCGAGGCTCCTGTCCCCATTTTCGAGGGTCTCGGTGATCTTTTCCTGCGCACGCCGATGAACGTGACCGTCTACGGCTACATGCCCGTGATGTTCATGTGTCTTGGATCCGCCTTCTGGATGATCCTCGTGAGCCTGCTCACTCCCGCGCCTTCACGCGCGGTGGTTGCGAAATTCTTTCCTACATCCCAATCTGCAAACCGCCCCTCCGCGTGAAGGCCGTGAACACAATTTTGGTGAAAGTCACCTTCGTTCCCTCGGGAACGACAAGCCGAGGGCTCCATGGCCTGAGCGACCCCTTACTTTGATTCCCCATACCCCAACATGACCACCTTCCAATCTCAACCCATCATTTGTGGCACCGACTTCTCCGAGAATTCGCGGAAGGCTGCGGATGTCGCCGCCGCCCTCGCGAAGCGACTCGACCTGCCCTTGCACCTCGTTCATGCTTCGGCGATCCCTCACGCGCCGCTTGCGGAGGAGCAACTGCGCGCTGAAGCGCAGCGTCTCCGCGACGCGGGGTCCGATCTCACCGCCGAAGTCATCGAGGGAGAGGCCGATGAAGTGCTCACCCTAGCCGCGCGGCAACACGGCGCGCGACTTCTGGTGGTCTCTTCGCTAGGGTCACGCAAGGCCTCCCGTTGGCTGCTCGGCAGCGTGGCGGAGCGCACGGCGGAGTCTTCGTCCGTAGCGACCTTGGTAGTGCGGGAGGCCGCCCCATTTGAGGCGTGGGCTCGTGGGGAGACGGCTTTGAAGGCATTTGTTGGCGCGGATTTTTCCGCCAGCTCCGATGCGGCGTTGCGTTGGGTCGCGGATTTGCGGCAATTCGGACCGATCGAGGTGGTCGCGGGTTTCGTGGATTGGCCACCGGAGGAAGCGGCCCGGCTCGGTCTTTCCGGCCTTCGCGCGATGCAAGGGAATCCGCCTTCGATGCAACGGGTTTTGGAACGCGATCTCGAGGAGAAAGTCACCCGCGTCCTCGGAAGTGACCAGGTGCGTGTTTTGGTGCGCGACAACTGGGGCCGCGTCGAAATGCCGCTCGTGGAGATGGCGGTCGAGGCGCAGGCGGATCTCATCGTCGTCGGCACCCATCAATGGACGGGGCTGAGTCGGCTCCGTCATGGTTCGGTTTCCCGCGGTATCCTCGGCAATGCCCCGATGAGCGTTGCTTGCGTGCCCACACCTGCCCCCGACCCGGTGCCCGGACCACGGATACGCGACTGCCAGCGCGTCCTCGTGGCCGTCGATCTCGATGAGCCGCACGGATTCGCCGCTTCCCACGGATATGCGATCGTTCAACCCGGAGGAACGGTCCGTTTAATGAATAACCTCGTCCCCACCCGCCGAACGAACCCGATCGGCGGCACGATTGACGAAGGCCGCGCGAGGCATCTCGCCGAAGCGGAGGAAAGATTGCGCGCCCTAGCCCCGAACGAAGCGGAGGCGCGCGGCATCGTGACGGAAGTGGAAGTCACCGAGGGTCCGGAAACCGCCGCGGCCATCTGCGCCGCGGCGGAGCGTTTCGGGGCGGATGTCATCTGCGTCGGCAACCACACCCGACCCGGTCTCACCGCAAAGGTGCTCGGCTCCGTCTCACTCGGCGTGCTCGGTGGCAGTCGGCGTCCGGTGCTGGTGGTGTGGCCTCCTGCCGAATAGCCGCTGAAGTGGAGGGCGGCCACGGTTCCGGCTTGATTCTCCGGCATCAAAGCAAGGCCGAGTCGTCCCGTCCCTTGAGCTTGATCAGTTTCTTCTTGATCACCTCGAGCTCGATGGTGAGCTGGTAGGCGGCCTTGACGACGTCGGCGGTGGTTTCCTCGTCTCCGAGAGAGCGGGCGGCGGGGGTGATCTTCATCATCTCGAGGGCAATCACTTTGCAGGCTCCCTCGATTTTCTCGATCGCTTCTTCACGGGTCATGGTGGTGATGTCAGGAAAGTCAGATGGAATAGATCGCGACAACGTCCTCGGGAATGACCTGTGGCCTCCCTTTTCCAACACAGACGAGGGTGTAGTCGAACCAGCCTCGGGCCGCGGTCTTGCCGTCGGCTTCCTTGAGGATCTCGAACTCCACCTTCACTCCGTGTTTTCCGATCCCGGCGACGCGGGTCTCGACCTCGGCGATGTCGCCGAGGCGAAGAGGTCGCTTGTGCTCGATGAAGGAGGCTCGCACAACCCAGCTCAGACCCCGTTCGAGAAAGGCGTCCATGGCCATGCCATAGCAGCGCTCCATTTGGTCGTAGCGGGCCGCGAGGACGTAGTCGGAATACTTCGAATTGTGGACATGGCGGTTCATGTCGATGTCGTCCGGACGCACCGGGATGCGGGTGCGGAACGAGGAGTAGCTCGACATGGCCCGGAGAGCGCAGAGTGGCAACGGACCCGGCTCAGCGCACGAGTCGTCGGATCCGGGCATCGCGGCCACGCTCGAGCGGATCGGGGGTGGCGACCCTGCTCGACGTCTTCACCGGCGGAGTCTTGTAGGTGCGTCGGTCGGTGATCCATTCGAAATGGACCGGACCGGATTCGCCATCGTGAGCCATGAGGGCGTTGTCCGGGCGGCGCGGGGTGGGTTCGCTTTCGAGCTTGCCGCCGTCGGCGATCCAGCCGGGCACTCCGCCCATGGAGAATTTGTCACCACTGGTGCAGCCTAGCATCGAGAGGGAAAGCGCGGCGAAAAGCGGGAGAGGGAGGAATCGGTTCATAAGGAGAGGAATGGAGTCCGATGGGGCCAGCAGTTTAGCCGAACCTTTCGGGAATTCTACGAGAAATACGTATCACCGTGCGAGTAGGGTGGAGCACAGCAGCACAGGAAACGCAGAGTCTCACCTTCTTTTTGGGAGCGAATTTGATGCCAAGCACCTGCGGGGATCAGGATCGCGTCTCCCGGGCCGACCTCGCGCACTTCTCCGTCGATCTCCATCGTGCCGCCTCCCTCGAGGATGTAGTAGATCTCCTCGCTGAGCCGGTGGTAGTGCCGTTGCGTCGCTCCGCCCTGCGGCAAACTCGCCTCGGCGAGGCTCTGGTTTTCCACCGGGGCGTTGGTGAGGTCGAGAAGGCTGCGGATCGTCGATCCATCGGCCGTGGTGAAGGGGGTCTGGGTGTCGCGTGCTTGGATGATCATGTTGTGGGAGTGAATCGGGACATCGCGCATTCCACTTGTCCGTGGCGCGGATCCCTGCGATGATCTAGCCTCGAAGTGATGAACGACAAGGAAGAGTTTTTCGACGTGCCGAAACCCGGGCCGGGAAGACGATCGCCCCGCAAGCGCTCCGGTCGCGGATTTTTGACGCACTTCGCGTGGATGGTCCTGCTCGGAGGGCTTGCCCTCGGGGTAGCGCTCGCCGTGGTGAAATTCTCCGGGAACGGACCGGCCTTGAAACGTGCCATCATCTCGTGGCTGGGCGGCACAACCCGCCGCGGCGATGCTCCCGCACAGGAGCGTCCGGCGGATGAGCCCGCGCGGGAGCGAATCGTCGAGATCGAAAAAGTCGTCGAGGTGCCTGTGGAAAAGATCGTCGAGAAGATCGTCGAGGTGAAGCCGCCCATGCCCTCAGGCTACGTTGATTGGAAAAAGGTCGATGTCGCGAAACTCTGGAGCGACATCCCCGTGAAGACGGAAATGGTCACTACCCAGGGTGACACCGCCGTGAAGGAGCGCGCGCGCGAGGCGAGCTACGGGATTGAGATGAAGGTGACGCTAACCGTGCCGAAGCCGAACGAATCGGCCGCCGAACTTGCCGCGATCAACGCGCATCTCCCGAAAATGCTTAAGGATTTCGGCAAGATCGTCGAGGCTGCCGAGGTCTCGCCCTTCTACCACCACCTCTACAGCCTCAAGACCGAGCGCATCCAGCAGAACGTGACCCGGATCGACGAACTCCTTTCGCGCCACAACCTCTACGACCTCGAGACGATCCTGCAGGTGAAACACCCCGGGACGGGTCGGAAACTCCTCCTCGCCCAAGGAGAGATGGATGTCGTTTCCGACGGTTCAGACGGGGATCGCTGGCCCGAGCTCGATGATTACATCTCGATGTCGCAGTTTTACCAGCCCTTCACCAGCTATGGCTGGCCGAAGCAGACGAAAACGCCCAATCCCCTCCTCGAGCGATGGGAGACCAAGCTCGGGGAATACGAGAAGGAGTTCGCCCTTCCCGGGTTGAGCATCGAGCGCAACCGTTTCCTCCGCGAACAGATCGAGGAATACAAGCCACGCGTCGCCGATCTGAAGGCGCGCAGCTATCTGATCGCCGAGGCCGATCCTTTCATTGTCATCCCGCTCTCCCTCCTCGGCCGGCGCGACGAGAATGAATACGGTCCCGCGATCGGCGACTACGCTGTCGTCGTTTACAACGATCAGCTTTATCCCGCCATCGCCGGCGATGCCGGACCGAGTTGGAAATTCGGCGAAGCCTCCCTCCGTGTCGCCCGCCAGCTGAATCCCAAAGCCTCGCCCTACAATCGTCCCGTGAGCGATCTCACCATCACCTACCTGATCTTCCCGGGCAGCGCCGATGAGAAAAAGGGACCGCCCAACCTCGAAGCGTGGCACCAGAAATGTTCCGCCCTCCTCGCTGACATCGGCGGTCTCGGGGAAGGCTATTCCCTCCATCGCTGGGACGATTTCATCGCCAAGAAAAAAGCCGAGCAGGAAGCCGCCAAAGCCGCCGCCGCAGGCAACACTCCCGCGCCAACGACGCCCGCGACAACGACGCCCGCGACAACGACGCCCGCGCCAACGACGCCCGCGACAACGACGCCCGCGGTTCCCGTGACCCGTGACCCGTGACCCCATGGCCCTGCTCGAAGTCCGCGATTTGAAAACCAGCTTCCACACCCGTGACGGCATCGTCCGGGCGGTGGACGGGATTTCCTTCGAGGTCGAGGCCGGACAAACCATCGGCATCGTCGGCGAGTCGGGATCGGGGAAATCGGTCGCGTGTTATTCCCTCCTTGGACTCATTCCCATGCCTCCCGGACGCATCGAGGGCGGCACCGCGCATTTTGGCGGGGTCGATCTGCTGCAGCTCTCCGAGCCCGAGCTGAGAAGGATCCGCGGCAGCCGCATCGGTTTCATCTTTCAGGATCCGATGACTTCCCTGAACCCCTACCTGCGGATCTCGACGCAGCTGGTCGAACCGCTCCTGCTCCAGGGCGGCATCTCGAAAGAGGGGGCGCTCGCCCGGGCCATCGACGAACTCGCTGCCGTCGGCATACCCGATCCAGCGAGCCGGATCCATTCCTACCCACACGAGTTCTCCGGCGGCATGCGCCAGCGGGTCATGATCGCGATGGCGCTGATCACCCGGCCCGAGATCCTCATTGCCGACGAGCCGACCACCGCCCTCGATGTGACGATCCAGCGGCAGGTCCTCGATCTCATCAAGACCCGGCAAGAGGAGCTCGGCACCGCCGTTATCTTCATCACCCACGACCTCGCCGTCGTTTCGGAGGTCTGCGATTACGTCAACGTGATGTATGCTGGACGTTTCGTCGAGCGCGCCCCGGTCGCGACGCTCTTCGAGAAGTCGCGCCACGCCTACACTCGCGCCTTGCAGCGGTCCATCCCCGCGATGCAGAAAAAGGGCGCGACGCTTTACACCATCCCCGGTCTACCGCCCAATCTCGCCCGTGGAATCGCTGGATGCGCCTTTGCTCCGCGTTGTGAATCCGGTGAAGGGCGCCCCGTTCATGCTGCCACACGCCCTTCGCTCGTCGAGTTGGAGCCGGACCACTGGGTCCAGAATTGCCCGGGGTGCTTAGCGGGGTGACGAGGGGACTGGACGCCTCAGCTGGATCACGGTCCCGATGTCCTCAGTTTGAGCAGATTTTGATGACTGATTGGCACCCACGTTGGACTGGATTCGGGAATCCGTCGCGACATGTCGGGTCTTCGCCAAGAATCACCGGAGCGTGGCTGCGGTGGGGTTTCAAGCGATCAAATCATCCCACACCACTCCGTGCACATCCGTCAGCCGCACGTCGCGTCCGGCGTAGCGAAAGGTGAGGCGTTCGTGATCAATGCCCATGAGATGCAGGACGGTCGCCCAGAGGTCGAAGACGCTCGTCTTTTTGTCGACGACGTGATAACCGAATTCGTCGGTCTCGCCATAGATCGTGCCGCCCTTGGTCCCGCCTCCGGCCATCCAGATGCTGAAGCCGAAGGGATTGTGGTCGCGTCCATCACTGCCCTGGGAGAAGGGGGTGCGGCCGAACTCGCCGGCCCAGATCACGAGGGTCTCGTCGAGGAGGCCGCGCTGTTTCAGATCGACGAGCAGGCCCGCGATGGGTTGATCGACCTGCTCGGACATGTTGCGGTGACCGGACTCGAGGCCGCCATGCTGGTCCCAGGGATTTGCGGCCTGTCCGCCTCCAGGCGTCTGGGGCAGGCAGGTCAGCTCGATGAAACGCACCCCGCGCTCGACGAGACGCCGGGCGAGGAGGGCCTGGTGTCCGTAGGCGCGGGTCATGGGGTTCTTCGCCTCGAAGCCGTAGAGACGCTTCGTGGCATCTGTCTCTCCGCTGATATCGCAGAGTTCAGGCACGGCGGACTGCATCCGGTAGGCAGTCTCGTAGTTGCGGATCGCGGCCTCGACGGCGTCGTTTGCGCGCGTGGCCGAGGCGAACTCGCGGTCGATGCCGTTGATGAAGTCGAGCCTTGCCCGCTGGGTGAGGTCGCGCTCTTTGGGGCGGATGTTGGGTACTGGATCGGACGCGTCGACCTGGAGGATGGAGGCTTGGTGCTGCGCGGGGAGGAATCCGCTGCTCCACTGCCCGACTCCACCGTGAGGCGTGCCGGCTTCGCCGCTTTTGAGGACGATGTAGCCGGGTAGGTTGGCATTCTCCGTGCCGAGGCCGTAGCTGGTCCAGGCACCGGCGGAGGGATGGCCGATGAAGGGGAAGCCGGTGTGGAAAAAGAAATTGCCCTGGGCGTGTTCGTTGACGGGGCTCGTCATCGAGCGCACCACCGCGAGGTCGTCGGCACAGTGTTTCCGCAGATGTGGGAAGAGGTCGGAGATGGGGAGTCCGCTCTCGCCGCCGGGGGCGAAGTCGAAGGGGCTGCCGTAGATGTTCCCGTTGTTGTTGAACTGGGTCCGCTCCACCTTCACCGGCATCGGTTTGCCATGGAGTTCGCGCAGCTTCGGTTTCGGATCGAAGGTGTCGAGGTGCGAGACACCGCCCGACATGTAACAGAAGATGACATTCTTCGCGCGTGGGCGGAGATGTGGGCGCGAAGGAGCGATGTTGGCTCCGAGGGCCTTCGAGCCGAGCAATCCTGACAATGCCACCATTCCGAAGCCGGTTGAGGCTCGGCTGAGGAGGGCGCGGCGCGAGAGAAGAAAAGGGTCACGGATCATGGGTCACGGGTGGGTTGTGGCATCGGCATCCTGCCGATGCATCTTGGGGCAACGAGGAAGAGCGATCGACGTTCCCCGCGTATCGGGCGATCCGCCACGAGGCATCGGCAGGATGCCGATGCCACCATTCGCGTTCTCTTTCGTCATGCCTTTCATTGTCTGCCAAGTCCGCCTATCTCAGGTAGACAAACTCCTTCAGATTGAAGACCGCGTGGGCGAGGTCGCGCCAGCGGCGTTGTTCGGGATCGAGTTTGGTGCCGAGGGATTCGAGACCACGGACTTCGTTGCCGAGGGCCTCGAGTTCTGCCTCGAGCCGTTGGCGTTCGGCGAGGCCGGATTCGCCGAGGGCGGCATCGAGGTCCTCGCGGGTGACGGGCGCGGGACCTCCGGCAAAGGCGGCGCGGGCTTCTTCGGCGGTGAGGGCACGGTCGTAGACGCTTCCTTCGAGGATGCGGCCGCGCAGGGCCTTGCTGTTGCCGGCCGAGGTCCCGTGACGCAGTCCGAACAGGACCTCGCCCTTGCCTTTGGGGTAAGTTTGCAGATCAGTCTTGCGGATCGGTTCGCCCCAGGGCTCGCCATTGCGGTAGGCGCGGATCGTGCCATCGGCAGCGTAGCTGAGGATGAGATGCACGGGTGTCGCGGCGGCTTCGGTCTCAGCCGTGCCGTTGAAATCGAGGGTGCGGGCGAAGGCGTTGCTGCCCGCGAGCCATTCGTTCTTGCGTCGCTCGGCGAAGACGAGGCTGTCGAAGATGCCGCCGTTCTGGCTCTGCACCGAGATCACCCCTCCGCCGACTTGATCGAGGGTGGCAAGCTGAACGCGCGCCTCGAGGGTTTTGGCGGCGAGGTGAAAAGGCAGCGGGCCGGTCGAGGCGTAGCCATTGCCATCGGCGACGAGAGCGCCTTCCTCGATCCGCGCGGTGCCGTGGAGGGTGAGGGAAAGGCCCGATACGAGATCACTCGTGCCAGTCTTGAAATCCCAATGGGCGATGGGTCGCAGGGCCTTCGCGGCGGCGGGTTCCACGGCCTTTCCGCGCGCGGCGGCAAAGGCGGCGGCGCGTTCGGCTTCGAGGCGCGATCGGACCGGTCCGACGAGGGCGGCGAGGGCCGATTCGAGCGATTTCCGCTTGGCATCGATCGCGGAGAATTGCTCCGCATCAGCGCGGTGCTGGTAGGTCACGGTGGCGAGGAAATTCTTGGCTCCAGCCAACTCCGTCGCGCTGGGTGCACGGTTGAGGGCGGCTTCGAACAAGGCGCCGATTCTCGCTTCCTCATCAGCTCCCTGGGTCGCCTTTAGCATCCGCGCGGCGAAATGCCCGGCCTGGTCGATGAGGAAGGGATCATTCAAGAGCGTCAGCGATTGTGCGGGCACGTTGGTGACGTCTCGGCGTCCCACCGAGGAAGCAGGGGTTGGAAAATCGAAGGTGGTGAGGAGCGGATCGAGACTGTTGCGTTTCACGTGCAGGTAGAGGGAACGGCGCGGCGCGTCGCCGCGGACCGGTTCGCCATAGCGGGCCGGATCGAGTTTTCCGGAGACGGCGAGAAGCGAATCGCGAATCGCCTCGGCTTCGAGACGGCGGAGCGGGTAGGAGGAAAGGAGGCGATTGTCAGGATCCTTCTCCTGTGCCGCGGGTGAAGGGCCTCCGGCCTGCTGCCAGGTTTCGGTGAGGACGATCTCGCGGACGAGCGTCTTCAGCGACCAGTTCATTTCATGACGGAACCGCCAGGCGAGGTGGTCGAGCAACTCGGGATGACTCGGCTCTTCTCCGAGGCGGCCGAAGTTGTCCGTCGTCGCGACGAGTCCCTCGCCGAAGAGATGGTGCCAGACCCGATTCACGAGGACTCGTGCGGTGAAGGAGTTTTTTTCCGAAACGAGATCCCGGGCAAATTCGAGCCTCCCGGTGCCAGTGGTTGGATAGGGCGTCGCGTCGATCGCCTCGAGGAAACGTCGCGGCACCGTTTCAGCGGGTTGTTTGTGATCGCCGCGGACGAAGAGGGGTTGATCGACTCCCGGACGTTCCCACACGCCGGGCGCGCGGGTGGGGACGGGGATCGCGGCTTCGAGGCTACGATACTGCGAGACGAGATCCGCGAGATCGGAAGGGAGTTGATCGGTGCTGTTGGGAAGCCAACCGGCCGCGACGATTTCATCGAGAAGAATGGCCTGGGCGTCGGTGAGGGTTTTTCCCTCGCCCCACGCCCCGATGAGGTTTCGGAAGATGACTTCGATCCCCCGCATCGCCGAGACAAAGTCCGCCGGGGCCTTTTCTCCGGGGGAGATGAGGGCGGAAAGACCCTCGTCATTACCATTCGGCGGCGCCTTCGTTCCCTTCGGTACGAGCACGGCCTCGCGCAGGCCGAACCACGAGCGCTCGGCGCCGTTCACGAGAATTGGCGCATCGCGGCCGGTGGCGAGCTCGAGGTGGAGGCGGTCGCCCTTCCAGTAGGCGAGATCGTATTTCACCCAGCGCCAGCCGCCTTCGTTGAGATTGGTCACCGGATAGATGGTGCCGCTGCGAGGATAATGCTGCACGGCGTAGCGCACCGAACTCTCCTCACCGGCGACCCTGACAAACAGATCAAACTCCGCGTCGAGATCGAACGGAGCGGAGGCGAGGACGGCGCGGTGCCGCGTCGAGATCAGGTGCGAATGCGCTCCGGATGGGAGGACTCGACCTACGACGGACCCCGCGGGCAAGAGGGTGTAGTCTCCCGCCTGAGCGGGTCCGGTCGCGGCGAGCCCCTCACCGAAGCGGCTCCAGCGGGTGTATTCGTCAGGATCGGAAAGATTCCAGCGGCGAGAGGCGAGCTTTTCGAAATCCGCGGACTGGGTCGCGGCGTCGCCGACCCGGGAAAGGGCGCTGTTCCACAGACGCTCGAGATTTTGGGGTCTTTCCTTCGTGCTGGCAAGGTCACGGAGAAAGGTGGTCGAGGAGCCGCTGTTGCCCTGGCTGTCTGTCCTGAGATATCGGCGCCAGCCTTCGGGATCTTTCGGCAGTGCGGCAAGCCAGTGCTCCGCGAGAGAGCCGCGGATTTGTTTCTTCAACGAAGTCAGCGGATCGCGATTCGTTTCCAACACACCGGGCGCGTCCACCGCGATGGTCGCCGGAAGGGTGTTCGTGAAGATGCCGTAGAGTGCGTAGTAGTCCTTCTGGCTGATGGCGTCGAACTTGTGGTCGTGGCAGCGCGCACACGAGACGGTGAGACCGAGGAAGGCCTTCGTCACGGTGTTGATCTGGTCGTCGGTGAAGCGGACGCGCTCGTCGAGGGCGTCGGTCGGGGAGAAGCCGTGGAAGACCATGCGGAGGTGGCCGGTCCCGAGGGCACTTTCGTTGAGCTTCAGATCGGCGTTGACCCGAGGCGTTTTGAGGAGATCGCCGGCGAAGTGCTCGAGAGCGAGTTGGTCGAGCCCGATGTCTTCGTTGAAGGCCCGGACAAGGTAATCGCGATAGCGCCAGGCTTGTGGAATCACGGGATCACCTTCGCTGCCGTGGGTGTCGGCGTAGCGGATCCAGTCCATCCAATGACGCGCCCATTTTTCACCGAAGGCGGGGGAGGCGAGGTAGGTGTCGGTGAGATTGCGGATTGAGTCGGCCGCGAACGCATCGGTCACTTCGGAAGTTGGTGGCAGGCCGGTGAGATTGAAGGCGAGACGGCGCACGAGCGTGTTGGGATCGGCGGCGGGCGAGGGCTCGAGGCCATTCTGAGCGAGGCGGGCGCGGATGAAGCGGTCGACGGGATGATCGACGCCCTTCACTTCGGGAACGGGCGGGTTCGTGATCGGTTGGAAGCTCCACCATTGGGCGCGGCGCGCCGAGACGGCGGTCCAGTCGCTGTCTTTGGCGACTTCGTCAGGGGAGGGCGGCGCGTCGCGTGGATCGGGTGCGCCCATCGCGATCCATTGGCGGAAATCCTCGAGGACGGGTGGATCGAGCTTGGCTCCGTTCTTCGGCATTTTCAGGTCATCGATCTCGTGCCGGATTGACTGCAGCAGGAGGCTCTTGTCCGGTTTGCCTGGATCGATGACCGTTCCCGAGTCGCCACCCTTCTGCCACCCCTCCCGCGAGTCGAGGAGAAGCCCGCCCTTCGCCTTGGTCGCCTCGGAGTGGCATTCGTAGCACTCTTGCGCGAGAATCGGCCGGATGCGCGATTCGAAGAATTCGCGTTGGGCGTCGGTGAGGGGGGTGATTTCAGCCGCGTTGCAGGCGGCGTAAGCACCCCAAATGGCCAGTCCCGCGATTTGAACGATGCGTTTCATCCCTTCAACTTCCTCTCGATCCTATCCGCCGCTTCGCGGCAGCGTTGCGCGAAGCGCGGGAACTCCTCCTCCGGCATGCGGTTGATCGGGGCCATCACCGTGATCGCTCCGACCGGCTGGCGGTAGTCATCGAAAATCGGCACGGCGACGCAGTGGATGCCGTCGACGCCCTCGGCCCGATCGATGGCGTAGCCACGCCGGCGGCTGGCGGCGAGTTCGCGGAGGAGATCCTCGCGGCGGGAAAGGGTCGTGGCGGTGAATTTCTTGAGCGTCTTTCCCCGCCCGCGGAGCCAGGCCGCGAGCGCCTCGTCTCCCCAGTGCGCAAGAATGGCTTTGCCCGGAGCGCAGGAATAGAGCGGCACGCGCATGCCCACCTCGCCGCAGACCTGCAAAGCCTGGGTGCCCCGGAATTGCTCGAGGACGAGCGATTTTCCACCGGCCTCGATGATGAGCTGCACCGTCTCGCCGGTCTCGTCGCGGAGACGGCGCAGGGCCTCGTGGGCACATAGAGCGAGACTGCGTTCGCCGGTGCGTGGTCCGGTCAACTCGAGGAGGCGGTTTGTCAGAACGTAGGCCTTGTTGTCCTCGCGCTGTGTCGCGTAGCCCATCACGACGAGCGTCTTGAGGAGGCGGAAGACGAGATTCTGGGTGATGCCGCTCTGCCGCGTCGCCTCGGCCACGGTCAGTCCGGCCCCGTGGCGGGAAAGGAGATCGAGCAAAGCCAGCATTTTGGCCCCGGTCGGAGAGGGCATCTCGTCCATCGTGGACGCGGATTCGGGCAGGGTCGCTAATAGCTCCATATTCTTATAAGCGATCATAATCGCAAATAAGACGATCCGTCACTGGCGTCATCGTGGGGGTGGGCGCTTGAACTTCGGGTAATCTCGGCGACGCTCCCGCGTGAGCCGCTTACCTGCGACGGCGGCTTTTTCGTTTCCATGATCCCTTCTTTCCTCCGCCTCATCCCCGCTCTCCTCGGGCTCGCCGCCGTCTCCCTCGACGCGCAGGAACACTCTTTCGACGCTCTCCGCGAAGAGGCGCGCAAGATCGCCGCCGCCCCCTACGTGCCGCCGGTCGACGGGCTTGCTGATTATTGGAAAAACCTCAACTATGACGGCCATCGTGACATCCGCTTTCAGATGGAATCCGGCCTCTGGTGGAATGACGGACCCTTTTCGATCGACTTCTTCCATCCTGGGTGGACTGCGAAACAGACCGTGACGATCCACGAGGTGAAGGGCGGGCTCGCCAATCCGCTGGCCTTCGACCGGAGTCTCTTCGACTACGGCAAACAGGTCGTGCCCGAAGGCACTCCCGCACCTCCCGGATACGCCGGTTGGCGGGCGCGGACGAAGCTGAACTCGCCCGACTACATGGACGAGTTTCTCGTCTTCCTCGGGGCAAGTTATTTCCGCGCCGTCCAAGCGAAAGGTCACTATGGTCTCTCGGCACGCGGACTCTCGATCAATAGTGGCTTGCCCGGTGTGCCGGAGGAGTTCCCGAATTTCACTCGCTTCTATCTCGAAAAGCCCAAGGCAGGTGATCCTTCACTCGTGGCCCAGGCCCTCCTCGAGGGCGAAAGTGTCGCGGGCGCCTATCGCTTCACAATCACGCCCGGTGAAGTCACGACGATGGACATCGAGGCCGAGTTGACCCTGCGTCGTCCCGTGCAGCAGCTTGGCATCGCGCCCTTCTCTTCGATGTTCTGGTACGGTGAGGGCACCCATCCGAGACCCTACGACTTCCGTCCCGAGATCCACGACAGCGACGGGTTGCTGATGGAAACGGCCGACGGCGGGTGGCAATTCCGTCCCCTCGAGGTGACCAAAGACCAGATCCGGCACTGTGTTTTTTCGCTCGAGAATCCGCGTTCATGGTCGCTCCTGCAGCGCGACCGGACCTACGCCTCCTACCTCGACGTCGAGGCCGCCTATCACAACCGTCCCAGCGTGAAGGTCGAGCCGGTCGAGGGATTTGCGAATGGCAAGCTCCACCTCATCGAACTGCCGACGGAAGACGAGACGAACGACAATGTCATCCTGGCCTGGGAACCGCAGTCACCGCTCGAGATCGGCAAGCCGCATCGCTTCCACTACCGGCTTCACTGGTTGCGCGATCTGCCTGCGACGGGACTCTTCCAGGTGAAGGCGACGCGTTCGGGCAATCCCGTGCAATTGCCCAAGCAGGTGCTCATGACGATCGAATTTGCCAAGCCCCTCGTCGCCGAGCCCAAGGTGGGCGATCCGAAGTGGGACGACATCACCGGTTGGGAACCCGAGGTGACGATGAGCCGTGACGGTGTCGAGCTGATCCATGTCGGACTCTCCGATCTCAGCATGGCCAACGTCGACGACCTCCCCGCTGGGCTCGGGAAGAGCCCCAACGTCCACATGCCGCAGGTCCTCCGCGCCTTCTTTGTCTTCGAACCGGAAGACGGGGTTAATGAGATCGAACTCACCTGCGAACTGAAGGACAAAGACGGCAAGGTCGTCTCGGAGAAGTGGCTCTATCTTTGGCGGCGCGGGTGAGGGCCTATGATGGTTCAAGACCTTCGTAAAACTCACCGAGAGGTAGCTCCACCTCAATCTCGGGCAGAGGGATCCATTGGTCGGATCCCGCGTAGTGCTCGCTGAGGAATCCTCCCGATGGACCTCGGCGGTAAAGGGTGGCTGCGGCTTCTCCTGGCTCGACGATCAGGAGCACCTTCAAGGTTGGGATTGCCAGATAGGCCTCGCGCTTCTCACCGAGGTCGGTCCGCCGGGTCGATTCGCTCAGAACCTCCACAATGACAACGGGGCGATCCTGCCACTGTTCATCGTCGCGGTTCCGGTCGGAGACGACCATGGCGTCCGGATAATAGAAGCGCGTATGATTGGCCAACTCGATCCGGACCTTGGTGTCGCTGTTGAAGGGGCGGCATGGTTTGCCGCGGAGGCGGGCACCGAGAGCGATCGTGATATTCGTCGCGACCTGATTGTGCCGGTTTCCGGCACCAGCCATGGCATGGGCCTCGCCACCGAGATACTCGTGCTTCACTTCGGAGAGCAATTCTCCCTCAAGATATTCCTCGACCGTGATGGGTGCGGGCTGGAGTAGGGCGGTCATGGACGCAATTCACGTGAGTTCCAACCCAAGCTCAAGAGCCGAGCTCGAGCCCGCTTGCTCCGATCAGCTCAAAAACGAACACACATACTGGCAGATCCCGTCCTTCACCCGGATCGTGAATCCGGACTTGGCGGGGACCTCGAAGGCGGTGTCGGCTCCGTAGCTTGCGGTCGCCTCCTGGCCATCGAGGACGACCTCGCAGGTTCCATCGGTGATGGCCATCTCTTCGGCGGCGTCGGTGCCGAAGTGGTATTCGCCCGGGTAGATGAGGCCGAGAGTTTTCTTACTGCCGTCTCCGAAGAGGATGGAGTGGCTGACGACTTTTCCGTCGAAGTAAACGTTGGCTTTGGCGACGGCTGTGACGTTTTCGAAGTTCATGGAAGTGATGGAGTTCTGAGTTTTCAGTTTTCAGTTTTCAGTTTTCAGTTTTCAGCCTGCGGCTGGCCTGGGTCTTGAGGCGGAGGGCGTTGAGACGGATGAAACCGGTGGCGTCGTCCTGATTGTAGGCGTGCTCGGCACCCCCTTCCATCGTCGCGACGGCTTCGTTGTAAAGGCTGAGGGGCGAACGGACGCCCGCGGCGATGACGTTGCCCTTGTAGAGCTTCAGGCGCACTTCGCCGCTGACATACTTCTGCGACTCGGTGACGAGGGCCTGAAGGGTCTCGCGCTCGGGAGCGAACCAGAAACCGTTGTAGACGAGCTGGGCGTATTTGGGGATGAGCGAGTCGCGCAACTGCATGACCTCGCGGTCCATCGTGAGGCTTTCCATCTGGCGGTGGGCCTGGAGGAGAATGTAACCGCCGGGGGTCTCGTAGACGCCACGGCTCTTCATGCCGACGAAGCGGTTCTCGACCATGTCGACACGGCCGATGCCATTGCGCCCGCCGAGGAGATTGAGGACGCGCATGACGCCGTAAGGGGTGAAGAGGGTGTAGTCACCGGACTGACCCTGAGCCTCCACGTCGCCGAGCTGGGCGAGGATCGCGGCGAGATCCTCGTGTTGGATCCCGATGCAGTTGCCTTTTTCAAAGAGGAGCTGGAGGTATTCGGCGCGGTCGGGGGCTTCCTCGGGGGAAACGCTGAGGACATACATGTCCCGGTCGGCCTCGCCGGAGGGATCATACCAGGGATCCTCGAGGACACCGCTCTCGAAGCTGATGTGGAGGAGGTTGCGGTCCATCGAGTAGGATTTCTTGATGGAGGCCTGCACGGGGATGTTGTTTTCGGCGGCGTAGGCGATCATCTCGGCGCGGCCAGGGAATTGATCGCGGAAGCGCTTCTGGCGCCACGGGGCGATGATCTGGACACCGGGAGCGAGGGAGGCGGCGGAAAGCTCGAAGCGGACCTGATCGTTCCCTTTGCCAGTGGCGCCGTGGGCAATCGCATCGGCACCGTTCTCAAGGGCGGCCTTGACCATGCCTTCGGAAATGCAGGGACGGGCGATGGAGGTGCCGAGGAGGTATTGCCCTTCGTAGATGGCCCCGGCTTGGAGCATGGGGAAGATGTAGTCGCGGGCGAAGGTCTCCTTGAGATCGCCGATGATGCATTTCGAGGCACCGGTCTTGAGGGCTTTCTCTTCGAGGCCGTCAAGCTCCTCGGCCTGGCCGACATCGGCGCAGTAGGCGATGACCTCGGCCTGATAGGTGTCCTTCAGCCAGGTGAGAAGGACGGAAGTGTCGAGACCGCCCGAGTAGGCGACGAGGATTTTTTTGACGTTTTCGCTCATGGGGAAAGTGGGAGTTGCCGGGACTTCGGCCGGGCGGCATTCTACGTCCCGAAGGCGGGCTTGCAACGGGATTTGGGTAGGCTTCTCCCTCACTTCCTCGTCTTCACCGCCTTCGCCCGTTCGGGAAACAAGGTGCGGCAGATTCCGCAGACGGTGCCGTCGCAGCCGCGGGCGCTGCAGTGTTCTCGACCGTAGAAGATGATCTGGAGGTGGAGCTTGTTCCACTTCTCCTCGGGGAAAGCCCGTTTCAAATCGCGTTCCGTCTGTTCCACGTTTTTGCCACTGGTCAGCTTCCAACGTTGCGCGAGGCGGTGGATGTGGGTGTCGACGGGAAAGGCGGGCACGCCGAAAGCCTGGCTCATCACGACCGAAGCGGTCTTGTGGCCGACGCCGGGAAGGGCTTCGAGGGACTCGAAATCGGCGGGCACTTCGCCGCCATGCTGGGCGACGAGGATTTTCGAGAGTTCGGAAATGGCGGCTGATTTCCGTGGGGAAAGACCGCAAGGTTTGATGATCTCGCGGATGGACTCGACGGGCACCTTCGCCATCGCGGCGGGGTTGTCGGCGAGGGCGAATAGAGCCGGAGTGACGGTATTGACCCGGGCATCGGTGCACTGCGCCGAGAGCAGCACGGCGATGAGGAGGGTGTAGGGATCCCGGTGATCGAGTGGGATCGGGGTCTCGGGATAGAGATCCTCGAGACGATCGGCGATGTAGGCGGAGCGCTCGGACTTCGTCATCGCGCGGGGAATCGGGAAGCGGTTCAGGCGCTGGTGCCGGTCGGCGAGAGAGAAATTGAACCATTACGGCCCTTCTTCTCGATCTCGTGAAGCATCTCGCGGACGTGGTCGGCCCGTCGAACGTTCTTGCGCTCGTCGAGGATCTTGCGGCTCTCCTCGAAAGAACCCCATTCAAGGACGCGGATGGGGACGTTGCGCACGCCCCAGTTGTTCATCGTGCCTTTCTCGGGCTTGTAGATGTCGATGGTCTCGGTGCCGACGAGGGCGCTGCCATAGTCATCGACGACATATTCGTAGGGGAGACCTTCGATCATGAAGCGGGTGCCGAGGGGATACTTCGACCAGTCGGCGGCGGCACTGCGGACCTGGGAGCCATACTGGAGGGTGTTCCCGGCAGCGCTCTTGCGGCCATATTGAACGTGATCGGATTCGCTATGGGTGTAGGCGGTGGTCCGCACCATCATGATCTGGTTGGTGGGCCGGTTCGAAACGGGCGTGCGCGGAACGGAGGCGAGAGTTGTCGCCGGGGAGGTCGGTGCGGGTTTCGGAATGGCGACGGGATCCACCACAGGAGGCGAGGGGAGGCCGACGATTTGATTGGATGAGACGGTGCTGAGAGGAACGGTCGGGGTGGACGCGTTGGGCGCTGCGGCTGGAGTGCCGGCTGTAGCGGCGGGAGAGGCACCGACGGCAAGGGACTCGATCTTGGGCGTTTCCTCGGCGATCTCGGCGACGGCCTGAACGTTCTGGCGCGAGAGGGCGGAAAGGCTGGACGAGGTGCTCGTGCAACTGGCGAGCGTCAGCGCCCCCGTCGTGGCGAGGGAGAGGGCGGCGAGCCGTTGGAGGATTTCGGAGGATTGCATGAGTGCGAATCTCGGTTTGGTTTAACCGCTTCCGGAGCAAAGTCAACGTCGGGAACCCCGATCGGCATTAAACTCTACACCAAATAGTCTATAAGTACTAGAAATTAAGAAGGAGAGAGATGGAAAAACCAAAGAATTCTCCGATGGAGCTTTCCTGTCCGATGCGGGACGTAACTGGACGTGAACTTCTTAGGATAATTTAAAATTTTCTTTCCCCTCCCGGACGGGCAATCAGGGAAAACTCCGGGCGGGTTCGGATCCGGCGAAGGGAGTGAGGTGGAGAGTTCCATCGGAAGTGATCTCAACCCCGACAGTCCCGGCACCCTCAAGGTCGTAGAGGGGGATGCGCCGGGCGGCAAGGTGATCGCGCAGGGATTGGGGAATCCGTTCCGTTTCGGGAAAGTCGGCATGGCTTGAGATGACGGCTTCGGGTGAGATGGCATCGACAAACGTGTTGAGGCCGGAGGGGGAGTCGACGTGTTGGCCGCGGATCCAGAGATCGGCCCGCAGGTCGGCTCCCGATTCGAGGAGATGGCGTTCCGTTTCAAAGCCGCTGTCGGAAGTGAGGAGTAGCGAACGTCCGGCGTAGTCGATTTTCAAGACGAGGGCGCGATCATCGGCGAGGCGCCCGGGGCGCAGGCTCGAAGGATGGAGCACAGTCACGGAGGCCTTGTCACCGACGAGGAGTCGGTGGCCCCGGTTGAGGGTCATGGGGGCGACGCCGAAGCGTTGCGCCATCTCCATGACTTCACGATGTGTCGGGGAGCGGTTTTCCACGGCGGATTCGAGAAGGAGACCGGGACGGAATTGATGAATCACCGCCGGAGCGGCCCCGAGGTGCCCTTCATCGCCGTGGGTGAGGACGAGCGCGTCGATCCGGTTCAGTCCACGGCTTCGCATCAAGGGTAGGACGCGGCCCTGATAGGTGCGGTCACCTCCGCTGTCGATCATCCAGAACAAAGGGCGCCCTTTCTCCTCGGGAATCTCGAGGAGGGCGGCGCTTTCGCCACGTTCGCCGACGAGGTCAAGGCGCAGGACGGCTTCTTTGCCCTCGAGGGGCCGTTCCCGGCCGGTGTGGATCATCGCCCCGGGGAGGCTCGAGAAGAATTGGGCCATGGAGGTCATCGCGATCGAAACGATCACATTGAGCCGGTTCGCGACGAGGGTGAGCCAGGTAAGATGAAGGCCATAAGTCACGAGGGAGGCGGCGGCTAGGCCCATGACGACGCCGGCGACGGGGACCATGAAGACATTTGCGAGGATCCCCACCGGCGAGACGCTTTGGAAATGCCAGGCGAGGAGTCCGAGTGAGCCGAGCCACGAGGCGATCGAGACGGCAAAGATTGCGGCCACCGAACCCGTGACCCGGTCTGCCGCGCGACGGGCCGGCCGGATGAGGCGCTGGGGAATGAAAGGATCGACGAGAAAGGGTTTGGCGAGCCGATCGCTGAGTGGGGGGGCGAAGAGGGCGATGAAGATCAGAACCGCGAAGGACAACTGGAATCCCGGGAGAAAGAGCGGTTGTGGATCCCAGGCGAGGAGGAGGATCGCGGCGAAACCGAGGCTATTGAGGAGACGTGGTTTTTCGCGCAGCGAATAGCCGGCGAGAAAGGCGGAGGCCATTAGGGCCGCGCGCAATGCCGAGGGACTGAGCCCGGTGAGCACCGCATAAAAAAGCACCAGGAGAATAATCAGCGGGACGGCGCGCGAACGAGGCAGGCCGACCGCCGAGGCAATCCAGGCGAGCATGCCGGCGAGGATCGCGACATTGAGTCCGGAGACCGCGAAGAGATGCATCGTGCCGCTGATGCGGAAGTATTCCTCGAGCTCCTCGGGGGAATCTTCGCGGGCACCGAGGGCCATCGCGGCAATGAGCCGTGCGTAGGGCTCATGTTCTTTCGAAATGCCGAGGAGAAGGCCCTCCTCCAACTGGCCACGGAGCCGGAGGGCGTAACGAACGAGACCCGAGCCGCGCTGATGGTCAAGCCGCACAAAGGAATCGCCCTCGGCAATCTCGAGTTTTCCGAGCGAACCGGCCTGCCGGAAATAGAAGGCCTTCGCATCAAAGGCACCCGGCACCGCCGGTCCCTCCAGCGGGAGGAGTCGTCCAGTGAAGCGGACCGAGGTGCCGTATTCGAGGGAGCCGGGCAGCTTTTGCGCCCAGACCGGCACGCGATGATCGCAGGAGAGTTCCCGCCCGCCGATGACGAGGCGCTCGAGTTGCATCATCGTCGCGATCGAGCGCTCACCCTCGTTGACCGGGGCGGCGATCCAGCCTTCTCCCTCGACGCGGATCGTTTTCCCTTCACTCAGGGCTTGGGCGAGGGGAAAGGCATGGATCCCGGCGAGGCGCTCCTGCTGGCGCCAGCCGAGCAGGAGAAAGGCGACGAGTGCTCCCGCAGCGATGACCGTGAGGGCACTGCGGCGATAGTGCAACCACGCGGTCCATCCGACGAGGAGAAGGGCTCCGATCGAGAAAAGCCCCATACGACCTTGATCGATCATCACGATCCCGGAGATGCCGGCAACCGCCCCCAGCACGAGAGGTCCCCGCCGGACCGAGTGGCCCAATCGCGTAGGCCACGATTTCAATAGCCGGGCGGCAGGAAGGGCTGAACTAGGGCTGGGCATCAGAAAATTGAAAAAAGACAGTTGGCAATCGGGCGCGCGCGGATACATTCGCCTTCCCCAGTCGGTCATCACCGCAGGGGGAGCTTGATTTTGTAGCTCAGTTAGTTTTTAGAGATTATAAAAATTAATTGAAACTTTACAAGTCTCGGCAAAGTTGTTGCGAAACGCGGGTATAGCTTAGTGGTAAAGCCCTAGCCTTCCAAGCTAGTTATGTGGGTTCGATTCCCACTACCCGCTCCACCTCTTCGGTGTTCATGAAGTTCGCGATCCTCTCCTTTGTCGCTTTAATCGCTTGTTCGCCCATCTCCTTCGCTTGGAGTTCGGAGTCGGCGCCCGATGTGAAAATGGCCGTGGAGACCTTGCGCACCGGTCTTGAGGTCCATCCCGATCAGGCGGTGGTTCTTTTTCAGGATTCGTTACGGGCCAATCCCAGCTGCGCCCTCGCCCTCCTCGAAGCCGCTTTCGAGACGCTCGGCGACGAGACCGCGGCCGTGATCCCGATTTTCTATGCGGCCTGTCTTGAATTCCCCGAACTAGACGCCGCTTTCGCCGAGGTGATGCTCGATACGCTCCCCGAACTCGCCGGTAAACTCCGCGCCGTGTTTGCCGCCTCGCCCGAGGAAATGCTCGCTGCTCTCAGTGCGGAGACCGTTGGTATGACGAGCGAGATCGCCGAGGTGAGGCAAAAGGTTCAGCCCTCTCTTGACCTCGATCTCGCCTCCGATTCTACAGCGATGGACGAAGAAATCCGCGAGGCCATCGCCCGTGCCAATGCCAAGACCGAGGGCAAGGCTTGGCCCGAGCAGGAGGTGGCACCATCGCCCGTCTCGTTTAAAAAGCCCGACGAAGTTCGCATCCCGCGAGAGTCTCTTCAGGCCGATGAGTCGACTCTTTTCAATCACCTCATGCTCGACCTCACCGACGAGCGCGAGATCGCACCCGGCTTGGTGAAAATCGACGATGCTTGGCAACCCTCTGGCGAACTCCGGCTCGATGAAACCAAGTTCGCCAACGATCGACGCGAAGCCTCTACGGCACCACTCGAAGCCAAGGTCAAAGCGATGTCGCCGGGCGGATCCATCGGACTGCCGAAACGTCCCCTGCTGCCCCGTTCGAGCGTGTATTTCATTCCTCCTGCCGCAGGAAGCTACAAATCGACGATCGATCTGGAGAATGGTGAAGTCGCTCCTCCCGCGCTCATCATCCGCCCGGCGTCGGCTTCGCCATCGAGTCTGAAGTGAGGCTCGTCGAGCCGATCAGAGCCGCGCTGGATCGAAAGGCGTCGTGGGTGCTTGTCCCCTGGCCTTTGCCTCGAGGAGCGGTCGTAGACGCTCGATCACGAGCTTGATCCCGGGTGCGGGATCGATGGCAAGATTGTCGAATTCCATCGGATCGGCGGCGTGGTCGTAGAACTCCAGCCCGGCTTCGCCTTCGTTCCATTCGGTGTAGCGCCAGCGTTCCGTGCGCAGGCTGCGTCCCATCACCGGGGCGGAAAGCCGATCATCGGCGGGGCGAAGAATCTGGGTCACGGCCCCGCCCTCCCAGGCCGTCAACGGATCGTGGAGGAGTGGCACGAGGCTTCGTCCGTCGAGCCCGTCCGGCACCACCAGTCCGGCCGCCTCGGCGAGGGTGGGATAGAGATCGACAAACTCGACGACCCGCCGACAGGGCTGACCATTTCCAGCCGCTCCCGGCCAACGGATCAGCAGCGGAGCGCCGGCCGATTCGTCAAACAGCGTGCGTTTTTGCCAGATCCCGCCGTGTTCTCCGAGGTGAAAGCCGTTGTCGCTCCAAAACACGACGAGGGTATTCTCGGCGAGGCCGAGTTCGTCGAGCGCCGTGAGGAGACGACCGACCTGGGCATCGACGAAGGAAACGCAGGCATAGTAGGCCCGCCTCGCCTCGAGCAGCACCTTTTCGTCGAGCCCATAATGCGGCACGGGATTGTTGTGGGCCAAGGCGGCGACCGGTAGGTCGTCGCGGTCATTGGCGGGAGCGAAGGGGAGACGCATCGACTCGGGCGGATAAAGATCGAAGTATTTTTTGGGAGCGACGAAGGGCGTGTGCGGACGGAAGAACCCCACGCCAAGAAAGAAGGGGCTCCCGCGATGTTCCCGCATCAGACGGATCGCTTCGGAAGCGATCATGCCGTCGGTTTGCTCCTCGTCAGTGCCCTCGGCGGCGAGCCAACTGAGCGCTGCACTGATCTTGCGATGGGGTTCGGCATTGAAGACGAGGGCTTCGTCGGTCTTGTCACGGCCTTTCGGATTCACCGTGAGTTGCCACGAGGGGGCGTCGTCGAAGCCATCCGAGCCGATGTCGGCGGGCACGTCGTAGTGGTAGATCTTGCCCACACGGGCGGTGAAGTAGCCCGCTGTCGCGAAGTGCTGGGGAAGGGTGACCACATCGGGCATGGCCTCGCGGAAATGGCGTTCAAGATCGTAGACTTGGGTCTGGTCGGGACGGCGTCCTGTCATCAGGCTCGCGCGGGCGGGATTGCAGAGAGGAATCTGATGATAGGCCTGCTCGAAACAGACTCCGGTAGCGGCGAGCCGGTCGAGATGGGGCGTCCGTGCGATCGGATCGCCATAGCAGCCGAGGGTTCCGGCGAGATCATCGGCGGCGATGAAAAGGATGTTGGGACGCTCCGCCGCCCTGCTCTGGGGGAAGGTCAAGATGATCAGCGCGGCGGTAAGAATCCATCTCATATGGGTGGAGGTTTGAGGTAAATGGGCGAGGGAGAACTACGTTCCCATCACATCCCTCTGCAAATCCCGAAGCACCCGCAAATCGCCCCAGTCCGCGCCGCGCATCCGTCGCGCCCCCGTCGTCCTTCTTTCGCCGAAGCGCCTTCGCAGCCTCTGCTCGCGTTCGAAAACCGCATTCACGAACCCCGCCGTGCCCAGCACCGCGCCATCACAGAAATATCTTACCCGGTGACGCAAGGCCTCCCGCACTGGCATCACGCCGCCCTTCCAGACAACGGCATCGACCGTCTCTTCCTTCATCCCGCGACGATCCTTTTGTCCGAGATCCGGATCACCGGCGACTTCCCGCCCCTGCTGATAAAGAAAGATCCGATAGCGTGGGGCTGTGCGCCGCCAGTCGTGTCGGAAACCAGCGTCCTGGAGGGCCTCGCTCAGCATCAGCCCGAGGCCGTCCCGCGCCTTTTGCCCGCGGGTTCCTCCTCCAATGGCTTCCGCGTAGCCACTCCACCGGTAATCCTCTGGATTAGAAACAATCCCTGCACGCACCGGATTCAAGTCAATGTAGGCCGCGACGGTAAGCAGGGCCCGCTCGCAATCCTCGACCAAAACGCTTTTGTAGCGACCTTCCCAGAGCGTGCC
>DGXY01000018.1:53733-54038 GCA_002396885.1 Akkermansiaceae bacterium UBA5020
TGTAGCGACCTTCCCAGAGCGTGCCCGTCCTTCCGAGGCGCTTGTTCATGTAGAAAGTCACCCGCAGTTTTAGTTCCTTCAAAAAGAGCGAGAGATCGCCGCGGCGACGTTCGTAGCGATCGAGGATTTCCCGGTGCCAAGCCTCGTTCCCGGAGAGGCGGGCGCGTTCCAACTCCTGTCTCACGCTTTCGACCCTCTCTCCATCATAAAGCAAGGGCAGCACGGCCATCAATCCTTCCTCGTCAAGTGGGGCAAGGGTATCACGGTCCGGCACTTCAAGGAGAAGGTGAAAGTGGTTCGACATC
>DGXY01000041.1:0-4307 GCA_002396885.1 Akkermansiaceae bacterium UBA5020
GGGTTTTCGCAAATCTAAGAGTAAATTTTAATAAATTTTTAAAATTTGATTGTCATTTAGTTAAATTTGTTTAAAGTTTCGGAGTTGCTTATGAAAAACTCTTCTCCGGCCTCCTCCGTCCTTGCGCTCCTCCTTCTCGGAATCGCCGCTTCGGCATCTGCGGCGCCTCAAACCCACACTCGCGATTACCGCCCGCTGGCGGCCAAGGCGGTCCGCATCCAGCTCGCTGGTTCCGCTTTAAAGGGAGGCAAGGCGGCTGCCAAGACTCGCGAAGGTTGGGCGCATTTCGACCGCAAGGAATGGGAGCCTGCCATGGACGCCTTCCTTTCCGCTCTCGAGTTGGACGCCGCTGATGCTTCGGCCGCCGAGGGATTGACGATGGCGGTGTATCGCTCCGGCGACCGCATTTCTGCGGCGGAACTGGGCGAGGAGTTCTCCACGGCGATGCCCTGGATCCGCGGGATGGTCGTCGAGACCCTGCTGGTGGACGTAGCGGCCGAGTTGAAGCGGGATGAACTGGCGAAGCTTGACGCCCTCGTCGAGCGTCTTCCCTACGCCGGCGGCGCGTATAACCCGGTTCGAGACCTCGTCGGGGAGAGCGCTGGAAAGAAGGAAGTCGGCAAGTCGGTGGTATCGGCTCCCACAGCCGCCCCTCTCACGACGGATCTGGCGATCCATTCAGCGACAATGGATGAAGTTCGCCCGGCGATGCTCGTTGCCCAGCCGCTCGGTGGCAACTGAGTCCGCCGTGGGTCAGGACCGCGACAAGTTCCCGGTTTCCTGTTTCCACGAGGTCCGGTGATGCAACGCCCAATCGACGAGGGCGGTTTCGAGGCCGACATCGTGTCCGGCCTCTTCGCTTTGGATCCATTTGTGCTTCAGGATCTCCTCGCGTTCGGCGAGAAATTCCTCGTAAAGCGAGGCGATGGCGGGGGATTGGTCGGATTTTGCGGGCATACGCTGAGGGGGACGCGGGCACGGGCTTGCAGTTTTCCACGGAAGACGGGATTGTCCAACCGATTGAGATGTCACCTCGCTCCGAAATGTCCCGTGCGTTTTTCATCCCGCTTCTCTCCCTACTTTTCACGGCGGGCCCAGCCTTTGCCAACGAATCCGATTGGCGACAATGGCGCGGCCCTAACGGCAACGGGGTCGCCGCCAGTTCGGCGAAGCCTCCGCTGACCTGGTCGGAGACGCAGAACGTGAAATGGAAGGCCTATATTCCTGGCCGCGGACTTTCGAGTCCGGTCGTGGTGGGGGATCTCGTCCTCGTCACGACTGCGAGCGAGGACGGACAGTTTCTGCTCGCCTACGCGCGGTCCGACGGAAGCATCCGCTGGAAAGAGCGGGTGCACGAGGGCGGGATACCCACCGAACTCCATCGGAAAAATAGCGCCGCCACCCCGACGCCGGCATCGGATGGAGAGAACGTCTATGTCTCCTTTCACAACTCCGACCGGGTCTTTCTCACCGCCTACACCTTGAAGGGTGAGCGGCTCTGGCACCGCGATGCCGGGCCATACATCTGCGACTATCGCTACGGCTATGCCCCGAGCCCGACCTTGCACGGGAAAAAGATCATCATCTCGGCCGAGTTTCTCGCCGACGGCTTTCTCGCCGCTTTTGCGACCGACGATGGAAGTGAGCTGTGGCGGACCGAACGGAAGGTGAAGACGAGTTATTCCTCGCCCATCGTCGCATCGATCGGCGGGCGCGATCAGATTCTCCTGAGCGGAGCCGCCAAAGTCAGTGCCTACGATCCTGAAAGCGGTGGGATTCTCTGGCAGGTCGAGGGTTCCTCGAGCGCCACCTGCGGCACGATGGTCTGGAGCGGGGACGCCGTCTTTGCGAGTGGTGGATTTCCCAACCAGGAGACTCTGGCCGTCAGGGTGGGGGAAACGCCCTCGGTGCTCTGGAAAAACAACGACAAATCCTACGAGCAATCTCTCCTCTATCACGACGGGCATCTCTACGCTTTCAATGACGGCGGCATTGCCCTCTGCTGGAACGCGAAGACCGGAGAGGAGAAATGGAAAGTTCGGCTCGGAGGTCCCGTGAGCGCGTCGCCCACCCTCGCCGGCGGCCGGATCTATGCGATGAACGAGCGCGGCATCACCTACGTCTACGAGCCGAACCCAGAGCAGTTCATCAAACTCGCCGAGAACAGCCTTGGCGACGAGGGTTTCGCCACACCGGTCTTTGTGGGGAACGAGGCCTTCCTGCGCGCCGCGAAGACCGAAGGCGAGCGGGAAGAGTGGCTCTATTGTCTCTCGGAACTCGAGGATTAGGCGGAGCCTCGTCAAAAGGGCTCGCCCGCTAGGCGGTCCATCCCGACCCCGAACCACTCCGCGAGGGTTGCCGCGACATCGGCATAACCGCTCCGGACGCCGAGATTCCGGGCGACCCCCGGCCTCTTTACGAGTAGCGGCACCCGTTCGCGGGTGTGGTCGGTGCCGGACCAGGTCGGATCGTTGCCGTGGTCGGCGGTGATGATCAGGAGCGTTTCCTCATCAAGACGCGGCAGGAGCGTGCCGAACCAGTCATCGAATTCCCGCAGGGCTCGTGCGTAGCCCGCCGGGTCGCGGCGGTGGCCGAAAAGGGAATCGAAGTCGACGAGATTGGTGAAGATCAGGCGCGGGTTCTGCGGTGCCTCCGCGAGGAGCTGGTCCATCACCGCACAACCCTCCGCGTTGTCTTTCGTCGGGATCGCTCGGGTGATCCCCGAGCCCGAAAAGATGTCGCGGATCTTGCCGATGCCGATCGTCTCGACTCCGGCCGCTTCGAGCCGGTTCAGCACGGTCGCAGGTGGGCGCATCGCGAAGTCGTGCCGGTTCGCGGTGCGCTCGAAGGCCCCGGGTTTGCCCACAAAAGGTCGGGCGATGATACGTCCGATCCGTTCACGGTCGGCGAAGGGGCGCAGGGCTTCACAGATCTGGTAAAGCCGAGGGACGGGCACGATCGCTTCGTGCGCGGCGATCTGGATGACGGAGTCGGCGCTGGTGTAGAGAATGGGGCGCCCCGTCCGGAGATGCTCGGCGCCGAGCTCTTCGAGAATGACGGTGCCGGAGCGCGCGTAGTTTCCGAGGAAGGATTCGCCGGTGAGGGCCTCCATTTCGGCAACCAGTTGGTCGGGAAAACGAGCAAAGGTCGCGAAGGGGCGCTCGAGGAGGGCTCCGGCGAGTTCCCAGTGGCCGGTCACGGTATCCTTGCCTGGAGAAATCTCGGTGAGACACCCAAATGAAAGGGTGGTGGAAAGGTCGGGATCTTGCCCCGCCGCGAGTCCTTCGCAGGCTTGCAGTCCTGCCGCATCCAGATGCTGCAGGTCGAAGCCCGGAATCGTCCCGCGGAGGTGCCCGAGGGTGTTGGCGCCCTCGTCTCCAAAGTCCACCGCATCGGGCGCATGGCCGATCCCGACGGAATCGAGGATAATGAGAAGGGCTTGTTTCACCGGTCACACTCCCAGAGGATGCCAGGCGGTCTTGAACTCGACCGTGTCGAGGATGCGGTAGGGATCGCGGGCCGCGTCTCCGAACCAATCCTCGGGCGCAGCGAGGGAATGATCGTGGACGCGTTTGAGATTGTGCGCCGCACCGCCTTGGAGTGTCTGGAAGATTTCCGCGTCGCCCGATCCGTCGAGCACTGCGTTCACATCGAGATGGCTGGCGAGCCAAGGCGCGAGTTCGGTGCGTTTACCGGTGAGGAGATTGATGACGCCGCCAGGCAGATCGCTCGTGGCGAGGGCCTCGGCAAGAGCGAGGGCGGGCAGGGGAGCGGTCTCGGAAGCGAGGGCGACACAGGTGTTCCCTGACAAAACCACCCGACCGAGGAGGCTCGTGAGCCCGAGCAAAGAGGGTTGATCCGGGGCGAAAACACCGACGACTCCGGAGGGCTCCGGAAAGGTGAAGTTGAAATGTGGCGAGGCCACCGGATTCACCGATCCGAAAACGGAGCCCAGTTTGTCGGTCCAGCCGGCGAAGTGGACGAGGACATCGACCGAGGCCTCGACCTCGCGTCGAGCCGCGGCGGCGCTGGCTCCGGTGACTTCGCAAATCTCGGTCGCGAAACTCGCGGCGCGTCCCTCGATCATTTCGGCGGCGCGGTAAAGGATCTGGCCGCGGAGATAAGCGGTGGTGGCGCTCCAGCCCGGCAGGGCGGCGCGGGCGGCGACGATGGCATCGCGGAGATCCTTGCGTGAGGCGTGACCGTAGTGGGCGAGATGTTCGCCGGTGGAGGCGTGTCGGGCAGTCATGGTGCGTCCGCTCTCGGTGCGGGGAAACTTTCCGCCGATGTAGAGCTTGTAGGTCTTG
>DGXY01000041.1:4480-4812 GCA_002396885.1 Akkermansiaceae bacterium UBA5020
CCGATGTAGAGCTTGTAGGTCTTGAGGACCTTCAGTCGGGCAGGGGGCATGAACGGAAGGTAGCGGGAATCCGGTCGTCGTAACAGGATTTTTCAAGGCATGGGCTCGTTTCTAGATCGAGGCATAAAGTTGGATTCAGGTAAAAAGGAGGTGCGAACCTTCGCCCGCCGCCGCCTCATAAAACGGTCCGACGATGAGGACGCCGTCGACACGGTCGCAGAGCTCCTCGCGCTTCGGCTTGAACAGGGCCATGGCGAGCTTGCAGGCGTAGAGCTTGCCGCCCAAGTCGGAGATGAGTTCGAGGAAATTGCGCCGCGGGACGCGGGGCTGAT
>DGXY01000041.1:5032-7799 GCA_002396885.1 Akkermansiaceae bacterium UBA5020
AATCGTTAAAATTTCTCTTGCTATTTGCGGAGGGATTTTGCTAAACCGCCCTCATCCGCTTGCGCCATGAAACTCGCCGCACCCCCGCGATTTTGGTTCCTCGCCACCCTGGCCACTGCGGCCATGTTCCTAGGATTGAGCCCCTTCCGAGCCGAGGAAGATCCGAATGAGCAGTTCGTCTACGACCGCACCGAGAGCGTGCTTCATCTCTCGCTCGAGGCGCCCGGCGGCACGACTCTCTCCTCCAACGATCAAGCCGCCTCCGTTGGGATTCTCCTCAATCGCCACTCGTGGCAGATCTGGCGTCAACCCTCCACTGGGATCGAGGAATACCACGAACCTTCCACCGCGCCCGAACCCGGGGCCACCGTCACCCTGACCCGATCTCCGGAAATGGGTTTCCTCACCGACTCCTCCCTCTTCACTGACAGCGAGGGACGCGCTTGGACGACGTTCTCGCCCTCCGGCGCGACCAGCGGCGTCTCCATCCTGGCATCCTCGGGGGATAGCACCGCTTCCCTCTACTTCGGCATCACGTCGACTTCCGGATCGGAGGAAACCTGGCAGCTTTCCCACACCGAGGCGACCCTCGTCGCCGAGATTACCAGCACCACTTCCACCCAAAATGTCATCGCCGGCGAAAACCGCGACCTTTCCCTCTCGGTCCGCTACGACACGTGGGATGTGATGGTGAGCAACCTAGGCAACACGCGCACCGAAAACCACACCAGCGCTCCGGCCGTGGGGGCATCCGTTACCTGGCTCTCCCAGAGCGGAGATGGCACGGTCTCGGGCTACGGCACGACCGACTCCGCCGGATTGGCTCAGGGCAGTTTCACGATGGGCTCGGGGGAAACCACCATCCGAGCCGAGATCTCCTATGCCACGGGACAGGCGACCTCGGCGTCGCTAGGGTTCTCGCCACAAGCAAATACCGGAGGCACCGGAGGGTCCGCTTGGACACTCATCGGATCGGAAACGATCCCGACGATCGTGAACCTCTCCGTCGATGGCTCGTCCGAGATGACGACGGGTGAAATCCGCCAGATCACCGGCCAGGTGCAGGGCGAGGTCTGGGATCTTTGGAGCGATGGCACGAGGCAGGACCGGCGTTACAACTACACCACCAGCCTTCCATGGGCAACGCTCTTTGCCGAGCTGCCCCTCGGCGACGGCGCGATCGGGTCACCGACCCTCACCACCGACTGGAGCGGTTGGTTTTCGACGAACTACACGATGGGAACCAGACCCGCCCGGATCGCGCTGCGTTTCGACGGAGAGACAAACCCAGCGGCAACGATTGATTTCACACTTCGCAGCGGCACGAGCGACAACGGCGGCGATCCCGGCAACGGGACCGGAGGCACGGACGACTGGGTTTACCTCTACACTGAAGGCTATTATGCGATCTGGGACCTCATCATTGACGGGCCGACCTATGATCTCACACCAGGCACGGTCCGCACCGCCAGCGGCAAGCTCATCTGGACGCAATGGGAGGTCTGGCGGAATTCGAACGGTGCCACCGAAAATCGGGCCGGCAACGCCTACCCCGTTCCCTGGACAACGGTCCAGGCCGCCATTGCATCGGGCGACGGCGCTCTTTCATCGCCGAGCCTGACCACGGGACTGGACGGCTTGTTTTCGACGAGCTTCACGATGGGATCGGAAAATTCGGTTGTGTCCCTTTCCATCGATGGGCCGCAAGGGACCACTACCTACGTGGGCTTCGGTCGCCCGGTAACTCCCGAACAATGGACGCCGTTGCGTAGCGAAAGCACCATCGTCGTCGCGCTCGCGGCGGAGGGCGAAGGAACTTCACGCGAGCCAGGACAAACCGTTCCACTGCGCGCCGCGGTCAACGCGACGAGCTGGGAGATCCGGCAAAGCAGTCTCACGGGAGAACTGCGCGAATTCGACCATCAGACTGGACCGGCAATCGGAGCGATCGTGGATTTCACCCACCTTTCCGGACCCGGGATGTTGACACTCGCCAAAGCGGTCACCAATACCGAAGGCATCGCCATGGTGAATTTCGTTTTGGGCGAAAGTGACTCGATGATCCGCGCAAACGCGACCTTCCAAACCGCGTCGTCCTCAGCCGACGTCGTTGTCAGTCCCGAGATCTGGGTGATGGAGTCGAGCCACGAGGATCTCGACATCTCCCTCGCCGCGCCTGGAAATCCCGCCACCAGCCTCGAGGCGACCGTGTTGCACCGCACTTGGCAGACTTGGCAGAATACGAGGAGCGGCGAGTCCGAAGTGCGGCACCAGTCCCTCGCTCCGGCCGCGAATGCCGAGGTCTTCTTCAACCGCTTGAACGGCGGCACCGCGGTCTTTGGTTCGAGCCCCGTCTTCACGAATGGTAGTGGTGTGGCAACAACACTCTATCAGTCCGATACCGCATTGAACGTGTCGGTGACGGCGGGTTTCGCCGGATTGACGACAACCGCAACCCTCGCCGCGCCGCAGGGATTTGGGGTGATTGGCGGTGGGACGAATTCAAATCCGAAACCAAATCCGAACCCCGGTCCAAATCCGAACCCCGGTCCAAATCCAAATAAAATCACCTTCACCCTCCAAGGGCATGGCTTAACCTATGGCAGTGCGAGTCCAAGTTCAGACGAGGAAGAAAAGCTCGTGCCTGACCAATACGAGTATCGTGTTGCCGAGGGTGAAGAAAACATGTTAGCTATGGAGGAGGAAGGCTGGGAGGTGCACGGCTCAGAGCCTCCGACACCAGAGGGCCTGATCCGCTATTTGATGC
>DGXY01000041.1:7972-8929 GCA_002396885.1 Akkermansiaceae bacterium UBA5020
GAGGGCCTGATCCGCTATTTGATGCGTCGAATTGTTGTTAATGTCGGAGTTGATGACGGCGAAAGCGGTGAGGGAAAAGGCTTTCCCGCAATACACGTCGGCGAAGTTCACGATCCTCCCAAAGAAAAAGAGATCGAGGACCAGAAAAAGGTCACGCAACGCTATGAGCAACAGAATGCTTACAACGAGGTTCCGACCTTCGCCCCCGACCCATGGACAAAACAGAAACGAGAGTCCGCGGATCCGGCAAAAGCGGTTTACGCCTCTGCACACGTCGGACGCGGAGGGGGTGTGAATTCACCGCCCGATATCTACCCGAGTGGCACGTTCAAGACCCATGTCTGGCTCAGCGCTGATGCACCCGTCGAAAAGGAAACAAAACGAAATTACCTTGCGGTATTGAAGGAACAACAGGTATCCAACTCCGAGACGCCAAGCGAACCGACGACCAGTGCACTCGGCTTTGTCGTCTTCACTATCGCTCCGGGAGACCGAGTCAGCACGGCGGCACAATTCGAAGGATCCTCCAGCCAATGGGTTTCCGCGACCTCCGCCGATCCCGGTTGCGTCGAACTCACCGCGCCGACGCCGGGCGGGGGTGGATGGAGCAAGGTGAGCCTCATGCCCATTGAGGTAGACGTCGTTTTCGGATCAGAATGGGAGGAGAGGGGGAGACTACGATTGAACTCCAAACTTCAGGCACGTGCGGAATTTTCAACTATCGAGGGCGACACCACGACATTTTTAATTAAAGGTAAGGAGGCTAATGGTTCGAGCGAAAAGCATTGGGTTGTCAGGACATCGAGAGACGAGGAAAGTCTTAAAGAGGCCCTTTCCAGTAGTCCATATGTCGTGTTTGAAGGTCACGCAAATTTAGGTTTGGGGCCAAGCTTTGACTCAAACCCAATTGAGAGAATATCCGACTTCACAAATTTCGGCGCTGAGTATGCGGCGCTT
>DGXY01000038.1:0-24471 GCA_002396885.1 Akkermansiaceae bacterium UBA5020
GGAAAGGTCGGGGCGAGCTCATCCAGGGCGACTTTGATCTCTTCGGTGAGCTTTCGAGTGTCAAATCCCGGAGCCTTCGTGATCGACATGATGACCCCGTAGGTGGGTGACTTCTCGGGAGCCTGACTCACTGTGGCGTCGCCACGCATCGGCTCCACTCCCCAGACAACATTCGCCACGTCGGAGATGGCGATGGGCCGGTCGTTGATCTCCTTGATGATGGTTTTGGCGATGTCATCCAGTTCCACCGTCATCGCGAGATTGCGCACCATGATCTCGGTGGGACCGGTGTTCAGGAATCCCCCGGTGGTGGTACTCGCGGCCTCGGTAACCGCTTCTTCGAGCTCTTCGAAGGAGACGTCATTGGCCTGCATCATGTAGGGATCGGGCTGGATTTCGATCTGCTTCACCCCGCCACCCATGTTGAGGATCTCGGCGATCCCGGAGACACTCTGGAGACGACGCTTGATCGTCCAGTCGGCGAGGGAACGGATCTCCCTCGGTGGGAGATATCCCGCCTCGCCTTCCTTGATGGTAGAGCGCACGCCCACGAGGAGGATTTCACCCATGAGCGAGGCCACCGGCGTCATGAAGGGCTGCACGTCCTCCGGCAACTGTTCGCGCACTCCCTGAAGACGCTCCTGCACGAGCATGCGGGCCTTGTAAATGTCGGTGTCCCAACCGAACTCGGCATAGACGAGCGAAAGCGCCACATCGGAGTTGGAACGCAACCGGGTAAGACCCGCCACTCCCATGAGGGCACTCTCAAGCGGTTGCGTGACACGGGCCTCGACCTCCTCCGGTGCGAGACCGGGAGCCTCCGTCAGAATGATGACAGTGGGTTTGGTAAGATCAGGCAGCACTTCCACGGGCAGTTGCGTGGCGGTGCGCAGGCCCATGATCATGAGCAGGAGCGAGACTCCGACGACGAGGGCGCGGCTGGCGAGCGCCCAGTGAATCATTTTGTTGAGCATGACTAATGGGCCTCCTTCGTGAGAGTTTCCGCCGGGGTGGATTCTTCCGCAGGGACGGCGGGGCGTCTCTTTGTGATGAGGGAAATCGCGAGCAGGATGAAAAGGGCAATGGACGCGTACTTCCAAATCGTGCTCACTCCGCCCTCATCGTGACCATGCTCCGATCCCTCGCCGCCTTTCGCTGCCTCCATCTTGGCCATATTTTCTGGGGTCGGCTCGCTGCCGTCGGCGGCATGCTCGTGACCGTGGGCGGCGTCGAGAGCTTCTTTCAGCGATATACTGCTCGCTCCAGCAAAGGATAGTGAGTAGGCGCCTTGGGTGACGACCTCGTCTGCTGGAAGCAGACCGCTCGTAATTTCGGCGAAACGATCATTCATCTCACCGACCTGCACCTGCGTTTTCACGAAGGCATTGGGCAGATCGAAGTCCTTTACATAAACAAATCGATTTGATGCCTCGCCTTGCAAGGCCGCCCGCGGGATGGAAATCACATTTTCCCTCCTGCCCATCACGATTGAGAACTCGGCCCGCATCTCGGCTCTAAGAAGACCTCCGGGATTCTTCAGACGGAAGATCGCGTCGATCGTGCCGCTCTCCTTGTCCGCACTGGTGCCGAAGCGCAGCAGTTCCCCCTCAAATTCTTCTTTTGGCAGGGCCGCCACCTTGATGTGCGCTTTCGTGGCGGGAGGCATCAAGCCGGCCTGATGTTCGGGGACGCGGGCGATGGCGTAAACTTCGTCGAGATTGGTGATCTCCAGGAGAGGCTTCTCCGGATCGACAGGGTCGCCCAAACGGACATCGACATGAGTGACGAGACCGCCGAGCGGTGCCTTGAGGGAAATCACGGGAGGCGGATCACCTGGCTGACGACTCTCGATTTTCGCGACTTCGTCACCCGCTTTCACCGTGTCGCCCGAGGAAACACGCAGGTCCAAGACACGTCCCGAGATCCGGCTGCTCACGGCGGCGACGTTTGCGGGAATGACTTCGATCCGCCCCAGAGAAAAGATTGTCGCCTCGAAGGCGGTCTCCTCGACCTCAACCGTTTCGATTCGCAAATTGTTCACGCCGGCCTCATCGAGAACGATGATGTTGCCCGGGTCGGCGGCCATCAACGGAGAAATCGGCAAGCCGCCGACATTCAATAAGAGCACATTCGCGAGAAGCGTCAGGCACCGGAAGGGGCGCTCGGTGAACCGGCTCCTTGGGACCCGGGTTGGTAATGATAGGTTGGCGTTCATTTGGAGATTGGATGGGAAAGGCTGATGCCGGGATAGGCACCGGTCACGTAGCGGACCCGGGCCTCGGCGAGATGGTAATCGGAAAGGAAGGTGGTGGCGGTTGACTGAAGTTTGAGCACCTGCTCTTGGGCGTTCTGCACCTGAAGGAGGGTGGCTTCACCGCGCTCGTAGGCCTTGCGGAACTCGGAGAGATTTTCTTCGGCGAGCGCGAGCAGTTCGCCCCCGGCCTCGCGGGCGAGTTCCCACGAGTCGAGACGGCGTCGATAGGCCACCTCGCATTCCGCTCGGATATGGAATTGGGCCGAGTCGACTCCCTTTGTGGCGGCCTCCGCATCGATCTTCGCCTGGGCAATGCCGTTCTGGTTGCGGTTCCGGAACGGAAGCGGGATCGAAACCCCGATCCCGGCGAAGGTATTCCGCTCCAGACCCGTCGGGTCGTCCATCGCCTTTTCACCCTCGACAAACACCTTGAGGGCGATGTCTTCCCAGCGTTTCGCCTCCTCAAGGGCGATGGCGGCTCGGGCTTCATCAGTTTTTGCAAGGGCGAGGATGTAATCGGGTCGATGCGGAAGAATAGCGTTCAGATCGGCTTCTCCTGCGGGTCGGGATCCCGGCAGGTCGAGTGAGCCGTCGAGAGGTAGGTCGGAGGTGATCTCAAGGCCGATCAGTTGGTTCAAGAGAAGGCGTTGCTGCTGTTCCTGAGTGAGAAGCAGGTCCACTTCCTGAGCGAGTGTGCGGCCGTTCAGATTGGCCTGGATCACGTCCAGTTTTGAAACCTCTCCAAGTTTGGCCTTATCCTCCAGGAATGTGAGGATTTCCTTGTTGAGCGCCCCGCTCTCCCGACCGATGCGAATCTTTTCGCGAGTGGCAAGCAGCTCGACGACGCTCCGATCCACTTCCCCTGCGAGCTCCCGCCGACGCTCCGCGATCTCGGCTTCCGCGAGAATGACCTGATACTTCCGCAGACCCGTCTCACGTTTGAGTTTCGCGGTCAGGGGGAATCGTTGCGAGAAGGCAACCTCGTAATTGCCCTCGCCTTCATCGAGTCCGACGCCGTCGTCGTTCACGCTGAGCTCAAGTTCGGGATTCTCAAGGCGCCCCGACCATCGCACGCGCGTTTTGGCCCGTTCGATCTCGAGGGTGGCGATCTTCAGATCCCGGTTGTTCGAAAAGGCGAGCGAGATAGCCTTGTTGCGGGACTGCGCGACCGGGTCATCGGCGTACAATACAAAGGTAACCATCGAGACGATGGCTGTAACTGAGATGTTTGAAAGAATGTTACGTTTCATTGGTATGACTGAAGCAGGGAAAGGATGAGGGGGCGATTGATCGCTCGTGGCAGATCTCAGCCCCAGGTCTCCCGAGTCGCTCGAATCCCAGAATCAGGGAGAGCGGACCGCACGAGAGGCCGCGCACGCTGAAGGATTCCAGGGCATGCCTGAACTCCAGTCGGCGATCGGGCCGAAGCGAGGAAGATCAAACGAGATAACGACCCGTGAACGTCGGGTCGGTCAGCGAAACCGCACAAGCAGGCGGCTCCACTTTCGGCGAGGACTCAAAACTGGGGACCGGAAATATCCGGTGCTCCATTTTCTCAAAAAGGGACGGAAGAAACGCGATTTCCGCGATAACGGGAACCTTCACCGGGAGAGGTGCCGGTGCTTCGGAAAGGCGAATCTCGCAAGACTCGGAGCAGGGAGTCTCCTCATGTTCTTCGCTTTCATGGTCGTTGGCGCAGAGCGGAGTGAGGTGGGAACCGTCCGCATTAATCCACTCGACGTCATGATGGACGTCAAGACCCGACAATGAAAGCGCCTGACACAGGGTCGCCTTTCCACCTGCTGCCAAAAGGGCAAGAAGGAAGGGAAGAAGTAGAAGCTGTATGACCCTGTTCAAAAGTTTAGAATGTAAACGTTCGCGGTCGGACACTTGTTGTCAAGGCGTTTCCGGCTAGTCAAGATGTGCGAAAGCTGGGGGTAGATGTGGGGGGTAAAAAAGAAGCAGCCCCCTGCCGGAAGAATAGAGTTCTCCCGACAGGAAGCGATGGGGCGAATCTTCACTCGTCGCAGGTGCAGGCGTATTCGGGATTGCCGCAGGGACCGCCGCAGGTGTGGGTGAGGAGCTTGATGCGGAAGTTTTTGGTCTTCGCATCCGGAGTCGGCTTCGCCTGGACGACGACCTGGTAACCCTCACCTTCGGGCAGCGGGGTGGTGGAGACGAGGAGGTCACCTTTCTTCTCAAAAGCAATCTTGGTCTTGCCGCCCGGTGCCTCGGCGGTGGCGGTGATGACTTCGGTGCTCGCGGCCTGCGCTTTCATCGCCTCGTCGTAGACGGCGATGCTGATGGTGCGATCTTTCTCGACGAAGAACTCGGCGTTTTTTCCCGGCAGTTCGAGGATGAGACCTTTGCGGGGACCGGATTTGACTTTGGTATCGGCGAAGGCCGCGGTGGTGGCCAGAGCGGCGAGGATGAGGACGTTCAACAGTGTTTTCATAGTGTATTGGTTTTGGGTTGGGTTTTCCGTTCGATCCAGTCGTAGAGCACCGGCACGACGAGCAGGGTGAGGAAAGTGGAGGTGACGATGCCACCGATGACGACGGTGGCGATGGGTCGCTGGACTTCCGCGCCAGCACCCGTGGCGATCGCCATGGGGACGAAGCCAAGGCTGGCGACGAGGGCGGTCATGAGCTTTGGGCGCAGGCGTGTCAGGGTGCCCTCGACGACGGCTTCGCGGACTTCACGACCTTCGCTGCGGAGCTGGTTGATAAAGCTGATGAGCATGATGCCATTCAGCACGGCGATGCCGCTCAATGCGATGAAGCCGACAGCCGCGCTGATGGTGAAGGGCATCCCCCGCAGGTAGAGGGCAAAGATCCCGCCTGTGACCGCGAGCGGGACGCAGGTGAAAATGAGCGCGGCCTGCTTCAGCGAGCCGAAACTGAGGAAGATGAGGACGAAGATCAGGCCAAGCGCGAGCGGCACGACGATGAGAAGTCGGGCCTTGGCCTCCTGCAAGTTTTTGAACTGGCCCCCAAACTCGAAGAAATACCCGTCGGGAAACTGGACCTTGTCCCGGATCGCCCGGGTGGCTTCTTCGACAAATCCTTCCGTATCCCGACCCCGCACGTTGATAAGGATACTGACGCGACGTTGGGTGTTCTCGCGGGCGATCTGCACCGGCTGGGGCACGAGGACGATCTTCGCCACCTGCCCGAGCGACAGCATCCCTCCGTCGTCCGTGCGGAGGGCGAGGCGTTTGAGTCCCTCAAGGTCGGCCCGATGCTCCTCGGCGAGCCGCACGACGATGGGGCTGCGGCGGTTTCCGTCGATGAGCATGCCGACCTCGGTCCCGGCGAGGGCGGTTTCGATGAGGGAGTTCAACTCATCGGCGTGGACATTGAACCGGCGCATCGCCTCGCGGTCGGGCTGGATCTCGATCATCGGATTTTTGCCGATGCTGTCGAACTCGGTCTCGCCCCCTCCCGGAATCGCACCGATGACGGTGCGCACTTCCCCGGCGAGCCTTTCCAGTTCATCGTAGCTGTCCCCGAAGATCTTGCAGACGAGGTCGGCGCGGGCACCGGCCATGATCTCGTTGAACCGCATCTGGATGGGCTGGGTCACGAGAATGCTCTGACCGGGCACCTGATCGAGGAGCGACTTGCGCATGATCTCGCCGAGCCGTTCCTTGGTGATGGTCCTGCCGTCTTCCTTGCGCCACTCGTCGCGCGGATTGAGCATCAGGTAGGTGTCCGCGACGTTGGGATTCATCGGATCGCTCGCCACCTCGGCGGTCCCGATGCGCGAGAAAATCTCCTTCACCTCGGGAAAATCGCGGCGGATGATCGCTTCACTCTGCTTTTGCAGTTCGAGGGATGAGGAGAGTCCGGCGCTGCTGCTGCGGATGAGTTGAAAGGCGAAGTCGCCCTCGTCGAGCTGGGGAATGAACTCCGACCCCAGACGGGAACCCACCCAGATCGACGAGCCGAACAATCCGAGCATGATGATCACGACGACGAAGCGGAAGCGAAGTCCGAAGCGGAGCAGTGGCGTGTAGAGTCGCTTTGTCAGGGTGACCAGCCAGTTGTCCTTCTCCTGAATCTTGCCGCCAAGCAAGTAGGAGCACAACACGGGCATCAGCGTGACGGCAAGGACGAGCGAACCACCGAGCGCGAGCATGACGACGAGGGCCATGGGTTTGAACATCTTTCCTTCGATGCCCTGGAGCGCGAGGATGGGCACGTAAACGACGGTGATGATGAGAACTCCGAAAAACATCGGGTTGGCCACCTCCTTGGCGGACTTCAGCACCTCCTCGGTCCGTTCACTGACCGTGAGGCGGCGGCCCAAGGCGTGCTGACGCTCGCCGAGGTGGCGCACGATATTCTCCACCATCACCACAGCCCCATCGATGATGAGACCGAAGTCAATCGCACCCAGGCTCATGAGATTCCCGCTGATGTGCCATCGCACCATCCCGGTCATTGCGAAGAGCATGGAGAGCGGGATCACGAGTGCGACGATGAAGGCGGCTCGGAAGTTGCCGAGCAGGGCGAAGAGCACGATGACGACGAGCAACGCTCCCTCGGTCAGGTTCTTCTCGACGGTGGCGATGGTGCGACTGACGAGATTGCTGCGGTCATAGAGGGGACGGATGACGACGCCCTGCGGCAGCTTTGACTGGACCTCGACCAGCTTGTCCCTCACGGACTCGGCCACGAGCCGGGAATTCTCCCCGGCCAGCATGATCGTCGCGCCGATGATCGCTTCCTTCCCGTCATCGGTGGAGGCCCCGGTGCGGAAGGCGCTGCCGATGGTGACGGTGGCCACCTCGCTGAGAAGGACCGGCTCCACCGCGCCGGCAAACTTCAGGGGGATAGAGAGGATCTGCTCGATATTCTCGACCCGGCTCGTGGCGCGGACGATGAGCTGCTCGCCTCCGATCTCGATGTATCCGCCACCCGCGTTGCGTGTATTCTGCTCCACGATCTCGGCGAGCATGTCCAGCGAGAGACCTCGTGCGGCGAGGCGGGGAGGATCGGGTTGAATGACGATCTGCTTCTGATAACCGCCACTGGTGTTCACCTCCGCCACACCGGACGTGCCCCGGAGGAGGGGCTTTACCTGGTATTCCTGGATCTGCGCGAGAGCCATGAGCTGCTCCTCCCGGGTCGCGGGCTTGTGCGGAGCGTCTTCCAGGTAGTCCAGGCTGTAATAAAAGATCTCGCCGAGACCAGTGGCAACAGGCGCGAGTTTGGGCGCCACCTCTGGCGGCAATTCATCCAGAACCCCTTGCAGACGTTCTGTGACGAGCTGACGAGTGAGATACAGATCGATGCCGTCCTCGAAGGTCATCGTCACCTGTGAGAGGCCGAACTTGGACAGGGAACGCAACTCCACCATGCGCGGCAGGCCCGCCATCTCGCTCTCGATGGGAAAGGTCACGAGCTTCTCGATCTCCTCGGGCGCGAGGGCATCGACGGCCGTGTTGATCTGCACCTGAGGATTGGTGATGTCGGGGACGGCATCGATGGGAAGGTTTAGAGCCGACCACAATCCGAAGGCGATGAGCAACACCATGCCGAGGAGCACGGCACCGCGTTGCCGCATCGCGAAGGTGATGAGGGAAGTCAGCATGGAGTCTCAGTGACCGCAGGTGCAAGCCTTGCCGCCCCGCAAGATCTGAAGTTCCGCCAGCCAGAGCGACATCACCGGCGTTGTGACCACGACGTCCCCCGTGTAGAGACCGTCGATGATTTCGACGTGATTCTCGTTGACGGCCCCGACCTGGACCGGAGTGCGAAGGAAGTATTCATCGTTCTCCGCATAGACGAAAGTGCCCTCCGCGGTCGTCAGCAGTGCCGATTTTGGAATCGATGTCACGGCATCCCCGGCGGGGAATCGGAAGGTGGCGGCCAACGCGGCACCAGGCTGGAGTGTCTCGTCTGCAGTGACGATGACTTCGTAGTCACCCAGAGCAACGAAGGGAGACTTTTCCATCCTCAGGACGCGTCCCTTGGTAGAGCCCAACTCCACGATCATGCCGGTCTGGACTTGGGAGGCCTGCTCTTCGGTCAACCAACCGCTCGCCTCGTTTCCGATCTGGGTGGCTTGCAGGGTGGCGGAATACGAGTGTGCGATTACTTCCTCCTGCACTTCCGCCGTTTTCAACTGGATGGATTGGGCCATGAGTGGCGTGAGCGTGACGCCCTTGCCTTCTTTGAACTGGGCACCGTTCTCCGGTGCGGATTCGGTCTCGGGCGAGGGACTTGCAGCGCTGTCGCTGCAAGAGTTGAGCGCCGCGGCTATGGGCATCAGGAGAATGAGTAGGACGTGTTTCATGATGAGAAGGGTTGTCAGGGTTTCGATGAATTGAGAATGACGAGAGTCCCGGGGGCTCCGGTGAGCTCTTCGAGCTTGAGAGCCGCTTCGAGGGTCTGGGCGCGGGCTTCGTTGACGGCCTCGACCGCTTCGAGGTATTTGTCCTGGAGCTCCACAAAAGTAGCCATGGGAACGGCTCCGAGACGGAAGTGCCGATCCGCCAAGGCGGCCGCTTCTCCGAATTTGGCGACCGCGTCACCTTTCCATAGGGAGACGCGCGACTGCTGGGTTTTGAACATCAGCATGGATTCCGTCACCTGACGTTCCACCTCCCGTTGCGCCACGCCGAGGCTGGCCTGTGCCTGCGTCTGCCGGGCTTCAGCCGCTGTCACTTCCGCTTTGCCCGACTTCCAGAAAGGCAGGGGAAGGGAAATACCGATGCCTCCCGTGGTTTCGTCCTCAAGGCCGTTCGCGCGTTCCACGAAGGGGCCGACGACAATGGCGGGGTAGCGTTCGTTTTTGGCCAGCTCCACTTTGAACCCCTGTTGCTCGAGCTCCGCGTGAAGGATGCGAAGGTCATAGTGATTCTGCATCGCGGCGGAGAGGAGCTGGTTCAGGGAAGGAACCGCCTTCAGGGAGAACGAGGATCGCTCGACCACAATGGGCGTGTCCGGCCTCCGGCCCATCAGTTGATTCAACTCGAGAAGCGCTGTCTGAACGGCCACCGCTGCGGTGGCGGCATGCGATTCCGCGACCAGCGCGGCTGCCTCGACCGTGACGACTTCCAACTGGGGTGCGATGCCCGCCGGTTCCCTCTGAACCAGGACGTCCCGAAGAGCGGAATGTCGTGTTGCCACCTCTTCGGCAGCAGCCGAAATGTCTTGTTGTGCGGCCAGTGTGGTGGCCAGCACCCGCACTCGTGAGGCAAGGTGGAAACGGAAACGTTCGAGCCCCAGCTCGGCAAGTGTGATGTCCCGATTCGCAATGGCTTTGCGGAGTCCGAGGCGTCCCGGCCACTCAAGGGGTTGGGCCAACTCCGCCGAGAAGGCGAGACCGTTCGAGCGGGCATCGGAAGAGGAAACGCGCTTCCTTCCGATCTCAAGACTGAGTTCGGGATTCGAAGGTCGGCCAGCCGTGCTCCGTGTCGCCCTTGCGTGGGCGATTTCTGCTTCGTAGAAGCGCACCTCCGGGTTGGCCTCGAGTGCACGGGAAACAAGTTCGGACACAGAAATGGCTTTCGGCTTCTCGTTCGCTGCTGAAAGGGTCGCGAGGGCCGATAGTAGGGTGATGGAAAAGAATGGAGTTCGCATGGTGGCGGTGAAATTCGGACTGACGACATGAACCAACCGTCTCGATCGGAGACGAGCGTGCGCCACCCGAGAACTGGGCGGCACGGGGACTCCGTCGCATCATCAGCCACCTGGACGAATCCGGGCAACAGGGCGGGGAGTCTCAGGCCAGCGCCGAAGGGGCGCGAGCCGGAAGAGAAGTGCGATGGGCAAAGGCCCAGGTCGGAGAAAGTTCCGGCGGTGCCTCGGTTAGAAAGTGGGAGAGGGAGACATCATGGTCCCCGGAATCCTTCGGGATCGCCGCACCAGGGGCGAGGATCTGGTGCTCGGCAAGGAGAACGGCAGGCAGGTAAACCGTCTCGGGAACCTGACTATGAGCGATCGAGTCGCTCGGGCAGGAAAGCGGATTTTTCTCGTCATCGCCGCCCTGTTCGTGACTGGGGCAGCACCCGCTCGCTTCCGAGGAGCTTGTATCCACCAAATGGCAGCACATCGAAGCCGGCACGATCAGTGCCAACATCAGAAGGGTTATCATTTGCCAGATACGTCTCATCGAAACTTCGTCGGTACAGTCAGCAGCATTCCACCGGAGTCAAGGCCGAGTTCGCAGGACGGGAAATCCTGAAGTTGTCGAGTTTGCGGTAGGGATCGGCGAAAGTGGTGGCCCCGCATAGAGTGGGTTCGGCCCCAGGCAGTAGGCTCACCACCCTTGAAGAGAAGGTCGAAGCTCAATGGCCGGATTTGAAGATACTCCATCCGGATGGCACGGGCCCAAAGCCTCCCAGCCGGCGTCGACCCGGCCTTCGCCCAAGGATTCGACGCGTCTTCGGGTCCTACATGAAGAAGGACATGATGATCGCAGCGATGGGCACCAGCTGTGCGATGAGCGACAAACAGTAAAAAAATTCCCGTATCATGATGAGGATAATGTAACGCGCCCCGCCCTCCAGTCCAATGGGGTCTCGCCGGTGGCCGTTTGCTTGCGACATGGAACGCTTCAACTGTCGCGTCCCGAATGCGTGAAGGAGGTCCGGTCCCGAAAAAACTCGCCGCCACTTTACGGTGCGGGTTTTCTTTAGCTGCGGGAGGTCTTTCAAATGTAATATTTGAAGTTCGGGTGCTTGACTTTGGCTCCTTGATTGGCGATGAGGATCTCGCCGACGGCGTCGGAGAACTTGACGGTGACGGGCTGGTCTTCGCCGAGTTTGCAGGCGTTGTAGTTGAGTTTGGTGAGGGAGAAGATATCGCGGGCGACGGTCTCGAGATCGGCGTCGCCGTACTGGATATCGATGACGAGAGGGAGGGGAACATCGGGGCCGTTGTAGGTGCGGAGGCGAGGCTTGAAGCCGGAGGCCCATAGAAAGCCTCGTCGGTCTGTGACAGGCCAGAAGGTTCCGCGCAGCACCGGTCGTGTGCCGGGCCGATACAGTCTCATGCCAAAGCGTTCCTCAGCTACGCGAACGGCGACGAGTTTGACACCTTCGGGGCAGGCAGCTTGGTAGCCGGCTAGTTCCTCGGTATCGAGACTGGAGCGGCAGTGAAGGAAGACCTCGGTCAAAGGCTTGCCGTGCTGCTCGTTGTATGTGTCGAGCACGCCTTTGAGCAGACGGCGGGCGTCATCCTTTGGAAGATGGTATTGCTTGGTGACGGCCGAATACCACGGACCAAACTCGCCCACGAAGACGACGCCATCGCCGTCATCAAGGAACATTTGCGCGGCGCAGCAGGCATTGGATTTCTTCTCGTCTGCGTCTTTGAAGGCGATCCCGACATAGCAGACACCTTCGCGAGCCGTGGCCAGCTTCCAAGGTTTGAAGCCTGCTTTGTAGTAGAACGCGGTGGTGAGGTTCCAGGCGCGGTCCGACAGCGGTGTCAATCCCCGTTCCTTGGTGGATTGCCGGTCACCGAGCCGAAGGGTGGATTCCAGAACGATCTGAACGGGAACGCCGAGTTCCATCACGCGGGCCTTTAGCTGGCGGCGAAAGTCGAGCGAGAACTCGTATTGTTGGGGCTGAAAAAAAGCATCTGCCGTATTGGCAAAGAGATCGTTCATGGCGCGGCGCATTTTGACCTCGCGGGACCTTGGAGGCTTTCCCGCGGCGCCAAAGACCTTGGATTTGATGCGGCAGTTTTGCTTCACCTCATCGGGAACGATGCAGATAAAGCACTGAAAAGGATCATCGCGGCGCTTAGCAGCGGTGAGTTGCTCGATGTAGAGACCGACAGTTTCGTAGACGCGCGCATGGGCATCGGCGAGCGTGGCAGCATCGTGCAGAGCACCGGCGTCGATTCGCTCCTGACAGGCGGGGAGGCCATCCCAGGTGACCTGAAACGCTTCCTCGAATCCGGGGAAGTGGGGCCAAAGTGTGGGATCGAATTCGCCCTCGGATAGAATCGGCTGACGGAGGCGCTGAGAGAAGGCTTCGAAAGCGGAGAGTCCACTCGGAGTGCCAAACACGCCATAAGTGATTTGGCGGGGACGGTCCACGCCGCGACTGTCAAACGGACCGAACAAGGTCAAGCCGTCGCACGGATGGGAAGCTCGCTGCCCGTTCGCGAACTGGAGCGGTGTTTCCTCAAAGCAGATGACTTCACTCTTCATCGTAATCGGCAGCGGTGGGGGGTTCGTCGTCGACGAGTTCGCCAGCGTCTTCGGCGTCGGTGGTCTCGACAGGAAGAGGCGCTTCCTTTGCGAAGACTGCTTCGTTCAGGCGGCAGGGTGCCTGGAGGCTGATGCCGCTCTCGGCCAGTGTGATACCATCGCCAGCAGATGCTTGAGTGTTGAGGAGCAGCTGCTCGGCAGCGAGATAGCGGTCGCGCCACTCGGCATTGTAATAACCCCGGGTGATTTTCCTGCGCAGGGGGTTCACTCGGTCATCGACGATGGGGCTGCCCGTGGCGTCGAAGAGCATGATGGTGGGCACGATCTGGATGTAGAACCCCGCATCGAGCCCCTTGGCCAAATCGCAGCGAAGGGCGAAGTGGAAAAAGACTTTTTCCTTTTCCGTGCCGCGGCGGATCGTGTTGTAACGACGAATCTTGTGGGTGCGCAGTTTGCCTTCGAGATCCGTGAACGGCAGCTTGCCGCTTTCATTGAAGTCATCCGGCAGGTAGTAGACGGCGGGCTTCTTGGGATGAACTACACAGCCGAGGCGCTGAAGACGCAGCCGCATGGCGGTGCGAACCAGCGCGGGCATGATGGTATAGACTGACACTCCCAGGACGGTTCCGCCTGCAGACCAGAGTTGCTGCGCGGTAGTAGCCTTGATGCCCTCAAGGGCTCCGGCGGGCGGCGGCACCAGCGCGATCACCTTGTCACCAACCGTGTAGCAAGGCCAGACCCGTTTCAGTGTCTGGACGGCATCATCGCCGACTTTAGGCAGCGAATAAACGCGAAGCACGGCCTGAGTGATCTCCGCATGAATCGCATTAAGGCGGAGCGTCTCAACTTCCTTGAGCACGAGGTTCTCCTGCTCCATCGACTGCTGCGCAAGGACGGCTCCATCAGTTAGGACGCGCGGGAACTGGATTTGATCGAGCTTCTTGAGCAATTGCTTCCAGCCACCAGCCCAGCCGTCACAGAAGGGTATGCCGGTGTGGTTGTGCAGCGTCCAATCCCACTTTGCCTCATCAAGCCGGAGCGGAATGACGAAGTCAGGGACCTTCCGATCCCTACCGATGCTCAATCCTTTGGTCCGCTCGCTGACAGGCAAATCCTTTTCAATGGAGTTCGCCGACATGAGGGCGAGCAAGCGCCCCGAGCGATTCAGTGCAGCGTCAATCGTCTGCGGCCACGGCTCGCCGCCGAGCATCTTCAGAGTATCCAGCCACACCGCGTAGCCGGCCGACGCTAGTTTGCGCGCCAGCCATTCGGCGAACGTCCGGTCTTCGGACGCGTAGCTGATGAACAGATGGTTTGAGGCATCCATGAGTAGCCTTCGATCCTACAGCGCGTTGCAGTCGTGTCACGCACCATGTCGTCGGTCATCCCGATTGGAGCCAGAAACGCCAAGCTCATGAGAGACGTGGCCCTTTTGCTTCCTCCCTGCCATTCCCATCAATTGCTCCTCGACCCACTCCAATTCTATCCCCGTCATCGACCAAGTCACTCATCGCCGGGAGTGGGCATAATTGGAAGAGTGCGAAGTCCGACCTGCGCGAAGGGCTGACCGCCGCTATCGCCGCCATTTTGTTTGGCCTCATCTCACGGACGCTCGACAACACCTCTGAAGCACGGCGGTCCGCAGAACGGCCCGATCGCAACCTTCCAGGCGGCGGGCAAGACCGACCAAAAACGTCTACGAACGAAGTTAAACACCCCGGTGTTTTTCTCACCATGTCGGTGCGCTGCGCACTAAATTTGCGTAACTCCTTCACTATCAATAAACCTACCTCCGACCCAGCCCCCAAAACCACAACACTTAAGGAGTACCATTTATTTATTTTCCGGGTTTTCTATGGCAATTATTGATTCCGGCTCCTTCGCTTCCTTACGTACATGATCTTTTTAAATTTCCTTAAGTACATTACTTAAGACTTCTTAAGTAATGTAGCTAAGGAACGCTTCTTCTAGGGCCTCAATGCGCTTATGAACACGACCGCCCGGACGGCTCTCCGCTGCCGGCCCCAAAAATGGGCATACACTCTGGTCCCGGCGGCGGGACTTTTCCGCGCCGCGTCAGAGAGCAAGGCGTAGATTTTGTGCACGGCCTGCCCGTGTCAATCGACACCTTCCCCCGATTCCCTTGCGCGGTGCCGCGCGTAAACGTCGGCCGAAAGCTCCACCGCTTCCGGTGTTGCCCATGCGTATTCCCCATTCCAATAGACACCCACGAGTGTGGGATAAACCGGCGTTCCTGTCGGCGCGATCAATTCGCACCCACCGCGCTCGGCCGTTCGCTCGCGAAGCGTCAGCGGGGTCCGGGGTGACGCCTGCTTCGATCTCGGAGCTGAACGCTGCGAACTGTGGCGGCAACCACAGCTGCTTCTGTTTCGCTGGGCGTGCCATTGAGAAAGCCTCGGATGAGACCTACGCGGCGTCAATCCCGGACAGCTACAGAGCTGATCGCGCGTTTGATTATGACAAACTGCTGACACGCCCCTCACCCGGATCCCTCATTTCGGATTTCCCGTCGATGGATCATTCTCCATGGAGGGGGCGCGGTAGAGCGTCCAGGTCACCGGGAGGCGGCGCTCTCCCTGCCGGGCCGTGGCCTCCAGCTTCCGTTGCGTCGTCACCGTCACCGTCATCATCGGCGGTTCACTCTCGCTGAAGTCGATTTCATGTGCCTGGAACCATCCCAGACTTTTCGGCTCCAGCTCGGTTTTGTGTCCATGATGATAGATCTCCATGCTCCCCGTCGATCCCGTGTAGCCGGTGCGCGGCGTCATGCGCACCGGACGCTCCAGGGGCAGTGCGACACCGGAACGCAACAGCGGCACCTCGGGGCCTTTATCGTCTCCTACCCAGATTTCACGGCGGAGGGTGTCGGTATTCGGGTGAAATTCGAGATCGATCTCGCTCGCCGCCACCATTCCCGTCAGTTCGTCGAGGAAATGCTGCGTGTTGCGTCGCCACTCCGCCGGCATCTCGCTTTCCTCCTCCAGCGCCTCGCGCAACGTGCGGATCGCCAGCTCGGGCAGGCCCAGTTTTTTCATCGCCCCGGCAAAGATAAACTTCAGTGTGTAGTCGCCCTTCGCCTCCGGCAGGCGCGGATGCACGAGAGCCGCCGTGTATTCGCCCTCGTCCATGTTGTTCAGGCAGTTGGCGTAGAGCATCAGGGCATCCCTCTCCTGCGGAGCCAGCTTGTAGGCCGCCTCGGCACAGCGCAAAGCCGCCGCCTCGTCGCGATTGGTCGAGGCCTGGATCGACGCCACCCAGTGCCCGCGCCACGATTCATGCCGGGCCGCCCACTCGCTCACGACTTCTACGAGGCGCGGATCCTTGTTGTGACCGATGCGGAATTTCGTCTGGATCGCCAACTGATGGTTCTTGTCCAGCAGCAGCGTGTCGCGGATGCAGTTCCAGCCCTCCGCCGTGCGGCCGCTGTCAAAGTGGCACCAGGCTTGCACATAGTGCGCCTCCGGGTGGATCTCCTCGTCGTCGAGTAGAAACGGCTTCAGCACCCGCTCCGCCTCCTTCACCCGCTTCAGCTTCCGCAGCGCGTCCGCACGCTGGATCTTCAGGGCCGCCCTGTCCGGCGGACGGCCAGCCAGAATGCGATCGATCACCAGCAGCCCCACCTCCGCGTCGTGGGGTCGGAAAAATTGCTTCAGCATCGTCCGCAGACCAGGGTCGCCCGGCGCATGATCCGCCACAGTCGCCGCCATCACCTTCGTGAACTGCTCCGGCGTGTAAAATCGCACCCGCTCCGTCCCGTCCGGCAGAGACTCATGCGCCCGGATCAACGCGCCCAGTCGCACCAGCCCTTCGATCGCCTGCTGATGGTTCGGCAGGAGCGCCAGCGCCCGGCGGTAGCACCCGATCGCCTTTTCATCATGGGCCGGGTCTGCCATTTCCTCATGCAGTTCCCCACACCGCATCCAGAGGTGTTCCAGTTTCGGCGCTCGCTGCGTCGCCTCCTTCGCCGCCGCGAGTGCGCCGGCCCTGTCCCCCATCGCCCTCAGCACAAAGGCCCTGTTGAAGGCACAGTAACCCGTGCCCGGCCGCAAGTCCTCCAACTCGTCGAGGATGCGCAGGGTCGTTCGCAGCTCGCCGGATTCCAGTGCCTCGCCCAGCTCGTCTCCCCGGCCCAGAAACTCCTCCACCTTCTCCCACTTGGCATCCCACTCCCTCTGTGCCGCGCGCAGCCGATCGATGCCCACCAGCAGCCGGTCGAAAGGGAATTCCTCTTTCGGATCGATCTTCTTGTCGTCCTCCGCCGGCCACGGCAAGGGAGGATCGATGCCCCAGAAGAGCAGGTCTGGGTGCTCCGTTTTCAGCCACCGGTATGACAAGTCGGATGAAGAGTCAGGCATCATCGGAGAGTTCGGCTCGATGAACGTTTTTACCCGAACTTGGCCCTTTGTTGCAAGAGCTTCCGCCAGGTCCTAACGCTCCACTTTCGTCTTGGGCATCGCACTCGGAAACTGTTTGACCCCGCGTCTGTCACCTTGGTGTCCACGGATTCACGCGATTCGTTCGCCGGAGTAAATGGATCTTTGCGGGCTGCGAGCCTTCCCCGGGGCGATGGCCGGGGCCGCGTGAAAACGTCGCCACGTGAGGAAAAAAATCGCCGGAATTTTTCACCATGTCGGTCCCCGCGTCGAAAATTCGATGTAACTCGTTAATGATCAACGGAAATTTTTCCTCCAAAGCCCCGAAAGTTGTAACACTTAAGTGTTACCATTTATTTATTTTCCGGGTTTTCTATGGAAATTATCATTTTGAGCCGAAAAACGTCCGATTCGCGCCTCACGCTCTGGGTCCAGTCTCAATAAGCGCAGGCGCCCGGTCCTTAAGTACACGGTCACTTAACTACAAAGCTTAAGTTTTCTTAAGTAATGTACTTAAGGAACCCTGTTTACTTAAGACTTCTTAGGTTTTGTACGTAAGGGACGCGTCGGCGTCAGGGCCAATTCCTGCTCACCCATCCTCAAAATCCGTCCGGGATCCAGCCATACCAGCCGCGGATGCCGCGCATCTCGGCAAACTCATCGACCAGATCGTACTCGTCGCCCGGTGCGAGGCAATCGGCCCGGGGGGTCCAGTGGTCGTGCAGTCGGCGGGCCATGGCCAAATTGTCGAGCTTGCGGTAGCGATGGGCTTTTCGCTAAATCAGCATTTCACGGTCTAGGTGAACGAGGTACTAGACATCCGTCCTCTCCTTCGGGTTTTTCAAAGCCCCATAAACCTTGTGCAGCATGTGCTCCACGGCGAGCTTTCGAAACTCGCCATCCGCCATCAGTTTTCCAAAAATCTCTTCGTTGCCTTCCATGCGGTCGATGACGAGGCCTTCGAAGGCCTTCTCGAAGACGTAACGGAAGTCATCCTTTGAGTTGGTGGCAGCCGCCTTCTGAAGTGCGTCACTCTCGATCGCCTCTTCCTGAATCTGGTCAAAGAAGAGCTGGTCCGCCTGCGTGAAGTTCGTGCCGAAGCGTTCGTTGAGGATGTCGATGAGTTCCGAGAGCTTGATCTTCTGATCCTCCTGCCCGGTGCCCACGTCGCTCGGACCTTTCAGCGGATGGCCGTCGCCGGTGTTCAGGTCGATCTGTCCTTCGCTGATCTTCTGCAGCCGATAATATTGGAGTTCGATTTCGTCTTCCAGATGCTGCCCTGGCCCGCTTTCACGCTTGGGCAGCTTGGTGAGGAGAAAACGCAGGTAGGTGTAAAGAAGTTCAAGGTCGGAATCCTGATACGGGATCACCTGAGACAGGAAGCCATACAGATTGCGGAAGTTCACCAGCAGCGCCTTCACCTCCTCGCGCTCTTCTTCCGGGCGTTCCTTGAATCGCTCCACCGCTTGATCCAGCACGCCGTTCATCTGTGCGTGATCATGGACCGTTTCCTTGCGGCGTGGTTTGAAGTAGACCGCGCAGAACGCTTTGACCTCTTCCTCGAAGATCAGGCCCGTCTCCTCGATCTGATGCTGGAGCCGGTAGAGATGCTGCGCGTCGGTCAACGGCTCGCTGGGGGTGTCCTCGTAGTAGGGCTTGAAGGCCTTGAAGATCTCCTCCGGCTTGTTGCGGAAGTCCAAAATGAAGGTGTCTTCCTTGCCCGCGCAGGTGCGGTTCAGCCGCGAGAGCGTCTGGACGGCGTGCAGGCCGGTGAGTTTCTTGTCCACGTACATCGTATGGAGCAAGGGTTGGTCGAATCCCGTCTGATACTTCTCCGCCACCAGCAGGACCTGATACTCATGGCTGTCGAACCTCTCCGGCAGCTCGCTTTCCTTGATGCCACCGTTCATCGCAACCTCCGTCCAGTTCTTTCCCGGTGCATCCGGGTCCTCCACGATGCCGGAGAACGCCACCAGCGTCCGAACGTCCGTGTAGCCTTTCTCGGAGATGTATTTGTCGAACGCCTGCTTGTAGCGCACCGCGTGCAGCCGCGAGTCCGTCACCACCATCGCCTTGGCCCGTCCGCCGATCTTGTGTTTCACGTGGGTGCGGAAATGCTCCACCATCACCTCGGTCTTCTGGGCGAGGTTGTGCGGGTGCAGTGTCAGGATGCGGGCCAGCGCCCTGGCCGCCTTCTTGCGCTCGACGTGGACATCCTTCTCCGTTGCCTGAACGATGCGGAAATACGCCTCGTAGGTGATGTAGTTCTTCAGCACGTCGTGGATGAACTTCTCCTCGATCGCCTGCCGCATCGTGTAGAGGTGGAAAGGTGCCGCCCCGGTCGGGCCGGGTTCGTCGAAAACTTTCAGCGTCTTGTATTTCGGCGTCGCGGTGAAGGCGAAGAAACTCAGGTTCGGTTGTTTGCCCCGTCGCATCATCTCCCTCACCACCTCGGCGAGCTGGTCGGCATCTTCGTCGCCGTCGAATTCGTGATCCGCCGCGTAGGCCACCGCTTCTTCCTGAATCCGGTCGGCGTTCAGAACGCCCTTGAGTTCCATCGCGCTCTCGCCGGATTGTGAGCTGTGCGCCTCGTCCACGATCACCGCGAATTGTTTGTCCTTCGTTGAAATACTGATGCCGGGATGATCCTCCTCGCGCAGCTTCTCCAACGTCTCGGCGATGAAAGGAAACTTTTGCAGAGTCGTGATGATGATCGGCGTCCCGTTCGCCAATGCCTGCACGAGCTGCCGCGTGTCCTCGTCGATCTTCTGCACCACGCCCTGCTTGTGGTCGAACTGGTAGATCGTGTTCTGGAGCTGCTGATCGAGGATGCGCCGGTCCGTCACCACGATCACCGAATCAAAGACCTTCTTGTCCGCCGCGTCGTGCAGGCTGGAAAGCTGGTGCGCCAGCCAGGCGATGGAGTTGGACTTTCCCGAGCCCGCCGAGTTCTGGACGAGGTAGTTGCGCCCCGGACCATGCGCCTTGGCGTGGCCGACCAGCCCTCGCACACAGTCGAGCTGATGATACCGTGGAAAGATCATCGTCTCCTTCGTGATCTTCTTGATTCCTTCATCCGTGAGGATGCGCTTCTCCTCGATTTGCAGGTGCATGAAACGCCCGAGGATTTCCAGGAGGCTGTCTCGCTGCCACACCTCGCGCCACAGGTAGGCGGTGCGATAGCCGCCATCGGCGGCCGGAGGATTCCCGGCATGGCCGTGGTCGCCCGTGTTGAAGGGCAGGAAGTGCGTCTTGTCCCCACTCAGACGAGTCGTCATGAAGACCAGATCCTGATCCACCGCGAAATGCACCAGCGTCCGCTTCGTGAATTCGAAGAGCGGCTCCCGATGATCCCGGTCCTTCTTGTATTGCTTTTTCGCATCCTCGACCGTCTGGCCCGAGAGCGGGTTCTTGAGTTCCGCCGTGGCCACGGGCAACCCGTTGAGGAAGAGCACCAGATCGAGCGACTTGGAATGTTCCGTGCCGTAGTAGAGCTGCCGGGTCACCGAGAGCACGTTCTTTCCGAAGAGCGCCAGAGTGTCCGGGTTCATCCCGTTGTTCGGGGCGAAGACGGCCATCAGCAGCTTCTTGCCGTAGCACTTGAAGCCCTGCCGCAGCACCTTGAGCATCCCCTTCGTGTCGAGTTCCTTCACCAAATGATCCAGCACCACCTTGCCCGTATCCGCGCCGTGGATGGCTTCGAGGCTCTTCCACATTTTCTCCTGCGTGGCCTGGATGAAACCCAGCACCAGCGCCGGATCGAGCGCCCGCGCCTTGTCGTAGCGGTCCTTCGCCTCGCCCTCGCGATAATCCACGAAGACATAACCGCCTTGCGTCGTCAGGTGAGATAGGATCGCCTCCTCGAGGCGGGCTTCGGTGTGCTTCTTGCCACTCATGCCCAAATGAATTTGGTGATCAGGCTTCTGGCGGGATGTGAGTAGTCCAGCAGCTTCTCGCGCATCATCCGCCCGACGACGATTCCGGGATGGATCTTGATGCGGCTCGCGAAGCTTCTGATGACTGCGGATCGTGCCTCGACCTCCTCCGTGATGAAGCGCTCCCACTCCTTGTCGGGGATCAACAGGTTTCCAGCGAAGCTGTTCGCCTCGTCCTCGCGTTGCTGGTCATCGTGCTCCGCGTTCACGCCTTCCAGGAAGATGTCCTTTTTGCGCTTTTGCAGCACGTGTTTGGCTTCGTGGAAGAAAGTGAACCAGAAATGATCGTTCGATTTGAACAGCAAGGACTGTTGGATCACCGGCCGGCCACGATACCAGCGCATCACGCCGCTGATGCCGAGACCAGGAAGCTCTGGGACCAGCAGATAGACCACGCCCGCATTGGCGCACAGTTGTTTCATCTTCGGAAGGAAGTTTTTAGGCTCTTCGTTGGTGAACGTCCGGATCTTCTCCAATGCCTTGGTAAACGCCGCTTCGTCAAAATCAGCGCACGGCACCGCTTCCGCTTGGATTTCTCCCTGCCGCAGCCAGGCGGAAAGTGCGCCTAGCTTGTCGGCAGCCTTGGCTGTTTTGCGGTAGGACAGCTCCGACTTCAAGCCGCCATACATTTGCCGCCAGCCGTCGGGTTGCGAGACGCCGAAGAATTCCAGCAAGGCCGCGATCTTTCCACCCGGCGTGGACTCGGCTGGCACGAAGCCCACCTTCACCATTTGGGAGTATGGGAAAAGTTTCCCCCACTCCGCATGGGCGCTCATGGTCTCCGCTTCCGCCTGCCGGGCGAGGTGCTGGCGGTAGCGGTTGTCCATATTCAGCCAGAAATGCGCGGGTACTTTGAGCACCTTTTCGAAGGCCAGCGCTGTTTTCTGGGTGATGGGCTCCTTGCCTTTGATGATACGGTTGATGGTCTTCTTGTTGATGCCGGTGCGGCTTTCCAGCTCGATCTGGCTCATGCCCAGCGCCTGGATCGTCTCCAGCAGCGTGTCTCCGGGCGGCGTGGCAAAATTGGGGGTTTTGGTGTGCTTATTCATGGGTGTCGGCGATCTCCTGAATTTCGATGAGGGTGATCCCGGCCCAGCTCCAACCGCCGTCCTCCTTGCGGGGTTCCGGATTGTTCGTGGGCAGGAAGATCAGCCGCAGGGGGTGTTTCAAGTCCGCTGAGAACTGACCTTTGCGGTCACCTCTAAGTTCATGGACGCGTGGACCGGGAAGATGTCTCAAGTCTTCCAGACACTCCGCCGCGATGAACTCGGAAATCCGCTGCTCGAACTTTTTGGCGCAAACCGCGCCCAGCTCGGCGTTCAAAGCGCGGGAGTTGGAGGCCAGTTTTTGAAGCTTCGTCGTTCGATACGTGACTTCCATCAGCCGTGAATGATCGGAGCGTTTACCAAATTTGTAAACACTTTTTCAGGGATCATCTCCGGCTCAGCACGGGATTCTCACCCCGCGCACGTCGATCTGGCCCGTCGTCGTCACGATGCGGGGGGGCGCGCTCCGCACGTCTTCTTCATGCCTTGGGAGGAAGGTGGAAGCTCGCCGCACCCTCCTGCAGCATTTCGAAGCAGTTGATCCATCGCACCTCCATCGCCTCGCAGACGTTTGGGATCTTCACCTTCCGGCTGTTCGTGGGCACGTAGGATTCATGCGTCACCACCGCTCCCTCGTGGGCCATCGCATGGGCGACCAGCAGGGGATCGGCCTTTGCGAAGAAGGCCGCCCGGTGCTTCTCGTCGTAAGGCTGCGCCATCACCCAGCGCGTCACCTCCTTCATCGCCTCGATCGTCGCCGCGTCGGGTGCGAAAAACTGCAGCGGATGGCCGTCGTTGATCCAGACTCTCAGTTCGTCGTCCTCGTCCCCGTCGTTGATCTCGTCGCGGATCTTTGCCACGCTTCCCAGCAGAGCGCTCCCGCTGCCTTGCCGCACCCACTCCCAGAAGCCCGGACAGATCGCGAACCCGTAGTAACGGTTCTTCGCTTCCTTGAGGATGTTGGAATCCAGCAGGTACATCGATCAAATCGGGAATTCAAGGTTCCGGGCGAATTCCTTGAAGGAGGACTCCTTTTTCATGTCCAATAGGGAAAGCGCGTCGCGGTAGAGCGTCCTCCCTTCAAGCGTGCTGGCGACCACGGCTGTGCCGAAGCGCCGCCCGACCTGTCCCGGCTGATTGTTGTGGTAGTTGCCGCCCCCGTCCTTTCCCTTCCTCCGGTATTCCTCCAACTTGTCGTTGTAGTCCCGGCGGAAGGACGCCTTCGAGATCGCCCCCGCGTCGTGCAGGCGGCGGATGATCACCAGGTCACTCACCCGGTAATGAAGGCGCAGCTTCCTCACGAATTCCGCGTCCACCGTTGGCCCCCCTTCGATCCGGCTCCGTAGATCCTCCATCGGCACGAGGTATTCCGCCGCCACCGCGTTGCAGTAGACCTCCACCCGCTGTTCCGGGGCGTAGGTTTGGTCCAGGTTGGAAAGCGCGGACTGGCCCGCCCAGATGTGTGCCAGCTCGTGCGCCAGGGTGAAGATCTGCGCCGCCTTCGTGTCCGCGCTGTTCACGAAGACCAGCGGGGCCCACTCGTCCACCAGGGCGAATCCTCGGAATTCTTTGGGATCGAGCAGCCGCCGGGTGTTGTTCCCCACCTTTCCCGCCCTCACCACGAGGATGCCCGCCGCCTCCGCCGCGTCGACAAATTCACGGATCACCGCATCGAGGTTGGATTCTTTGCACTGGCTGGGGTGGTAGGCCAGGTGCGTCCGGATGGACTCCGCCGCGTCGCGGATGGATTTTCCTGGCGGGAAGCTCCCCACAAAGGCGGGTTTTCCGCTCTCCGTCTCCTGCAGGTAGTCGCGGAACCAATCCTGCCGCCGCTGGCTCTGGTGGATCACGTCGAGCAGCTCCGTGCTCATCGTTCCTACGGCCTGGCTGCCGGCCGTCCGGAAATCCGGGATGGGCAGCTTCTCCACCGGCGGCTCGTCGAGGAAAAGGTATCCGAAGGCCGTGTTCGTGTGGTGCGCCAACCTCTCCGCCTCGCTGTAGGTCAGCTCGCCCCCGCTCTCCCAACGCTCGATCTTGCCCGCCCATTTCTCCGCCTCCTTCGGGGCAAACTTCGCCGCCAAGGTATCCACCGTCAGGCGCGCACGCTGGCGCGCCCATTGCAGGACGGAGGGTTCGAGAGAGATCTTCATCTAACGGAAATTAACCATTTCCGGGGGGACGTGGCAATGGCGCATCCGGGACGGCGACGCCGCGCACGCCGAATTCTCTCGTAGTGTGGCGGATGATCGCGTCATCGAAGCAGCCTCCGGGGTGTCGTCTCATGGAGTCTTCCCTTCAAAAAAAGATATGGAGGCAAACCACTTGCACTCATCCATGTCGCTTGCTCCGACGATTTCCTTCACTTCATCCAATTTCTCAGAAGTGATCCGAAGCCGATTTGTTGCGAGCGCCAGGAGGATTTCATAGACCATCGAGCGGTTTTTTACCTGTTCGACCCTCTTGAAAAGATAAACAATGCTTCGGCTGTGGACCTCATGGTCAGAGTAGTCGATCTCGACAGGGAAAGCAGCCCGAAGGATGCTCACTTGGATAAGCGAATCGTTGTAGCGAAAAAAATTCTCTGGATCTAAAAGAACCCTTCTATTGGGTAACTGTGCGAGACGGTCTATCTCGAGAAGCTGCAAATTGGTGCGAGCGTCTTGAAAAAG
>DGXY01000038.1:24659-26063 GCA_002396885.1 Akkermansiaceae bacterium UBA5020
CGTCTTGAAAAAGAAACGCGAAAGTAGTGAACATAAGGATGGACGGCTTCCTGCTTGAGTCATAGGAAACCCCTTCCCAATATTTGAAACCGTCATGAAGCTCAAGGTCTTCCACCCTGTAGAACAAAGTCTCGTCACGGAGTTTTCCAGCATCCAACAACTGTGCACGGCTCTGGAGGTCAGCAATCCGATTCAGCCCATCTTCTCCCCTGATTAATTCACGCTCAGACATCCAGCTTAAAACGAGGCTCTTAGGCAAGCCGGTTGAGACATTACAAAAACTCACAACCCTAAACCCATCGACCTCCAGGTTTTTGCGGAGCTTTTCGAAATCATCGCGTGATTCGGGGGTGCCAATCCCGGTGAAATAAATTACGTTCTTCAATTTCTTTTGCTTTCTGAGGTCTCTGCTCACCTCAAGGAGCTTGGACCCCGTGCTAAAAGTCGGGCAAATAACAACCACGGAACCCTCGATCTTAAGGTTAGCATCCTGAAGGTCGACAGGCGTGATACATTTCGGCTGAGTGTCGCCAAAGACTTTCAGAAGCGGGTCAACTTGGCTCGCAACAACATCCATCAAAACGATGTGGGAGGTGCTCACGGGCGCATATTTCTCGATCTGATTCTCAAGCCACTTTCGAAACCTTCGATCATCCAACAACTCTTCGCGGCCAACAGTGATTGGAAGCATCACCCCGTCTACAGTTACACACGCAGAAAAGACATCTGTCATCTTTATGAGATCTGACAGCCGTAAAGATCGAAGACAGCGACCGTGAGTCGTCCGTTTGAACACGACGGATTTTGGATCATCGACTTCAATCGTGAATTTTTCACCAGCTAAGCGAATTGCAGGCAGGTGGTCGATGTGGTGTTCGGCATTTTCTGGCTTAACATGGGCGATCACCTTCAGTGCCGATGCGCTCTCGAGACCGTGCCGCAGAGCCGGATCGAGCCCCAAAATCGTCACCACTCGGCCGGCTTCTTTCCAATTTGTCTTGGTTGTAATATCGCGAATCAGATTGTGTGAAGTGGTCGCCGAAATGACCATCAGTGAATTAGGCACATCAGCATGCTTGAGAACGTCCTTGAACCTTTCATAGGACGAATATGAAACCGTGATCGGCCCCCGTTCCGCATCGCCAAATCGCATTCTTCCGGCCAACGATGTCAATCCATAGAGATCTATCGTGTCCACATAGATGACTTTCACATTCTGATCAAACTGGTCTCCCCATTCACGAATCAATAGCAGTGCAATGAAAGACATTTCCGCATGTCTCACGAAAAGGTTGGACGCCTGGATGAAAAATGACTCCTTAGCGCCAGATGGCTTGATGAACGACTTTCCCGGCGGCGGATACATCACAGGCTGGCGGAGCCGAATGATCTCTGATTTTCCAT
>DGXY01000038.1:26257-34632 GCA_002396885.1 Akkermansiaceae bacterium UBA5020
ATCGATTAACGGGCTTTTCATTTCAAACTGCCCTTTGCGGTCGTGCTTAAGGAATTCCGGCTCGCATCGAAATCGGGATTTCAAATGCTCCGCGACTGACGGTAGATCAGAATCCGTCAGAATGTCCTCATGATAGAAAACGGCAACTTTGTCCGGGATGTGTTTCAACGAGGCAGTATCGATAAAGTCCGTGAACTCGACGGTTGAAAATTCGCCGTAGGCAAGGAAGATGTAGAGGGTCAAATCCACCTCGAACACGAAGATATTGTGAGGAAGATTCATCGCTAGAACACGCAAGGTATGATGATTGTCACTGCCGTTCCACTCACTTGATCCAGCTCGTTCTCCGTCCACGCGGATAAGGTGCGTAAGTCCTCTGCCGATCGGTTGTGAAATGTTTGAAATAGGCACATGCGGCCAGTCCGTATTCGGATGAATCCCTTTAGCTCACACAACGCTTTCCAGACGTTGTCTAGCCCCTCTCCTCGGCTCTGCCCCTTTTTGGAAGTTACGCCCCTTTTGAAGCAATCCACCGTGGCTTGCTTTTCTTGCTCAAGAGTGAGCTCAGCCAGCGGCTTGCCCGATATCTTTTGAGCATATCCAATGCCGCCATCCACGATTGAAAGTTCAAGGAAGTGGTGTGTCACGAAATCTTTGGACATGAATAGTTGCCCGCAGAAAGCCAAATACTCGTTGAATTGATGATTCTCCGATTCCATCTGGCTCAGATGCTTGTGGCTCAGCATTCCGGAATGGCTCTTGATCGAGAAGCCGCGCAAGTTGGAGCCGAGCACCGAGCCATCGAGACCTTCATAGGCGTGGTCGTTCGTGTTCTGAAACAACTCATAGAGCAGGTACGCCAGCTCATCGCGAACCATCGGCTTTTGCTTTAGAAAGTTGTCGAAGCGCTTGACCTGCCTGAGCGCTGACCGAACCAGGAAACTAAAGTCCACTCGATTGAGCAAGTCTTCCCGGGATGGTGAATGATAGAGCGCTTTCAAAAACTCAAACCGGGTGCCATGGAGGCACGCGAACTGCGCTGCTACTTTATCTCCACGTCGTGGATAGGTCTCACCCACATCTTCTGGCGAATGAATGTTAGCATCGTTCATTGCCTTGAGGACCTCGGAGCAATGGCGCGCATATTCATCCTTCGCGATTGGTGTGCCTTGTCCTGTGATAAGGCCTTTCGTCAGATAGAGCGCTGCAATTCCAAAGAGGCGCATCCCCCAATCAGACAGCTGTTGATCTCTTCCGTCGGCGTCATTGTCCTCGATGTAGCTCTTAATTACTGGCAACTGGTGAGCACGGACCCAAGTCACCAAGAATTGGATGAGAGCTACTTCGATTCCCCAATAGCCGGAGTGACTGAACTTCGTCGGCAGTCGAATTTGACTCTCCTGCTTTGCTTGGCGAACACAGACTTCGAATTCCTCAAAGTTGAAGTTTTTCTTAACGACAAGCATCTTCGATTAATTCTTTTCCGGGTTTGGGTTGCAGGGACTCTCCATTCCTCGCACGTCGATCTTACCCGTCGTCGCGGCGGTGATGAGAGCGGTTCGGTATTCGGTAAGGCGGGTGATGGCTTGGGAAGCAAGCTCAATGAGGTCTTCCGTTCGCTTTGTCTGTGTCCGAACGAAACTCAGAACCTCTTTCTGCTCCTTAATATCCGAAGGGTGACAGAAGGTAATTTCTTTAATGTCGCCCAAGCTCAATTGAACCTTCGTGCCGCCATAGCCAGCCATCCGAAGCTGGAACCTCCCTGCGTGGGAGAAGATCGAATAGGCGATCCAGATGGGATCAACGGCGGTCGTATCGAGGCGTACGAGGGAGAGATGTTGGCTCACATATGCCGGTTCAAGGTCCTGGGGGATTACTGCCACGGACCCGAGATCAGCGGTTATTGAGATTAGGACGTCACCGGTTTTGGTCAGCGTTCTCGCGCCTTCTGCTCCGTCGGGTGGTTCAACTCTCTGGATGTCATCCAAAAGAAGATCGATTGATTCTCGGTCGAGATTCGTGATGCGCAGAAAAAGATCTCCGGAATCCGAATAATGCTGAGCCCATCCACGAGAGCCGCTCGTGACTAAACCAGCACAATAACGCAGCCGCTTCACCTCCCAATGTTCCGGCACCATGCCGAGCCATGGGATGCCGGAGTCTCGGAGGGGGGCGGCGGGGTCGAGGCCCCGGTTGACGGCTTGGGAGATGACCGCGAGGCGCTTCTCCTTGAGCTTCTCCAGCAGCTCCTTCTTCTTCCCGATCAGCGCGTCGATCTGTCCCGTTTTCCAGTCCAGAAACGCGGCGATTTGGCCTTGCTCCGGAACGGAGGGAAGAGCGATACGCAGATTCTTTGTTCCCTGATAGGTGAGTCCAAAGCGAGTCACACCATTGGCAGCCAAGTAGAATTGATAGGCGCTGAGGCGCGACGCCACCGCGTAAAAAAGGTAGCTGCCCGCGACCTCATTTTCGTTCGGTCGCAGAATCGTGAGATGGTAGCCGCAGACGAGATCCGGCGCGGATTCAGAGATCAGGGCAGGGACTCCAATGTCGGCCGGAGTTTCCGAGTCCTTTGTGATGACCACGTCGCCGACCCGCAAGGCAAAGCGTTCAATCTGTCCATCCGTGGCCGTGGCTTCCATGAAGTCGAGGTCCATGGTCACCTTATCGTTCTTGTAAACATCAACGTAGTTGCAAAGTCGAACCGGTTTCTCTCCTTCCTCCGACTTCTTGTCCACGTTGCTGGTGCGCAGTTCTGCAACATCGTGGATGCGCTCTTCCCGCCAGCCTAAAGGTAGTGCGGGGAAGAAGCTGGAGGAATCGTTCTGAAAGCGGTTGCGGCTCATGCCGTCACCTCCTTCAAGAGTGACATAATCTCCTTCTCCAACCCCACAATCTCCTCCTCGATCACCTCCAGCGGTCGCGGGGCCTCATACTCGTAAAAGTGGCGGTTGAAGGGGATCTCGTAGCCGACCTTGATCTTGGTGTGATCGATCCATGCATCGGGGCGGTAGGGCAGCACCTCGGCCGCGAGGTAGGCTTCGCAATGCTCCTGCACGAGGGCGAGCAGCGCGGTCACGTCCACTTTGCCCTTGTTCTTCTTCCCCTCGTAGTCGAGCGGCAGCGGCAGCGCGATACCGCTCGGGAACGCGACGTTCTCCGTATCGCGCAGATCGGCATCCGCCTCGGGCTGGCCTTTCCGGTTGCGGCAGATCTCCGCGGACGGATCCCGCTCGCCGAGGCTGCCGGGGGCGAGCAGGGCACCCTGCAATCCGCCATCCAGGGTGATCTCCGCCTCCGCGAACGCCTTCGCCAGTTGTTTCTCGAAGACGGCGCGGTCTTTGACGAGCTTTCCCGCTGCAAATGCGGGCTTCATGCCCTCAAGAACGGCAAGGATGGCGGCTTGCGCGGCTTTGCCCGTCAGCACCTCCTCGATGATCTTTTTCTGGTTCTTCCGCTTCCGGGAGATCGCCAGCTCGACGAAGGTCTTCGATTTCTGGAAACGGGCGACACGTTCATCCGTCACGGCGAAGTTCAGCCGTAGGGGACGCTCGACAGTGATCTTGAGATAACCGAAGTCCCGATTGTCGAACACCTTGCTGACAAAAAGGCTTTTCGCTTGGTCGCGCTTCGGGTCCACGTTCGTCCGAATCTGGGCCACGGTCTGGCGCACATCGTGGGCGAAGTCACCGTAGAGCTTGGCCAGCACTTCGATGTGATTCGGCGAGCCCTCGGTGCCGTCGCCGATGCGTTTGCGTTTGTCGCCGAGGCTTTTTTTCATCTTCCACGCGAAGTCGGTGCCGTTGATGAGCTGCACTTTGCCCCGGCGTTCCGGACGTTTCCGATTCGTGACGATCCAGACGTAGGTCGAGATCCCGGTGTTGTAGAAAAGCTGGTCGGGCAGTCCGATCACGGCCTCCAGCATGTCGTTCTCGATGATCCAGCGCCTAATGTTGCTCTCGCCACTGCCCGCATCGCCGGTGAAGAGGGGCGAGCCATTGAAGACGATGCCGATTCGCGAGCCTTCGCCGCCGTCTTTCGGGGCGGGCTCCATCTTCGAGATCATGTGGAGCAGGAAGAGCAAGGCGCCGTCATTGATGCGCGGCAGGCCGGGGCCGAAGCGCCCCTTGAAGCCGAACTTCTCGTGCTCGCGGGTGACATGGTCTTTCTCGGGCTTCCACTCCACGCCGAAGGGGGGATTCGCGAGCATGTAGTGGAAGCGCTCGTCGGGGTGGCCGTCGCCGTCGGTGAAGCCCTCCTTCGCCTTTCCCGTGCCGAGGGTGTTGCCGTACACGATGTTTTTCACATCCTCTCCCTTGATCATAAGATCGGAGCCGCAGATGGCATAGGACTCGGGATTGTACTCCTGCCCGAAGAGTTCGAGGTTGGCGCTTGGGTTGAGTCCGATTTCGGGATCGACAATGAGCTTTTCCGACTCCGAGATCATCCCACCCGTGCCCGCCGTGGGATCGTAGATCTTGATGACCTTCCCCGGCTTGTAAACGAGGTCGTCGTAGGTGAAAAGCAGCGTCACCATCAGCTTGATGACTTCGCGCGGGGTGAAGTGGTCCCCCGCCTCCTCATTGGCCTGCTCGTTGAAGCGGCGCACGAGGTCCTCGAAGACGTAACCCATCGCGATGTTCGGGATGGTGTCCGGGTGCAGGTCCACGGCGGCGACTTCCTTGACGACCTCGAAGAGCCGGTTGGCCTCCTCCAATTTGTCGATCTCTTCGTCGAACTTGAACTTCTCGATGATCTTCCGGGCGCGGGAGGAGAACCCGGCCATGTAGTTGCCCAGATTCGCCGCGAGCTTGTCCGGGTCGCCCAGCAGGGTCTCGAAGGTGAACTCGCTGAGGTTGAAGAAGGGCACCTTGATCTTGTGCGTGATGATCTTCTCGATGGTGTCGGCGTCCTTGCCCTCCGCTTTCAGCTTCTTGTGCAACGCCAACACCTCGCCCTTGGTCGGCTCCAGCACGCAATCCAGGCGACGCAGCACTGTGAGCGGGATCATCACCCGGCGGTATTGCGGCGGCCGGTAGGGTCCGCGCAGCAGATTGGCAATGTTCCAGATGACATCGCCGTGCTGTTTGAAGGCGTCAAAGTTCTTCATGAGAGTGAGCCTGCCAGGTAACCGCATTCGTGAGCGGGGCCGACGTATCGACCCGACGGCTTCTTGTCTAATCCATGACAGCAAAGAAGCCACGGATATACTCCGCCGACTGCCACGCATCAATCCCGAACGCGCAGAATCCTCCGATTCCTGCGCAGATACCCGCTTTCTCGCCGGGGAGAAGCCCAAGGTTCCGATCTCGGACCATGCGGCGTTGAGTTTCGTGGTCTCCCCCCCCTTTTAGCCTGACAAACCGCTCGAAAAGCAGTTTCTGCTCTGGTATCACCCTAAGACCGGATTTCCCCGGACCGTCCTTTCCATCGACGCCCCGGGGCTCTCTCCCATTCACCCTTCCAGTAGTGCCCGCAGTTCGGCGAGAGCTTGCCGCACCCCTTCGTCATTCTTGAAGCGGGATTCCAGTTCGCCGATCAGCCCCTGCGCACGCGCGATCCGTTGGGCGGGGGTCGGTCTGGACTGCGGGTTCGCATCCCCGGCGTCCGGTTCCCGTTTCTTCGCGATGACATCCGCCAGCAACTTTGCCGTCACCCTGATCGTTCCATCCGCGCCGGTGCCATGGGCCGCCGCTTCACGGTAGGCCGCGACCTGTTCCTCCGTGGTCTTGAGCCGGGCCAGCTCGCGGAGCTGAGCTTCGTTCGAGGGTTCTGGCAGCCCCATTTTGGTGACAATTGGCACCATTTCGGCGCGGACCCTTCCGGCGAGGATGAGGCGGTTAGCGTAGTTCCGCGACATCTCGTGGACCTGCTGGCAATAGTCCTCGAAGGTCGCGTGGCTGCCCCGGTAGAGCCGGCGGCTCCGGATCTCGTAGAGGGCCTCGGCCGCGTGGATCATGTCGCGGGCGAACCTGCCGACGACCTTGTCGAGACGCGCGAAGTCCTTCCGATCGTCGGGTGTGAGCGCGTCGGGTTTCTCCAGGGTCCCGTGGATCGGACGGAAAGGTTTGCGCCTCGCGCCGGATCCACCCTCCTCGCGCTTCCGGTAGTCGTGGAAGTATCGCGGGAACTCCCGGACGCGCAGGCTTTCGTCGGGCCATTCGTCCCACTCGCCACCGTGTTTGTCCCGGAGACCGACCGGCGCCCCGGCCAGCGTCGGTCTCCGTCCGAGCTGCTTCAAGAAGAACGCGACCCCATTTTTGCGGCAGTGATCACGGAGCTCCTTCGCCCACTCGATCGGAAAAGGTCGGGTGTCCCCGACCTTGGAGCCGCTCTCGCCTCCGACGATGACCCAGTCAATGCCCCTGAGGTCGAGCGTGCGAGGATCGATCCGTTCCCAGAGCGGCTCGAGCGAGAGTCCGCGTACCCCGGCCTTTACCTTCCGGAGCTGATCGATGCGGGCCCCTCCATCCGGCCCAGTGACCGTGGTCATGGCGCAGATGTTCTTCGGGAGGCCACCCTCGAGTTCAGAGAAGAATTCCGCCATCAGCGCCGGGCGCTTCGTGAGCCAGAGCCAGAGGTGCCGACGGCCGTCTTCGCCAGAGACCGGCGCGATGACTTCCTTCCTGAGAAACGCGAAGTCGCTCCGGCGGCTGAACGCGTCGCCCATGTCGGAGACGAAGATGAGACGGGGAAGGCCGTCGATCCACGGGCGGTCGGGGTCCGCCGTGCCTTTCAGATCGCTCCACCGCGACGCCTCCGCGACGCGAGCGGGATACTGCCGGAGCTGCTCGAAGGTCGCCGCATAACCCTCGTTGACCTGTCGATCCGGATTCAGGAGGCTGGCACCCTTGTTGAGATGGAGCTTGGCGGCGTAGCACGTCACCTCCCTGGCAAGGGTTCCGCGGGCGGCCTCCGCGGCATCGGGACCGGCGAATTCCCTGATTGCCGTCACGAACGATTCGCGGAAGTGCCAGAGGTTCGTCGTGGTGACCGCGTTCCTGTGCCCGGGGTCGGGTTCGGCGATGGCATTGTAGGCGGCAGTGATCTGCGATTTGTACACGGTCTTCGAGGCTCCTTCCTTCCAAGAGGGGACACGCTCCCGTATGGCCGCGTCCAGCTTTGTCAGGATTTCTCCGGGGGAGGGGAATAGCTCGCAGCCGCCGCAGCCCATGATGGGATTCACCGTGCTGTCGCACCACTGGATGTCGGTTTGCTTGGACATGGGAGGGTGTGCTTCCGGAGCCGAAATGTTGCGATAGGCAGGGGCTGTCTTCGGCATCGACAGGAATCCGACGACCAGCGACCAGGGCTGCTTGTTTTCGATCGGGAAACGTCGATGGGATGATCGGCGTGACCTTGTGACGGGCACTTTCCGAATTTTGGCGAGTCATTCGGGAAAGTGCTTCTTCATCCATTCCTCGCCCTGAGAGAGCCTCCTTGCCGTCTCATCAAAGGGCATCTGGGAGATGATCCGCCTGCAACGTTCAGTCGTGGTGGTAATGAGAAAATCCGCATCCCAGGTGATCCCGTGAATCTCTGCACGACGCTTCAATTTTTGGCCAGCTTGAAAGCGGAGGAGCAACACCTCACCGGCCTTTACGCCCCAAATCACGCGGGCGCAGTTCGGGATGGACCTAGCAACGGTCAGGAAGGGAAGATTCGATGCGAAGGCGCGTTGAAGCTCCCGTCGCTGCTCATCCCGCCGGGCGACGAATTCCGAATTTTGCAGGTGGCTAAATAGATCGCCCGAACCCAAGGCTGCCCTAAACGAACGAGCGGCATGGACAAGAGGTTCGTCATACTCATACAGCAGCTCATCGTTCGAAAGCTTCTCCCGAAACTTGATGGCGGACTGGATGTGCAATTCGTCGTTCTCATGCGCCGAAAACTCTTTGAGCGTCGCCTTAAGGTCCGATTTCACCGACTGGAGCTCCTCACGAGCCCTGTCACAAAGGGCTCTCCAATGGTTGAGGATATTGCCCTCCGGATCCCGTGCGGGGGCGCGACCAGGGTTCAAAAGCTCCTTCAGTGTGCTCAGTGGACGGGGGCTTTTACCGGTCAGCAGGATAGTCCGCATGGAGCCGGGTGTGAACGTACCGCTGTTCTTGACGAATCGGCGGGCCAACTCCGGAGTCCAATCTGCATCTTGGCTGAGCGACAAAAACAACTGGCCCATCGCCGAAGTCTGACACCAGGCGAGTGCTTCAGTGGAAGGCCACTTGTCCTTTACCGGGGGTGCGACCAGGCAGGGGAACACATGCTCAGTGATGAAGGCTTCGTACTCGTAACGTCGATCAGCGTCACCCCCGATCTCATCGGCCTTCTGCCACAGCGCCAGAACATCGAAGGACGCGGACACGGACACGGACACG
>DGXY01000067.1:0-22165 GCA_002396885.1 Akkermansiaceae bacterium UBA5020
CTTCTGACTTCTGACCTCTGACCTCTGACCTCTGACCTCTGACCTCTGACCTCTGACTTCTTCCCCCTCATCCCTCCCGATTGCGCATGAAGTCCGCGACCTGATCGAAAAAGGCCCCGAGATTCACGCGCGCCTCCCCCGCCAATCCCATCTCGTCCATCGCCGCGCCCATCAACTTGAGCCAGCGGTCGCGCTCAGCTTCGCCGATCGAAAACGGAACATGCCGCATCCGCAGCCGGGGATGACCGCGCTCCTGGAGATAGCGTTCCGATCCTCCGAAACGAAAGATGAGGAAATCAGCGAGGCGTCGCTCCGCGCCTTCCCAGTCTTCAGGTGGATACATCGGTCCGATCAGATCATCTTCGCGGACCCTCCGGTAAAACGCGGCGACGAGCCGCGCGAACCCGTCTTCCCCCAAGGCTTCCATCACCACTGCTTCCATGATCGAGAGGAAAAGGTCGGCCCAACGGGGAATCACGCACCATTTCCGCCGCGATCACCTACCCCATTGTGACTTGATTTCACTTTGCCGAGCGGCCTAGTTTTACTGAGTATTTTAGAATCTATCCCCCTGGTATGAAACGCACCCTTTTCTCCGGCCTCTTTTTCGCCGCCGCCTTCTCCGCCCTGCCTGCTCGAGCCGACGCGACGAAGAGCCAGCTCTACAAGGATCTTGTCGCTCCGGTGCTCGAAGCGAAGTGCAACAAGTGCCACGGCACCGAGAAACCCAAAGGCAAGTTGAGCATGGTCTCGGTCGAGGCAATCCTCAAGGGAGGCAACGAAGGTCCCGCCGTGGTCGCCGGCAAGGTGGACGAAAGTCCCCTCCTCCAGCGCGTCTTCCTGCCGATGAGCGACGACGAGCACATGCCGCCGGAGGACAAGGAACAGCTCACCGAGCAGGAGACCGCCCTCCTCTCTTTCTGGATTGGCAGCGGAGCCAAGGCCACCGGCACGGTCGCCGAATTCAAACCGGATGAGAAGGCCCTCGCCGCCGCCAACCACGTCCTCGGCAATCTGCCGAAGGCAGCGGGCACCGTGGCCAAGGCCGACGCGCCGAAGGTCGATCCCGCGATGGAGAAGCTCGTGAAGGAAACGATCGGACGCGTCGAGAAGACGGGCGCTTCGCTGATGGCGATCGCACAAGACACGCCCGAGCTGCGCTTCAGCGCGCTCAACGTGAGCAAGGAATTCAACGACGACAAGCTCGCCGAGCTGAAGCCGATCGCCTCGCAGATCAAGTGGATGGACCTCGCCCGCACCCAGGTGACGGACAAGGGGCTCGCCCACGTCGCGGGCATGGCGAACCTCAGCCGCCTCCACCTCGAGAACACCGCCGTGACCGATGCAGGACTTGATTCGCTCAAGGGCCTCGCGAATCTCGAGTATCTGAATCTCTACGGCACCCAGATTTCGGACGCCGGTCTCGCCAAACTTTCGGAATTGAAGAATCTGAAGAAGGTCTTCGTCTGGCAGAGCAAGGTCACCGACGCCGGTGCCGCCAAACTCGCTGCCGCGATCCCCGGGATCGACATCAATACCGGCTGGAAAGAGCCCCAAGCCCAACCCGTCGCCCTCGCCGCCAACACCACGAAACCTGCCATGGCCGCCGCTCCTGCACCGGCTCCCGCCGCGAAGCCTGCGACGCCCGCCCCGGCTCCCGCTCCCAAGCCAGCCGCCCCGGCTCCGGCTCCCGCCGCAAAACCAGCCACGCCTGCTCCGACGACGCCTGCTCCGGCGCCCAAACCAACGACGCCTGCTCCGGCTCCGGCTCCGGCTCCGGCTCCGGCTCCTGCTGCCGCTCCAGCGAAACCAGCGGTCGATCCGATGTTCCAAAAAGCCGTGACCGAGGTGGAGGCCGCCGCCACCGAAGCCGCCAAACGTGCCGCCCAAGCCAAGACCGATTTCGACACCGCCATTAAAGCGGTCGAGGAAGCGACGAAGCGGGCTGAAGCGCTGAAGGTGAGTTCGGAGAAAGCCACCGCCGTCGCTGCCGAGACCAAGGCCGCCCTCGATCAGCTCAAAAAGGCGGTCGAGACGAGCAAGAAGTGAGGCAAAACGCCTCCCGTCGAACCCTTCCCGTAGCGAAGTTCGCGAGAACTTCGACGGATCCCTCAGGCGCTCAGCTCACGCGAGAGATTCTCGAGGACTTATCCGCCAAGTTTACCTTGCCGCGAGCGAATCGCGCATTTGCTCGATGCTTCTCGCGAGCGATTCGAGGTGCTCACGCGTCACACGGAGTGTCTCATTCAGCTCCAACATCGCTTCACGCGCATTGCACGCATGGAGGAGATGATCGACCGGCTCGTTGCTCACCTCACCTTCCTTGCCGAACTCGACAACGTTGTCCGCATTCCGCTCGACCCGCTCGCGCTCGGATTCCGGCTGGAAGGGACGCAAGGCCCGTTCGATCCGGCTCTGGATGCGCATGACGCGCCCTGCGATCTGGGATTTCAACTCTTCCGCGTGAGAAATGAGCCGGCTCTCCAGCGCCTCGAGACGAGCCTCCATACGTTCGCCCCGGCTCGATTCGGAGACCGGCTGATGTTCTGTTGCCACGGAAGCGAACCCACGATGATGCAAATCATGGCGTTCGACGGAGGTGAAGAAAGGCACTCGAATCATGAGAAGGATAAGAAAATACAAAGGATAGCGAAAAACTCAATACTTATCAATAATTAATCTATGTGTAGTAATTTTTAGATCGTAATTCGCGGCTTTTTGCGCCTGTCTTGACATCCCTGCGAATCGTTGGAAGGTGGCGCCGAGGAAATCCCCACCACTCCCATTACCACGAATCCTTGATGAGAATCGCCTTCCTGACCGCCGGTGGCATCGCGCCCTGTCTTTCCGCCTCCATTGGAGGCCTGATCGAGCAATACAATCAGCTCGCTCCCGATGCCGATCTGATGGCTTACCTCAACGGTTACCAGGGATTGCTCCTTGGAAACTCCTACCATTTCCCCAAAGCGGTCCGCGAGAAGGCCGCGATTTTCTACAACTTCGGGGGCAGCCCCATCGGCAACAGCCGGGTGAAGCTGACCAACGTCGACGATTGCACCAAGCGCGGCCTCGTGAAGCCGGGTGAAAATCCCCTCCACGTCGCGGCCGAACGCCTCAAGAACGACAAGATCGACATCCTCCACACGATCGGGGGCGACGACACCAACACCACCGCCGCCGACCTCGCCGCTTACCTCCATGAGAACGGCTACGACCTCACCGTCGTCGGTCTGCCGAAGACGATCGACAACGACGTCTTCCCCATCAAGCAGACCCTCGGAGCCTGGACCGCCGCCCATCAGAGCGCCCGTTTCTTCAAGAACGTCGCCAACGAAAACACCACGAGCGCCCGCCAGCTCATCATTCATGAGGTCATGGGACGTCACTGCGGCTGGCTCACCGGGCGCGCTGCCTACGATTACCATGAGAGCCTGCACCAATACGACTGGCTCCCTGAGGCCCTCCTTCACCAGATCCGTTGGGACATCGACGCCGTCTGGGTCCCCGAGATGGAGATCGACATGGAGGCCGAGATCGACCGCCTCAACATCGCGATGGAACGCAACGACAGCGTGAACATTTTCCTCAGCGAAGGCGCCGGCCTCGACAACATCATCGCCGAGATGATCGCCGAAGGGAAGGAGCCCGCCAAGGACGCCTTCGGCCACTACCGCCTCGACACCGTGAACGTCGGGAACTGGTTTGCCTCGCGCCTCAAGGACAAGCTCGGCGCCGAGAAGGTGCTGGTGCAGAAGAGCGGTTATTTCGCCCGCAGCGCCGCCCCGAATCCAGACGATCTCGAACTGATCAAAGCGAGCTGCGCCCAAGCCGCCAAGTCCGCCCTCGAAGGCGTCAGCGGTGTCGCCGGCCTCGACGAGGACAACGGTGATGCCATGAGCACGATCGCCTTCCCGCGCATCAAGGGTGGCAAACCCTTCGACATCGACGAAAGCTGGTTCACGAACCTTCTCGTCGAGATCAACCAGCCCAAGGGCCGGCGCATCGAGGCACATTGAGATGGGGCGAGTAATCGCTCTCCCCTACCCCAAGCGCTCCGCGCACCGCATCCCGTCGAGCGCGGCGCTGACGATGCCTCCGGCGAAGCCGGCGCCTTCGCCGCAGGGATAAAGGCCGCGCACCTCGGGATGCTCGAGGGTGTCGGGATCGCGAGGAACGCGCACGGGCGAGCTCGTGCGGGTCTCGAAGCCGATGAGGCCAGCCTCTTCTCCGGAAAAGCCCGGCATGCGTTTGCCGAACATCTTCAATCCTTCTTTCATCCGTGAAACGATGAAGGAAGGCAGCATCTCGTCGAGCCGCGCGGGTTTCAAACCGGGTTTGTAGCTCGTCTCGGCCAGCTCGGTCGAGTCGCGCCGGGCGATGAAGTCCATGGCGCGCTGACCGGGCGCTGTTTGACCTCCGCCCCCGGCCTGTTTGGCAAGTTGCTCGAGATGTTTTTGAAAGGCGATTCCGGCGAGGACTCCGTGCTCCTCGATAAAATCCTGGGTGTCCTCGGGCTCGACGGTGACGACAAAACCGCTGTTGGCGAAGGGCGAGTCACGCTTCGAGAGGCTCATGCCGTTGACGACGACCTCGTCGTTCTCCGTGGCCGCTGGCACGATGAATCCTCCGGGGCACATGCAGAAGGAATGGACACCCCGGTCGCGGATTTTCATGGCGAGGACGTAACTCGCGGCGGGAAGCAGGCGCGGCCTCTCGAGCCCGCGATCAAAGTGGTATTGCTGGCTGTCGATGAGCGGCTGGGGATGCTCGATGCGCACGCCGACGGCGAAAGGTTTTTGCTCGAGGAGGATTCCCTTCCCCGCGAGGAGCCGGTAGATGTCCCGCGCCGAGTGACCGGTCGCGAGAATGACGGCGTCGCCCATGACCTCTTCCTCGCCATTCACGACGACACCGCGGATGGCTCCGCCGTCGAGAAGCAGATCGGTGACCTTGGCACCGAAACGCACCTCCCCTCCCGCCCCGCGGATGCTCTCGCGAATCGCCTTCACGACGTTCGGCAGCAGATTCGACCCGATGTGCGGATGCGCATCGACAAGGATGCGCTCGGGCGCGCCATGGGCGACGAGGACCTCGTAGACCTTGCGCACGGGGCCGCGTTTCGTGGCGCGGGTGTAGAGTTTGCCGTCGGAGAAGGTGCCGGCCCCGCCTTCGCCGAAGCAGTAGTTCGATTCCTCGATGACGGTGCCATGCCGGAGGATGGGGGCGAGATCAAAACGACGTGCAGAAGCGTCCTTACCGCGTTCGAAGACGATGGGCCGCCAGCCACGCTCGATCGCGGTGAGGGCGGCGAAGAGCCCGGCGGGGCCGCTGCCGATAATGAGGACGGTCTTTTTCGCCGCGGAGACATCGGGCAGATCGATGCGGATGGGATCCTCCTCGGGAAGTGGCAGATCGAGTCCGACCTCGAAGCGGAGCTGCACCTTGATCTGCGGCTTGCGGGCGTCGATCGAGTGCTTGCGCAGTCTCAGGGTGCGGATGCGGCCGGGATGGACGTCGAGCTTGCGGGCGACGGCCTTGCGTTGCGTGGCCTCGTCTTCGGAAAGATCGAGCGGCAGGATGACATCCACGGTGAGGACGTCGGGATCGGAGGGTTCTTCCATGGCGATATCACTCCTGACCGCCCGGGAAAAGGAAGCCGGTGAGAGGACTGCTCGCCGAGGCGGCGGCGGCGACTTCAGGCACGCCGCCCGATTCGTAGGCGATGCGCCCGGCCTCAACCGCCATCCGGAAGGCTCCGGCCACGGCGACGGGATCTCCGGCAATGGCGATGGCGGTATTGACGAGGACGGCGTCGGCCCCCATCTCGAGCGCCTCGGCCGCATGGCTGGGGCGGCCGAGTCCCGCATCGATCACGACCGGCACGGTGGCTTGGGCGATGATGATCTCGATCTGCCGTTTCGTGGCGATGCCCTGGTTCGACCCGATCGGAGCGCCGAGCGGCATCACCGTGGCGGTGCCGACATCCTGGAGGCGTTTCGCGAGGACGGGGTCGGCGTTGATGTAAGGCAGCACGATGAAGCCTTCCTTCACGAGGATTTCGGCGGCCTTGAGCGTCTCGATGGGGTCGGGCAAGAGGTAGGTGGGATCGGGATGGATCTCCAGTTTCACCCACTTCGGCAGTCCCGCCGAGACGGCGAGACGGGCGAGGCGCACGGCCTCTTCAGCGTTCATCGCACCCGAGGTGTTCGGGAGGAGTAGGTATCGCTGCGGATCGATGAAATCGAGGATGTTCGCGTAGGGGTCGCCCTTCCCGGTGAGGTCGGCACGACGCAGGGCGACCGTCACGATCTCCGTGCCCGAGGCGACGAGGGCCTCGCGCATCACCTCGTTCGACGAGAATTTGCCCGTCCCGAGCATGAGGCGGGAGGAAAAGGTACGATCGGCGATGACGAGAGGAGCGGACACGGGGAGGAAAGAGTTTCGACCCGCAGCAGCAAGCGGCGGGACCGGGAAAATAAGGGATCCTCAGGAAAGCTCCACAAAAAAACCTCTCCGATTTCTCGGAGAGGCTCTTAAGATTCGTAAGCCCGCACAACCAGGCTCACCACAACAACCAAGCAATGAAACTGAGGGTCAACAACTACCCTTTCAACAACTTAGCACGTTTAACCGCTTTTGGCGGCGCTGTCTACAATTTTCGCAAACTTTAAAGACGAAATGTGAAAAAATCTCAAATTTGATCAGGATTTCTCATTCTTCAGGAGATCGCGGATTTCGGTGAGGAGCGCAATCTCCTCGCCCGGGGCGGCGGGCGCGGCCGCTTCGGCGGGCTTTTCGAGCTTGTTCTTCAGCGCGGTCATGAATTTGTTGATCACGATGAACAGGACGAAGGCGAGGATGAGAAAGCTGATGAAGGAGGTGACGAAATTGCCGTAGGTGAGCAGGTTGACTCCGTCGATCTTCTTCGCCGCTTCGAGAGCGGTGCCCGCCGGCACTTCCCCTTTGAGGACAAAATAGTAGTCCTTGAAATTGACCCCGCCGGTAAGCCGCCCGACCACCGGCATGATGATATCGTCGACGAGGCTTTTCACCACGGTCCCGAAGGCACCACCAATGACGATGCCAACGGCCATGTCGATGAGGTTCCCTTTGAAAGCGAATTCCTTGAAGTCTGAAACGATTTTTTTGATCATAGCGGAGCGACCTTGGCGAATCCCCGGATCGCCCGCAAGGCGAAACTCTCGCCTGACCGGAAAATCACGCGGAACCGAAAGTCCTCACTTCTCGCGCGCGCCGCGCGGATCATCGGAGTGGGCGAGGGCACCGATGTAGGTGGCGAACCTTTCGATCTCGTCGTCGGTCAGATTCTTCGTTTTCTCGACCATCTTCGCCCCATACCTGTCGCCCACCGTGGCCCCGCGCCGTCCGCTCCGGAAATTCTGGAGTTGGCGACGGAGGTAGCTGCGGTTCAGCGAGATGAGTTGGGCGCTGTGGAAGACGATCTCGCCTTTGCCGTTGTAGCGGTGGCACTCCATGCAATCATTGGCATAGCTGTAGCGGGCGGTCTCGAGATCGAAGCCAGCGGGCGGCGGCTCGCTCAGGCGGATTGGCAGAGCCGCGATGGTGACGGCCGCTTCGGAGATTTGTGCTTCGGTCAGGGTCAGGGAAATCGCACGCATTTGCTGGCCGGGAAGATCCTCGGGATGAAAACCGCGGGTTCCCGCACGGAATTTCTTCACCTGCTCTTCGACATACCAGACCGGCAATCCCGCGATGGAGGGGCTGTGGAGTTCCTCCTTCCCCTCCCCGTTCGGTCCGTGGCAGGCCGCGCAGATCTGGGCAAAGGAGCCGCCGGGCGCAGCCTCGCTCCCGGCGGGATTCTTCGCGACAGGAGCCTCCCCGCAGGCCCCGAGAAAAAGTAGGAAACTGCCGAAAGCCGAAGCGAGCCACTTCATCGGATCAGTTGGGCAGTCGCGAGGTCGTGACGGGCATCATCAAGCCCTTGTAGGTGTTTTCATCGAGGAAAAAGACATCGGGCGAGCCGTCGAAACGACCAAAATAAAGATCGGTCGAGAAGGGGGCGACTCTGAGGACATGGGTCGTCTCGGTCGAGTCGTTCGTGGCCCGGTCGAGTTCTTTCGTGACGATGGTGAAGACGACGCTCGGTTTTTCGAGCGCGTCATAGGCCGGACCAAGGGTGAGATACCATCCGCTCGCCGTGAGCGAACCGAGCCGATCGCGCAGCCGCCGCGCCGAGGCGATGTCGAGACTGGCGGTGACGTCGCCGCCGCTGCGCGACGCCTCCCAGCGATCCTCGCGATAGAAATAGACGAGCTTCAGATTTTCCTGCTCGGGCTTCTCGCGGGTGATCGAGACGAGGTGGATCGGATTGAAGGTGAGCACGTTCAGCGACTTCCACTTGACCGGATGGCTCGCGACGAGATTGAGGAAAGTGGGATCGAGCTCGTAGACGTGCGGCTCGCCCTCGAAGTTCGCATAGAGGCGCTGCTCCTCACCCTCCTTCCAGCCGAGATTCAAGGTGCGGATCAGCTCGCGCGCCGCACCGACGCTGCCGTCGGCCTGCGCTTGGCCGGGGAACTTCATCTGGAAAAGAAGCCGTCGCTGCGGCGGCACGAGCCCATACTGGACGAGGTCGGTCGCGTTGTCCGAGACGAATTGCTGGATCGCGGCCTCGTTCACCGCGGTGACGAGCCCGTTCACCTCGCCTCCGTTGGCCGGGACGAGTTTGTTCCCGATGACAACGCGCCAGGAGACGTTGGGGCCACTCCGCTCGGCGCGCAGATCGACGAGCGGATCGAGGCGGCTCTGGATCTTGATCGACTCGATGTTTTCGATGGGGAGCCGCGCGAGAGTGCGGTCACGGAGATCGTTCGGCGACTTCGGCAGCGAGGCGAGGAAATCGCTCTTCAGTCGATAGACCGCGGGACGGTCCGAAGCCCGCGCCTCAAGGAGCGGACGGCCGTCCTCGGCCTTGCCCACTTCGTGCAGATAAAGCGTGAGCGGCTGCGGGATGCCGTAGACCTGCACCTGGAAGACGACGGCGCCCTCGGGCAGCGGACTCGGGATCGCCTCGGCGGCGGAAGCCCCTTTGACGACTTCCTCGATCTGCAAGGAACCCAGCGACGTGAGCAATCTGTCCATCGCCTCGCGATCAGCCCAACTCACAATCGGTGCGGCGAGCGCCCAATCCTGCTGTGGCGGAGTGAGGCGGCGTTGCAGGGACATCTCACCGCTCGCCTGGCGGATCACGACCTGCACGACCGCACCGACGGGAGCGGAGAGAAGGCGGCGATCGCGCATCGCCTCGAGCGGACTCTCGATCCACGGCCGCGGATTGCCATCAACGACAAACGTGCCCGGATCGGCTCCTTCGCGACGCGCATAGATCGAACCGGTGCGCGGAGCTTCGACGCCGAGGACGATGGTTTCGTTCACCTTCGCCTTCCCCTCGCCTCCCGGACCCGAAAGGGTCACGCGGATGGCCTGATCTCCGGCAACGCCCAGGGGCGTGGGATCGACCGCTTCCCCGCCCGCCTCGAGACCCTCGACGATACCGAGATGATTGAGCCGGTCGAGCAATGCCAAGGCGAGCGTCGCGTCGACGCGGTCCTGCTCGGGCTCGGTGAAAAACCAACCGCCGTTCGTCTTGCTTAGCACGACCTTGGCGACACCCCGCTCGACGATGATTTGATCCACCGCATCGGGCTCGAAACGCACGAGGACGTTGGCGAGCTCGGCGGCGCGTTTTCCCGAAGACGGCTTTTCGTCAATGCGGTGGATGACACCGGCAAGCGCGAGCGCGGTCGCTCCAAGGATGGCGGTGGTGACGAGTCTCATGGAAAGGGATAGGTCGGCGATCTCAGGCGCGGCGTCGCAGCCAAACAAAGGCTCCGGCGATGAGGGCGAGGCCAGGCAGGACAAGAATGAGGAGGGTTTGCAGCAGCGCGACCTTGTCGGGCGCGACGCTGAGGGTGAACACGGTAGGACGGCGCGGCGAGATGCCGACGAGGGCCTCTCGGTTCATCACCCAGTTGAGCGAGGCCATCGTGAAATCGGCCGCGACCTGCGAGGTCTGCCCGTTCGGGGAAATGAGATTCGCATTGCCCACGACGACGAGGCGCGAGGAACCCTCGGCGAGCCCCGAATCGCCCGGCAAGCCCTTCTCGACGGAGGCGGCGGTGTAGACGGGGTCGGGCTGGCCGTGGTCGAGAGCGGGATTGAAAGAGACCTCCTCGGTCTGGTAATCGGCCTCACCCCAGAAACCCGAGGACGCGATCATCAGCGGGATCGGCCGGATGTTTTCGGAGAGAAGGAGGTCGTCCTCGGCCATCACCTCGATCGACTGGGTTTGTCCCGGCAAGGTCAAGGAGAGGGCGGCACGATCGCGGTTCGGTCCAGGACCCGGCATCAGCGAGACGGGCACGTCGAAGGACTTGCGCGCGGCGACCCCGGGAATGCTCACGACACTGAGGACACGATCGTTCCGGGGCGCGACACCGTGCTCGCGGAGGAGCGAATGCAGCTTCGGCATCGGCGCTGAGGGATCGAGGAAAATGACGAGGCCACCACGACGACTTTCCCAGAAGTCGCGGACAAGCCCGAGTTCGCGGTCAGTGAGATCCTCGGTGTGGCCGGCGAAGAAGAGCACATCGGCATCCTCGGGGATGGCCTCGCGACCCTCCAGCACGAGCCCCTCAAGGCGGGCGTTCTGCGCGTTCGCGAGCGGCTGGATCTGCTCGGCGATCTTCACGAGCTCCTCAGCGCGGCGGTCGCCGGTGAGCAGGTAGATCTTCCGCTGTCGTTGCTCCGTCACCTCGAGGAGCGCGGCGGTGAGCACCTCCTCGCCGCGGAAATCGAGGACCACGCCGGAAGACGCATCGCGATTGACGAGATCCTCCGCCGGGATCGTGCGGACGCGGTCATTCCCGCCGATGATGACGAGTTGATCGCCCGTGAACTCGATCCCGTGACGGTCGCGAAGTTCCCCAAGGCGGGCGCGGCTGCGGCTGAGATCGAGATATTCGGCCACGACCGCATCGCCACCGAGACGATCGTATTCCCCGACGAGGCCCTTCACTTCCGCGTGCAGTTCCGAGTTGCCGACGAAAGCCATCACGATCCGCACGTCCGTGCCCAATCCCGCGAGAACCTGGCGCGAGGTCTCCGAAACGGTGAAGCGATGGTTCTGCGTCAGATCCCAGGCGGTGTGGCGGCGGCAGCCGAGGTAGTTGAGCTGGAAAAACACGATCACGAGCAGGATGATCTGCACGACCACGAGCAGGGCCGTTTTCCCCCGCTCGAGCAGGCGCCGCGCTCCCGACCACGACGCGATGCCGGCGCGACGCGAGCGGACTTTCGGGGCATTCTCTTCGGACTTGGCCATGGGGTTTTAAAAAGGGGAAGTCAGGCCCGCCACTTGCGGGATTCGAGGACATGATGGGTCAAGGAGAGGAGCAGCACGCTGAAGCTCAGGTAATAAACGAGCGGCCGGCTGTCGACGAGGCCCTCGGCGAGGACATTCATGTGTTCGGTCGTCGAGAAATAGGACATGCCCTCGGACCAGACCGATCCCGTCACCATCCCGAAATTCTGGAGGAAGCCGAGGAAGTAGTGGAGCATCACGAAGACAAAGGTCAGCATCGCGGCGATGAGCGGATTGGCCGTCAGCGCCGAAGCGAGCGTGCCGATCGAAACGTGGAAGGCGCCGATGAGAAACAGTCCGAGGAGACTGCCCCAAACCGCCCCGGGTTGGAAGGCCGTCACTTCCCCCGTGACGAGACGGAAGAGTGGGAAAAAGGCGAAGACCGGCAACAGCAACACGAGATACACCGCCACCGCCGCGCCATACTTCGCGAGAACGACCTCTGAGGTGCGAACCGGCGCGGTGAGGAGTCCTTCGATCGTGCCCATCTTCCGTTCATCCGCGAAGAGCCGCATCGTGATGAGCGGGAAGAGAATGAGGAAGCCCATCCAGAACCAGCCCGAGGCAAAGAGATTGTGCACAAGGCTGCGCGGGCTAGCCTGCATCTGCATCGCCCGCACCATGCTGACAAAGAGCCACCCGTTCAAAAAGGTGAAGAGCGCCATGATCACATACGCCATCGGCGAGAGAAAAAAGGACCGCAGCTCCTTGAAAAAGAGGATGGAAAAGGGGCGCATCAAGAAAGTAGAAGCGGCGTCCCGCCGCTTCGCGGTTTTCAGTTTTCAGTTTTCAGTTTTCAGTGAAGAGGATGATTCGGGCGGGGACTCTTCTTTCAGCAAATCCACAAACGCATCCTCGAGTGAGGCGGTGCGGCTGGAGAGTTCGCGGACTTTCCAACTCTCCCGGATGGCGAGCTCGTGGACGGCTTCGCGCACGTCGCTCTGGGGATCGGTCGCGAGGACAAAACTCGTCCAGCCATCCTGGTCCTCGCTCGGATTCACTTCCTGCACTCCGGCGATCGCAGCAAGCTTCGTCGCGGCGGTGGCAGGGGCCTTCGCCTCGAGCAGCACCGAGCCGGGGCGGCGGAGGCGGCGGATAAGATTCTGCGGCGAGTCGGAGGCCTTGATCGTCCCGCGATCAATGATGATGACGCGACCGCAGGTCATCTCCACCTCGGAGAGAATGTGCGTCGAGATGAGGATGGTGTGCCGCTCGCCGAGCTCGCGGATGAGATTGCGCGATTGGCGGATCTGCCCGGGATCGAGGCCGTTGGTCGGCTCGTCGAGGATGAGAAGCTCGGGTTTGTGGACGAGGGCGTCGGCGAGCCCGACCCGCTGGCGGTAGCCTTTGGAAAGCGTCGCGATCATCTTCCGCTCGACCGCGGCGAGGCTGCACGTGTCCATCGCTTCCGCCACGGCGGCGCGGCATTCGCGATAGCCGAGCCCCTTGAGTCGGCCGCGGAAACGAAGATACTCCCCGACGCGCATGTCGGGATAAAGCGGCACGTTTTCCGGCATGTAGCCAATGCGGCGACGCACCTCGAGGGAGTCCTCGTAAATGTCATAGCCAGCCACCGTCGCAGTGCCTTCGGTCGCGGAAAGAAAGCAGGTGAGCATCCGCAGGGTCGTGCTTTTGCCCGCGCCGTTGGGCCCTAGGAAACCAACGATCTCGCCCTTCCCCACCTCGAACGAGATATGATCGACGGCAGTGCGTCCGGCGTAACGCTTCGTGAGGTGGCGGGCTTCGATCATGGGGTGGCCGGACTCAGTCAAGGTGCTCGATACGCAACTGCGGTTTCGGTTTGGCGGCCTCGGGATGAATGCGATGGACCCAGACGCTCTGGACCATACCAAGGAGGAAGAAGGTCACCACGGTGAAAGTCCCCCCGTAGCTGATGAGCGGCAGCGGGATCCCGGTGATCGGCATGATGAGGAGATTCATCCCCACGTTCTGATAGATGTGGGCGAAGAGCAGCCCCACCACCCCCACGACGAGGAGCCGGCCCATCAGATCACGACTGTAGAAGGCAACGTAGAGCGCCTGCATCAGCAAAAGGAGAAATCCACCCAGCATGAGGAGGCCGCCGCGGAAACCCCAGACCTCGGCGAGCACGGGAAAGATGAAGTCGTTGATGGCGGTGTCGGGCGAGATGAACCCCTTGTGATTGACCGTTTCGGGATTCTTGAAGCCCTTACCTCCCCAGCCTCCGCTGCCGATCGCGAGGAGGTTGTTGTAGGCGCTGTAGGCCTCGGCAAGGATGTTCACCTTCTTGCCCTGGAGCATCTCGATCTGGGTCGTGATCCGCTTTTTCTGGTAGTCCTTCAGTCCGAAAAAGAAGGCGAAGGGCATGAACATGGTCACACAAAGGACGATGGTAGCGAGGTAGCGGAACGGGATATTGCCGATCAGGACCATCGCTCCGTAAACCGGCACCCAGACGATGGCCGAGCCGAAATCGCCCTGGAGGAGCACGAAGGCGAAGGGCACGAGGGCGATGAAACCCGTCACGAAAAGCCGGATGAAGGGACTGCGGAAAACGGGGTGCAGCTTGTGCAGCGAGCTGATCGCGAGCGCGAGAACGATGAGCCCGCCGGCGATGGCGAGCTGCGAGGGCTGGATAAGAATGACCCCGAGGTCGAGCCAGGCGCGCGTCCCGTTGATCTCCGTGCCGAAGAAGGTCGTGAAGATGAGCAAGCCCGTCGAGACCAAGTAGAACGGGATGCCGAGATAGCGGATCCACTTGTAGTCGATGAGACTCGCGGCAAAAAAGAAGCTGAGCCCGAGGAGCATCCAGTAGACCTGCTCGCGCCACTTCGTGGCAAGCCCTTCCTCCTCGCGCATCCAGCAGGCGCTGTAGATCGCGAAGATTCCGAAAATCGCCAAGCCGATGATATTGGCGAAGAGCAGCCAATTCATTCCCAGAAATTTGCGGAAGAGCGGGGTCATGACTGGATATCAGACTCAGGCCGCGGCGGCGACGAGTCGGCGAGTGTGTTCGTGGGCGGGACGGCTCACGAGGGTCGCTGCCGGAGCCGACTCGACGAGACGCCCGCGATGGAGCACGCCGATATCATCACCCAATTGATGCGCCACCGCAAGGTCATCGGTGAGAACGAGCAAGGTGAGCCGGAACTCCTCGCGGAGATGCCGCACGCGGTTGCAAAGTTCGGCCCGCTGCACCGTGTCGAGCCCCTCGGTAATCCCCTGGCAGATGAGCAACTCCGGCCCCGGCAAAAGGGCCCGGGCGAGCGCGACCTGTTGCCGCTCGACCGCGTCGAGTTCCGAGGGATAAAGATCCTGCACCGCCTCGGGCAGACCACAGGCGATCATGACGGAATCGACAAGCCGGGCGCGTTCGTCGCGCGAAGCGCGGGGGCACCAGACCGCCAAGACCTCGCGAAAGGCCTCGCGCACCGTCAGGACCGCCGGGAGTTGGCCGAGCGCATCAGGAAAGACCGCCTGGATCCGCTTTCTCACGGCGCGGAAACGCTGAGAATCGAAGGCTAGCACGGGGATGCCGGCGAAGTGAATCGAGCCCGCCGCGACCGGACCGATTTTCACCAGCGCCGCCGCGAGGGCAAAGAGTGCCCCGCGATCCTCGCCGACGAGAGCGAGCGAACGGCGCTTTTGGAGGGTGAAGGAGAAGTCCTCGAGGAGGGTGCGATCCTCATTCCTGCGACACCATCCCCTCCCCGCTCCTGCTCGGGTCAGCATCAAGCCTTCGACAACAAGAAAGTCGAGGGCTCCAAGAGCGCTCGAGGGCAGGGATTCCGTATCGTCGTCGGGGGGCATGGACCCTCGATTCTAATCCCGCGAGAGCGGAAGGGAAAGTAAAGAGATCCGTAATAATGGCTGAGGGGCATGGGCATCCTGACCATGCTTCCTAGCGACACGATGGAGAACGAAAGGAATCAAATGAGGCCTGAAAACTCACCCCCACCGAATGCATGGGCAGGATGCCCATGCCACAACCTCACTCGATGAAAATCTCCTCCTCGGCCAAGCCGGTGAGGACGTTGAACTGGAGGCGAGCGTAGGATTTGCCCATGGTGAAGCGCACCGCCATGGGGTCGTTCAGGCCAGAACTGCGGAAGGTCCAGACGATCCCGGGTTCTTTTGTCCAGCGTTTCGAACCCGGCGGGAGCAACTCCATCGTCGCTTCTGAAGGAACCCCGTAGGACTCGTTGAAACTGCCTCCCCGGCCCTCCTCACGGGGCTCGATCGGCTCCGCCCCCTCGGCGAGAGGTGGGCTCTCGGTGAGGACAAAACCGCCGCTGTTGAAAAGGATGTATTGATCCCGCCGGAAGGTGTAGGCGCGCTTTTTGGCCTTCAGAGCGGCGGCCTTGAGGTCAGTCGCCGCCTTGGTGAGCGCCTCCTCGTTCGCACCGTCGTCAAAACGAATCAGGAAGAAGCCCGTGAACATCGCGATGATCGCGAGGACGATGAGAACCTCGAAAAGCGAGTAGCCCCCACAGCGAGTCGACCGCTCACCAGTTGCCGATGTCATCCTCGGTGCCCTCCTGCCCGTCCTTGCCCATCGAGAAGATGTCGTATTCCTCGGGGTTCTGTTTGCCGGGACGGCGATACTGGTAGACATTTCCCCACGGGTCGTAGAGCGCTTCTTTTTGCATCAGCGATTTGTAGCTGCGCGGCTGCGGTCCATCGCTAGGCTTGGTGACGAGAGCCTCGAGCCCCTGCTCGGTCGTGGGGTAAAGACCGCCTTTGGTCTTGTAGCGGATGAGCTGGGCCTTCAGCGTCTGGATATCGCCCTTCACCTTGCCTTCTTCCGCATCGCCGAGGACATCGACCATCATGAAGGTGCCCATGCCGACGAGGAGGGCGATGATGCCGAGAACAAGGAGCATCTCCATCAGGGTGAATCCTTTGGCGCGGCGGGAACGGTGAATCGTCATAGTAAAAGAGAGTACCACAGAAATCAGCGATTCCGCAAGACGGAAATGGTTTCGTAAATGACCGAGATCATCATGTAAGCCATGACCCCGACAATGACCGACATCACGAGAATGATGGCCGGCTGGATGACCGAGGCGATCCGCTCGATCGCCCGCCCGAATTCCCGGTCGAGCCGGTCGCCCGCCTTGACCATGGAGGGCGCGAGCTGGCCCGTGTCCTCGCCGATGCGGACCATGTCGACGAGGCCCGATTCGAAGATCCCCGCTTTCTCCATGCAACGGTTCAGCTGGGCACCTTCCGAGACGCGCCCCCGCATCTGCTGGATCTGCTCGCGGATGTAACGGTTCGGCGTCGTCGTTTCGACGAGTTCGAGCGCGCGCACAATGGGCAGCCCGTTGACGAGAAGATTCGAGAGCGTCTCCACAAACTGCACGTTGAATCGCGTGATGAGGAGTTTCCCGAAGAGCGGCAGCTTCAGCTTCGCCTCATCCCACCACCGTTTTGTTGGCTCGCGCTGGAACAGGACAAAGCCGACCACGAGGGCGATGCCCAGCAGCACGAGGAGCGCGATCCAGTTCGCCTTCATGAAATCCCCCAAGCCGAGGAGGATCCTCGCGATGGGCGGCAACTCGCCCCCGGTCGACTCGACGAGCCGACGCAGTTTTGGGATGAGGAAAAAAGTGAACATCGCCGAGACCGCGACGCCGGAGACGATGAGGAACGAGGGATAAATCAACGCCGTCGCGAGCTTCCCCTTCAGCTCCGCGAGCGTGTTGAGGTATTTCACCTGCCGTTTCAGGATGTCGCCGAGCGCCCCCGAGACCTCTCCGGCGGAGACGAGATTGCAGTAGAGTTCGTTGAAGCTCGTCGAGGAGAGCCGCAGGGCCGTCGCGAGTGGCGTCCCGTCGCGCACCTTGTCGTAGCAAGAGCTCGCAACCCGGGCGATCGCGGGCGATTCGCTGCGCTTCCCGATGGAATGGAGCGAGGTATCGAGTTGCACCCCGGCCGAGAGGAGGTCGCTGAGCTCTTCGGTGAATTGCACGAGCTGTTTCGACGAGAGGCGGTTCTCGACCGGAGCTGTGGTCGCTTTTTTGGCAGGTTTGTCAGGCGTGCCCTCCTTCACCGCCTTCTTCTTCTCGACCTTTTGCTTTTCCTCTGTCATCGAGAGGACGCGGCAGCCCTGCTCGTTCAGCCGGCGCGTCGCCTCGCCCCGGCTCGCCGCGTCGAGACTTCCCTCGGAGAGGGAGCCGTTTTTCTGCAGGACCTTGTAGCGAAAGGAAGCCATCGCGGGGGAAACGGATCAGCTCAACTCGGTCGACGAGACCACCTCTTCGATCGTGGTGGTGCCCTCGATCACCCTGCGCCAGCCGTAGTCCCGCATGTTGATGAATCCGTCGAGCATGCCCTGCCGCTGGAGATCCTGCTTCGAGGCGCCGTTCACGATCAGCTCCTGCACCTTCTCGGTGATGCGGAAGAGCTCGTAGACGGCGGTCCGTCCGCGGTAGCCGGTGTGGCCGCAACTGTCACAACCGTGTGGATTTGCCGAATAGATCCGCCCCGCCTCGCGCACCGGGAAACCGACCTTGCGGAGGAACTCCTCCGAATAATCTCCGCCCGGCACGCGGCACTCGAGGCAGAGGCGGCGCACGAGTCGCTGCGCGATGAAGGCCCGCACCGAAGCGGCGATGAGGAAAGGCTCGACCCCCATGTCGACGAGACGGGTGATGCCGCCGACCGAATCGTTCGTGTGGAGCGTGGAGAACACGAGGTGACCGGTGAGAGCCGCCTGCACCGCGATCTCCGCCGTTTCCACGTCGCGGATTTCCCCCACCATGATGACGTTCGGGTCGCCCCGCAGGATGCTGCGGAGGCCCGAGGCGAAGGTGAGATTGATCTCCGGCTTCACCGCGATCTGCACCGCGCCTTCGAGACGGTTTTCGACAGGATCCTCGATCGTCACGATTTTGGTATCCTCCGAGTTGAGAGCCGAGAGGAAACAAAAGAGGCTCGTCGACTTGCCGCAGCCGGTTGGCCCGGTCACGAGAACGATGCCGTTCGGCCGCGAAAGGATCTCGTCAATCTGCTTGCGCATGTCGGCGAACATGTCGAGGCGGTCGATCGTGAATTTCTCCTGCCCGAGGAGACGCAGCGAGATACTTTCGCCCTCGATCGACGGGATCGTCGCGACGCGGGTGTCGATCGGCAGCCCGCCGACCTGCAGGGCGATACGGCCATCCTGCGGTTTGCGCTTTTCAGCGATGTCCAGGCCCGCCATCAGTTTCACCCGGGCGATCACCGAACTCTGGAGGGCGACGATGTTGTCCGGCACGGGCACACGCCGCAACACCCCGTCGACGCGGTAGCGGACGCGAAGGTCGTTGCGCATCGGCTCGATGTGGATGTCGGTGGCCCGCTGCTTGAGGGACTCGTTGAAAATCTGGTTCACGAATTTTACGACCGAGGCCTCTTCGTCCTCGTCGTCGATCACGTTGATCTGTTCCGCGAAGTTGTAGTCTTCGCTGTCCCAGTCTCGGTTCGCGAGGAGGTCGTCGAAGATGTCACCGCCGACTCCGTAGAAATTCTGCAGGCCCGCCAGCACCTTGCGGCGTGGAGAGAGGATCCATTTGATCGGGCACCCCGCCGCCCGCCGCACGAGCTGTCGATCGATCGTGGAAAAAGGATCGTAGTGCGCGACCTCGAGCATCGTCGGACGCTTCGAGTCTTCACCGAGTTCCGCCCGGAGGAGGAGGGCGCGGTGCTTGATCGCGATATTGGGGGGGCAGGCCGACTTGAGAATATCGGCATTGGCCGTGTCGACGAGGGGATCCTCCTGCCAGATGAGATGGAGCTTTTCCGCAAGATTGGCGCCAAAGTCCCGCTCCGCCACCACGACGTGGTCGAGGATCCAGTCGATCAGCGAACCGCCGGTGAAGAACTGCTCGCGGAGGGCATCCACATCGACGGTCCGACGCAAGTCGATCCCGGCGGCTTCTCCGATGAGGCCGAGAACCCGTTCAAATCCTTTTTCGATGGTCGCCTGTTCCGCCATATTTCCTCCCAGTCTCCCCCGGGGCAAAGCATAGCGGAGGCCACGCCGGGCTCAAATGCTTTGTTTGTCACAATTTTCCTTTGAAAGACTTAAGCGAATCGCTTCCTCGCTTGACCCGGGGCCGAAAACTTCCAAAACTGGTCCCATGTCCCCCTTTTCGACCCTCTCGACCGCCCGTAGGCACCCCCTCTGGTCGCTTTTCGCCGCTCTCCTCTTCACCGCTCCCCTCGCCCAGGCCGGCCCCGGGGATGACAAAACCGTCCTCTGTTTTGTCTCGCACAAGACCTCGCATGGCTTCGGCGCTCACGAATACGCCGCCGGCTGCCGTCTCATCGGCAAGTGGCTCGAGGAATCCTATCCCGACGTGAAGATTGAGTCGCGCTACTCGATCCTCTGGCCCACCGATCCGGCGACCTTCTTCAAGGACGCCGATACCGTCATCTTTTTCTGCTCCGGCGGAGGCGGTCACCTCGTCAACGGTCACGTCCCCGAACTCGATGCGGTGATGCGCACCGGGGCCGGCCTCGCCTGCCTCCACTACGGGGTCGAGGTGCCGATCGGCCCCAGCGCCAAGGGCATGCTCGCGTGGATGGGCGGCTATTTCGAAATGAACTGGTCAGTCAATCCGCACTGGGTCGCCGATTTCAAGGTCTTCCCCGGACACCCCGCAGCGAACGGGGTGAAGCCCTTTGCGATCGACGACGAATGGTATTTTCACATGCGGTTCGTCGAGGGCCTCAAGGGCGTCACCCCCATCCTCTCCGCCATCGCTCCCGCCAAGACGATGGAGCGTCCCGATGGACCTCATTCCGGGAATCCCGCCGTCCGCGAAGCCGTCGCCAAAGGCGAACCCCAGCATGTCGCCTGGACCTACGAACGCGGCGACGATTATCAAAAGGGACGTGGCTTCGGTTTCACCGGCCTGCATTATCACTGGAATTGGGAAGACGACAGCTTCCGCAAGACCGTCCTCAACGGCGTCGCCTGGAGCGCCCGTCTCGAGATCCCCGAGAACGGCATCGAGGTCGCGAAACCGACCCGCGAGTTCCTTGAGGCGAATGTGATCGAATACGGCGGCGAGCAGGGCCGGAAGAAATAGGCGATCCTACGGGACGGGCCTCCTTGAACCACTCATTGGATCGCGTTGCCCGCGCCCTCGCGACGGTGCGCGATCCCGTCCCCGGATCGCTCTTCCCTTCATCGGTGAAATCGGCGAACCTTCGCAGGTCGTCCACCGCTTCCGATCGCCGCCATGTCCTCGGATTTCCGTTCGCCGCTCCTCCGCCATTCCGCCGCACGATCGACGCGGCGCGCCTTTCTCCGGGCGGGCGCGATCGGCCTCGCGGGGGGACTCGGTCTCGACCGCCTCGCCGCCCTCGAGAGCGCCGCGGGCGCCAAACCCGGCAGGGCGAAAAACGTCATTTACATCTTCCTCTCCGGCGGGCTTTCGCAGCTCGACAGCTTCGACCTGAAGCCCGACAGCCCGAGCGAAATCCGCGGGGAGTTCCGCCCCATCGCGACGAAGACGCCGGGGCTCCAGATCTGCGAGCACCTCCCCGAGCTCGCGAAACGCAGCGAATCCTGGGCCCTTTGCCGATCCCTCAGCCACGCGTCGAACGACCACTCCAAAGGGCACTGCATCATGATGACGGGGCGGTCCGAAACGACGCCCAGCTTCGACCCGACCAAACCCACCGAGGGCGACTGGCCTTCGATCGCGGCACTCACCGCCGAACTGCTCCCGTCCTCCGGTTCCCTGCCCTCTTCCCTGATTCTCCCCGAGAAACTCATCCACCGCTCCGGGCGCACCCTTGCGGGCCAGTTTGGTGGTTTGTTAGGGCGACACAAGGATCCCTTCTTCCTCGAGGCCTCGCCCTACGATGCGGTCGGATACGGGGCCTTTCCCGAATACGATTTTCATCACGCCGACGGACCGCTCGAGCGCGAGCTAGCCTACCGCACCTTCAGTCTGGAGTTGCCTGACACGATCGACTTCGAGCGTTTCCAGGATCGCCTCGCCCTCCGCGGACTCCTCGACGAACAGCAGCGCCATCTCGAGGCCGCCTCCACCGCCGGTGGTGTCGACCGCTACCGCGACATGGCCGTGGGCCTGCTCTCCGATCCCAAGGTCAAGGCCTCCTTCGACGTCCACAGCACCGATGCCGCGACGCAAGACCGCTATGGCCGCAATTCCTTCGGCTGGTCTCTCCTGATGGCGCGCCAACTCGTCGAATCGGGCGTGCGCCTCGTGCAAGTGAATCTCGGCAACAACGAGACTTGGGACAATCACCAGGCGATCTTCCCGAACCTGCGCGACTACCTTTTCCCGCCCACCGACCGCGCCATCTCCGCCCTGCTCGATGATCTGAAGGAGCGCGGGATCCTCGACGACACCCTCGTGATCATGGCAGGGGAATTCGGCAGAACCCCGAAGATCTCGACCCTGCGGGGTGTTCCCCTGCCCGGCCGCGATCACTGGGGTGCGGTGCAGAGCGTCTGGTTCGCCGGAGGCGGCATCACCGGAGGCGCCGTCCTCGGCTCGACCGACAAGTTCGGTGGTCATCCCGCGAGTGATCCACGGCGTCCCGAGGATCTCGCCGCGACGATCTACGATGCTCTGGGAATTCCGAAGGACGCGCATTGGACGGATGTGAAAGGCCGCCCGATGCCGCTCTATCATGGCGAGCCGATGCGCGAGTTGTTTTCGTGAGGGTTGCCGATGGGGGTGGTTGAAGCGGGGGATGACGTGGTGGTCGCGTTCAACAAAGTTCCTCCGGAACGTTGGCACGTTCCGCTAC
>DGXY01000067.1:22398-43745 GCA_002396885.1 Akkermansiaceae bacterium UBA5020
AGAGGCGCGTCGTCCGGCCCTTCGCTCGGAACGTTTGCACGTTCCGTTACGCGCGCTCCGTTGCACGCGGCAGCGGTAGCGGAAGCAGCCATGCTTCCGAGAGGCGCGTCGTCCGGCCCGATGCCCGGAACGTTGGCACGTTCCGCTACGCGCGCTCCGTTGCACGCGGCAGCGGTAGCGGAAGCAGCCATGCTTCCGAGAGGCGCGTCGTCCGGCCCTTCGCCCGGAACGTTTGCGCGTTCCGCGACGCGCGCTCCGTTGCACGCGGCAGCGGTAGCGGAAGCAGCCATGCTTCCGAGAGGCGCGTCGTCCGGCCCTTCGCTCGGAACGTTTGCACGCTACGTTGCACGCGGCAGCAGTAGCGGAAGCAGCGACGGAAAATCAAAAAACTAGAACTCCCGGGCGAGCAGCTCCCCGAATCCATCGAGGTAAGGTTCGCCGCCCCCGACGGAGGATAAAACCAGGCCGTCAGCCCCGCTCAATTCAACCCCGTCGGCCCCTCGGGAGCGGGACCGGTGCCGGGGACAAACACGAGGTTCAAGCCCCATTCAGCTTTCGTCGAAGTGTCGAGGATGAGCTTGCAGATCGAATGCAGGATCTGTTCGTTCAAGACGATCTCGATCCCCTGGCCCTTCTCGGGATGCATGCAGAGGAGCGGTTGCCCATCCGGAGCCGGCTTGACTCCAACGCTGAAAAGCAGCAAAGGTGCCTCGCCCAAAGGCAGGTAGGTGCTCTCCTGGTATTGCGTTTTGAAGTCGGCCTGCGAAACCACCTCGTGGTGTTTGATCTCCTGCTTCGTCGCCTCGACCAAGGGATCCGCCGACGGAGGCGCGACCGGAACTTCCGGAGTCATCGGACGGTTCGCGAGGAGCTGGGTCAAGGTATGCCAGAGAATCGCGGTGTATCGCCGCGTCATCCAGAATCGGAATTCCTGACGCGCCCTCGTGTTCACGCGAAAGAGCAGGCGATCTTCCGTGGCCAGGTAGGTGAGCTGCATTTGGTGCATTTGCCCCATGCCGCCAATCGTCGCCGCTCCCGGCTTGTCGTCAAGTCGCCAGCCAGCGTGCCGAACGGCTTTCCCTCAGGGAAATTGCTCCACCTTCCCGACCGCGTTCGCCCGCACCTTGCCCTCGTGATCGAGGAAGGGTTCGGGATGTTCTACCCGTCCGAGCGGACGCACCCCGGGACCTTGGGAATCCACCTTCACACCAAGATCGGCGTCCATCGCCGCGGCCAGTGCCTGGAGTTCTTTCACCACCTCCGGATTCGTATCCGCCACGTTGTTCTTCTCACCAAGATCGGATTCGAGATTGAAAAGCGCCAGCCCCACGGGACGCTGCCCCGCGTTACCCTTCGCTTTTACCGGCCCGGCCGTGCCAAAGTGCAGCTTCCACGGCCCACGGCGGATCGCCTGCAGCTCGAAGCCGCGGAAGTAGTGAAAGGTCTCATGGCCCTTCGCCCCTTCCTTGCCGAGCCACACACCCGAGGCGTCAATGCCGTCGAGCTTGCGCCCGTCCGGTCCCTTCACTCCCGCGAGCGAGGCGAAGGTCGGGAGCACGTCGTGCATCCCGGTGATCTTGTCGCTGCTCGTGTCCGCGGGAATCGTCCCCGGCCACCAGACGATGGTGGGAGCCCGCACCCCGCCTTCCCAAGTGCTGCCCTTGTGACCGCGCAAAGGCCCGTTCGTTCCTCGCGACGTCCCGCCGTTGTCCGAGGTGAAGATCACGAGCGTGCGCCTCTCGAGCCCGAGTTCACGGATCGTGTCGAGGATCCGGCCGACACTGGCATCGATTTCCTCGACCCAGTCACCGTAGAGACCGTTCTTCGATTTACCGACCCAGTCCTTCCCCGGATAGAGCGGAAAATGCACCGCGCTGTGCGGCAGATAGAGAAAGAATGGCTTTGCGGCACTTTCCCGGACAAACTTCACCGCCGCCTCGGTGAAGGTCGAGACGATGGCCTGTTGTTCGTCCTGCTTCACCCGGCCCACGACCTTGTCGTTCTCGACGAGCGGCAGGGGCGGCTGACGATTCCCCTTCAACCCGGTCTCCGGATCCTCGGCCGCGGCTTTGGCTTTCGCCGGGTTTTCCGTGGTGTCGGGCAGGGGGGCGCCGAGATCGCTCTTTGATCCCTCGGCGACCGTGCCCATGTCGTTCGAGTAGGGAATGCCCAGGTAGTAGTCGAATCCCTGCGCCGTCGGGAGGAAGTCCGGCTGATCCCCGAGGTGCCACTTGCCCACGCACGCCGTGCGGTAGCCCGCATCCCGGAGCACCTCGGCGATGGTGGTTTCGTCAGGATGCAGTCCCACGGACGCGGACGGGAAGAACACATGCGGAATCGGCAGGGCGCGTTTCGGATAGGAGCCTGTCATCAAGGCCGCGCGTGAGGGCGAGCAGACCGGGGCCGCGTAGTAAGAGGTCAGCTTCCGCCCCTCCTTCGCCATGCGGCCCAGATGCGGCGTGCGGTTCAGGGTCGAGCCAAAGGGAGCGATGTCGGCGTAGCCGAGATCATCGATGTTGATGACGATGAAGTTAGGCTTGGTCTCTTCGGCCGCGACCGACGCGACAAGCGGGACAAAAACCAGCGCGAGAATCAAGAGGGGTAATTTCATGAGCAGGCGCATCAACCCGCCGCGGCGGGATTCGTTTCACATTCGTTTCGTTTTCACTCTCCGACCGCAGGAAGCGAATCCACCATCTTCGCTTCCGTCCGCTTCAGTTCACCGATGGTCTCCTTGCGCATCTTCACCAGCCGCTCGCGTTGCTCCGTCTTTCCGGCCAGATTGGTGAGTTCGTCAGGATCTTCGATCAGGTCGTAGAGTTCCTCGGGCTCGCCGGGGTCGAGGGTGCGGATGTATTTGTAGCGTCCTTCGACGAACATGAGATACCAAGGCACCCCGCTCTTGTGACGGTTTTTCGGCGGCGCGGGAACGACATCGCAATCCGCGCCGAACTGATCGGCGGTGAAGGGAATGAGCACCGGATGGGGCCAGGCCATTCCGGGATCTTTCAAAAGCGGGGTGAGATCGTGACCATGCATGTCCCAGGGCAGGTCGAGTCCGGCGAAAGCCAGCAGCGTCGGCGCGAGGTCGGCGCCTCCGACGGGTGTCGAACACGCCTTTCCCTCGGGCAGGGTGCCGGGCATCGAGACGATCATGGGAGAACGGATGTTGGCATCGTAGGGCGCGAGTTTGGCACGAAAGCCGTGCTGGCCCCAGGCGAAGCCCTGATCGGAAGTGAAGACGACGAGCGTGTTCTCGAGCTGGCCGCTCGCCTCGAGGGCAGCGAGGACCTGACCGACCCCTTCATCAAGCGAGCGCACGGCTTGGTGCATCTGGCGCACCCACGACGAAAGGGTGCGTCCCTGGTCGCGCGAAGGATCGTCGCCGACCTCCTTGCCGAGAGCTTTCGCCGCGAGGACGGGGTCACCTCCGGGACCCTCGATCCAGGTGGCAACGTCCTGCATCCAGGCGGGTTTGCCGGGCCGCGGCGGATAGATGTCGGCGGGCGTGGTGACCTTCGCATCGGGATACTCCCCAAGGTGACGATCCGCGGGCGTGTAGGGAGCGTGGACACCGCCATAACAGAGCCAGAGGAACCAGGGCTTTTCCGGATCGCGGTTCTTGCCCTCGATGTAGTCGATCGCCCAACGGGTGTAATTGTCGGTCGAATATCCTTTCACCACCTGCGGCTCGCCGCCGTCGATGGAGAGCAACTGGTCGTGGTAGTAGTTGCCCGCATTGTCCGGGTGCTTCGGCCGGTTCCACACGATCTGGTGGTCCCAATCGCGCCCGAAGCCCGAGTCGGTGCCGGTGTGCCATTTGCCAATCTGGGCGGTGTGGTAGCCGTGCTTCCGCAATTCGGCCGGCCAGAACGGACACTCGGCGGGATCGTATTCGCTGCCGGGGTATTCGCCTTCCATCCGCATCGTCCGAACTCCATACTGGTGACGCCCCGTAAGCACGGTGGCACGCGACGGCATGCACCAGGTGCCGATGTAGGCGTGGGTGAAACGCACCCCTCGCTCCGCCAGCCGGTCGAGATTCGGCGTCTGCGCGAAGGGATCGGCGTGCTCGTAGCAGGAGAGGGTGCGGTAGGAATGATCGTCGGTGTAGAGAAAGAGGAGATTCGGGCGCGAGGGCTTGCCTTCCGCAGCCGGAGCGGGAATCACGACAAGGAGAGAAAGGAAGAGGACAAGACAAAACGGTCGCATGGGAAAGAAGTGGGATGCCCCCCATTTACCCCGCCAGAGCGGGCTTGTCACCCTTTTGGTGGGGAGTCTGCACGGGAAAACCCGACCGCCAACGATCACACCTCGTCCAACATCGTCTTCGCATCACCGAAGGTGGCAGAGCTGGCGCTCCGGTTTGCCACTGTAATCGATGACTCGACCACCCATCGATTAGCAACGTCAGGCCACTTGATTCAGATTCCTCAATCAGCTCCGCCGAATCGCGAGCCAATCTCCGGTCGGATTTGCAGAGAGGACGAGTCTCGATATTGGCCAGCGAATTCATGATGTCATGACACCCGATTCGCGAAACGGACGAAATAGACGAAACGCCATTGTGAATCATGGAAACGAGGCAAGATGCCCTCTTACTTCGCGGAATTGTCGGCTTAGGACGATGCGCTCGACGAGATCACCGACGCGATGGCCTTCGATTGCAATGAGTTCGTCGAGGAGCGGTTCATCGGAAAGCTGGACGCTGCGACCGAGGGCGTAACCGAGCAATTTCCGGCTGAATTGCCGGAGAAAATCCTCGCGACGTTCGCCCGCGAGGTAGTCGCGGAGATCCTCCAATCCTGCGATCGAAGTGCCGTCGCGCAGCACTGTTTTCGTATCGGCCTCGCGGGCGCGACCGATCGCGTCGAAGCCCTCGAGGGCGAAGCCGTAGGGATCGATCCGGCTGTGGCAACCGGCGCAATTCGCATCGCGGCTGTGGCGTTCGATGAGCTGCCGCTCGGTCAGGCCCGCAGGTGCTTCTTCGGGAAGGATCGGAATGCCCTTGGGCGGATTCGGCAATTTGTCGCCGAGGATGACCTCGCTCACCCAGGTGCCGCGCAGGATCGCACTCGTTCGCGAAGCTCCCGAGTGTTTTGCCAGGGTCGCGGCGAATCCGAGGAGACCGCCGCGGCCGTGTTCACGCAGGCCTTCGATGCGACGCCAGGACGGATCGGCGGAGGACACGGGAATGGGAACAGGGGAATTTTCGACAGGATTCCCTTGTGCCCGTTCCTTTGTCCCCAATCCATAGAACTCCGCCAGTTCCGCGTTCACAAAAGTGTGATCGGCTTCGAGCAGTGAAAGAACGCTGCCGTCGTTCTGGAACAGGTCGATGAAGAAACGCGTCACCTCCTCCTGCATGTCGTCGCGCAGATCGGGAAACTCCGGAAAATGCCGTTCGCTCTTTTCATCAAGGGTGGCGACGTCGCGGACGTGGAGATACTGGCAGCCGAATTCGGTCGCGAGGCGGCGGACCCCGTCCGTCTTCAACAAGCGCCGCACCTGACCTGCGAGGACCTTGTCATCACGCAGCGTTCCGGCCGCGGCCATTGCGCGCAGTTCCTCATCGGGCGCGGAGGAGGTGAGAAAAAAACTCAGCCGGGTCGCGAGTTCCCAATCACTGACGGTGCCCGTTGTCTCGCGGGCCTGCTCGCCGCGATAGAGAAATGCCGGTGCCACGAGCACTCGCGCAAGCATTATGCGCACAGCTTTGGCGTGCGGCATCTCCTGCGTGCGCAGCGTTTGATAAAGGGTGCGCAGTTCTTTCTGCTCTGCGTCTCTGAGCGGGCGACGCCATGCCTGTGTGGCGAAGTCGAGCACGGCCTGCACCTGTTTGGGCTCCACTTCGACTTGCAGCTTCTTGAAGGCCTCAGCGCCCTGCTTGATCGGCTCGCGCATCGGCTCGAAGGCTTCGGGCTTGGCATCTTGGGTGGCAAACTGCCAGAGCTGCTCAAAGACGTCCACTTGCTTCAGCGGCGACTCACTGATGAAGCGCAAGTCATCCCAGGCGCGATCCAATTCGCGTGAATCGGCGTCATCCAGCATGAGGCGCTTCAGGTGGTCGTCCTCGCGAAAGAACAGGGTGAGCGTCACGACCTCATCCACCGGCACGATGCGCGGGTAGCAGAGCGCGATGGGGAAGAGCGAGCGGAACTCATCAAACGCGGACTCAAAGCGTGCGCGGGCATCACTGGCGTCGTTCACGATGATCGGGGCGCTGTGCTGCGTGACGAGGTTGTTGTCGCTCCATTGGCCAGATTTCTGTGCAGACTCCGATTTGCCCGCCACGAGGCTCGTAGAGGCCAGGGGCTTCTCAGTGAGCACCTGCATTTGCACGCTGCCATTCGTTTTGCCGGCAAGTCTTCCGGCGACAACGAACTCGGTGCCTTTGGCGAGCACGGCGGGGATTTTTACTTCAAGAACTGAGGGCGCATTGGCTTTTAGATCGGAATAAGCCGTCTGACCTGACCGATTACTCAAAAACGGACGCAGCAGCGGTGAGTTGAGCGGGAAGTCTTCTTCCAAAAACTGCCGCACCTTCACCGCAAGCTCTGGGCTTGGCTTCTTCCGCCATTCAGCGATGGGCGCAGGCACATCCGGCGCGGAATCGAGCGTGGCAGGTTGGCTGAGGAAGTGCCACGCGCCGTGCGGATTGCCTTTGAGGATGTTCGGCGAAACGTCTTTGGCGAGATCCCAGGTCTGGGTGCCATCGCTGAGCGTCAGATTGACGGCAGTGAGGTCGCAGATGTGGCTGCCATCCTTCGGGCCGATGACCAAAGCGACGACCTGTCCGGCATCGACGCGCACGCTTTCGAACGGGCCGAGTTTGAAAACCTCTTTTCCCTTCGTTTCGCCTTTCGCGAGGACTTCGCTGATTGGGCCGCGACGCACTTCGAGTGCCCAGGTGACGCCGTTGCCGCATTCAGTATGCGCGTCGCTGACATCGCCGTGAACACGCAGCGTGCCGGCCTTTTCGCAGCGCCAGGCGATGACCGAGGCGCGCGTGGGCGACGGATGTGTGGCGATGCCGTGGGCCTTCATCTCGCCAGGGGTCAGCACGGTGGCGTCCGACGAGTTCGCCCACACGGCGAGATCCTGGTCGCCCTGCCAGCCCTTGATGAAGTTGTAGTCCGGCGTTCTCTCCATCTTCTTCGTCAGCAATGGCTCGAGCTTCGAGGTGCCGTAGCCGAGATATTCGCGCCATGCGGCCATCAAAGCGGGATCAGCGCCTTCTTTGCCACTGGCGATGGCATTCAAGACCGACTCCGTTTCCGCGATGATGCGGCTGCGTTGTGTCTCCAAGTGCGTCACGAGCGCTGGAAGGCCGCTGATGGGCAAATCAGGCCTGCCAGGAGCCACGAGGCGCGGATTCTCCCACACGACTTCATCATGGGTGCCGCCATCGCCTGCATCCGTGGTGCTGAGGTAGAGCGTGACATCGGTTTCCGAGGCGAGTTTGAGCCGCATCTCATGTTTCGCGACCAGCGGTGTCACCGGCTCCTGCCAGGCCTTCGGGCCGTTCGCTTTGCCGATGTGGCCGACATTCGCGAAACGCCACAGCACCTTTTGCCACGGCTCGATATCAGCCGCGGTGAGCTTTTTCTCAAGAAACTTGGCCCGCAGCGGATCGAGCAAAACGGATGGCTGCGTGCCAGTGAGTGAGCTGCGCAGCATGCCGAGATACTTGGCGCTCAAGCCCTCGCTGCTGACACGGCCTTGCAGCGCATCGAGATACCTCGCGAGAGGCAGATGGCCGCTGCCTGTGCCAGTGTCGAGCTTGATGCCCTGAGCGACGGTTTGCGAGCCTGTGCCCGCAGTCGTGTGCTTGGCATAGATCGCCCGAATATTCATCAGAGCTTCGTCTGTCCAGTCGCTGGCTGACGTGCTCGGTGAGAAACGAACGCCCTCTGGCGTAAGCACCGCGTGTGAGGCGATGTCCTTTGCCGCATCCAGATACTTGGTGAGCAACGCCGGCGACATGACGAGTGCCGCACCTGCATTGGTAAAGCCTTCACCAGCCGCGCCATCGACAGGAAACTCCTTTGCCGGATCGAGTGACTCCACGCCGGTCAAATCACGCAACGTGTAAGTGTATTCCATGTTCGACAGACGCCGCAGCACCACCGGACCCGGATCACCAGCGCTGGCGAGTGCTATGCCATCCAGCGTGCCCTGCATCCAGTCCGTGAGCAGTTTCATTTGCTCGGGAGACGGCCTCGGTTTGCCCTTCGGCGGCATCTCCTGGTCGCGGATCTGATCCAGCGAATGCTCCCACACGATGGGATCACGCTTCACGAGGTCGAGTGACGTGAAGCGCTCGAGATCGAGATCGCCCTTCTGCTTCTTCGTCGAGTGGCAGTCGAGGCAATACTGTTTCAGCACAGGCTGAATGGTTTGCTCGAAGGCCAGCTTTTGGTCGGCAAGCAGAGGCGCTGCAAGCGAGGCGAGACCAACCAAAAGAAGTCTGCCAGTGAAATGCGTGCTGGGTATTTTGATCGTTTTCATGACGTTAAGTTGGGGAGAATGAGGCCACTTCAAAAATCACGGCTGTAGCCCGCGAGCCAGCCGCCATCGACGGGGATGATGGCGCCGTTGAGGTAGGAGCTTTCGGGGGCGGCGAGGAAGAGGACGGCGTGAGCGATTTCCTCGGGCTGGCCGGGGCGGCCAAGGGGGACGTGGGCGAGCATGGCCTGGACGCGGTCGTTGAACTGGCCGTTCTCGCCGTAGAAGAGCTGCTTGGTGCCTTCGCTGAGGATGGAGCCGGGGGCGATGCAGTTGGTGAGGATGCCCTGCGAGCCGAGTTCGATGGCCATGGTGCGGGTGAGGTTGACGACGCCTGCCTTGGCTGCGGTGTAGGCGCATTGGAGGCGCGCGGGCACAAGGCCCATGACGGAGGAGATGTTGATGATGCGGCCGGATTTGCGCTGGAGCATCTGGCGCGAAACCGTTTTGCTGACAAGGAAGAGACCGGTGAGATCAACGCGGAGGATGCGGTCCCATTCCTCGGTGGGAAAGGAGTCGATGTTCACGCGGTGGGCCATGGTGTTGATGCCGGCGTTGTTGACGAGGATGTCGAGGCGGCCGTGCGCGGCGATGATTTCGCTGATGGCGGACTCGACCGATTTTTCATCGGTGACGTCCATGTGCAGGGCCATGGCTCCGGGCGTGGCCGCGGCAAGCTGACGGGCACCTTCGAGGTTGATGTCGGCAAAGACGACCTTGGCACCGTTGACGGCGAGCGAGGCGCAGATGGCTTGGCCGATGGCACCGGCGGCACCGGTGACGAGGGCGACTTGGTCGTGGAGTTGGACTTTCATGAATGGAAAATGATCACACGAGGCCGAGGAGGGGCTGCGCAATGAGTTGGCGAAGAGTTTTCAAAAAGCGGGCGGCGGCGGCGCCGTCGTTGACGCGATGGTCAAAGGTGAGGCTCAAGGTAAGCCGGTCACGTGCAGCGAAGGTGCCGTCGTCGAGCGGCACGGCCTCGCGCACGATGGCTCCGATGCCGAGGATGGCGGATTCGGGTGGATTGATGACGGGAGTGAAGGCTTCGACGCCGAGGCTGCCAAGGTTGCTGAGGGTGAAGCAGGCGCCCTGCATGTCGGCGGTGGCGAGCTGACCGGCGCGGGCGGCAGCGATGAGCTTTTGCGACTGCGTGGCGATTTGCGTGAGAGTGGAGGTATCCACATCGCGGATGACGGGGACGAGGAGTGCGGCCTCGGTGTCCACGGCGATGCCGAGGTGGATGGCTTCGGGGACCAGGAGGTGATCGTCCGCCCAAGTGGCGGCGAGCATGGGATGCTGGCGCAAGGCTGCGGCGGTGAGCTTGAGGAGGAGGTCGTTGATCGTGGGAATGAGGGGGATGGAGGACTCGGGTGATGGAGTGATGGATTTGAGCTGCTGGCGGAGACCGAGCAGCGCGGTGGCATCGCAACGTCCGGTGATGGTGACGGGGACGGTGCTTTGGCGGCTGTGCGTGAGCCGCGCGGCGATGGTGCGGCGCAGGAGCGTGAGCGGCACTTTTTTGAAGCCGGTGGTGGATCGAATGGAAGTGATGGCGCCGAGGACATCGCGCTCGCGGATGCGACCGCCTTGGCCGGTGGGGGAAAGCGCGGAGAGATCCACGTCGTGCTCTTTGGCGGCGCGGCGGGCGCGGGGGCTGGCGGGAGGGATCGGCGGAGTGCCGGAGTGTTGGAGCACGGGAGTGCTGGATGCGTGAGTGGGGGTCACGCAGATTTGGGGCTCCACAGATTGGGATTTGTTTGGCGCTGATTCAGCAACCTTCGGGGATCTGGCGGGAGCAACTTCGCCTTCGACGAGCAAGTAGCCGAGCACCTGGCCCACTTTGACGATTTCGTCCAATTGGGGACCATCGGCAGGAATCGAAAGGATGCCGCTGTCGATGGATTCGACTTCCTGGGCGGCTTTGTCGCTTTCGAGGGTGAAGAGAGGATCACCGGCTTTGATCATGTCGCCGTCTGTTCTCAGCCAGCCGAGGAACTTGCCTTCCTCCATGGACCAGCCGAGACGAGGGAGTTGGATTTCGATGGGCATGATCAGAAGAGGAAGGAATGAAAACAGAACGGAGGGTAAAACGGTGAACTCATGGTTTCGTGTCAGATCTTTTTGTCATGAAAGGTCACTCGGCGCATAGGTCGCGGATGGCTTGGGTGATGGTTTCGACATTCGGGACCACGGCGGCTTCGAGCGTGGGGCTGTAGGGCGTGGGCGAGAATTTGCCGTTGAGGCGGCGTATGGGCGCGTCGAGTTCGTCGAAGCCGCGGTCGGCGAGCTGGGCGGCGATCTCGGCGCTGACGCCGCAATGCGCGAAGTCCTCGTCCACGATGAGGAGGCGGCCCGTCTTGGCCACCGAGCGGAGGATGGAGTCCGTGTCGAGCGGCGAGACGGTTCGCGGGTCGATCAGTTCGACATCGATGCCTTCTCTTGCGAGCGACTCGCACGCCTCCAGCGTCTTGTGAACCATCAGGGCGAGCGCGACAACGGTGATATCGCCGCCTTCACGCACGACAGCAACCTTGCCGAAGTCGATGAAGTATTCTTCCTCGGGCACGGGGCCTTTCACGGTCATCAGCTCGCGGTGTTCGAGGAAGAGCACGGGGTCATCGCAGGTGAGCGCGGTTTTGAGCAAGCCCTTCGCATCGCGCGGTGACGATGGCACGACGACACGCAGGCCGGGGAAGTGCGCATACATGGAGTAGTAGCTGCCGCTGTGGTGAGTGGCTGCGCAGTGGCCGATGCCGATGCACCCGCGCAGGAGCACGGGCATCTTCAGCCGGCCGCTGCTCATGTATTGCATCTTGGCGATCTGATTGATGATCTCCCCAACACTATCGAGCACGAAGTCGGCGAACATGAAGTCCACCACAGGTCGTGTCCCGGTCATGGCGGCACCGCCCGCGAGGCCGACAAAGCCGCGCTCGCAGATGGGCGTATCGCGCAGGCGCTCGGGGCCGTAAAGTTGAAACAGGCCGCTGGTCGTGGCGAAGTTGCCGCCGCGCAAGCCGATGCCTTCGCCGACCACGAAGATTTTCGGATTGCTGGCCATCTCCTCGGCCAGAGCTTCGAGCGTGGCCTTCATAAAGGTCAGCTCGCGCGTGTTGGCCTTTGCAGAGGGCACATCACGCGGCTCTCCGATGCGCGGCGCGGCATAGACGTGGGCGGTGGCGCTTTCGGCGGTGGGATAGGCGCTCTTTTCGGCAAACTCATGCGCGGCTTCGGTGAGCGCGGCGACCTCCTGCTCGATGCCGCTGAGTTCGGTCTCGCTGACGAGTTTTCGATCGAGCAGATGCTTTTTCAGTCGCGCGATGGGACAGCGTGTTTTCCACTGCTCGACGTCTTCACGCGTGCGATAAGTGAAGTCGCCCATCCCTTCGGCGTGAGCGCGGGTGCGGTAAGTTTTGCATTCGAGCAAGGTGGGGCCTTCGCCGTTTCGCGCGCGCTTCACGGCCTCGCCAGCGGCGGCTTCGATGGCGAGAACGTCGTTTCCGTCGAGTTCGATGCTTTTAATGCCGTAGGCCGCGCCACGGGCTGCGACACTGGGATTTCCTGAAACCGCTGAAAAGGGCACCTCGGTGGCGAACTGGTTGTTTTCGCAGACGAAGAGGACAGGCAGCTTCCAGATGCTCGCCATGTTCAGTCCCTCGTGAAACGCCCCATTGTTGACCGCTCCATCACCGAAGAAAGCAACGCCCACATGACCTGTTTTCATGATGAGCGAGCTGTAGCCCGCCCCGGCGGCCTGGAGGATGCACGGCGCGACAATGCCGCTGGTGCCCATCATGCCGATCTCCGGAGCAAACAGATGCATGGAGCCGCCGCGACCGCGCGAGCAGCCCGTCTCACGTCCGTAGAGTTCCGCGATGAGCTGGCTCGGCTCCATGCCTTTGGCGAGTGCATGACCATGCCCGCGATGCGTGCTGAAAACCGCGTCATCCCGGGTCAAATGCGCGCACACCGCCGTGGCGATGGCCTCCTGGCCGACGTAAGTGTGACACGCGCCGTGGATGAGGCCGCGCTGGTGCGATTTCGCGAGCCGTTCCTCGACCGTGCGGATGACGAGCATGGTGCGGTAGAGTTGATGGGGAGATGGGGTCATGGAGTAGCGGAGTGCACGAGCGCTGGAGAGAAGGGCTCTTTTCGCTTTGATGATTCAGGCGATTTTGGGTTTAAGGCGCAGGAAGCTGATGATGATGCCGCCGACGGTGAAGCAAGCGGCGAGGAACCAGAGGCACTCGTTTTCGCCAAAGCCGTTTGAACGCAGCCAGCCGGTGACGTGGTTGCCGAGATAACCGGCGAGGTTTGCGCCCATGTTGATCAATCCGGTCGCCACTGCGGCGGCGGAGGCGGTGAGGGTGAGGGATGGCAGGGTCCAGAATGGCGAGATCCAGAAGAACGCGGCGAATGCGGTGAGGCAGAGCCAGATCATCTGGGTGCCAAAGCCCTGCCCCGGAATCGTGCTGCCCGCGAGGAAGAGACCGGTGGCGATCATGCCGCCCGCCGCATGCCATTTGCGATCCCCCGTGCGGTCGGCGGAATAGCCGGAGATGAGCACGCTGAGAATGCCGCAGCTGTAGTAAACGCCGCTGTAGAGCAGCGTCATTTGATCGGAGCCGCCGGAGAGGTTTTTCACCGTGGTCGGTAGCCAGAAAGTCAGCGCATAACCGCCGCTGTTACCAACCATCACGCCGATGACCAGCAGCCACACCGCTGGCAATCGCAGCGCCTGCCACGCCGAGATCTTGCCCGTGGTTTCCTTGGTGGCCGCCTCGGCGGCGAGTTCGCTTTCCAAGTAATCGCGCTCCGCCCGGGTGAGCCATTTGGCATCCCGCGGCCGATCCGTGAAGCAAATGAGAACCAGAATGCCGAGAAGCACCGCAGGCAGGCCCTCTACAATAAAAAGCCACTGCCAGCCATCGATCGCGAACCATTTCACATCCAGTAGCAGTGAGGAAACCGGCGCTCCCAGCGCGAGACTGAAAGGCACCGCGATGAGCAACCAGGACAGAGCCCGGGAACGCTCCCTCTGCACAAACCAGTGCGAGAAATAGACGATGATGCCGGGAAAGAACCCCGCCTCCGCCACGCCGAGAAGAAATCGCGCCCAGTAAAACTGCTCTGGCGTTTTCACGAAGGCCATCCCCGCCGAGATGAATCCCCAGGTGATGAGGATGCGCGCAAACCATTTCCGCGCGCTCCATCGCTCGACCAGCAGCGCGCCGGGAATCTCCAGAAACAGATAACCGATAAAAAACACTCCAATGCCAAAACCGAACACCGCCTCGGAAAAACCGAGCGCCTCACCCATGCGCAGTTTGGCGAAGGCCACGTTTGCCCGGTCGAGGTAGGCGATGATATAAAGAACGATGACCAGCGGCAGGATGCGCCACGCGACCTTGCGGCGCAGTGCGGAGACATTGACGGCGGATGCGGGCGGCATGGGAGTATTGGAGGGCGGGGGTATGGGCGCGGAATTCATGAAGTGCTGATCAGGGTTGCAGCACCAGCGCCCGGCCATGGCCGCTGCGGATGCCTTCGATTTTGATGGGGGCGAAAAGGAACCACGCGCCCTTCTCCGGCACCGTCCCGAGATCGATGAGAAACTCGACGAGCAGCACGTTGTGCTTCGCGGCGGCCCAGTAGGTCATGAGCGAGGTATCGCGCTGCACGCCGCCTGCGGTGGGTGCATCGATGCCGAGGCAGCGCACGCCGCGCCCAGCCAGCAGCGCGATGACTTCCGGTGAGAGCGCGGACCAGCCCTCGGATTTGCCCGCGAGCGGTGCGGCGAAGCATTCGTCCTGCGCGGGGGCATCCGGCAGCGGCTTGAAGGTCGCATCCGTGTAGCCGGTGCGGAACAGCACGATCTCACCGGCAGCGATGGGGCCGTGCGTTTTTTCGTGATCGAGCACGTGCTGCGGGGTGATGACCGGCGAGGCGGGCCAGGCCTTTTCCTCAGTGGTCCCGCGCAGGCTGGTCACATCAATGACGCGGGCAGCGCCGATCATCCGATGCAGAGGCAGTTGGTCGATCGTCTCCGTGCTGTGGCCGAGCGGGCCGTGCTTTTTCTCGAACTCGGCGCGGAGTTGGAGGATCTCGGGCGCGAACTTTTCCACATCGAAGCCCGGCGGTGGCAAGGTGAAGGCGGGCGTGACGACGTGCGTGCCGACCTGACTGTCAAAGGTGTGTGTCCAGGCCATGTAGGGGCCGCGCGGCTTTTCGAATTGATTGAGTGGCTCGGCGAGGTAGCGCTGCGCCTCTTCGCCCGGGCCGTGGCCTTGCCAGGTCACGGGCAAATTGTTTTTGAGCGTGACGGAGACGTCGGTGACGCGTTTGGCGCGCGCGGCGGCGATCAACTGGGCGGCAAGTTTTGGCTCGGTGATGGCGAGCACGCGCGCTTCACCACCGGACCCGCCAGCGTGTTTGGCGGGCAGCAATGCATAGAAGGCACCGGTCGGTGGCAGGGCTTTGAAGTTGGTGCCGCACTCGATCCAGATCATGCCAAAGGCTCCGCCGGCCTGATGAGTGGCCACGGCGAGATCGGGCAGCGGTCCCATGCTGGCTCCGTCGAGTCCGGCGGACATGATGCCCTTTTCGCCGAGGTATTTCATCGTCTCGGGAGAGGGCGCGGGCCACGCGGGCGCGAGCTTGGTCAGCGGACGCACGACGAAACGCACGCCGCCTCGATTGAGCGGCTGGTAGTAAGTGTCCGTGTAGTCGCTGCGGAAGAGCACCACATCACCCGCGCGCAGAGGCCGGTGTTTTTCCTCCCAAGCTTTCACGTGCTCCGGCCGGATGAGAAAGCTGGAGCCGAGCGGCGCGGCGTCGCGATGTGCCGTGACATCGATGACGCAGGCCTCACCGACAAACTGCCAGGCGGGCACTTTTTCACCCGTCACGAGTCCCATCGGTCCCGCGCCGGGCAGACCGGAATCGGGCGGCGGCACGAAATGCGCGGGCGCGTCCCACTGCGTGCCGGTGTGCTCATCGATCATGATGGTCTCGCGATGATAGGCACCCGGACCGAAGGTGAAGCGCGGAATGGTGATGTGTTGCATCATGCCCAGCGGCCAGACACAGGGCCATTCCGGGGAAACGGGCAGCGACAGATCGTGGACGTGCTCCGCAGGCAATTGGGCACGCGCGGTGGCGGTCCAGGCGAGAAGAAGCAGGAGGGCGGGCTGGGCTTTCATGGAGTGCTCGAGTCTTGGGGTCATGCTTCAGCCACCACGGGATTGGTGAGTGCGCCGATCTTCTCGATGTCGATGGTCACGGTATCGCCGGGCTGGAGGAAGACGGGCGGCTTCATGGCGGCTCCGACGCCTTGTGGCGTGCCGGTGAGGATGACGGTGCCGGCCAGCAGCGTGGTGCTGCCACTGAGGAACTCGATGAGCGTGGGCACGTCGAAGATCATGTCGTTGGTATTCGAGTCCTGCATCGTTTTGCCGTTGAGGATGGTCTGGATGCGCAATGCGTTTGGATCAGCGATCTCGTCCTTGAGCACCAGACAAGGGCCGAGCGGGGCAAAGGTGTCGAAGGTTTTGCCACGGCACCACTGGCTACCGCCGCGCTTGATCTGCCAGTCGCGGGCGCTCACGTCGTTCGCGCAGGTGTAGCCGAGCACGTAATCGAGCGCGTTCGCCTTGGAGACGTTCTTGCAGGCCTTGCCGATGACGACGGCCAACTCGCACTCGTAGTCCACCTCATCGCTGGCGAGATGGCGTGGCAGCACAATGTCATCGCCGGGATTCTGCACCGAGCCCGGCGATTTCATGAAGAGCACCGGATACTGCGGGATAGCGGCGTTGCTTTCCTCGGCGTGCTTGCGGTAGTTCAGGCCGATGCAAAAGATGGCCGTGGGCTGCAGCGGCGCGAGGAGTTTGCCTGGCGTGACGACTTCACCCGTGACAATAAACTTGCCGAGAATGTCGCCCTCGACGCGGCGGGCGGTGCCGTCGGGTTGAAGGGCTGCGTGCTGGATGGTGCCGTCGTTGGCTTGGTGGCGGATGAGTTTCATAAAAGGATGGACAGATGGTTTAGCGCTTGGATTGGACGGTGTAGCCGAGGTCGCGGAGCAGCGTGGCGAGGGTCTCGTGGAACTCTGCGGGCAGGGGGAGCACCGGGGGCGATGGGTCGCCGACTTCGGGACCAATCATGTTGAGACCCGCCTTCATGACACTGAACCAATGGGCTCCTTCGCCGCCGTTGTGGTAGGCGCTGAACTGCAAACGCATGAGCGGCGCAAGCTTGGCCCATATCTGCCGTGCGGCGGTCAGATCCCCCTTCACCGAGATGGCTTGATAAAGCTTCACCGCAGCGGCTGGCACCATGCTTGGGATGCCGGAGATCCATCCATGGGCACCATGGCAGAGCCCCTCAAAAGCCACTGAATCGATGCCCGCATAGACAAAGAGCTGCCCATCGGTCTCTTGCAGCAACGAACAAATGCGGTCGGGCTCGGCATTGGACATCTTTACACCTTTGATGGCTCCCTCGCGGAAAAGCTGGGCAAGTTGCGAGGTGCGAAGATTCACCCCGGTCAGCGGAATATTGTGATAGAGGACCACGGGGATGGAAACCGCCTCGGCGATGCGCCGGTAGTGGTCCATGGTCTGTGCCGGTGTGGGCGCCATGTAATAGGGCGGCACGATGAGCAGCGCATCCGCACCCACGCTCTCCGCGTGCTTGGAGAGTTCGATGGTCAAACGCGTGGAGACATGATGGGTACCTGCGACGATCGGTACTCTGCCTGCGCAGGCCTCAATGGAAGCTTCAAGCACGCGCTTGCGGTCGTCGCTTTCCATGCCGGCGAACTCTCCTGAACTGCCAAGCGGGGAGATGGCGCTGACGCCTTCGTCAATCAACCAGTCGATGTGTGGTTTGAGCCGGTCAAAGGCGAACGTCCCATCCGCATGGAAAGGCGTGATGGAAGAAGCGCAGACACCGAGAAAGAGCGGCTTGTGCTTGGCAGGAGTGACGGCGTCAGAGTTGCTCATGGTGATGTGATCTTGTGGGTAGGGTTGTTGAGTTGTGATCAGCTTGCCCAGTGAGATGCAGCCGCTCCGTGGCCTCACGGGAGGTTTTCTCGAACAGGGCCGCATTGCGCGGTTGCTTCAGGTCGTGGTCAAAAGTCGGGATCATCCGCCTCATGCGCTCCTGGCCTTCATTGCGTGCGAGCAGATGCGCCAGGCAGGTTTTGACGACTTCGAGCGCGATGTTCACCGAGACCGATGCGCCGGGCGAAGCTCCGAGCAGAGCCGTGAGGGACCGGTCGGTCGATGAGAACACTTCGGTGCCGAAATTCACCGCGCCGCGATTCACCTTTTTGATAGTCTGCACACGGATTCCCGCCTGCAAAAGCCGCCAGTCCTCCGTGCGCGCATTCGGGTAGTAGTGACGCACGGCCTGCATCCGTTCCTCCATGCTTTGCAGCCCTTGCGTCACCAGATAACGCACGAGCGATCGGTTGTGGACGCCGGCGCGCAGCAGCGTGGTGAGATTGTCCGCGCGAACGGAAAGCGGCAGATCGGTCCAGCTTCCGGTGTGCTTGAGGAAACGCGTGGTCCACGCCGCAAAGGGACCAAAGAGGAGCTGGCACCGCCCATTGAGCCGCCGCTGATCGAGATGCGGTGTGCCGACGTGCGGGGCCGCAGGATCGGCAACGCCATAGACTTTCGCGTTGTGCCGTGAGCAGACGGAAGGTTCATCGCAAACCAGCCACTGCCCTCCGACGGGAAACGCGCCAAGCCCCGCGACCTCGGGGAGTCCCGTCGATTGCAACAAAGGCAGGCTGCCCCCGCCCGCACCGACGAAGACGAACTTCGCATGCTGCTGGCGCTCTTCACCGGAGGCCATGCAGCGCAACGCGACATGCCATTCGCCGATGCCGCGCCGAAGTTTGGTCACCTTCCATCCGGCGGCCACGCCGCAGTGCTCCTGCTGCGCCAGCCAGCCGCACAGACGTCGGGCTACCAGACCGAAGTTAACCTCAGTGCCCTCGCCGGTCGTCGCTGCGACCGAACAAGCATCGCGCCCTTCCATCACCAGCGGGGCCCATTGGCGAATGACCGCGGGGTCCGTGGTGTGCGTCATGCCGCGGAAGAAATGATGCTCCACCATCGCCGCGTGCCGGGCATGAAGGAAGTCCACATCGTCCGTTCCCTTCACAAAGCAGACGTGCGGCACCGCATGAATGAAGTCGGCAGGCTCTCCCATCATTCCTTCGGCGGTCATGGAACCCCAGAACTGCTTCGAGTGCTCGAACTGCTCAAAAATGTGCAGCGCCCGGTCAATCGACACGCGACCACTCTTATCGAGTGCCGGGGTGTAGCTGAGTTCGCAAATACCGGCGTGTCCCGTGCCCGCGTTGTTCCAGCCGTCCGAAGCTTCACGCGCCAGTTCGGGCGAGATTTCGAAGATCTGGATGCGCAGGCGCGGATCGAGCCGCTTGAGCATCACGGCCAACGTCGCGGACATGATGCCGCTCCCGATGAGAATGACATCGGGATCGTCAACGAATGACTGGGAGGCGGACATGGTGGGAGCAGAATCGATGCAGGTCCCTACCGGGTGGAACTCACTCCATTGACGACATTCGGCAGCGTCTCACCGCGAACCGCCTGAAGAGCAATTCGTGCTGCCGTCTCACGCAGTGTCTTCACCGCTGGCGGGCTCGCGGAGGCAATGTGCGCGGCGAGAATGACATTCGGCATCGTGCGTATCGGATGGTCGGCGGGGATCGGCTCGGGATCGAAGACATCGAGGGCAGCACCGGCGATATGACCGGATTGCAGTGCTTCCGTGACGGCGGCGCTGTCGGCGAGATCACCACGGCCCACATTGATGAAGATGGAGCCCGCTTTCATCTTCGCGAAGGCAGCGGCGTTGAAGAGTTGCTTCGTCTTCGGGGTGGATGGGCAATGCGGCGAGACGATGTCGCTCTGCGCGAGCAACTCATCGAACGATGCAACCGCCACGGCACCTGCTTTGGCGATCTCATCCTCTGCCACGACGGGATCAAACACCAGCACACGAGCCTTGAATGCGAGCAGCCGCTTCACGACCTCACGACCAATGCGTCCAAAACCGACGATGCCAATCGTGAGGTGCTTCAGCGAGGACATCGCGGTCAACGGTGTGGCGAGGCCCCACTTGCCCGCGCGAATGTCGAGCGCGTTGGGAACCACCTGCCGCGTGATGGCGAGGATGAAGGCCAGCGTGTGATCCGCGACTTCATCAACGCAGTAGTCCGGGATGTTGCAGACCGGGATGCCACGCTCGCGTGCAGCAGCGCAGTCCACATTGTCGTAGCCGATGCCGTAGCGCACGATGGCTTTTGCTTTGGTCATCGCTGCGACGACTTCGGCGTTCACGGGAGCAAACTGGGCGATCACCGCATCGGCGTCTCGCACGAGGTCGGCAAGTTCCGCGGGTGAACGCTTTTCTTTGAAGGAAACGATCTCGATCCCTGCGGGACGAAGCACAGCTTCCTCCAGGCTGAGGTCAGGAAAGGTGTAGTCGGTGATGGCGATGGTGGGCATGGGGACGGGATGGAATAGTGGAGTATCGGATTGTTGGAGTCATGGAGTCATGGAGTTTTAGGAACCTGGGGTGCTGAATCGGCCCCATCATCACTCCACTGCTCCAAGATTCCTCTTCTCCGCCTGCTGACGCGGACGGTGGTGAGTGAATTGATGAGTCTGTGGTCATCCGGGCGCTGCTCGGTCCGCAGGGACAGCCGTCTTTCCTCTTCGACTTGAGTGGCAGCAAAGTGCGCCTGGACGAGCCTCGGCATGATTACACTTCCTCCAGCATGAGTTTCGCATCGCCGAAGGTCTTCGGACGCACATCCATCTTGTCCATCATCGACATGAAGAGGCGGCAGAGCTGGCGCTCGGGCTTGTCTTTATAGTCGAGCGCGCGGCCGGTTTTCAGTCGGCCACCGGCACCGCCGAGCACGATCACGGGGAGTTGGTCGTTGTCGTGTTTGGCACCAGCCATCATGCTGGAGCAGTGCATGAGCATGGTGTTATCCAGCAGCGTGCGCTCGCCTTCCTGGATGCTATCGAGCTTGCGAGCGAGGTAGGCGAGCTGCTCCATGAAGAGTTGGTTCACCTTCAGGTAGTCCTCTCCGTCGCTGTGGCTGAGGAGGTGGTGGATCATGTAATCGATGCCGTGGCCTGGCTGCTGGATGCTGGGCAAATTCGGGAAACGCAGGGCGCTGTGGTCATTGTTGAGCTTCAGCGTGGTGATGCGCGTGGTGTCGGTCTGAAAGCCGAGCACGAGCAGGTCGCACATGATGCGCATGTGCTCCGCGATGTCCTGCGGGATGCCGTCCGCGGGGCGCGCGATGTTCGGCTTGTCGAGCGTGGGCCGCCAGCCTTGCAGTTCGCCGCGTTTGCCCGCGTTTTCGATGCGCTTCTCCACCTCGCGCACGCTGTCGAGATACTCGTCGAGCTTGCGTTGATCGTTGCTACTGATGCCTCGACGCAAATCTTGCGCATCCGCGAGCACGGCATCCAGCACGCTCTTGTCCGCCGGTGATGCTTCGTCTTTGAAGAGACGGTCAAAGGCCAGCGCAGGGTAAAGCTCCAGCGGCGTCGGTGTCGTCGGCGAAGACCACGAGATGTGCGAGCTGTAGAGCATCGAGTAGTTCTTGTGCACCGACGGATTCGACTTCTCGCAGGCCAGCACGAGGCTGGGCACCTTGGTGGAGCGTCCGTAAGTCTGCGCAAGCATTTGATCGAAGCTCGTACCGCTGCGAATCTCGCCGCCGCTCGCGATGGGCGCTCCGGAAAGCATATTGCCGGTCTGCGAGGAGTGGATGT
>DGXY01000067.1:43927-44075 GCA_002396885.1 Akkermansiaceae bacterium UBA5020
TGCCGGTCTGCGAGGAGTGGATGTTTCCTTTGCGAGCCTCCTCATGATAGAGCCCGCGAACAAAGAGCAGCTTCTCTTTGAACTCACTCAACGGCTCGAGCACTCGCCCCAGCTCCATCGTTTTGCCCTCCCCCTTCGCCCACCATTC
>DGXY01000127.1:0-11449 GCA_002396885.1 Akkermansiaceae bacterium UBA5020
GTTGATTTGGCTTTCCGGCAAAAGCTCTTTTACCTCCGCGTATTCTGCGTATTCCGTAGGCAGCCTCTTCTTTCGGACTCAGATTTACAGAAGGCCGAGATAGATGCCGCCGTGATCAGAAACGAAGGAATCGTCGCAGTGACATCGGACCAAGGTCGTTGATTTGGCTTTCCGGCAAAAGCCTTTTTTACCTCCGCGTATCCTGCGTATTCCGTAGGCCACCTCTCCATCCGCTCGATGGTAGGCCGCCTCTTCTTTCGGACTCAGATTTGCCATCGATCGGAGCCTTGAAACGATGCCCATGCCACTTCTCAGATCTCGACCCACTCGCCCGGAATGGGCACAGGGTATTGGCCGTTCGCGTCGGCGACGAAGGGGGGCTCGCTGTCGTAGTCGAGCGTGTCCATGCCGGGGAACCACTGGAACTCCGAAGCCATCGCTTCGTCCCAGGTGATGACGCGGCCCATGTGCGTCGCGGCGCGGCCCATGATCGCGGTCAGATTGGTCAGCCCGGCTCGCTTCGCCTGATTGAAGGGCGTGTTCTCGCGGATTGCCTTGGTGAAGTCGTTCCACTGGGCCTGCCAGGGCGTGAGCTCCTCCTTCGGCGCCTCCCAGAGGACGTTGTCGTCGGCGATGCGTTTGTCCTTGAAGATCTTCGTGGTGCCAGCATGGATGTTGCCGGAGAACTGCGCGGCCTTTTCCGATCCGTGGATGTAGGTGGCGAAGTCGTTGTGGCATTTCGGGATGTAGCGCACGTAGTCGTAGGCTTTGGTGCCGTCGGCGAAGGTCCATTCGACGGAGTAGGAATCGAGATTTTGTCCCTTGTCGGTGTTGTTGAAGGCGCGTCCACCGATGCCATGGGCGGAGACGGGATACTCGCCTTTGATCCAGACGAGCTCGTCGATCTGGTGGATGTCCATCTCGGACCAGAGGCCTCCCGAGACCCAGAAGAACTTCGTGAAATTGCGGAGCTGCCATTCGAGTTCGCCTTTGTCGGCGGGTTTGGGTCCGAGGGGGCCGGAGGGGCCCATGCGATAGGCGCTGATGCTCTCGACCGATCCGATCTCACCAGCGGCGATGCGGCGGAGGAGCTCGACGCGGTTCACCGAATGGCGGCTCATGACTCCTGCGGCGACTTTCAGCCCGCGGGCATCGGCCTCTTCGGCGGCCTTGAGGACACGGCGCACGCCGGGAGGATCGGCGGCGAAGGATTTTTCCATGAAGACATTGACGCCCTTCGAGACGGCATACTCAAGCTGCTGCGGGCGGAAGCCGGCGTATCCGGTGAGCATGGCGACATCGCCCGAGTTCGGCCGCAGAGTGTCGATGGCGCGCTTGAAGGCATCGAAGCCGATGAAGCGGTTTTCCGGCGCGACGACGGCGCGTTCCTTGTATTTGCCCTCGATCGCGGCACGCGAGCGCTCGAGACGGTCCTCGTAGAGATCGGCCATGGCGGTGAGGGCGACGCCGTCGTCGGCATCCATCGCATTGACGACAGCTCCGCTGCCGCGCCCTCCGCATCCGATCAGGGCGAGGCGGATCTGGTCGCTGCCGGCCGCGTGCACCGCCGGGATCGAGACTCCGGCGAGGACCGAGGCGGCGGCGGCCTTGCCAGTGCTGGAGAGGAAATCGCGCCGGCTCGAGAGCGTGGTGGGTTTGTCAGTGTCGGAGGCGGGGCGGGAGGGAGGCAGATCGGTCATGAAGTCATCCTCGCAAGCGCGGCGGGATCGGCCAAGTACGCTTTCACGGTGTCGGGGGGCGTGCCTGCGCCAATTCCGCGCGGATTCTCCACCCCACCCACGATCGCGCCAAGACCTCGAAAACCTTGACTTGTCATCCCGCAGCCCGTCAAGTCGGCGGTTCTCATCTTCAACACCATGCAAACCGCGCTCAAGGTCAAGCTCTCCGTCTTCATGTTCCTCCAGTATTTCATCTGGGGGTGCTGGTATGTCAGCATGGGCACTTATCTGGCGAACACGCTGAAGTTCGAGGGCGGTCAGATCGGACTGGCCTACGGGGCTTTCGCGATCGGAGCAATGATCTCGCCTTTCCTCGTCGGGTTGATCGCGGATCGATTCTTCGCCTCGGAGAAATTGCTCGCCGTGCTCGGGATCGCGGGGGGCGCTGTGCTTTTTGCCCTGCCGCAATTCACGACCTTCGGCACGTTTTATCCGATGCTGATTCTTTACTGCGCGCTCTACGTGCCGACCCTCGCCCTGGGGAATTCCCTTTCACTGACCCACCTCGCGAATGTGAAGACGGATTTCCCACGGGTGAAGATGCTCTCGGCGGTAGGGTGGATCGGCGGCCTCGTCGCGCTGAACGCGGTCGACGGCGCGGCTTCCTCGATCCAGTTCTACCTCGCGGGCGGTGCTTCGATTCTTTTCGGGCTCTTTTCACTGGTCCTTCCGCACACGCCGCCCACAAAGACGGGGGCGGATGTGAAGCTCTCCGAGATCCTCGGGCTGGATGCGCTCGCCTTGATGAAGAAGCCGCCTTTCGCCGTCTTCATCCTCTGCATGTTCCTCATCTGCATCCCGCTCTACTTCTATTTCGTGAACCTCGGCCAATACCTCACCGAGCTGAAGTGGGAGAACATGCTCGTGAAGACCTCTTACGCGCAGATCTCGGACATCGTCTTTTTCCTGCTGCTGCCCTTTTTCCTGAGGCGCTTCGGTTACAAGAAAACGATCTTCCTCGGCATCGCTTGCTGGGTGGCGCGTTACTTCGCGCTCTCGGGCAGCGTGGGGGCGGGCGAGTGGGCCACGGCGCTGATCTTCACGGCTATCCTCTTGCATGGAGCGTGCTACGATTTCCTCTTCATCGCGGGGCAACTCTATGTCGATGATGAGGCGGGCGAGCGTACCCGCGGGGCCGCCCAGGGATTCATCGCCTTCATCCTCTGGGGAGTCGGCAATTTCGTGGGCAGCTTCCTCGCGGGCAAGGTGCAGCAGCATCACACGCTGGAGACACCGGTCGATGGCCTCTCCCACGACTGGGCCGCGATCTGGCAACTGCCGGCCTGGGGCGCGCTCGGGGTGCTCGTGATTTTCGTGATCTTCTTCCGCGATCCGAAGAAGACGGCGGCGTGAGACGAGGATCAACGCGGGAACTCCCCACGCGGCGCTGGACCACCCGGTGGATTGGTCGGCCGATCGCCTCGCGGACCCTGACGTCCTCCGCCTGGAGGCCCGCCCGGAGGTCCCTCTGCTCGTAGGCTCACCGGCGTGCCGCGATAGGCGCGCGGGATCACTGGCCATTGATCGGTGAGGAAATAGGCATAGGTGCCCTTGGGGAACTCGGGGGTGACCCCGAAACGGCCGTTGCACTCGTCGAGGTCGCCGGAACCGGCGACGTATTCGTAGTCCTGCACGAAGGCTCCGTCGTGCTTGCCTCCGGGGCCATCGGGACGATCACCCGCCTTCAAGCGCCAACTCGATTTCAGCACCTTCACGGGAGAAGCGGGATTCTTCGGATCCGAAAGTCCGACCCGCGCATAGATCGGGAAGCCATCGGCGGCCCAGCCGATCTGGGGCGAGTGCCGGGAGTCGGAGGCCCCGAGGCGTTTCAGGAGCAGGGTGGGGAGTCCGTGGTAGTGATAAGTGCCGGTGGGCTGGACATGGGCGTGGTTTTCGTCGAGTCCCAAGGGCACGGCGCCGCCGAGGGCTTCGTACTGCCATCCCAAATCGCGGTCGCCCTGCCAGAACTCCGCTGCACCCGGATCGAAAAAGACTCCGTTCACGGCAAAACCGAAGGGCGAAAGACGCAGTGGCGTGATCTCCGCGGCGATCTCGGGCGTGGCCGTGACTTCGAAGGTGAGGGCCTGCGGGGCGATCTCGTGGGGATTGCCGCGATTGGGAAAGGGACCGACGAGGTGATCGGGGATGGCATTGGAGGAAATGGAGCGAGACGGATCCTCTTGGTGGATCGCGACTTGGTTTTCTCCCGATGCTTTTTCGGTCGCCGGGACGAGGTCGAGGGGCTTGGCTTCGGTGGCGGTGTGCTGACGCAGGGGGCGTCCGCCGGGGCCGCCCGGAGGACCTCCCGGTCGGCCCGGGCCTTGGGCGGGGAGCAGCGTTGAAAAGATGAGTCCGGCGATTCCCGCGATGATTCCAAAGCAGTATTTAGGTTTCGGCATCTCCTCGAAACCCCGCGAGTGGCGAAGGGTTTCCCATCAAAGCGAGCTCTGCAGTGCCCGCCAGCCCACCCACATGAGGCCCAAGTCGACGAGGAGGTGGCTGAACCAGGGGCCGAGGAGGCTGTTGTAGCGATCGGCCTGCCAGCTCCAGAAGGCCCCGCCGATCGCGACACAGGCGCCGAGAGCGAGGGCCCAGCCCATCGGGAAAAACTGGCTCAGCACGACGATGTGGTGCAGGGCGAATCCGGTCGCGGCGACGAGGTGGGCGCCCCCTTTGCGCATCAGCTTCTTGGCTTGGCTGAAGGTGAACCAGCGCCAGTAGAACTCCTCCATCGCCGAGTGAATGAAGGAGATGAAGAGGGCGAATGCGACAAATCGCTCCGCCACGTCGAGGTCGTGGATGCGCTGGACGATTTTGGCTTCGTTCGCCGAGAAGACGTCACCGAGCGGGGTCGCCTCGAGCAGGACAAACATCAATCCCGTCACGACCACTCCGAAGAGAGTCCCCGGCACGAGCGAGGCGAGGTGGCGTTTCGGGCGGCTACGATCGATCATCGGCTCGCGCAAAAGGAGGAGAACGCAGAGCAGCGGCCACGCGATCAGGAAGACCTTGTGGGCTCCGTAGAAGGCATTGCCAAAAGCCGTGCCCGGAAAAAAGACGAAGTAGAAGAACGAGAGGATGAAGGGCACCAGCAAGGCCGGCAACAGGAGCGCCCAACGCAGGGCGGGGCGCGGCGAGGCGGCGGAACGGGGGGCGGAATCGGACATGCGCCACTCTCCGGGCGCTCCGCCGCGTCTCAAATCGTTATTTCCGATCTTGTGATCGACCGAATCGATGGCAATATTCGGGTCTAACGAGAAAGATTAACTAATCTTAAATAATAGCCCCTTTTTTCCATGGCCATCGTCGCAACCCAACTCAAGCGCGGACAGTGCATCAGCTACAACAACGAACTCGGCATCGTCACCGGCACCGAGCACCGCACCCCCGGCAAAGGCAACGCCCTCGTCATGGCCACGGTCCGCTCCTTCAAGACCGGTAAAACGAAAGACATCCGCTTCGCTTCGAGCGACAAAGTCGAGATCGTGCAGTCCGAGCGCCAGAAGCTTGAATACAGCTATCATGATCAGGTCGGCTATCACTTCATGGACCCGTCGACCTTCGATACCGTCACGTTCCAAGAGGAGTTCATCGAGGACAGCAAGGATCTCCTCATCGACGGGATCACCGTGGAAGTCCTTTTTGTCGATGGCAAGGCCGTCACGATCGAGCTGCCGTCGAACATCGAGCTCGAGGTGACCGAGTCCGCTCCCGGTGTCAAGGGTGACACCGCCACCGCCGCGACCAAGGAAGCGATTCTCCAGACCGGACTTCGCATCCAGGTGCCCCTTTTCATCAACCCCGGCGACCGCATCCGCGTCAGCAGCGAAGACAAGAAGTACGTCAGCCGGGCCTGATCCCGCTTCCGTGATTCTGGCTTTGTGAGAGACTCGGAAACGCGCGACGACGTCACGTTATTCACCCGTCCGTTTTCCCTTGGCCCGCAAAACGAAGCCTGGTAATCGCGCCAGGGGGCGGAAATCCCAACCGCTCCAAGGCCTCGCCGCCTTCGTTAGTGGAGCCGCCGGTGCGATTTTCTCCGATCCTTACTCGCCCGCACTCTTGCGGCTGAAATGCCTCGTCGGGATCGCTCTTCTCCCGCTCTGCTGGATCCTTTTCGAAACCTTCGTCGTCCTCCTTCAGGCTGACACCTTTGCCGCGGCCTATTGGCGCACGCGCGAATTCGCCTTCTTCGGCCTCGGGGGGGCACTCTGGCTCGTCCTTTTCTTTTTCGCACGGTGTCGGCCGATGTTGGCCGCCTATGTGGCAGGGCACGAGTGGACCCACGCGCTTTTCGTGATCCTTTTCCGGGGGAAAGTGACCGATATCTCGGTGAAGCCCGAGGCCGGTTTCATCATCACGGACCGCACCAACTTCCTCATTTCGCTCTCGCCTTATTTCTTCCCGTTCTATAGCGCGGTCGTGGTGCTCGGATGGATCACCTTCCGCTGGGTCGTGGCTGACCACCTCCATCCCGATCCCGTCTGGCTCTATGCCCTCATCGGTTTCACCTGGATGTTCCACCTCAGCTTCACGATCTGGATGGTGGGGCGGAAGCAATCCGATGTCGATCAAAACGGCCGACTCTTTTCCTTCACCGTCATCTTCGCGGCCAATGTCCTCCTTCTCAGTGGCATGCTTATCGTCGCCTCTCCCACGGCGAGTTTCCGAGGTTTCTTCGCCTCCTTCTGGGAGAATCTCTGCACCTTCGGTCCGCGTTTCGTCGAGACCGGCGTGGAGGTGAGCCGGTGGTTTTGAGAATCCACTTCCCGCTCCGCGCTCTTCTCCCGTCCTTGACCGGGTCGCCATTGCCCCCCACCTTCTCGCATGCCTTCCCGTTACCTCATGATCGGTGGATTCCTCGGCGCGGGGAAAACCACGATGATCCAGCGTTTCGCCCGCTATCTCGATGAGAAAGGCCTGAAGGTCGGCCTCATCACGAACGATCAGGGGGCCGGACTCGTCGATTCGGCGATCGGCCGGTCGAACCAGTTCCCCGTCGAGGAAATCTCGGGCGGCTGTTTCTGCTGCCGCTTCAATTCGCTCATCGAGGCCGCCACTGCCCTCACCGAAGCCAATCGTCCTGACGTCCTCCTCGCCGAGCCCGTCGGGAGCTGCACCGATCTCGTCGCGACGGTGAGCCTGCCCCTGCAGAAAATCTATGGAGACGACTACCGTGTTGCTCCGCTCAGCGTTCTCGTCGATCCCGTCCGCGCCGGACAGATTCTCGGCCTGCGCGAGGGGAAGAAATTCTCCGAGAACGTGCTCTACATCTACCGCAAGCAACTCGAAGAGGCCGAGTTCATCATCGTGAACAAGGCCGACCTCCTCGACGACGCGGAGCGTGCGGATCTCGTCGCCGCCCTGGAACGCGAGTTTCCTGGCGCGCGCGTTTTTGTCGTTTCGGCGCGGGAAGGCACCGATTGTGAAGCGTGGTTCGAAGCTGTCCTCGCTGCGGAGATGGATACGGCGCGTTTCCTTGAGATCGATTACGATCGCTATGGCGAAGGCGAGGCCCTCCTCGGCTGGCTCAACGCCACCGTGGAGATCAAGGCCGACAGCGGGCTCGATGAATTCGATGGCAACGAACTGCTCCAGTCACTCGCCGCGAGCCTCAAAGAAAAACTCGAGCTCGCCGGAGCCGAGGTCGCCCACCTCAAGATGACCCTCACGCCTGCCGGCGATCCCTACGAGATCGCTGCGATCAACCTTGTCCGCGGTGATTCGCAGCCCGAGCTTTCCCACCGCCTCTACGAGCCGCTCGAGGATGGCGAGCTGCTCCTCAATATCCGCGCCGAGGTCGATCCTGATACCTTGGAAGAGGCCGCCACCGCCGCCCTTGAGGCCGAGATCGCGATCGCGCGCGGCCTGCTCTTCCGCGTCGCCCATCTCGAGCATTTCCGGCCCGGGATGCCCGTGCCGACTCACCGGATGACCGCCGAGACCACTTGATCCGTATTCTGCTTCGCCGTGTGGAAGAACGTCCTCAGCGCCTTTGTTTCCGTCGTCCTTCTCACGACTTTCGTCTTCGTCGTCTGGGTCGTCGCGACGCATGACTACCGATGGGAGGCGATCGCGCCCTATCGAAACAACCTCCTCTCTGGCTGGCTCGTCACCTTGTTGATCTCGGTCGCGTCGCTCGTCCTCAGTGTCCTCGTCGGCGCGCTCTTTACCGCGGGACAGCTCTCGGGGCACCGTTTTCCGGCCTTTCTCTGCCGCGTCTATGTCGAGGTGATCCGCGGCACGCCCCTGCTGACGCAGATCCTCATCGGCTATTACCTCATCGCCAACGCGATCGACTGGCATAGCAGCCTCGGGGTCGGCATCGTCGTGCTCTCCTGTTTTTCGGGCGCCTACCTCTCCGAAATCTTCCGCGGCGGGATCGAGTCGATCCCCAAATCACAGTGGCTCTCGGCGCGGGCGATCGGCTTCACGGGAGCGCAGACCTACCGTTTCGTTGTCATCCCGCAGGTGGTGCGACGCGTCCTCCCGGCTTCGGCGGGACAGTTCGCGAATCTTGTGAAGGATTCCTCGCTCCTCTTCGTCATCAGCGTGCACGAGTTCACGATGCAGGCGCGCGAGGCGAACGCGAACAGCTACGCGACCTTCGAGGCCTATCTGCCGCTTATCCTCGGCTATTTCCTCCTCACCTTCCCGATCTCCCTCCTCAGCCGCCATCTTGAGCGGCGCTATCGCTATGAGCATTGAGATCCGGGGCCTGACCAAACACTATGGCGCGACCCGCGCCGCCGACGGGATCGATCTTGCGCTCGACGACTCGGTGAAGGTGTTCGCCCTGATCGGCCCCTCGGGCGGAGGCAAGTCGACCCTGCTGCGCCTCCTCGGTGGTCTCGAGAAGCCCGACGCCGGCACAATCCGCATCGACGGCGCGGAGGTGCCGCAGGACGAGGAGGCCCTGCGTCTCTGGCGACGGAAAAACGGATTTCTCTTCCAGTCTTTCAATCTCTTTCCCCATCTCACCGCGCTGGAAAACATCATCCTGCCTCTCGTCCAAGTGCACGGATGGAAACGCGACGAGGCCCATGGTCGTGCCCGCGAGATCGTGGCTCGCTTCGGCATGGACGCGCATCTCGAAAAACATCCCGCCCAGCTCTCCGGCGGCCAGCAGCAGCGCATCGCCCTTGCCCGCGCGATGGCACACGAACCCGCCCTTCTCCTCCTCGACGAGCCGACCTCGGCCCTCGACCCGGAGATGAAGGCGGAGGTGCTCGACCTCATCGAAGAGCTTTGTCAGGGTGGTCAGCGCATCATCCTCTCGACCCACGAGATGGGATTCGCCCGCGGCTCGGCCGATGCCGTCGTCTTTATCGGAGCGGGTCGGGTCGTCGAGTCGGGAGCCGCCACCGCCCTTTTCGACCAACCGCAGTCCGCCCCCGTGAAAGCCTTTTTGAGCAAGGTGATGAAGTGGTGAGCGACGTATCCTTCGGCGAACCCTCTTCACTTTCCGACCGAACCCTGTCATGATCACCGACATCCTCATCCGTTACCTTCACTTCCTCGGCATCTTTGTCGTTTTCGCCGCCGTCCTCGGCCAGCACCTCCTCCTCAAGGGCATCGTTTCGCGGGCGATGGTCGCGAAGGCGCAGCGTTTCGACATCGCCTACGCTGTCGCCGTCGTGCTCGTGCTCGGCACGGGATTGCTGCAATGGTTCTCGGGGGCGAAGCCAGCCGTCTTCTACGCCTCGAATCCCGTCTTTCACACGAAGTTAACGCTCTTCCTTTTGGTCGGCCTTATTTCGATCTATCCGAGCGTCTTCATGGGCAAGCAGAAGAAGGGCGACCCGGCGGAACTCGTCACGATTCCGAAAGGGCTGGTCCTCAGCATCCGGCTCGAACTGCTCCTCCTCGTCGCCATGCCGCTGCTCGCGGTGATCATGGCGAAGGGGCTCGGTATCCCGGTGGTGAAACCGTGACGACAATGTGGGGCCAGCCGCTGAAACCTTATCGTGAAGCGACCCGTTCGATCACGCCGGAGCGCCTCGTCGAGATCGACGGACAGCGCATCCATGCGACGCGCTCGGGCCGTGGGAGGCCGCTCCTCCTGCTGCACGGGCTCACCGCCTCGCACTATTCCTTCCGTCACCTCGCGCCGCTCCTCGAGGACGGATTCGAGGTGATCACGATCGACTTGAATGGATTCGGGTTGACCGAGCGTCCCCGCCGCGAGGAACACTATCGTCTCGAGCATCAGGCCGATCTCATCGCCCGGGTCCTCGACACCTTTGGCATCGGTGAGTGTGACGTGCTCGCGCACTCTTATGGTGCCACCGTCGCCTCGACCCTGGCAAAACAACATCCCTACCGCGTCGGGAATCTGGTCTTCGTGAGCCCGGCCTCGGCCTTCGACCCGCTGCCTTGGTATGTGCGTCTCGCGCTGGGGAAGGAGCTCTTTTACCGGCTTGTCCGCCTCCTCCTTTCCGACCCGCAGCGCTACCGGCGGATCGCGGGGCGGGCCTTCCACGTGGAGGGCTCCTTCACCGAGGCGGATGCCGAGGTCTACCGATCGCACCTCCTCATCGAGGGGCTTCGTTCGGCCTGGTTCGGCTTCTTCCGTTCAATGCGTGATCCGTCCTTTCCAGGATGCGCCTACGACCATCTCGTCCATCCCGTCCTTGTCCTCGCCGGTGAGCAGGATGTGATCGTGCCGCTTTGGAAATGCGAGGCGCTGGTCGGGCGGTTGCCCGGGGCGCAACTCGAGGTCATCCCGGACTGCGGTCACTCGGCTCCGGAGGAGCGACCGAACGAGGTCGCGGAGCGGATGCGGCGCTTTCTGGCGGAACGTTAGGGTGTTCCCGGGGCTCAGTTGGTCCGACGCCCCGCGTAGGTCTCGAGCACCTCGATGAGGTGTTGTCCCGTCGCGTTCGGACGCACCAAGGGATCAAAGAGAATGTCGTTCATGGCGCGGGCGTAGAACATCTCGTTGCTCTTCTGCTCGGGTAGGATGCCTCCGCCCTTGAAGGCGGCTCCGGCGAAAAGGCCTCCGGAACTCGAGTAGACAAGGATCGGCTGCTGGATCGTGGTGGTGTCGATCTTGCCGCCTTCATCGAAGGGACCGGCCGTCGCCGCGACATCGACACCGATGTTCACCGAGCCGCCGAGGAGGGGCTTCAATCCCGTTTCGTTCATGAGGAGAAGGACGATGGTCGATTCCTGGGCTCCGATCTGCAGTCCGTAGCTGCCCTCCGCCGAGGAGATGAAGGCGGGCGCGCTCCAGGCTCCCGTCGTTTTGTCGCGCACGAGGGCGACGCCGTTGCCGGCTTCGCCGCCGACGATCAGTCCCGCTTTGAACTTGTGCAGGATGATGATGCCGCGGGCGCGGGCGAGGAGATCGGCGGGGAGGCGTTTGCCGGGCACCTTTTGCATCTCGATGAAACGATCGGCGGACCGGCGGATACGCTGGTCGAGTTTTTCGTTGGTTTTCTTCAGCGGATTGGCGAAACCCGGAAGCGCCGGGAGAAGGCAGCCAAGGAGGAGAAGAACAAGAAGGAGACGGGAGGGGAGGAGGGATTTCATGGCAGGTCGCTGAAGAGGATACAGAGCCAAAGGTTCTACTTCCCAAACATTCAGCTGAGTCTAACGAAACGCAAAAATAATTGCATTTATGGTTATTGGGAATCAAGCTTGTGAAGATTCTCAAACATGAAAACGAAATCTTCGACTTGGTATGGGGTGCTGTTTGCCATCGGTCT
>DGXY01000127.1:11636-46667 GCA_002396885.1 Akkermansiaceae bacterium UBA5020
TCTCGAGTGTGAGCCACGGCTCTCCTCTCGAGGTTTCGCGGACGAACGAAAACACCCTCAACGACCTCATTCGCGAGTTGCCGGCGATTTCGCCCTCGTGGGAGGAGCAACTTCGCAAACTCAGCGCGATCCAGGAGCAGCTTTACCTGCACGAGCGCAAGATGCGCGGGGAAGGTCTTCCCTTTGAAATGGCGGTGTTGTTTTCGGCGAACTATTCGGCCATCCTCGCCAAGCTCGTCGAGGATCGCATCACCGCCGAATACGGACGGGAAATGCTCTCGATCCACCGCCAGATGCTTGATCGGACGCGGGAATGGCTGACAAAGCGGGTGCGCGATGAGAGTTACCCCGACGAACTCGCCGAGAACCTTGCCGACTTCCGTGGCCAGCTGGATCGCTGCTCCATCGACCTCGTCGACGTCCCGGACAGCCTCCGCACGCCCGTGATCAACGGTTATCAGGCCTGGTTGGGGGAACTGTTGGCCTGGGGAGAAGCGACAGGAGAATTGAATCCCGGCGAAATCTCCCGCATCCGGGTGAAGGCGTCGGATCTCGAGCGGTTCGAGGGATACTTCAAAAACGACAGTAGACTCCAGCCCTTCGAACGCGAGCAACTCCACGGGCGTTTCATCAAGCTCGCCCGCGAGACGATCGAGACGATCGCGAGGTGAAGCCGGGTGACGGACCTCAGCGCACGGAGCGCGAGTAGGTGCCGTCCATTTTCACCTTCAGGCCGATCTCCTTGCGGCCTTCGGTCTGCGCTGGAATTTCCTTGGACCACATCACTTCCCAGTGATCGGGCTCGCCGCCGAGGAGGCCGGCCTCCTTGAAACGCATCTCGACGATATGGACGTCGGTGATTTGGCGATTTTCGAGATCGCCTTGGGCGATCGCGGCGGCTTCAGCGGCTTTGAGGGTGGGGGCTCCTGCATGGATGGGCAGGATCGCAAAGACGAGGAGAAAAAGGGCTAGGATCTGTGGTTTCATCACTTGCAGACTATCACCGCCGCCGGAGGCGTCAACGTCCAAGGCTTCCTCACTTCACCGGCGCCGCCTCGATCCGGTCGAGCCCGAACATGTAACTCGGTTTCGCCTGCGGATTGGCTCCGGTGAGGTGCACGTCGATCTGGAGGGGTTCCCCGGGGCTGACGTTGACCTTTTCAAAGCGGATGGGCGCAGCGGGAAGGACCTTCAAATCGTAGAGATCGGCCTCCTTGAGCTGGCCATTGATGGCGACGCGGATCATCCCGTAGTCATGCGCGGTCGTGGGGAAAAGGGTGAGATCGTAGGTGCCGGGCTTGAGGCCGGGAACCTTCATCGTGAGCACCTCGCCGGGCTGACCGCCCGTCCACCAGAGCTGGCGGTTCCCCGACCAGGCCGGACCGAATCCCGACATGCCCTGGGGTTTGACGTTGCCAAGCTTCACGAAGGCTTTCTCGATCAAGTCTTCTCCCTCGATCCGGATCACTCCGGCGGCGGGAGCAGGCACCGCGCTCGCGGGATCAGCCGCCGGCTTTTCCCCGGGCAGCGGCACCTGACCCGGGCTGGCGAGGTATTTCACGAGATCGGCGACCTGCTCGAGCGGCAGCGCCTCGAACAAGCCCGCGGGCATGAGCGACTGCGGGATCTCCTCGCGTTTGGCGACGTCGGCGAGCTTCACATCGATCGCGGCTCCGCCCGGCAGGGCGAGCTTGGCGAATTCGGGGGTCTCGCCACGGACCATCCCGCTGAGAGTCGAGCCGTCCTTCATCGAGAAGATATGGAGCAGGTAATCCTTCCCGACGACGGAACTCGGAGCGAGGACGTTCTCGAGCACGTAAGCGAGATCGGCACGGTTCGAGCCGGTGAGATCGGGACCGAGGGCGATGCCTTCGCCGAAGAGCTGGTGGCAGGTGCCGCAGGTCATCGTGAAGGTCTGGCGGCCGCGCGAGGCATTCGCCTTGGCCATGACGTTTGGCGAAAGCTTCTTCTTCCACGATTCGATCGAGGCGGCGAGCTGGGCGAGATCGACTCCGCCGCCACCGCGGACCCAGTTCTTCGAGATCAAGGTGTCAATGTCAGGATGCTTGAAGCGGGTGAACTGGTCGAGCAGCACCGGCGAGACGAGCGAGGCGGGCAGGGTCTTCGCATCGACCGCCTTGAGAAGGACGAGAGCCGATTCCGGTTTCGCGGCGAGGAGGTTGATGGCCTCGTTGCGCAGGGTGAGGGGGAAACTCGCCAGACGCGGCACCAGCGCCTCCGCGGTTTCCGCTCCGGCGAAACGGCGCAGCGCGGCGACGGCTCCGGGCTGGATGGCGGGGACGGCGAGCAATTCGCGGGCGAGCGTGCCGAGTTCGGGATCGCGTCCGACGTCGAGGAGGGCGAGGGCCTCGATGCGGGCGGCGGCCGATCCTTTGCCGTCGCGGGCGAGGTCGCGCCATTTCGGGAAGTATTCGGCATCACCGAAACGCACGCCGAGCCGAGCGAGGGTCCCGGAAAGGGCGGGTTTTCCGGCGGCGAGCGTTTTGCCGTTGTTCTTGGCCGCGTCCCATCCTGCCGGTTTCTCGACCGGAGGCAGGCTGGCGAGGGCGATGAGGAATTGTCCGCCGCGTGCCGCGAAATCATCGGGATTTTTAGACTGGGTCAGGGTGGTGAGGATGGCCTCGCGCCCCTCGGGGAAGACCGCGGCACGGCGGGTGAGGAAGTCCTTCAGGTTCGGCCAGGGCGTGCGACCGACGAGTGCGAGGGCGCGGGCCGGATTGGCCTCGACGAGCGGCTCGATCCCATACCAGCAGAGCAGGGGAAGATTGCGGTCATCCACGCTGCGGGCGTGGGCGATGAGACCCTCGGCGATCTTCCAGCGCTGTTCGAGGGGGAGACGCTGCAGGAGCGAGGCGAGGTGGCGACGCACGAAGAGGGAGTAATCACCGGCAGCCATCGCTTCCACCTTGGCAAGGACCGCCGCGGAAAGGGCGGTCTTCTTTTCCCCGAGCAAGGTCAGGGCCCAGCCGCGGAGATTCTCGTCAGAGTCATCGAGGGTCGCGAGCAGTCGCGCCTCGTCGATGAGGCCGCAGGCGTGCCGCGCCCAGAGAGCGGAGAGGCGGAGGGTATCCTGCGACTCGATCTTCGCCAGTGCCGTCGCGGTGGCGGTTCGGTCGAGGGTTCCTGCGGTGGCGCGTTCTTGGAGGAGGAGTCGCGCCTGGCGCGAGTGGAAGACGTTCGGATCCGCGAGGGTCGCGACGAGTTCGGCATCGGAGAGCTCGGGCAGCTTCGTTTTCGTGCTCTTCACGTCGCCATGGCGCACGCGGTAGAGACGTCCGTTGCTGCGGTCCCAGATCTCGACGTCGCGGTGGTGGCAGGTCTGGGGATCGGTCCATTCCGAGAAATAAAGCGCGCCATCAGGCCCTAACAGAATCCCCACGCCGATGTGGTCGTGGTGGTTGGAGAGGAGGAAGTCGGGACGATGCCGCACGACATTGCCCGAGCCGTCGCGTTCGATCGATTCACGGACGATGCGATGCCCGTGGAGGTTGTTGAAGAAAGCGTCGCCGCGGTATTGCGGGGGAAAGACGTCAGCCTGATAGAGCACGAGACCGCAATGGGCGTGGCCGCCACCGAGGGCGGAGGTGTCGGCCGGTGCCATCGGTCCCTTTGTCCGGACGTCCGACCAATTGCCGGCGAAGTGGGCATGGTCGGCGATGGTCTTGATGTCGTCGAAAGTCCAAGGATCGAAATGTTGACCGGCCTGACGCTGGTAACGACCGCCCTGCGAGAGGTGGTAGAAGTGGGGAATGACGCAGGCGGTGATGAAGAAATCGCCGCGCGCATCAAAGTCGACGCCCCAGGGATTGCTTGTGCCGTGCGCATAGACCTCGAACTCCTTGCGCACAGGATGGAAACGCCAGACGCCCGCGTTGATCTTCTCGCGTTGCTCTTCCGGTGTGCCAGGCTTGCCGACTTTGGAATGGGTGAAGACGCCGTGGCAGCCGTAGAGCCAGCCATCGGGACCCCAGGTGAAGGCGTTGAGGGTCTCGTGGGTGTCCTCGTAACCCCAGCCGTCGAGGAGGATCTCGGGCTCGCCGTCGGGGAGGTCGTTTTGGTCTTTGTCAGGGTAAAAGAGGAAGTAGGGCGCCGCGCCCACGTAGACGCCGCCGAAGCCGATCGCGATGCCGCTGGCGAGGTTGAGCTTCTCTGCGAAGACCTTGCGCGTCTCGAAAGTGCCGTCTCCGTCTCCGTCCTCGAAGATGAGGATGCGGTCCTTGCCCTCGTTGTAGTTCCCGGGATCGCGCACCGGATAGGTGTGACCCTCGATCACCCAGAGGCGGCCGCGGGCGTCGAAGTTCATCGCGATGGGTTGGGTGATCTGTGGTTCGGCGGCGATGAGGTCGACCGAGAATCCTTCGGGCACCTCCATGCGGGCGAGGGCGTCTTTGGCCGAGAGTCCGCTGCCGTAGCCGTCCTGCGGGCGGCCACCGGGGACTTTCCAACGCTCCAGCGCGGTCGCGGACAGGTCGGTCGCCTCTTTCTGAATGTGCACGGTGAGCCCCTTCTTGCTGCTGCTCACGACATCAGGACGTGAATCACCGTTGAGATCGGCGACCTTCAGTTCGACCCCGACGCCCGAGTCGTGGTGGATGAAGTGCGGGACGAATTCGATCTTCTTCTCCGCGTCGAGGGTGTTGCGGAACCAATAGAGGACCGGTTCGGCGAGCGCGCCTGGATCCTTCCCCTGGTGGGCGAGATGGCGCTTCCCCGTGACGAAGTCCATGCGTCCGTCGCCGTCCATGTCGGCGAGAGCGAGGGCGTGCAACTGCGAGAAAGCGAGACCGAAGGGATTTTGGGTCGAGCTTTCGCCCATGAGGTCGTGCTTCTCGAACTTGCCCGGCTCATACTGCTCAAACCAGCCGAGCCCGTAGCCGTGGGCGTTGTAGGAACTGACGAGATCCATGTCGCCGTCGCCGTCGAGGTCGTGCACGAGGATCTGAGCTCCCCCTCCGCCGTAGGGCAGGTGGGCCCATTTGTGTTTTTGCCAGGGTCCCTTCGCCGGATCGGCGGGCTGCTCGTACCAGAAAGCCTTTTCGATGACATCGGCGCGCCCGTCACCATTGAGATCGCCGACGCCGAGACCATGACCAAAGGGCGTTGCCGCTTCACCGGTTTCGGAAATGGCATGCCAGGTCCAGGGTTTCGTCGCATCTTCGCCAGCCTCGTAGTAGCCGTAGGCTTTTTCGCGGGCTCCGACGATTTCCGGGAGTCCACCCGGGATCAGGTCGATAAAGTGCGGCGATTCGTTCGCGACTTGGTCGGCGACGAGATGCATCTTCCAATCCGTCGAAGACGCCGGATCGCCAGGATTCAGGTAAAGACGCGCCTCTTTCCCCGGAAAGCCGTAGACGAGGAGGTCGTTCTTTCCGTCTTCGTTCACGTCGTGGATGTAGGCGAAGAAATTGTCCGAGTAGCCCTTCTCCCCGATGAAGGGCTCGCCCGTGGTAAAACGCTTCGCCTCGGCGAAGTCGGGACCCGCGAACCAGAAGGGGCCGTAGGCGAGATCGGCTTTGCCATCGCCGTTGAGATCGCCGACGGCGGCACCTTCGGCGTGGAAGTGCGTGAGGAGAGTTTTTGACTCCCAGGCTTCCCCGGAGAGGGCGGTCAGCGGAGTAAGGAGGATTAGGGCCTCGTGGAAGAATCGACGCGCGAATTTCATCAGATCAGGGATTTCAAAGAAACGTCCACCTTCTGGGAAGGATCTCTAGGACGGCTCGGTCGTACCTTATGCGGATTCGGTCGCGCGGGACAAGCGCGCAGGTGGCGGCATCACGCTGGCTCGGGGGAGATCGGGTCAGGAGGCTCTTTGTTGTCAGACCTGTCAGACAGGACCGATTTTTTTGTGGACAGCTTTTCCAAAAATGCAATCATTTGAACATGCATCCTGACGACGACAGCCCCCTCCTCCCCCACGGCGGCTACCGGCATCTGCGGAGCTACAAAGTGGCGGAGGTGGTCTACGATGCCACGGTCGTCTTTTGTCGGCGATTCATTCCGAGATCCGATCGCACGCACGATCAAATGGTGCAGGCGGCCCGCAGCGGGGTTCGCAACATCAGCGAAGGCAGCGGGGCGGCGGCCACTTCGCGGAAGTCCGAGATGAAGCTGACGAATGTGGCGCGGGCCAGCCTCAACGACGAACTGCTGCTCGATTACGAAAGCTTTCTCCGACAGAACGGCCTGCGCCTCTGGCACAAGGATTCGCGCGAATGCCGGGCGATGCGCGAGCGCTTGCAGCAGGATTTCATCGAGGATCTGCCTGCGGCAAAGTCAGGGGCGGTGCGCCTGAGCGGATTGGCCGGCCTCGCGGAATTTGTCGGCAAAGCCGCGCCCGAACTGGCCGCGAACGCGATGCTATGTGCGGTGCATCAGGCGGCCTACCTCCTTCGCCAGCAACTGCGCGGCCAGGCCCGCGAGTTCACCGAAAAGGGCGGCTTCACCGAGAATCTCTACAACACCCGAAGGACCGCGCGAGACGCGGCCGATTCACCAGCCTGCCCCGACTGCGGCAAGCCGATGCGGAAGCGCACCGCGAAGCAGGGGAAACAGGCCGGCGAGGCCTTCTGGGGGTGCAGTGGTTATCCGGATTGCAGAGGCGTCCGACAGGTCTGACCTGTCTGATAAGTCGGAGAAGCCGACCTGCGGCCGACCACGCAAGAGTAACTGCTCGCACATCGGCGCAAGCCCCTGACCGAGGGCATTCGTCGCGATGACTTCTAGTTTGGACCCGCAGACGTCCGCATCGTGGATTACCATTGGCCGCACTCCTATAACGTCATAAGTTACACTCATGAATCCCCCGATCACTCCCGGCGAAATCCTGCTCGAGGACTACCTCGAGCCCATGGACATCTCGCAGAACGCGATGGCCCGCGCCATCGGGGTGCCTCCGCGGGCGATCAACGAGATCGTGCATGGCAAGCGCTCCATCACGCCGCAGATGTCGATCCGCTTCGGGGCGTTTTTCGGGCAGTCCGAGGATTTCTGGCACGGGCTTCAGGTCGAATGCGATTTCCGTGCCCTGCGGGGACGCGTCGCCGAGTTGACCCGCCACATCCAGCCGGCCTCGGCCTTGAAGGCGTGAGGGAGGACGAGGAGTCGAAGCGGGCCTTCAGGAGTGAATGGCAGTCCGCATTTCGTCCGCGGTCATTCGCGCTTTGAAATGATTTCAATGCGAATGGACGCAAATGTCCGCAAATCTTCACGAATCAGAGCTTTAGACGGCGCTCCTCACCCCGCCGTCAAACTCCACTTCGGCAACCTCATCAGCTCGCCGCCCTTCAGCGCACTCTCGTGCGCCAGAATCCCGCAGAGGGTGATGTTGGCCGACTGGACCGCGTTCGGATAACCTTCCCCGCTTCCACGGAGCAATTCCACGAACTGGTGCACGAGGTGCGGGTGGGACCCGCCATGACCGGCGCCCTGGGTGAAGCTGAGGTGCTCTTCGCCGCCGTCGCCGCCGTAGACGCCGCCCTGGGTGAAGGGAGCGATTTCAGCGGGCAAAAGATGACCGTAATCGGGGCAGGTGACGTGCTCGGGGATCTCGGGCTCGGGTTTCTTCGCGGTGTGAACGACGAGTGGCTCGTGCTCGATGAGGGGCCACTCGACGGCCTTCTTCGATCCGTAAACTTCGAAGCTCTCGCGATACTGGCGGGCGACGTCGAAAAGCGAGCGATAGACCTGGGCGCTGAGATCGCTCTGGTGGAACTTGATGTGGGTCGTCTCGACGGCGAAGGGCGAGCCGTAGCACGAGTGCATCTCTTCGCGGATCGTGCCGCTGGGGAAACAGCTCACGTATTCGGCCTCGTTGCGGGCGAGCCCGAGGACGGGTCCGACGCAGTGGGTCGCGTAGTGCATCGGGGGCAGGCCCGGCCAGTAGCCCGGCCAGCCGTCCATGTCCTGCTGGTGGCTCGCCTTGAGGAACTGGAGTTTGCCGAGTTCGCCTTTGTCGTGGAGCTCCTTCATGAAAAGGAACTCGCGGGCGTAGACGACGGTCTCCATCATCATGTAGTGAAGTCCGGTTTCGCGGCAGAGATCGACGATGGCCTTGCAATCCTCGACGGAGGTCGCCATCGGCACGGTGCAGGCGACATGCTTGCCAGCGCGAAGGGCCGCAAGGGTGTGCTCGGCGTGGTTCGGGATCGGAGTGTTGATGTGGACGGCGTCAATGTCAGGATCGGCGAGGACGTCGGCGTAGTCCTGATAGCGCTTCTCGATGCCGAACTTGTCGCCGATCTCCTTGAGCGATTCGGGATTGCGCTGGCAGATCGCGGCCATCTCGGCATTGGGATGGCGCTGGTAGATGGGGATGAATTCGGCACCGAAGCCGAGGCCGATGATGGCGACGCGGGGTTTTGCGATGGGCGTGGTCATGGGTTGGAAAAAGAGTTTGGATACGGACCCTAAGCTTGGCCCGACATCAGTTCGTCCGCTTGGACGGGACGGACGAAACTTATGCGATTCCGGCCCGTCGAGGCAAGGGCCGATTTGGGATAACTTGAACGACTCGACACCGCAAGGCTCGGGAGGCGGTTGAGAAGGTTCGAGGAAAGGTAGTTATCGAAATTATGAAAATAATATATCAATGGAGCCAAGCCGTCACCCCATTCTTGGTGGAGCGTTAAGCGCTTGGCTGGCGTGCGTTTTTGTGGTAAGGATCTCTTCCCGCAGTTGTCCTGACTCGGCCAGCGGACTTTTTCTTTCACCATGGATTTGATCACCAAAGGCGGCCCTCTGATGTGGCTCCTCCTCGGCTGCTCCGTCATCGCCATCGCCATTTTCCTGGAGCGTCTTTTCTACTTCCACCGCGCGCGCATCGACGTGGGAGATCTTCTCTTCGGTCTGCGCAACCTCATCAAAAACAAGGCCTACGCCGAGGCTCTTTCTGAATGCGCGGCGACGCCGGGGCCGGCCGCTCGGGTCATCCATTCTGCGATCCGCCGTTATGCTTCGCCCCGGACGGAGTTGAAGGAAATCGTCCAAGAGAGCGGTCAACTCGAAGTGCCGAAACTCGAAAAACACCTCGCGGTGCTTCTCACCGTCGCCTACATCGCGCCGCTCATCGGTCTTCTCGGAACGGTCCTCGGGCTCGTCGACACCTTTGTGCAAATCAATGCGGTGGGTGGCTTCGCGACGGTCGCGGAAATCTCGCAGGGCGTTTACGAGGCCCTCATCACGACGGCAGGTGGACTGATGGTCGCGATCCCGGCCTTCGTCTTTTACTCCCACCTCCGCGCCCACGCCAAGAGCTTGATGCACGACATGGAGAGCGCCGGGATCGAAATCGTGAACACGATCTGCGATCTCAGGTCGCAGCCGTCTGACATCATCGCGATCCGTCCCGATCAAGACGAAGGGGACGTGGGCAATACGGCGATGAAGGCGTGAGTCCGCGGGAGCTGCTTCCGCTACCTTTCCACCTCCTCCCACTGTGCCGTGAAACTGGAATCGACGCTCACCGACCGGGCCGGGATGCTCTACACGGCTCCCTTAATGGATGTGATCCTTTTGTTGATCATCTTTTTTCTTTTCGGATCGAACCTCGTTCTGAAGTCGGGCGTCGAGGTGAAGCTGCCGACCTCTTCCTCCGCGCTCCCCTCGGCCGAAGACGCTCACATCATCACCCTGATTCCGAACGAGATGGGAGAGTTTTATTTCAACGACGAGCGGGTCAACCTCAAGTCGCTCAAGGGTCGTCTCGACCAGGCCTTGAGGCGATCGAACCAGGTCGTCATCCTCGGCGACGAGGCCGTTTCCTACGGTAGCGTCATGGGGATCGCGAGGCTCGTTCTTGACGCGGGATTCGAAGTGTCCTTTGCGACAAAAATGGAGGTCGAGTGACCGGAACGAAGTCTGATGCGCATCTTCGGCAGAGCGGTGGTGGAAGAGGAGCCCGATGAGCGCGGCAAGGTCTTTCATTGGACCCGGGAAAAGCGGATCTGGTTGCACCTGACCGCCTTTCTTCTCTTCTCCTTGCTGATCCACGGATCGGGATTTTATCTCTTCAAGGTGGTCTACCCCTCGCCTGTGCGCTTGGAGCCTGAGCCGGATGGGATCACGGTGATGAAGTCCGACGATCCGGCGGCCCGCACCGTGTTGCAGCGTCTCGCCGACCGCACGATTTTCCTGATGCCGCCCTCGACGCAGGCGGAGGAGCGGGTGAGGCTCGAGTCGCGCCGCGTCCGTTTCGCCCCGGCGTTCCAGAAGACGGAATTGGCGTTGCTTACGCCCGCTTCGATGGGTTCCGGTCCGGGGGTGCCCGAGCCTGTTCCCTTTTTAGGAACGGGGCAGGGGATGATGGTCGTGCAGGTGAAGCTCGATCCCTCCCTCGCCTCCCGACCGCTCGCCCCGTGGTCGATCTTGCACGACTACCTCGCTCTCGCCGAAGAACTGCCCGCCGCGCGGATGATGCTCGAGATCGCAGCGGATGGTCGAGTGAAAGTCGACCGTGTCGAGGCGGCTCTGGAGGATTCCGAGAAGCGTGAACTCGCCACGGTCGTCGAGTCGACGCTCCGGTTTCTTCCTGCGGCCGCGCTCGCCAAGGGCTGGATCGAGCTCGGCGGCGGTTGACCGCATCGTGGTTGCGGTGCAAGATCTCGATAAGGTCGTCCACCCCACCTTCGCCTTTTCTCCTCATGTTTCCTGTCACCCTCGATGGAATGATCGCGGTTTACCTCGTGGGGATTCTCTGTGCCCTCTTCTTCGCTTGGCTCGCGGCGGAGGTTTTCCGGAAAGGCCGGGAAAATCGGCGTCGGAAACATTTCGTGATCTGCGGGATCTGCGACCACGTTTTCGAGGATCCCTCGAGCCACGATCTCGCCGAGTGCCCGCGTTGTGGCGCGATGAACGAGCGTGAACGCATCATCGAGATTTGACGCGCGCGGACGCCGCTTTCATGCGTCCCGGGCCTCTTTCGGACGGGGAGAAATCGTCTTGCATTGACTTTGAAGCACGCTGAGTTTAGCCGTCACCCCTTCGCAAATACTAGAAAAATGGAACGACGCGTCGTCATCACCGGAATGGGAGTCGTCTCCCCGATTGGACACGATCTGGAGAGCTCTTGGAGCAGCCTTATCTCCGGAAAGAGCGGGGTTTCGCGCATCGACGATCCCCTTCTCGCCGGCTACGATTGCAAGATCGCGGGGGTCATCCGCGGGTTTGATTCCGCTCCCTTTTTCTCGAACCCGAAGGACGCGCGCCGCGCCGACCCTTTCGCCCAGCTCGGCATGGCCGCTTCCGTCATGGCGATGCGGGATTCTGGGGTCGATCTTGATAAGGTGAATCTCGACCGCTTCGGCTGCATGGTCGGCAGCGGCATCGGAGGACTCATCACGCTGGAGACCCAGCATCGCAACCTGCTCGAGAAATCCCCCTCGCGCGTTTCTCCGTTCACCATCCCGATGATGATCGCGAACATCTCGAGCGGGATGGTCTCGATGGAATTCAACCTCCGTGGTCCGAACATGTGCATCGTTACCGCCTGCGCGACCTCGAATCACAACATCGGGGAAGCTTGGCGCATGATCAAATTCGGCGACGCCGACGCCTTCATCGCGGGTGGCGCCGAGTCGACGATCTGTCCGATGGGCCTCGCCGGATTCGGCAACATGAAGGCCCTTTCAACGCGCAACGACGAGCCGGAGCGCGCCTCGCGTCCCTTTGATGTCGATCGTGATGGTTTTGTCATGGGCGAAGGGGCCGGTGTCGTCGTGATCGAGGAACTTGAGCACGCCAAGGCCCGCGGTGCCCGCATCTACGCAGAACTGACCGGCTATGGCGTCTCGGCCGATGCCTACCACCTCACCTCGCCACATCCGGAGGGCGACGGAGCCCGTCGCTGCATGGAGATGGCCCTCAAACATTCCAAACTCAATCCCGAGGAAGTCGACTACGTCAATGCCCACGGCACCTCGACCGGACTCGGCGATGTCTGCGAAACGAAGGCGATCAAGCGCGTCTTCGGCGACTACGCGAAAAAGGGTCTCCTCGTCAGCTCGACCAAATCGATGACCGGCCACCTTCTCGGCGCCGCCGGAGGCGTGGAACTCGCGGCCTGCGTGAAGGCGATCAACGAGGGCATCGTTCCCCCGACGATCAACCTCGAAAATCCCGATCCGCAGTGCGATCTCGACTACGTGCCGCATACCGCACGCGAGGTGAAGGTTCGGCGCGCCCTTACGAACTCCTTCGGATTCGGCGGCCACAATGCCTCGCTCCTCGTGGAGCGTTTTGATGGTTGATCGAGTGGTGCTCTCCGGCACGCGACCGACATGGAATCGCACGCGCCGGGAACCCGCTTCGCCTATCGCCCCGAGATCGACGGTCTCAGGGCGATCGCGGTGCTTTCGGTGATTCTCTACCATGCCGGAGGACTCATCCCGGGGGGATACGTCGGCGTCGATGTCTTTTTCGTGATCTCGGGCTACCTCATCGCCTCGATCGCGATCCGGGAGCGGGAATTGGGGAGCTTCCGCCTCCTCGCTTTCTGGGAGCGCCGCCTCCGCCGTCTCTTTCCGGCGTGGTTCGCGATGATCGTAGTGACCACGGTCGTCGCCCTGGCCTTGCTCATTCCCGATCACCTCGAAGACTTCGGGGAATCCCTCCTCTCGCAGCCGACCTTCACGGCGAATTTCCATTTCTGGGAGCGGAGCGGCTACTTTGAGCCCGAGTCCGAGTGGCAGCCGCTTCTCCATACCTGGTCGCTCGCGGTGGAGGAGCAGTTCTATCTCTTCTTTCCTTTGATCCTGCCCCCGCTCCTCGCCAGAGGAAAGCGGCTCGCAACGGGTGTCGTGGCTGTGTTAGGATTGTCGTCCTTCGCGCTCTGTCTTTATACCACGAGCCGTGAACCGGAGTTCGCTTTCTACCTGCTCCCGGCGAGAATCTGGGAGCTGAATTTCGGCGTCCTCCTCGCCCTCGCACCAGGCCTGGCGGCGCGGTTCGGTCCGAAAACGCGCGAACTCCTCGGCGCGGCCGGTCTCGTGCTGATCGGGGTGGCGCTGGGGTGTTTTGGTCCCGACACGCCCTTTCCCGGGTCCGCCGCGCTGGCGCCCTGCCTCGGCACCGCACTGGTGATCCTCGCCAACGCGCACGGCTTGACCCGAACCGGGCGATGGCTCGCGGCGCCAATAGCTGTCGCGATCGGCCGTATCTCATACCCGCTCTATCTCTGGCACTGGCCCTGTCTCGCCTTCCTCGCCTACGGTTGCATCGACGATGCGCCGCCTTGGGCCACCTTCGCAGCGGTCGCGCTCTCCTTTCTCTTGGCGTGGCTGACCTACCGGTGGATCGAAAAGCCGGTGCGGGATCGGCGACGACTCACCACTTCGCGGTCTCTCCTCCTCGCCACAGGGATCGTCGTCATCGGGGTCGTGACGGCCGGTCTGATCTTCACGCGAAGCGGAGGCTTGCCGGGTCGCTTTCCCGATCTGGGGCGCTTCGGGATCGACGAGATTCTCCGTCCCAAGGTCGCAACGATCGAGCAGTGGGATGAGAAAGGTGGTCCTCCCCGGCTCGGGGATCTTTCTGCGACCGGCCCCGGGATGCTCGTCTGGGGTGACAGTCACGCGCTCGCCCTGACGCGATTGTTCGACGAACTCGGCAAGACGCATCGGGTGAAAGTCACCGTCGCGTCGATGGCTGGAGTCGCTCCCGTGGTCGGAGCTTACCCTGCGGGCAGGGGGCCGGATCAGCTGATCCATGCCGGGCGGGTCATCGATCTTGTTAGACAGGAACGATTCCGCGAGGTGATCCTCGTCGCAAAGTGGCCGATGTATCTCACCGGCCGCAGCGGTGGCGAACTCGACCGCATCCTCCGCGACGACCGAGTGCGGTCCGACGAACCTGCGGAGTCGATCGAGGTCTTTCTCCGTCATTTTCCGGATACGCTCGAGACCTTGCGGTCTCTCGGTTGCCGAGTCTTTGTGATGCGGTCGGTGCCGCAGCAGCCCCATCGCGTGCCCGAGGCCCTCGCCCGCATCGCGATCCGGGGAGAAACGCCCGACGCCCTCGCTTGGTCTGTCGCGATCCATCGCGAGCGGGATCGGAGGGAGAACGAAATCCTCGATCAAGCGGTCGCCGGGACCGGGGCCTCCCTGCTCGACCCCTTGCCATTCCTCGGAGACGGGTCGGGCACCATGCCCATGGTTCGTGAGGGCAAAGCCCTTTACATGGACCGCGACCACCTTTCCCCCTACGGGTCGATGCTTCTCGTGCCGCTCTTTGATGAGTTGTTCCGCGCGTCCGGGGCGACCGGTGACGGCGAATGAGGCCGCGCTTGCCGAAGGGCGTAAAATGGCGCACCTTTCCGGCCCGGCGTTCCCGGGTTTGTCCAACTTTCATCTCTTCTTCCCATGCCCGTTGACGGAAAAACCACGGTCGGTCTGGTTTCGCTTGGTTGCGCGAAAAACCTCATTGATTCCGAGATCATGATCGGCCACCTCCAGGAGGCGGGCATGGTCATGACGCCCGAACCCGAGCTCGCTGATGTGCTCATCATCAACACCTGTTCCTTCATCGATCAGGCGAAAATGGAGAGCATCAACGCCATCCACGAGGCCGTCGACGACCGCGAAGTCTCGCGTCCCCGTCAGAAGATCATCGTTGCCGGTTGTCTCTCGCAGCGTTTCTCGAAGGAGCTGCCTGGACTCATGCCCGAGGTCGACGCCTTCATCGGACTCGACCAGATCACCCAGGTCGCTCCCGTGATCCGTGATCTCGTCGGCAAGGACGAGGATCCCCATTCGGAGAATTTCGTCACTGCCTCGCCCCAATACATTCCCGACTACGACACCCCGCGTTTCCGACTCACGCCGAAACACAGCGCCTACATCAAGATCGCGGAGGGCTGCAATCACCCCTGTTCCTTCTGCATCATTCCCAAAATCCGCGGCAAACACCGCTCGCGCACCCTCGAGTCCGTCGTCAAAGAGGCCGAGGCCCTCGTGAAGTCGGGCGTGAAGGAGATCAATCTCATCTCGCAAGACACCACCTACTTCGGGATGGACCGTTGGGAAGGCCAGCGTCCCAATCCCCGCAGCGGCGTCGATTCCTCGCGCGGCGATTCCCTCGCGAGCCTCCTCCGCGCGCTCAATGCGATCGAGGGTGATTTCTGGATCCGGCTTCTTTACACCCACCCGGCCCACTGGAGTGACGAGCTCATCCAGACCATCGCGGAATGTCCCAAAGTCGCCCGCTACGTCGACATGCCGCTGCAGCACATCTCCGACCGCATGCTCGGCATGATGAAACGCGAGACCGACGGCGCCTACATCCGCGATCTCGTGCGGAGAATGCGCGAGGGCATCCCCGGCTTGGCCCTGCGCACCACCTTCATCGTCGGATTTCCCGGCGAGACCGACGAGGATTTTGCCGAACTCGTCGAGTTCCTCGAGACGACCCGTTTCGAGCGCGCCAGCGTTTTCAACTACTCGCGCGAAGAAGGCACCCGGGCCGCCAAGCTTGACAGCCAGATTCATCATATGACCCGGAAGAAGCGATGGAACGAGGCGATGCGTCGTCTCGAAAAACTCGCCGAAGACCGCAATCGCGAGCAGCTCGGCAAAAAGCTGCGCGTCCTCGTCGATGTTCCCGGCCAGGCCCGTGGAGAGATGGATGCTCCCGAGGTTGATGGCACCGTGTTCGTGCCGACCGACTTGCCCGTGGGCGAGTTCGCCGAGGTCACGGTGCGCGAGTGGCGGGGCTACGATCTCGTCGCGAACTAATTGCTTTTGGTCGTTTGTCAAAGTCGAAAAAGGTTCCGTTTTGTATACACACGGGGCGGCGAATTCACGGTTTGCCGCTTGTTGATCCGGGATCTGGCTCCTAGGTTCCGGAGACCGTTTTCATGCGCAAAGGCACCGCCAAAACACGGCCCGATGGGGCCGCCCTGACCTACCGGGAGAAGCTCCGCCGACTGCGCGAGATTCTCTTCGCGAATGTCGTCATGGCCGGCGAGATCCCCTCGCCGACAGGCGGCGAACGGCGCCTCACCCGCTTCCTGAGCGACCGCTTCACCGAATGCGGTCTGGCGAATGTTTCGCTCGATCACGCGGGGAACATCGCGGGCATGTTACCCGGTCGGGTCGGCGAGCGAACCCTCCTCGTTTCCGCGCACATCGACAAGATCTGGTCGGAGACCGATGATCACACCGTCTCGGTCGGAGCCGGAATCATGAGCGGTCGCGGTCTCGCCGACAACAGCCTCGGAGTCGCCGTGCTCGCGACCCTGCCGCTCATCTTGGAGGAACTGGAGATCGACCTCGCCTCGAATCTCCTCCTCCTCGGCACGACCCGCAGCTTCGGACGCGGCGACCTTGCCGGGATGCGGTTTTTCCTCGGGAACGTTTCCCACCCCATCGATGCCGCCCTTTGTCTCGAAGGGATCGAACTCGGCCGCCTCAGCTATTCCAGTCTCGGCATGGCCCGTGGCGAGATCCTCGTCAGGGCCGGATCGGGCGAGGTCGAGAATCCCGATGAAACCGGCTGCGGCGTGGCTACGATCCTCGCGGAACTCGTCGTGGCCCTGCGTCATATCCATGAGCGCGAGTCGCCCACGAGCCGCATCCTCGTCGGCTCGATCGAGGCCGGATCGGGCTACAGTGTGCCGCCGCGGAGCGGGATGGTGCGGTTCGAGATTCGCAGCCACGAGGCGGATCACGTCGCGCGCATCGGCGATGAGATCGCCAGGACCGTTGCCACCGCCTCCGGGCGCGACGGACTCACCGCCTCGCTCGAGATGATCGCGCACCGCAGCCCCGGAGATCTCGGCACCAATCATCCCCTCGTGCGCCACGCGCGCGGGACCCTCGCCCTCCTTGGGATCGAGTCGCACGTCGCGCCGAGCGTTTCCGAGCTCGCCCTCCTCCTCGACCGCGGCATTCCGTCATTGACGCTGGGCCTCACGAAGGGAGAGAATCGCCATTCCCCGTCCGAGGCCATCTCGCTCGAGCCCATCTTCGATGGTCTCGCCCAGATCGTCTCGGTGCTCCAGTTCATGGACGAGGGGAAACTTTCCTGACAAACACCCCCATGCCCGATCTCGATCAACGCATCTCCCGCTGGCTGGAGACAAACACCTTCCACCACAGCGAGTTCTGGGACATGCAGGAGCTCGTGCGGGCGAAGCGCGAGGCGGGCCTCACCATCAGCCTCTGCATCCCCACGCTCAACGAGGAGAAGACGATCGGGAAAGAGATCATCGTCTTCAAGAGCGAGCTGATGGACCGTTATCCCCTCATCGACGAGATCGCCGTGATCGACTCGGGTTCGAGCGACCGCACCCTCGAGATCGCGGCGAGCTTCGGGGCCGACACCTACCTTTCCTCCGAGATCCTCCCGCAGTATGGATCGAAGTCGGGCAAGGGCGAGAATCTCTGGAAGGCGATCCACCAACTCCGCGGCGACATCATTTGTTACGTCGATGCCGACATCAAGAACATCCACGCGAAATTCGCCAGTGCCCTCGTCGCCCCGCTCATCTACCGGCCCGAGATTCAGTATGTGAAAGCGTTCTACGACCGGCCTCTCGCCGTGTCCGACGACATGCGCCCCTCGGGTGGCGGTCGGGTCACCGAGATCCTCGTGCGGCCGCTCTTCTCGATGTTCTTCCCCGAACTCACTGCCCTGATCCAGCCGCTCTCGGGCGAATACGCGGTGCGCCGCGAGGTGCTCGAGCGACTACCCTTTCCGATCGGCTACGGCGTCGAGACCGCGCACCTCGTCGATCTTTACCAGAGCAGCGGTCTCGATGCCTTCGCCCAGACCGATCTCGACAACCGGATCCACCGGAATCAGCCGACGAGCGATCTCGGCAAGATGGCCTTCGGGATTCTCCAGGGTTTCATGAAACGGCTCCGTGACTACGGCATGGTGAAAGAGTTGCCCGAGTTTCACGGACTCTTCCGCCAATTCCAGGCCGAGGGTCAGCGTTACGAACAGGTCACCCGCGAGATTTTCGAGGAAGAAAGACCGCCCATGATTACTTTGCCCGAGTATCGCGAACGCCATGGCCGATAGGGAAAAGAAGAAGATCGCGATGGTGCACTACCATCTGCGGAGGGGAGGGGTCACGCGGGTGATCGAGTCCGCCCGGGATGTCCTCGTGGCGAAAGGCGACGAGGTCGTCATCCTCTCGGGCGAGCCGGCCTTGCCGGGTTCGAGGCAGGAGGGCGTGCGGGTGATCCCGGCGCTCAATTACCGACGCAGCGGCAGCACCGTCGTCGCCGAGAGCCTCGCCGAAGAGTTAAAGAAGGAAGCCATCGCCGGCTTGGGGCGATCGCCTGATCTCTGGCATTTTCACAATCCAACCCTCGCGAAGAACGTCCTTCTCCCCAGCGTGATCCGCGAGCTCGCCGCGCAGGGCGAGCGCGTCGTGCTGCAGATCCACGACTTCTCCGAGGACGGGCGTCCGAGCAACTACACGACACAGCGTTCCTTCTTCGATTCGCAGGCGAACTTCGAGGAGACGCTCTATCCCATCGCCAAGCAGATCCATTACGCGACGATCAACCGGCGCGACCACGACTTCCTCCGCGCCGCCGGCATCGCCGCGTCGAACCTGCACGTCATTCCGAATGCCATCCCCGATCTCGCGGTGCGGTCGACGCCGGAGGAGCGGCCCTTCTCGAAAGGAAAGCTCTTCGCCTTTTATCCAACCCGCGGCATCCGGCGGAAAAACATCGGCGAGATCCTCCTCCTCGCGCTCATCTACGGGGACCACGTCGATTTCGCCACGAGCATGCGGCCCGAGAATCCCGAATGGCTGGAGACTCACGACGAATGGGGCCGTCTTGCCGACGAACTCGGGCTGCCCGTCACCCTCGGTCTCGCCGACGACGGGAAGTATCCTTTTCTGGATTTGTTAGGGTGGTCGGACTTCATCGTCACCACCAGCATCGCCGAGGGGTTCGGGCTGGCCTTCCTCGAGCCCTGGATCGCCGGGAAGCCGGTGATCGGGCGCGACCTGCCCGAGATCACACGCGATTTTGAGGCGAACGGCATCCACATGGGCAATCTCTACCGCCGCATCGACGTGCCCGTCGAGTGGCTCGAGGAAAAGGAGCTCGCCGACGCGGTCGAGTCGATGCTGCGCCGCAGCTACCTCGCCTACGACAGCCCACTCCCGCGCAACGCGGTGAAGCAGACGCTCAAGGCCTGGATTTCGAAGGGCCGCATTGATTTCGGGGTCTTGAGCGAGCCCTTCCAGGTGCGCATTCTTCGGAAGCTGAAAGACGATCCCGCCTTGCTCGACAAGATCACGATTCCGCCTCTCGCGCTTTACCCGGCCCGCGAGATCGCCGAACGCCGCGAGCTCATCCGCCGGGTCTACAGTCTCGAAAACTACGAAGCGAGGCTCGAGGAAGTCTACGGTCGTGTCCTTCTCGGTCCTGTCGGCAAGGTGGGCCACCTCGCGACGCGCAAGGTGCTCGCCCAGTTCCTCAATCCGGCGAGGCTCAACCTGCTCCGCAACGGATGAGCGATCTCGTCGAACTGGTCCGCGCGACGATGACAGCCCTCGCGGTCGCACCCGCGGGAATGGCTCCGAAACTGTCGCGACTCGAGGGGATCCGTGCGGTGGTGTTTGATCTCTACGGGACGCTTCTCATTTCCGATGCCGGCGGGGAACGTTCCGGTCCCGAGCCCGACCCCGAAGGGCTGCCGGGAATGGGGGATTTGCTAGGGAAGACGATCGTCCTGCATCACGAACGTCGTCGTGCCGCGGGTGTGGCCTTTCCCGAGGTCGAGATCCGCGAAGTCTGGGCCGAGGCACTCGCCGAGGGTGGGTTTCCCGTGCCGATGCGGGAGGAACTGGAGCGGATCATCCTGGAACACGAGTGCCGCGTCCATCCCGTCTGGCCGATGCCGGGGGCGATCGAGTTGCTCGGTGAGCTGCGCGCGCGGGGATTGGTGATCGGGATCATTTCCAACGCGCAGTTCTACACCCTGCCGGTGATGGAGGGGGTCTTCGGCGCTGGTCTCGATGACTTGGGTTTTCATCAGGATCTGCGGTTGTTTTCGTTCGAAGAGGGCGAGGGTAAACCTTCCTCGCGACTCTTTGAGGCACTCCGGGAAAAGGCCGCCGTCCACGGAATCGCTGCGAGCGAAATCTTCTATCTCGGCAACGACTGGAAAAAGGACGTTCTCCCCGCCCGCGCCGCCGGTTTCCGGACCGGGTTGTTTGCGGGGGATGTTCGGAGTCTGCGCCTTGGCGAAGTCACGGAGGAGGAGGCGTGGGAAAGTGTGGATGCCGTGATCACCAGCTTGGAGCAGGTGGCGGGGTGTTTTTGAGCGAGATCGGCGAGGGGGATTTTCTGGGGCGGGCCGCACTCGAGTGGGAAGGGTCTGATCGAGGCCCTACGGTGGGGAAATTCCTTGTCAGGACAGGAGATCTCCGGCGATAATCGACTCATTGTTCCGTCCGATCTCACGACTGGCGTTTATGTAGACGAAGAACTTTCGCCTCGAAATCGAAAGCCCACCGAATGGAGACAGCTTACATCGAAACGACCGTCCCGAGTTACTACGTCGCCAGGACATCGGACAGCCTGCTGCAAGCCGCCAAACAGGCGATGACACGGCGTTGGTGGGATTCAGGGTGGTCCGGCTTTCAGCTCTTCACGTCACTCGAAACGCTCGACGAAGCAGGAAAGGGTGATCCGCGGATGGCCGCCGACCGCCTCGACCTGATTCGCGGCCTTCCGCTCTTGCCCCTGCCGGATGAGGGGCTGCAATTGGCTTCCCGACTGGTGGAATCGGGGATCGTGCCGGCCAAGGCGGCATCGGACGCAATTCACATTGCCGTGGCATCGGTCCACCGGATGGACTACCTTGTCACGTGGAACTTCAAGCACATCGCGAACCCTTTTATCCGCGAGCGCCTTCGCCGGGCGATCGCGGCCGCAGGTTTTGAACTTCCAGTGATGTGCAGTCCGGAAGAATTGCTCCAGAATAACGATGAAGACAATTGATACTCCCGAGACCGTGGTCGACCCGGTCATTTCCGAGGTTCGCCGCCACAAGCAGGAGATCGCGGAGACATTTGGCTTTGACGTCATGGCGCTCGGGCGTTCGCTGCAGGAACGCGAGCACGGTGATCCCCGATTCAAAACTCCGGAAAGTGGGCCGGGTGTTTCAGGAAAGTCGCTTACCTGCCGGGAGGCGGAGTGAGGCGGTGGTGGGCATCCTGAGATCCACCCCGAATCAAAAAGACACTAGTGACGGCGACGCTCGTCCCTTTTGCGCAGTGGGGCTCATCGTTTCTGGTGCCGCAACCCCGACCTTGCCCGGACGCCCGGCCTTCCCTAAACTGCGCACGATGAAAACCTACCGCGTCCGCCATTCCGCCTCGCTCGATCCCTTTGCCGGGGAGCGTCTTGAAGACTTTCAGTTTCCCTGGCTCGATCGTCCGGCACCACTCACGATCTTCCGTGCGGTCTGGAACGAGGACTTCTTCAAATTCCGTTTCGAGGTGGAGGACGATGACCTCGTCCTTGATCCGCAGGAAGATCCGGGCGAGGCGGTGCTTGGGTCCGACCGGGTCGAGCTCTTTTTCGCCTCGACCCGCGATCTCAGCAAGCCCTACTACGGCGCGGAGATGGACCCGCGGGGCGGCGTCTATGACTACGAGGCGATCTATCACCGCAAGTTCGACCCGACCTGGAGTTTCCCCGGACTCAAGTTCGCGGGGGAATTCGTCGAAGGCGGCTACGAGGTGGAGGGGACCATTCCGCTCGCGGTGCTGCGGGAATTGGGGTGTTTGTCAGGCGATGAGATGATCGCCGGCGTCTACCGGGCCGAGTTTTCCCATGGTCCTGATGGTGTCGTGCAGGATTGGATCAGCTGGATCCATCCGGGCACGGAAAAGCCGGACTTCCATGTGCCGGGTTCTTTCGGCACCTTTCTTTTCGAGCGTCCCTGAGATGGAGTCGCTCCCACGATGTCCGCATCTGCCCGTGGCGGATCCCGGTCTCTCGGCCGTCTCGATCCGCGCGGCGGGCGAGGATAGGGGCGAGGCGTTTTATCTACTGGCCCTCACCTGTGCCCAGGCACTCTGGCAAAAGGGCCTCCCGGCGCAGGCGATCCTGATGCTGAACCGCGCCTTCTCCGCCGATTTACGCGGTGACGAGGCCGGTCTGATCAATTGGCCGCCGCCCTATGGGGCGCTGCGGTGGATCCTCGAGCACCGCCGCGAGGAGGATTTTGTCGGGAATCCGCGACGCCATTTCCAACATCTCGCCACGCGCATGAGCGGTCCCCGTCCGGAGGTGCGGTCATGGCGGGCCTGGGCCGGCTGGGCGATTGCGCGCGCCGTGAATCCGAAGGATCCCGCGGATGAAAAGCAGATCGCGGAGGAGGGGATCGTCGAGCCGGAACTGGCGTCGATCGCCGAATCGCTGGAGCGGCTCGGGTGGTCGGGCGAGGCGGAGGTCTGGAGAAAAGCGCTGGGATCGTAAAGATCAGAGACGCGCGACGGCCTCGCGCATCAGGGCGGTGCTGGCGTTGCCACCGCAGAGGATCACGGCGACGCGTTTGCCCTGCCAGGCTTCGCGATGTTTTTTCAAGGCGGCCCAAGCGAGCGCGCCAGCCCCTTCGGCGAGCTGGTGGGTGCAGCGAAGGAGATCGGCGACGCCGGAGATCGCTTCGTCGTCGTTCACCGCGACGATATCGTGGGCGTGTTTCCGGATGGATTCGAGGGCTTCGCGGTTCGGCGTCTTGCAGGCGACGCCTTCGGCAACGCGGGTGGTGCTGGGCTGCTCGATGAATCCACCCTGACGAAACGACAATTGATAGGCCGGGGCGTGCTCGGAGACGACGCCGATGAGGGCAGTTTTGATTCCGAGCGCCGCGCGTGCCGCGGCGAGCCCACAAAAGCCCGAGCCGAGTCCAATGGGGACAAAGACGGCATCGAGATCGGCGATGGAGTGGAAGAGCTCGAGCCCGTAGGTGGCGACGCCGCGGACGAGCCAGGGATGGAAGGAAGGCACGGCGTGGAGTCCCTCGCGGGCGGCGAGTTCGCGGGAGTATTCGAGCGACTCCTGGAATTCGCGGCCGTGTTCGACGAGTTCGGCTCCGAGCGAACGCATCGCGGCGTTTTTCTCGGGATTGTTGCCGTGGGGCACGACGATGACGGCGCGCATGCCCTGTTCACGGGCGGCGTAGGCGATGGACTGGCCGTGATTACCGGTGGTCGCGGCGATGACCCCCGCGGTATCGGGCTCGGAGCGTTTCAATTCATCGAGATAGACGAGCCCGCCACGGATCTTGAAGGCACCGACGGGCGTGTGATTCTCGTGCTTCACCCAGACTTCGACGCCGAGGTCCTTCTCCAACAGAGGCCAGTGATAGGTCGGAGTCTCGCGGAGGTGCGGGCGGATGAGCGCCTTGGCCGATTCGATCTCGGCGAGGGAAGGGAGCGGCTCCATCATTGTGGGGCGGGCGTTGGCTTGTCTCCGGGCAGGGGAATCTGCTTCTCTTTCGGCTCCTCTTTGGGCGTGGAAGGGACAGGTGCTGGTGCGGGCACTGGTGACGCCGCGGGTGGCGTGGCTACAGGAGTCGTCGGCCTCCCATCGACAATCTCGATCAGCATCCCATGCGCTTCGCGATATCGCGGCGAATCGGCAAGGGCGTCGAGGAGGTGGCGTTTCGCGGCGGCCGGATCGTCGCCTTTCAAGTTCCGCGCGAGGCGGAAGCGCACCTCCGACGGGTTGGCGGGATTGAGGCGCAGGGCATTTTCAAACGACCTCACCGCGAGGGCTGGCTGCGCCTTGGCCTCATGGGCGCAGCCGCTGCAGTAGTGAATGCGCTCGGTGAAGGGATTGATCGCCAGTCCGCGCGCGGCGTTGGCGATGACGCCGTCCCAGTTGCCCTTTTCAAAGTTCACTTCGATGAGGCGCTGGTAAGCCTGGAAGGCCTCGGCCGATTTTGCGGCGAGCAGCTCCAGCACGGTGGCCTCGCCGACCGCGTCTTCTTTGCTCCGCAGAGCGAGCGCCTTGAGGGTGTAGCCGTTGCCTTGGCCGGTGTACTCGGGGAGCAGGGTGATGAAGGCATCGGCCGACTCGATCGCGGCATCCCAGTTTTTTGCTTCGAGAAGCTGTTCGGTAAGGAGGCGGCGCGCCTCGAAATGGTTCGGGTGATCCTTCAGGTAGGAGGCGATCGAAAGAAGGGCGCGGGGATTCATCTCCTCGGGCTTCGGTTTGGTCCAGTCGACGCCGGGTCCATAGGCCTCGGCCAGCTTCGTGGCGAAGAGGGCGAAGGACGTTTCGAATTCCTCCATCGGCACGGTGTGGCGGGCGATGGCATCATTCACGAGGGCCCCTTCGCCGAGATCGGCGAGGATGGCGCGCAGCTTTTCGAGGCCATAAGTCTCGACGAGGTGTTCGACGACGAGCATGCTCTGGTAGTAGGCGAACATCACCGCCATCGAGTCCTTCGCTTGGAAGAAGGCCTGGCTCATGTCGCCGACGGGGGTGAGGGCGTTTTCCTCGAGGATCATCTTCCGGTAATCGGGATTCATCTCCTGACCCCAGTTCGCCTGGCGCTGTTTTTCCTCGTAGACAGAGATGCCCTCGCTGAGCCAGCGCGGCATCTTGTTTTTCGTCGCGGTGAGCGTGATGACGTGGCAATACTCGTGCCAAAGGGTCGCCTCCCAGTTGCTCTTCGCGGCGGTGATGCTGCCCGGGCTGTTCATCGTCACGACGGATCCGAAACAGACGCCGAGAAGCCCGTCGCCGCCGAGCGAGCCGAAGGAACGGATCGCGAAATCCTGCTGATCGGGGTAGAACTCGACGAGGGTGGGATGGTCGATGATGAGACCGTATTTCTCACCCAGCGCCTTTTTGGCTTCTGTCAGGATTTCGACGACGCGTTCGCCGTAGATTTCGGCTTCTTCGGGAGGGAGGCGGATGATGAAGTCGGGCGTCTTGACCGAGGTGAAGCTGGCGATCTCCTTTTCGAGGACCTCGAGATTGAAGGCGAGGACGTTGTAGGGATCGGCGGCGGCAACTTCCTTGGCGAGGGGCCACGCCGCGTCGACACGGCCGAGGCGCAGGTAGTCGAGGGCGAGCTGTAGTTTTGCGGGGAGAAAGCCGGGATCGAAGGCGAGGGCGCGCTTTTGGGCCTCGGCGCCCTCCTCGTAGCGATACTTGCGCGAGAGGACGCGGCCGATGAGGTAATCGATCTCGGGATTGTCCTTCCACACGGAGAGGGCGATCCCGCGGGCCTGTTCGAAGGCGGTGTGATCGTTGCGCTCGAGCTCGGCGAGGATGGCGCGGTAGGAGTGGGCCTCGGGATGGCGGGGGTTGACCGACTCGACGAGATTGAGCAGCTCGGCCGCGGCCTCGTATTGCTCGAAATTGATCGCCGATTCGGCCTGGAGAAGGAGCGCGCCGAAATGCAGCGGTGCCTCGGCCCGGGTTTTCTCAAGGTAGGTGGTGCCGGCCTCGCGATCCGAGGGAAAAAGCGCCTTGGCCATTCCAAAGAGGGCCTCGGGGTTCGTCGGGGCGAGTTTGAGGGCCTCACCATAACTTTCCGCGGCCTTTTTCAGGTCTTCCTTCGCCTCGGCGAGCCGCGCGGAGGCGAGATGGGCTTCGAGGAGTCCGGGTGGGACTTCCTTGCCTTTCGGCTGCACCCTTTTCGCTGGTCCGAAATATTGCTCGATGACTTTCGAAGGATCGGCTCCGAGGATGAGCGCGGCTTCGCCGAGGTGAACGAGGTCGAGGGTGGAGCGCTCTTTTTTAGGGACCGCTTTGGCGGCAAGATTGAGATCGGCGAGGCGGGCGGCGGCATCTTCCTTGTAACCGTGGATTTTGAAAAAGCGGTGAAGTCGCAGGAGGGCTCCGAGATCCTCGCGGAAGCGTTCGGCGGTTTTTTTCGCTTCGTCGTAGGCCTCCTCGTAGCGGCCGATCGCGGCGAGGGCCTCGAAATGGAGAACACGCCACTCCCACGAGGGCTGGCCGCGCCGGTCCGCATATTCGCAGACCTGAATGACGATGTCATAGCGGCCCTGGCTGAAGATCTCGCGGACCTTGGGCAGATTGTCTTCGTCGAAGTAGCGTTTGTAGTCGGCCTGCGCCCGGAGAGGAGAGGGAAAAGCGATCAGGATCGCCGAGAGGAACAGCAGGAGCGCTACGAGCCGTTGTATCATGATTGCCAATAGACAGGAGTTTTGTCCGCTCGTAAAGCCCGCGCCCGTGGCCGAAGCACGCCGTGTCGACAGCGAAATCAAAGAGCCCACCGGAGGCGGCTCCGCCAGAAGTGAAGGAGCCCGGCGGCACGGCCTGGGTCCGCCTTTCCCTCCCGGTGTCGGCGATCGAGCACCGCAGCCGGGTAGAATACCGCGTTGACCTGCCGAAGTCCTGGCGACACCTTCCGACTTTCATCACAACGGAGATGGCGAAAGAGGATTCGATCAAAGCCCAAGGCACAAGGCGTCCGCTCGAGCGCGTCCTGCGCATCCACGAGATGGTCTCGCGCGGGACCTTGCCGAACTGCAGCACGATCGCGCGCGAGCTCGAGGTGAACCGCAAGACGATCCAGCGGGACCTCAACTTCATGCGCGAAGAGCTCGAACTGCCCCTCGAGTATGACGAGACCTCGCACGGCTACTTCTACTCGCGGCCGGTCAGCGATTTCCCTTTTTTAAAGACCACTTCGGAGGATCTCGTCGCCCTCATTCTCGCACGGAATGCCCTCGGTCCGATGAAAGGCTCGGCCCTCGAAGCCTCGTTGCGGAGCGGCTTTCAGCGCCTCCTCGCTGGGATGAGCGATCGCGTTACGATCCCCTGGTCCGAGCTCGACCAGGCCTTCTCCGTGAAATCCGTCGGCATGACCGAGCGTGATGCCTTTCTTTTCGACCGCCTCGCCAAGGCTGTGCTCGAAAGCCGCGAACTGCATTTTGAATACCGCAAACTCGCCGATGAAAAACCCGCCAAACGCCGGCTCCAGCCCTACCACCTCGCCGAGATCGATGGAGGGTGGTATCTGATCGGGCACGATCTCGACCGCGATGCGCGCCGCACCTTCGCGGTCCAGCGGATGCGCGCGGTGCATCTCACCGCCAAGCGCTTCGTCCGCTCGCGCGACTTCCGGCTCGAGGACCATTTTGCCGGCAGTTTCGGGGTCTGGGCGGGCGAGGACCGCGGAGGTGCTGCCTATCGCGTGAAGATCCGTTTCAAGGGCTTCGCCGCCCGCATCGTCGCCGAGCGGCGCTGGCATCCCAGTCAGGAAATCGTCGAGATCGAGCCTGGCGGATCCGTCATCGAGATCACCATCACCCTCTCTGCGCTGGAAGACATCGCCCGCTGGATCCTCGGCTTCGGAGCCCAGGCCGAAGCCCTCGAGCCGCCCGAGTTGCGCGAACTCGTCGCCGGAGAATTGAAGCGGGCCGAAAAGATTTATCGCAAAAAGTGATCCCCCTGCGCCCCGAATGTCCCACCCCCCGGGTTAGGGTGGGCTCATGAAAATTCGTCTCCAGTCCAAACCCGTCGTTTCCGCCTCCGCTCTTGTTTCCGCTCCCGTCAAAAGCCGGATCGACCGTTCTGCCTCATCCGACCGGCCGGTTAAAGGTTTGGAAAGCGGACTCCTCCGCCTTTGTGAAGACGTCGCGGGCAGTCTCCTCCGTCGTCATCTCGAGACCGGCGACGCGGTGCGGAGCGTGCGCGAGATGCGGCGAACGCTCCTCCAGGTTCTCCCCGGTTGCGACGAAACCCGCGCCGGATGGATCGTCGATCTGGCCCTCGAGTTGATCCATGTGAAGGCCAAGGGGCAATTCAAACGCAACGCTCTCGAGCTGAGTGAACTGATCGCCCGGGCCGGGAATCAACTGCGCGAGGTGCGTGATAACTGATCGAAGGGGCCATTGGTCGAGAGACTTTCGGAAAATGCCGCTTGAAACGAGGCCGGGGGGAGTTGACAGATAGAGTTCTCGTCGGTCCACGACAACGGCGGGGCGTAGCACAGCCTGGTAGTGCGCCTGTTTTGGGAACAGGAGGTCGCTGGTTCGAATCCAGTCGCCCCGACTCTTTTCCGCGACGCGGAAAAGCAAAAAGAAAAGACCTGGATGAGAACCACTCGTGGTTCGAGCCGGAGCGAGCCATGGCGAGCGGAGTCAGGCTGCGCCTCGCGAGGCCAATCCAGTCGCCGCTGCGCGGGGCCCCCGACTCTTTTCCGCGACGCGGAAAAGCAAAAAGAAAAGACCCTGGATGAGAACTACTCGTGGTTCGAGCCGGAGCGAGCCATGGCGAGCGGAGTCAGGCTGCGCCTCGCGAAGCCAATCCAGTCGCCGCTGCGCGGGGCCCCCGACTCTTTTCCGCCCCGCGGAAAAGCAAAAAGACAACTCTCGGCCGGTGGCGTTTCAGGTGTCGACCTTTCCTCTTGGTATTCGACATAAAGTGGATAGGTTACGGGCTCCAAACTTCCCCGTCCCATGCCGGATACCCAAGAGCCCCAGCGAAAAACGCTCGAAGAGCGCGATCAAATGTCCGACCTCGAGCGTCTGCGACACTCGACCGCCCACGTCCTCGCCACGGCGATCGCCAAACTCTGGCCGGATGCCCAGTTTGCGGCCGGACCTCCGGTGGAGAACGGATTCTATTACGACGTTGATCTTTCCCACCGCATCACGCCCGACGATTTTCCCAAGATCGAAGAGGAAATGACCCGCATCGTGAAGGAGAACCAGGTTTTTGAAAAGGTCGAGGTCTCCCGTGCCGAAGCTTTCGAACTCGCGCAGAAGGGTCGCCTCGCCGCCCTCGGCGATCGCGAGGTGCCTAGCCGCTTCAAGGTCGATCTGCTCCAGGACATCCCCGAGGGTGAAGCGATCTCGCTCTTCAAGAACGGCGATTTCTGGGATCTCTGCGCCGGACCCCACGTCCCGCGCACCGGGAATTGCAAGGCCTTCAAGGTGATGAGTGTGGCGAGCGCTTTTTACAAGGGTGACGCCGCCAATCCGCAGCTCCAGCGCGTCTATGGCACTGCTTTCAAAAACCGGACCGAGCTCGAGGAGCATCTCGTGCGCCTCGAAGAGGCCAAGTTGCGCGACCACCGCAAGCTCGGCAAAGAGCTCGATCTCTTCCACATCGACGAGGCCGTGGGGCAGGGGCTGATCCTCTGGAAACCCAACGGTTCCGTGGTCCGGATCGAGCTGCAGAAATTCATCAGCGAGCATCTCGAGCGCCAGGGTTACAGCCAGGTCTTCACCCCTCACATCGGCAAGCTCGGGCTCTACCGCACCTCGGGTCACTTCCCGTATTACGCAGAGTCGCAGTTTCCCCCAGTGATCGAGCGTGAAAGCCTCAAGGCCCTCGCCGAGGAAGGTTGTGGCTGCGGCGAACTCTCCAATCGCCTCGAGTCCGGCGAAATCGACGGCTTCCTCCTGAAGCCGATGAACTGCCCCCACCACATCAAGATCTTCCAGAGCAATCACCACAGCTATCGCGACCTTCCCGTCCGTCTCGCGGAGTTCGGCACGGTCTATCGATGGGAGCAGTCGGGCGAGCTCGGAGGCATGACCCGCGTGCGCTGTTTCACGCAGGATGATGCCCACCTTTTCTGTACCGAGGATCAGGTGCGCGATGAAATCATCGGCTGTCTCGAGCTTGTCAAAATCGTGCTCGGCACCCTCGGGATGTCCGATTACCGGGTTCGGGTCGGCTTGCGTGATCCCGATTCCAGCAAATATGTCGGCGATCCCGAGAAGTGGGACCGCGCCGAAGCCGCCCTGCGCGAGGCGGCGGCGACGCTTGGCACCTCCTTTACCGAAGAGCCCGGCGAGGCCGCTTTCTACGGTCCGAAGATCGACTTCGTCGTGAAGGATGTGATCGGCCGCGAATGGCAACTCGGCACTGTGCAGGTCGACTACAATCTGCCCGAGCGATTCGGTCTCGAATACATCGGGTCCGACAATGCGCCGCACCGTCCCGTGATGATCCATCGTGCGCCTTTCGGGTCGATGGAGCGCTTCGTCGGCGTGCTCATCGAGCACTTCGCCGGCAAGTTCCCGACCTGGCTTGCTCCCGAGCAGGTCCGCGTCCTCCCGATCTCGGAGAAGTTCGACGAGACCGCTCGCGAGGTGGTGGCGACCCTCCGCGCCGAGGGCGTGCGAGTGACGATCGACGATTCGAGTGACAAGGTCGGGGCGAAAATTCGTCTTGCCCAGTTGGCGCGAATTCCGTATATGTTGGTCATCGGCGCAAAAGAACAGGAATCGAACCAAGTTTCCGTCCGTCACCGCGAGCGCGGCGACGAGGGCGCTATCGCTGTCGGCGAGTTTCGCGATCGGGTCGTCGCTGAGATTCGCTCGCGTTCCCTATGATACGGGTGCTCCAGCCACTGACCCTGAATCCCGGTTCCCCACGGATCCGATTCCCTTTCGCCTTCCGGAGCTCTCTCCGGGGGCAATGCCCAACCCCAAACCTGCCGGAGGTATACTGCCATCGCTAGCCAACCCATGAAACGCCGGCCCCGTCCCCCAAGGACGCGGGTGAACGACAAGATCCGCTGCCCGGAGATCCGAGTGATCTACGGAGAGCATAACGTGGTCCTGCCGACCTGGAAGGCCTTGAACAAGGCCAAGGACCTCGGCCTCGACCTCGTCGAGATCGCTCCCAACGCGAAGCCGCCCGTGTGCCGCATCGTCGACTACGGGAAGTTCAAATACGAGCAGTCCAAGCAGAAGAAGTCGGACAAGCCGAAGAAGCGCGAAAAAGAGGTCAAATTCCGCGTCAACATCGATCCGCACGATTATGCGATCAAGATGATGCACGCCGAGGACTTCCTCGCCCACGGTTTCAAGGTCCGCATCCAGCTGCAGTTCAAGGGACGCCAGATGGCGCACAAGGAACTCGGTTTCGACCTCATGGAAAAGGTCAAGATCGACCTCTCCGGCATGGCCCACATTGATCTCGAGCCCAAGCTGAACAACCGGAACATCCTCATGATGGTCTCCCCGCTCCCTGCCGAAAAGCAGCGGCGCAAGTTCCGCAAGGATGGCGAAATCGTCGATCTCACCGAGGCCGATGCCGCGATGGAGGCCTACGACGACGATGATGACGACGACGAGGACTACGATCACGACGAGGAGGACGATGACTCCTCCGACTCGGACGACGCTGGCGAAGCCGGAGATTCCGGCGACGACGACGCAAAGTGATCGGCGGCACTCTCGTGAAGACCTCGCGGAAGCTTCTCCTCTTTGACATCGACGGCACCCTCGTGGATACGGGAGGTGTCGGTCTCAAGGCCCTGCGGGACGGGTTTCATGAAGCCTTTCCGCAGCATCGCGAGGACGAGTTCCCGCCGCTTGAACTGGGCGGGGCCACCGATCATGGTCTCGCGATGGGCCTCTTTGCCCATTTCGGCCTCGACGACCTTCCTGAGCATCGCGAACGCTTTTTCCGTGCTTACACCGTGCGGCTCGAGCAGGGGCTCGCGATGCATTCCGTGATTGGAAAAGCACGCGTCCTCCCCGGCGTGCCCGATCTGCTGGTTGGGCTTTCGGATCGTGGCGAACACCGTCTCGCCGTCCTCACCGGCAATCTGCGCGAGGGTGCCCGCCTCAAGTTGCGACACTTCGGGATCGACCGCCATTTCTCCCTCGATGCCGGGGCCTACGGCGACGACCATCACGACCGCAATGAGCTCGGCCCCATCGCGCGGCGGCGAGCCGTGGCTCACTTCGGTGAGGAATTTGCGCCGGAGAACATCGTCGTGATCGGCGACACCCTCCGCGACATTGCCTGTGCGCGGGCCTTCGGGGCCAAGGTGCTCGCGGTCGCGACCGGGGCGGCGAGCTGGGAAGAGTTGAAAAACGGGCGGCCCGACGGGCTCGTGCGCGATCTTGGGGAGATCGGAGAAGTGGAGCGGTGGTTGGCGGAGTAGATTTTGATACCTTTGCCTCCCTCTCGGGTGAAAGCCCCGACTACCTTTCACCCCCGCCAATCCGGTCTTGACCAAGACGGTCTCTTTACGCTTCCATTGTCCTTTCCCGCCCAGTTTTCGCCTTTCCTTCCAATGATCCGAGCCCTCTGCCTCCTCCTCGTTCTTACGTCGCCGCTCCTCGCCCAGGAGGCTGGCAAGGCTTACCCGGATGCCGCGGCGGCGACGGTGCCGAACGATCTTTTTGTCGTGCCCGAAGGGCTCGAGGTGACACTCTGGGCGACCTCGCCGCATCTCTACAATCCGACCAACCTCGACATCGATCACGCGGGGCGGATCTGGGCCGCGGAGGGCGTGCGTTATCGCAAACACTTCGACCGCCAGCCCGAGGGCGACCGCATCGTCGTCCTCGAGGACACCGACGGCGATGGCAAATGCGACAAGAGCCACACCTTCGTGCAGGAGCCCCTCCTCATCGCCCCGCTCGGTGTTGCCGTGATCGACAACCAGATCGTCGTCTCGCAGCCGCCTCACCTCCTCGTCTACACCGACGTGGACCGCGACCTGAAGTTCGACCCCGCGAAGGACAAACGCGAAATTCTTCTTACCGGATTCAGCGGCCAGAATCACGATCACTCGCTCCACTCTGTCACGGTCGGGCCTGACGGGAAATGGTATTTCAACTCGGGCAATTGCGGTGGGCAGTTCACCGACAAGTCGGGCCAGACCTTCACGATATACGGTTCCTATCGTCCCAAGCCGATCGGGCCATTCGAGTTTCCCCACAATCCCGACGTTCTCGCGGGAAAGCCGAGCAGTGACGGTCATGTCTACGTCGGCGGTTTCACCGTGCGGATGAATCCCGACGGCACTCACGCCGAGATCATCGGACACAACTACCGCAATTCCTACGAGCAGTCCGTCACCTCGCTCGGGGATGTCTTCCAGAACGACAACGATGACCCGCCTGCCTGCCGCGTCTCGTGGGTGATGGAGTATGCGAACTTCGGCTTCTCCTCGAACGACGGTCAGCGCACCTGGAAGGCCGACAAACGTCCCGGCCAGACCATCCCCGTCGCGGAATGGCGTCAGGAGGATCCCGGGATCACGCCGGCCGGCGACGTCTATGGCGGAGGCTCGCCCACGGGCAACGTCTTCTACGAAAACGGCGCCCTCGGTGAAAAGTGGACCGGCACCTTCCTCGCCTGCGAGGCGGGACGGAATGTCGTTTTCGGCTACCAGCCGAAACTCGCGGGTGCGGGCTTTCAGCTCGATCGCATGGATTTTATGACGAGCAATCCCACGGGCGAATTCGCCGGCTCCGACTTCCTCGGTGGTGAGACGAGCGTGAACCGCGAGCAGCGCACCCTCTTCCGTCCCTCCGACATCGCCGTGGGACCTGATGGCGCCCTCTACGTCACCGACTGGTACGACCCGCGCGTCGGCGGGCACCAGGACCTTGACGAGAGCTGCTCGGGTGCGGTTTACCGGATCGCTCCGAAGGGATTCAAATCCGTCGTGCCGAAGATTGATCCGAACTCGATCGAGGGCCTCGTCGAAGCGCTCAAGTCGCCCGCGGTGAATGTGCGGGCGATCGGGTTCAATGGACTGAAAGCAAAGGGTCGTCTGGCCCTCGATCCCGTTGCCGCCCTCCTCAATGATCCGAATCCCTACATTCAGGGGCGCGCCATTCACCTTCTCTACCAACTCGGCATCAGCGGTCCGCGCGTCGCCGGGTATCCCGCCGATCAGCCGACGACGGAGCGCAAGATCGCCGCCTTCCGCGCGATGCGTCGGGCCGGACTCGACATCTCGGGTGCGGCGATGGGCCTGGTCGAAGATCCCGATCCAGCCGTGCGCCGCGAGGTCGCCCTCGCGATGCGCAATCTCTCCTTCGACCTCTCAAAGGACATCCTCATCACCCTCGCGAAAGGCTATGACGGTAAGGACCGCAGTTATCTCGAGGCCCTCGGAGCCGGCGCGACGGGCAAGGAGAACGAGGTCTTCGCCGCCTGCAAAAAAGCGATCGGGCACGATGATCCTCGGCTCTGGGGGGACGTCTTCGGCGGCATTGCCTGGCGGCTCCATCCCTCCTCGGCGGTCGAGGATTTTCTCACCCGCGTCCAAGCGGAGAATCTCACCCTCGCGCAGCGGCAGCAGTCACTCGACGCCATCGCTTTCATCCGCACGAAGGGGGCGGCCACGGCGATGCTCACGATCGCCCAGCTCGACACCCCGCTCAAGAGCGCCGCGGTCTGGTGGTTGATGAACCGGATGAACAACGATTGGAAGGAGCACGACCTGCTCCCCGAGTTGAAGGCCCGCGGCATCTACGATCCGTCGAAGGTGGTCGTGCAGGAGGTGATGACGCCCGCCCCTGACGAAGCGCAAAAATCCGCCCTTACCGTCGAAGCAGTGCTCGCGCTGAAGGGCGATGCCGCACGAGGCAAGGCGACCTCGGCGCGCTGCATCATGTGTCATGAGATCGGCGGCGTCGGCGTGCAGTTCGGCCCGCCTCTCGACGGATGGGGTCGCACCCAGACCGACGAGGTCATCGCCCGCAGCCTCATTGACCCCAGCGCCGACATCGCGCATGGCTTCGACGGTTCGGTGCTCCTCACGAAGGAGGGCAAGACTGTCCACGGCCTCGTCATCCAGGAGGGTAATCCCACCATCATCACGAGCATGGGCGGACTCACCCAGATGATCCCACGGAAGGAGATCGGCTCGAATCAGAAGCTGAATCGCTCCCTCATGCTCAGCGCCGCCCAGCTAGGCCTGACGGCGCAGGATGTCGCGGATCTTGTGGCGTTTTTGCGGGCGAATTGAGACGGTGGTGTGGGCCTAAAACTCCAGAGTATTCATCGCGACCTTGTTGTGGCGATTGGAGGCGCCCGCCATCGCGTGCACCTCGCCGCCGAGGTATTCGTGCTTCACCTCCGAGATGAGTTCGCCGGCGAGGTAGTCGTCGACCGAGATCGGAGCCGGATGTTTGAGATCTGACATCCCGGGACTCTAGCCTCGATCTACAAAGCGTTAAAGGATAAGCGGAGTCCTTCGGTATGGATTTCCGCGCCCTCAGATCCGATTTTCGATGGTTCTTCTCTGGCTGATTTCCTCCCCGATTTGGCCCCGAAAAAC
>DGXY01000127.1:46853-47164 GCA_002396885.1 Akkermansiaceae bacterium UBA5020
CCCGATTTGGCCCCGAAAAACGTGCGATTTTGCTGCATTTCCTCGCGGGTGGAAAAAAGCCTCTCTTTTGGCCGCCAAAAGGCTCCAAACCCTTGATATTTCGCGGTTTTTCGCTAGGTTGAGGCTTCCGAAAATCGCGGCTGTCGGAGGCCTTGGAAATCCTTCCTCCGCGCCGCGATTTTTCCCTTCCCGACCCCACTGCCTTTCGCCATGTCCGAATCCGAAGATGACAACCGTCCCCCGATGCCGACGGGTGATTACGACGCCGCGCAAATCGACAAGCTGGAGGGCCTCGACGCGGTCCGCAAACG
>DGXY01000127.1:47332-60182 GCA_002396885.1 Akkermansiaceae bacterium UBA5020
GGCCTCGACGCGGTCCGCAAACGCCCCGGGATGTACATCGGCGACCCCGCCACCGAGCGGGGTCTCCACCACACCGTTTTCGAGGTGCTCGACAACTCGATCGACGAACACCTCGCCGGTCATTGCCAGAAGGTAATCATCACGATCCACGCTGATGGGTCGATCTCGGTCGAGGATGATGGCCGCGGCATCCCGGTGGACATGCATCCGAAATTCAAGATGCCCGCCGTCGAACTCGTCCTCACCAACCTCCATGCGGGCGGCAAGTTCGGACAGGGTGCCTACAAGTTTTCGGGCGGTCTCCACGGCGTCGGCGCGAAGTGCGTCAACGCCCTCTCCGACTGGTTCAAGGCCGACGTCTATCGTGACGGGAAGATCCACCACATCGCCTTCGAGCGCGGCAAGACGACGCGTCCCCTCGAGGTCATCGGCACCCTCGAGGATCCGACGCGCACGGGCACGAAGATCAGCTTCCTCCCCGATCCGACGATCTTCACGGCCGGGGTCTATTTCAACTTCGACTACCTCACTGCCCGCCTCCGCGAGCTCGCCTTCCTCAACCCCGGCATCACCATCGAGCTCATCGACGAGCGCGGTGATTCCGAGCGCAAGGCTGTCTTCTTCTACGAGGAGGGCATCGTCGAGTTCGTCCGCCAACTCGGGGAGAACAAGGAACTCATCCACGCGAATCCCATCGTCTTGAAGGGCCGCCGCATGGTGCCGATCGACGACAACGGCAAGACGGTCGATGATGAGTGTTACGCCGACATTGTCTTCCACTACACCGGCGAATATCACGAGAACATCCTCTGTTTCGCGAACTCGATCCCCAACGGCGACGGCGGGGCCCACCTCAGCGGCTTCCGCGCCGCCCTCACGCGCGCGGTCAACAATTACGCGAAAACCAACAAGCTTCTCAAGGACAAGGATCCTGCCCTCTCCGGCGAAGACTGCCGCGAGGGACTCGTCGCGGTCATCTCGGTGAAGCACCCGAATCCGCGGTTCAGCTCGCAGACGAAGGAGAAGCTCGTCAACAACGAGGTCGAGGGCGTTGTCTCCTCGATCGTCTACGACGGGCTCAATGCGTTCTTCGACGAGAACCCGCAGCTCGCCAAGCGCATCGTCGACAAGGTCGTCAATGCCGCCCGCGCCCGCGAGGCCGCCCGCAAGGCGCGCGAGACGGTGCGCAAGTCGGCCATGACCGGAGGCGGTCTCCCCGGCAAGCTCGCTGACTGCTCCTCGCGCGATCCCGCCGAGAGCGAGATCTACATCGTCGAGGGTGATTCTGCCGGTGGCTCCGCGAAACAGGGGCGCGACCGCCGCACCCAGGCGATCCTGCCGATTCGCGGCAAGCTCATCAATGTGGAGAAGGCCCGCCTCGACAAGGTGCTCCAGAACAAGGAAATTCAGACCATGATCACCGCAATCGGCGCGGGAATCGGCGATGGGGAAGGGGAGGGTTCCTTCAATCTCGGGAAGGCGCGCTACCACAAGATCGTCATCATGACCGATGCGGACATCGACGGTGCCCACATCCGCACGCTCCTCCTCACTTTTTTCTGCCGCCAGATGACCGCGCTGGTGAAGGCCGGCTACGTCTACATCGCTCAGCCGCCCCTTTACAAGATCACGAGGAAGAAGAAGGAGCAATACGTGCAGGACGACGCCCAGCTCAACCGGATGCTCATCGAACTCGGAGCCGGCGATGTGAAGCTGCGCGCGGGCTTCGACGGCACCGGCGAGATCTTCGCCGACGACCAGCTCAAGGATGTCCTCGAGATGCTTTCGAAGCTCAGCCGCTACAGCGACGTGATCGGGCGCAATTCGGGCGATTTCGAGGATTACCTCGCCGCCGGCCGCGACAGCAAGCTGCCTGAATACCTTGTCCAGGTGCGTGAGGGCAACCAGGTCTCGGTGAGTTATTTCCTCGGAGAGTCGGAGTTGCGCGACTTCGCCGCCGAGAATCCCGATCTTCATCTCTTCGGGCGCCGTGCCGTCGTTCTCGATGGCGAAGGTGCTGCAAGTGGCAAGTCCGATGGCCCCAGCCGCCGCGCCCGCCTCGTCGAGATCCACGAGTCCAACTCCATCGCCAAGCTCCTCGTCCGTCTCAGCGAGCTCGGTCTCGATGTGCGCCGTTTCGCCTCGCAGGATCAGCCCCTCTTCCAGATCATCGAAGGTGAGGGCGATCATGCCAAAATCCATCCCGTCTTCAGCGTCCCGGAGATCCTTTCCAAGATCATGGAGATCGGGAAGCGGGGCATGGAGATCCAGCGATTCAAGGGTCTCGGTGAAATGAACGCCAAGGAGCTCTTCAACACGACGATGGATCCCGCCACCCGCAAGCTCCTCCGCGTGAAGATGGACGAGGACAACGCCGTCGAAGCCGACAAGATGTTCACCATCCTTATGGGCGACGCCGTCGAACCACGCCGCCAATACATCGAGGATCACGCGCTCAACGTTCGGAATCTTGACGTGTGATCCGCCAATTTCTGACCCTTTCTCTCAATGTCCGACGATCCTAACATTCCCCCTGTACCGTCAACTCCCCCTCCGGGCGAGCGTGGCATTTCCCCGATCAACGTGGCCGATGAGATGTCGCAGTCCTTCCTGGACTACTCGATGTCCGTCATCATCTCGCGCGCCCTGCCCGACGCCCGTGACGGTCTCAAGCCCTCGCAGCGTCGCCTTCTCTACGCGATGCACCACGATCTCTCGCTCGCGCCGAACAAGAAGCACCTCAAGTGCGCGCGTATCGTCGGGGAGACAATGGGTAAATACCACCCCCACGGTGACGGCGCGATTTATCCCACCCTCGTGAACATGGCCCAGCATTGGTCCATGCGCGACATCCTCGTCGATGGCCAGGGGAACTTCGGATCGGTCGAAGGCGACCCGCCCGCCGCGATGCGTTACACCGAGGCCCGCCTCACCCATTGCGGTTCGGCCCTCATGACCGATCTCGAGAAGGACACGGTCGATTTCGTCACCAACTACGACGAGACGAACGAAGAGCCCTCCGTGCTTCCCGCTGCGATTCCGAACCTGCTCGTCAATGGCGGCACCGGGATTGCCGTCGGCATGGCGACGAACATCGCGCCGCACAATCTCAGCGAAGTCGTCGATGGCATCTGCGCCACGATCGACAATCCCTCGATCAGCATTGCCGAGTTGCTGCACTACATCAAGGGTCCCGATTTCCCGACGGGTTGCACCATCCTCGGCATGCAGGGCATCCGCGACTACGCCGCGACCGGACGCGGCAGCGTGAAGGTTCGTGGCCGCGCCGAAGTCGTCGAGGACGCGAAGGGCCGCGAGCAGATCATCATCACCGAGATTCCCTACGCGGTGAACCGCGCCCGCCTCGTCGAGCGCATCGCTGAACTCGCCAACGAGAAAATCATTCCCGAGATCAGCGCGGTTCGCGACGAGTCCGACGAAAACACCCGCGTCGTCGTCGATCTCAAGCGCGACGCCCGCGCCCAGGTCGTGCTGAACAATCTCTACCGGCACACCGCCCTCTCCTCCACCTTCTCGGTGAACATGCTCGCGATCGACCAGCGTCGTCCCAAGCTGCTGAACCTGAAGGACGCGATCAACTGCTACATCGAGCACCGCCGCGAGGTCATCCTGCGCCGCACGCGCTATCTCCTGGGCAAAGCCGAGGAACAGGCCGAGAAACTCGAAGCCTACCTCCTCGCCCTCGGCAGTCTCGACGACTTCATCCGCATGATCCGCGACTCGAAAACGCGGGACGAGGCTCGGGCCAAGATCAAGGCCTACTCATTCTCCCTCGAGGCGGTCGAGGCCCTCGGCATTTTCATTCGCGGACAGGAAAGTCTGAAGGTCGAGCCGGGCCGCTACGTTCTCACCGACAAGCAGGTCGATCACATCCTCGAGCTGCGCCTCTATCAGCTCGTCGGTCTCGAGCGCGACAAGATCAAGGCCGACTACGACGCCCTTCTCGATACGATCAAGGATCTCCTCGACATCCTCGCCCGCGAGGAGCGCGTCCTCCAGATCATCAAGGACGAGCTGCAGGAGGTGAAGGCCAAGCACGGCACCCCGCGCCGCACCGACTTCGGCGCCGCCGAGGAAGGCGAGATCGCCAACGTCGATCTTATCGCGAACGACTCGAACATCATCACGATCACCCACCGCGGCTACATCAAACGCACCCCGGCGATCGAGTTCCGCACCCAGGCCCGTGGCGGCAAGGGGCTGAAGGGCATGGAGGTCCGCGAGGCTCCGGACAAGGATGATGAGAACGATTTCGTCGAGCACCTCTTCGCCGCGACCGCGCACGATTACCTGATGTTCTTCACCGACACCGGGCGCGTCTACGTCGAGCGGGTCTATCAGATCCCCGAAGGGAGCCGCATCTCGAAGGGACGTTCGATCAAGAACCTCCTCAACCTTCGCCCCGAGGAGAAAATCGCCTCCGTCCTCCGCATCGAGGCTCAGGGCCGCGAGGACAAGGACGCCACCTTCGTCGACACCCTCTTCGTCCTCTTCGCGACCCATTCCGGCAAGGTGAAGAAGACGAAACTCTCCGACTTCCGCAATTACCGAAAGGACGGCATCATTGCCATCCGCATTGAGGAGGGCAACTCGCTCACCCACGTCGTCCTCACCGACGGAAACAATGATATCTCCATGGTGACGAACCGCGGTTACGCGGTGCGCTGCAACGAGAACACGATCCGTCCGATGGGCCGCGGCTCCGCCGGTGTCCGCGGGATCCGTCCGCGTCCGGGTGATTACCTCGTCGGCCTCACCGTGGTCGACGACAGCAAACACTTCCTCGTCGTCAGCGAGCGCGGTCTCGGCAAACGCACGCCCTTCGGCGATTACCCGACCAAGGGCCGCGGCGGCAAGGGCGTCATCACGATGCGCGTCACCGAAAAGACCGGTCTTGTCACCGCCGGTCTCCGCGTGGGCGATGGCGACGACATCATGTTGATGACCAATACCGGCCAGTCGGTCCGCATCCGCGTCTCTGACATCCGCATCACCGGACGCAACGCCTCCGGCGTGAAGCTGATGAATCTCAAGGAAGGCGAAACGATCCAGGACCTCGCCCTCGTCGTCCGTGATGGAGACGAGGAAGACGACATTGAAGTCGCTGCCCTCCCCGAAACCGACCCCTCCGAAGTCGAAGAAGAAATCATCGACGACCTCGAAGAGGAGGACGATGACGACGACCTCGTCGATGACGAAGGGGATGAGGAAGAGGAGAAGTGATCGGGCATTTTCTGTGATCGGTAATCAGTATTCGGTAAACGGTGAGTGATGCCATTCTGATTGCTTGTCCCATCGACTTAATCGCCCACCGAAGCATCTTCGCACCCCCTCCCTGCTGAATACCGATCACCGATTACTGATCACCCGTGACCCATGTCCCTTGACCCCACCACAACGACCTTCCTCTACGAACTCCTCAACACCCCCAGCCCGACCGGTTTCGAAGTCCGCGGGCAGCGGGTCTGGGCGAAACGTTGCCGTGAATTCGCTGACTCGGTCGAGAGCGATGCTTACGGCAACGCCTGGGCCACGGTGAGAGGTTCCGAGCCTGACGCGCCCCGAGTCATGATCGAGGCGCATGCCGACGAGATTGGCTTCATCGTCAAATACATCGCCGACGATGGTTTCCTCCGCGTCGACCGCATTGGCGGATCGGACTGGGCCAACGCGCGCGGACGACGCCTCACCGTCTTCGGCGACCAAGGCGAGGTCCTCGGCATCATTGGCAACACCGCGATCCACATCCGCGATCGCAAGGACGGCGAGAAGGCCCCCGAGGTGCACGAGCTCTTTGTCGACATCGGCGCCTCGAGCGCGGCCGAGGTCGCGGAGATGGGCATCCGCGTCGGACATCCCGCCGTCTACGCCGATGGCGCCGTGCCTTTTGGTAAAAACCGTATCGTCGGCCGGGCCCTCGACAACCGCATCGGTGGGTTCATCATTTCGGAAGTGATCCGGCGCCTCGCCGAATCCGAGAGCCGTCCCGCCGCGACCTGTCTCGCTCTGAACGCGGTGCAGGAGGAAATCGGCGGCCATGGCGCGACAATGGCGGCCTACCACCTGAAGCCCGATCTCTGCCTTGTCCTCGATGTCACCCACGCGACCGACAGTCCCGACATCAAACACCAGCAGCACGGCAAGGTGACCCTCGGCGGTGGCCCCTCGATCACGCATGGCACCGCGAACCATCCCGTGATGGTGCAGCGTCTCATCGAAATCGCCGGCGAGCGCGGCATTCCCTTGCAACACGAGGCTTCATCGCGCCACACCGGCACCGACACCGACTCGATCTTCACCGTCCGCGGCGGCATTCCTTGCGCTCTGATCTCACTCCCCCTGCGCTACATGCACAGCATCGTGGAGATGGCGGACTTCGAGGATGTGGAGAACGTGATCCGCCTCATGACCGCCTTTGTGCAGTCGGTGAAAAGCGGGGATCGGTTTGCGGTCGAAATCTAGGGTCCTCCCGCACAAGCGCCGCAGCTTCCCATCGACATTTCGCTCCGGAGTCGTGACACTCGCGGTAGATGAATCCGATTTTCCCGATCCTGCCCTCTCTGGTCGCACTCCTGACCCTATTGGTTCCGACCCATGCCGGAGCCGAGCCGCTTCTCGCCGGAGTCGCGAAGGTCGACATCACCCACCCCGATCATCCGGCGAAGGAGAATCCGCCGATGGTGAAGGCTCTCGTCCTGTCCCAGGGCGGGACGGATGCGGTGATCATCGCGATCGATGCAGTGGCGGTGGCCGAGATCGGATCGATCCACGATCCCTTCCTTGCCGAGGTGCGGGCGGCCCTGCAAAAGGATCCCGGCATTACCCCGGACTCGTTCGTGGTGAACGCGAGTCATTGCCACGCCCTTGTTGCCCCGGACATCGCCGCCCGCACGATCCGTGCCGTCACGGAAGCGTGGAAAAACCGTGTCCCCGTCAAAGCGGGAGCCGGCACCGGGCGTGAGGAGACGATCATGGAGAACCGGCGTCTCAAACTGAAGAGCGGCAAGGAAGCCGACGTGCGTCACGCCTACGCCTTACCCTTCGACGATGAGGTCGCCGCGGTGGGCCCGATCGATCCCGAGATCGGGCTGCTGCGATTCGACCGGATCGACAACGGACAACCGCTCGCGGCGGTTTTCCAATTCGCGGTGCACCCCATCATGGGCCTGCCCGATGGCGGAAACGGTGCGGATCTCACCGGTTATGCGGCGGAGACGATCGAGGCGAATCTAGGCGACGGCACCGCCACGGCCCTGTTCCTGCAGGGCTGCGGCGGCGACATCAATCCCGTGCTCTATAAATCCGTCGATCTGCCACGCGACGGAAAGTCCCTCGGGATGCGCCTCGGTTTGAGTGCTTTGTCAGGACTCCGCGCCATCGAGGCCACGGCCGATGCTCCGCTCTCGATCGCGAGCGAGACGCTGACTTTGCCCCGTGCCGACCACGCTCCAAGAATGGCGGAGATGGAGAAAGAGATCGATGCCCTCACCGTCGCCTTGAAGGGCACGACCCTGAATTTCGAGACCTTCCTGCCGCTCTACGTGAAGTATCACCTCAACAGCGACTATCCTTCCGAGGTCGCGGGCCGCTACCTGCAGGAGGAGTTGCTCGGCCGCAACGATTGGAAAAGCCAGGACGCGGCCAACCGCGCTGCGATGGAGGCCTACCTGCGCAACATCCGCACGATGGAGGAACTGACGCGCAAACAGATCAACTTGAACCTCCTTTCGCGCCATCAGGCGCGACGCGCCGAGCTTGGCGAAACGGTCACGGCCGAGGTGGTGGGCCTGCGTGTCGGTGACTTCCGGCTCGTCACCTTTCCCGCCGAGTTGACCGTGGAGATCGGACTGGGATTGAAGGAGCGATCACCACATCCGTTGACCTTTGTGTCAGGATACAGCAACGGCTATCTCTATTATGCGCCGACAATGGAGCAGGCGAAGAACCGGGGCAACGCGCAGGAGGACAGCGATTGTCTGCTCGCGCCGGAGTGGCAGGGGAGGTTCGAGGAGACGGCGTTGCGGATTTTGAAGTGATCGGATGGGAGGATTCGATTCCAATTCCATCCGTGTCCATCTGTGTGAGCGAAGCGGATCTGTGGTCACCTGTGTTAAGAATTCAACACGGATGGACACGGGTGGCCAGAGATTGGGACGGATTCCGGATCTGCGCTCATCTGCGTGGGAGTTTCAACGCGAATGGAAAGGAATGGGACGCGAATGGCCGCGAATCAAGCCCGCGTTGGTGTGGTAAGAATCTTAACGCAGATGAGCGCAGACTTCCGCAGATGGACGCAGATGCCGGAGAATGGGACGCGAATGGAATTCGCGTAAATCCCTCACTTCGCAATCTTCTCGTCATCCCCGTGCGAGGCATCATCGGCCTTCCACTTGCCGCCTTTCTGCGAGGCGAGGAAGGCGATGAGATCGCGGAAGTCGCGCGGAGGCAGGGCCGCGGCGACCGGCGGCATCGCTGAGACGGGTGGAGCGACCGAGGCGATTTCACTGCGGGCGATCTTCCTTTCGCTGTTGTCGAGACCGATCACGGTGACCTCCTCGGGGGTCTCTTTGGCGAGGCGTCCGATCACGGATTCGTTGTTTTTCAGCGTCACGGAAGTCATGCCGTAGCCGGGGGCGATCTCGGCGCCGGGATTCGCGACCGACTCGAGGATCTTTTCGCGGGCGAGGCGTTTGCCCACGTCGCGAAGATCGGGGCCCTGCACGCCGCCCTTGTCGCCGCCTTCGCCGCCGACCTTGTGGCACTGAAGGCAGGCGCCCTGGTTCTTGAAGACAATCTCGCCGGCGCTGGCATCACCGCCCTGCAGACTCAGGAGAAAGACCGCATTCGGATCCGAGGCGGCATGGGCGACGGCTTCGGGGTTTCCTTTCTCGGTTAGGGCGAGGTAGGCGTCGAGCCAGAGTCCGGGGCGCAGTTTCGTGCTCCGCTCTTTCCAGAGCGATAGGATCGTCTCGATTTGCGTTCCGGCGAGTCCGGCGATCGCGGCTCGCGCGACGGGGAGGGGAGCGTCGGCGAGGGCGGTCGTCGCTTGGGCAGCGATACCTTCGAGGCCGAGGGAAAAGGCGGCTTTCATCGCTCCGGCGCGGACGAGCGTGTCGGGATCGGAAAGAAGCGAAGTGACAAGTTCGCGCGTGCCCTCGGGTTTTGAACTGGTCAGGCTTTCGATCACGGCGACACGAAGGGAGGGGGGGAGTTTGGCATTCCCGGCTTGGGCGAGGAGGGTGGCGGGATCGAGTTCAACCTTCGCCGTCGTCGCGAATTCCATGGCGAGGGTGGTGAGCTCGGCATCGTCGGAGGCGGTGAGGAACTTCCGCAACTCGTCCCCGAGAACGGGAGCGAGTGAGACGAAGGTCCGCCCCTCTTTCACCACCTGCGGGCGGTAATGTCCGAGGACGGGGTCGGTCTCGATGGTCGCTTCCCATTGCTTCAATCCATGGAGCGCGGCCTTTCGCACCGGCTTGGCGAGGGTGCTGTCGGCGGCGAGTTGGAGCATCGCGAGGGCGTTCGCGGGAGTGCCCTTGCGATAGTTCGCGGCAACGATGCGGCGCTGCACCGCCTCGGGGAGATCGGCGATTCCGTCGCGGAGCGAGGTGAGCGTTTCACCTGCCGAGGTATCGAGGACCGACGTGTCGTAAATGGCCCGGATGACCTCGCGTCGCACGAGCGGGTCGGCGTCGGAGAGGAATTTTACGAGTTCCTCGCTTTTCTGACGGCGGAGAGCCATTACGGCGAGGAGACGCTCCTCTCGGGAGGCGGAGTCGACTTTCGCGGCGGCATCGGCGGCGGTGGCGACCTGGGAAAGGGCGGAGAGCAGGGCATGACGCAAGACGATGTCGGGATCGCTTTGTTCGTTTGTCAGGGCGACGGAGAAAAGAGCCTTCGTCACTCCCTCATCACCCGGTTTTGCGATGCGGCCGAGGGCGATGGCGGCGAGGGAGCGGACGCGGAGGGAATCGTCCTTGGCGAGTGTGTCGATCAGGGCGGGTTTCGCTGATTCGACACCGAGATCGCCGAGAACGCGGGCGGCGTTGGCGCGCACCTCGGGATCGTTTTGGAGAAGCAGGGGGATGAGCGCATCGGCGACGGCGAGATCACGACGTCCCAGTTGTCCGAGACCCCAGGTGGCGTGGAGGCGGGCGATTTGACTGGTGCTTTCATTGATCACCGCGACGAAGACAGCGCCGCCTTCTGCGCCCTTGTCGGCGATGGCAAACTGCGCGGCTTGGCGGACCCGACGATCGGGATGGGAGAGGAGTTCGCGGAGCTCGGCGAAATCGCGTTTTCCAAAGCCTTCCTTAAATAGCGCCGCGACCTTGGCTCCGGCCTCGCGTTCGGCGGCGTTTTTCGAGGCGGCGACCTGGATGGAACCGTTTTCGTTCACGCTCCAGCCTCCGCCGAAATCGCAGAGGTAAAGATTGCCGTCGTAGCCGAGTTCGACATCGCTCGCGCCGACCCCTTTGACGATCTCGCGCTCCTCGCTCGCGACGTAACCCGCTCCCTTCGCTTCGGTCGCGATGAGGAGGAGGTTGCAGTTGTCCGACGCCCCCCGGTAGTTCGAAAGAAGGAACTTGCCGCGCAGATCAGCGGGCAGCGATTCGCCGGTGAGCCAGGTGACGCCCGAGGGCCCGTTCGCGACGTGCGAGGCGGGCGGATAGACCCACTGCGGCTGGTCCTCGTTGTAGAGGTCGAACATGCGCTCCTTCACCCACATCGACTGCTCGGGACGGAAGCCGCCCCAATCGAGATGGGTCGCATAATGATGTGGCGACTGGTGCGACATGTCCCAGCCCGAGTCGCTGCCCTCGAGCGCATAGACCATCCGCGCCTTGTCGCCGATGTCGCCGGTGTTGTCGAAGGTGAAGAGATTTCCGAAGTCATCGAAGACCAACTCTTGCGGATTGCGGAGTCCGGTGCAAAAAACTTCGAGGCCCGAGCCGTCCGATTCGCAGCGGAAGATCGCACCGCGTCCCGATCCGGGATGCACCTTTCCGTCGGCGGTGGTGACATGATAACCGCGGTCACCCACAGAGAAATAAAGCCGACCGTCCGGCCCCCGCACGATGCCGTGGAGATCGTGACCGATGAAGGAGACGCGCACCCCGTAGCCGGTGGAGATTTCCTTTTCCTCGTCCGCTTTGCCGTCGCCGTTGGTGTCGCGCAGTTTCCAGACGCTCGGGATGCAGGTGAAATAAACCGAACCGTCATCGGCGAGCACGGAGAAGCCAATGCCGTCCTCGGGACGCTTGAAGCGATCGGAAAAGAGCGATCGGAAATCGGCGGCCCCGTTGCCATCTCGGTCTTCGAGGAGGATGAGGCGGTCGGCGACGCGGCTGAACCAGCCCTCGGGGAAACTCGCCGCGTATTTCTGATACATGGCGAGGCGGTCCGCCACCGTGACCGCCTTGAAGTCGTCGCGGATCAATTCGTTCGCGCCGCGCAAATCGGGCACACCAAGCCAGAAGCGGTTCGCCTCGGCCACGTAGAGTCGGCCCTGCGGATCAAAGCCGAAGCTGGCAGGGTTTTCCACGAAAGGAAAGGCGACCCAGGTGTGGCCCTCGAGGCCTTTGTGTTGGATGAGACCGCGGAAGGTGCTCTTGGCGTTGCTGAGGGCGGGCATCTTGTCCTCGGCTACGGTGGGCAAGGGCTTGAAACGGGCCTCGAGTTCCGCCGGAGTGATGGCATCGAGCGTAGGCGGCAGCGCGGCGACGAGGCAGGCGAGGGGGATGAAAAGGAGGGCTTTTCGCATGGTGGAAAGGGTTACGACAGCCCCCGCCTCGAAGCAACCGCGACGAGCGAATTCGGGGTAGGGAAAACCGCCTTTCCCCCGGAGATCGGGCGTTTTCAAAGGAGGCGGAATGGGGTAAAAAGATGCTCCACCGATGTCATCGCCCGCCTGATGAAATCCGAACCCCTGCAAAATGTCTCTCCGGCCGCCGCCTTCGCCCTCGCCGGTCTCTTCGACGAGATGCCGGAGACCCAGGCGTGGATCAAGGACCGGAAACGGCAATACCTTTGGGTCAACCGGGCCTTCCTGCAAAACTACGCGATGTCCTCGCTCGGGGAAGTGGTTGGCCGGACTGACGACGATCTTTCGCCGCCGCACCTGGCCGCTCATTTCCGTGAGGGCGATGAAGCGGTCCTCGCCGGACGGGTCTTGAGGAACCGGCTCGAGCGCATCGGACGCTACGATCACACCGCGACGTGGTGCGTCACGACGAAACTTCGGGTGTTAGACGAGCGTGGGCGCGCCTTCGGCACGGTCGGAATGACGCGCGTGCTCGAGGCCTCCGAGATCGAGCGGCGCGGCGACATCCGGCTGGGCGCGGTCATCGCGATGATGACCAAGGTGGATCGTGGTTTCGGCAATGCGGAGCTCGCCCGGGCCGTGGGTTTGTCGGTGAGGGCCTTCGAGCGTGCCTTCACCGCGGAGTATGGACTCCCGCCCCAGCAATACTTGAAGCGCCTGCGACTCCAGATCGCGAGCCGTCGTCTCGTCGCGACGAGGGAAACCCTCGCCGAAATCGCCGCTGCCTGTGGTTTCGCAGATCAAAGCCACTTCACCCGCGAATTCCGCCGCCTCACCGGGATGACCCCGGGAAGGTATCGCGAGGCTTATGGAGCGGGGTGAGAATATGATCCACTGAAGAACGGAGAGGCGGCCTACGGAATACGCGGAAAACACGGAAAGGAGAATTCAGAAACAGATGGATTCCTGGGTTTCACTTCGTCAGATGTTTTGATGCCCACGGCATCCATCTCGGTCTTCCGTAATTCCGCGTTTTCCGTGTATTTTGATGCCTGCGGCATCTAT
>DGXY01000088.1:0-19636 GCA_002396885.1 Akkermansiaceae bacterium UBA5020
GTGCAGCAGATGCAGCCGTTCGACATCTCGACCATCTTTTCCTCCGACCGGGAAAGGGAGGCATCGCCCGAGCGCACGAGCGCGGCGTCGATGTTCACCTCGCTCATGTCATTGACGATCACGGCGACCTTTTTACCCTCACGGTTGCGGAGGATGTGTTCGAGCAGGGTCGTTTTCCCCGCGCCAAGAAAACCGGAGAGGACCGTGACGGGGAGTTTGCGTGGCAGAGGGTCGGAGAAGGAAAGAGAAGCCATGGGCCTCTTTAACGCAAAAGTTATGCAGTTGCAAACGATTTGCGTTATTGGACCCAGGTAGTGGCATGCTCGACTTTTCCTTGAAACCCTTTACGCCCGCTTCCGCCGCAGGAGAAAAGAAAGCGCGTAAAACACGACGGCGAGGAAGACGATGAACGGTCCTGTCGGGATGTCGTATTGGTAGCTCAGGGCAAGTCCCGCGGTGTTTGCGAGAGCGGTGATCACCACCGCTCCCGCCATGATCGCCCAGAGCGAACGGGAGAAGCGCGAGGCGGTCGCCGCGGGCAGGATGAGGAGGGCCTGCGAGAGAATCAGTCCCGCGACGCGCACCATGAGGACGACGCTGAGGGCGGTGAGGGTGAGGAGGAGGAAGTAGTAGGCTTTCGAAGAAACACCGCGGAGGCCGGCGAACTCTTCGTCAAAGGAAACGGCAACGAGCTTGTGGTAGAACAGCGCGACCAAACTCATCACGATGACTCCGAGTATGAGCGTGGCGATCACGTCGCTTTTGGAAGTGAGGAGGATGTTGCCGAAGATGAAGCTCTCGAGATTCACCGCCTTGCCGGGCGCGTAGTGGAGGAAGAGGAGACCGGCCGCCATCCCCGCCGCCCAGATCGCGCCGATGATGGTGTCTTCCCGTTCCTTGAACTTCAGGGTGGCCCATCCGATGACAGCGACCGAAAGAAGCGCGGCGGCGATCGCTCCGAGCATGGGGGTGAGCCAGGGGAGGTCGTAGACCCGGCTGTAATAGACCGAGGCACCGATCCCACCGAGGATGCTGTGGGCGATGGCCGAGGCGACGTAGCCGATCTGTCGCACGACGACGAGCGAGCCGACGACGCCGAAGGTGAGGCTCGAGACGATCCCGGCGAGGAGCGCGTAGCGGATCAGCGGCACCGTTTTCACCGCGTCAATGAAGTCGGCGAAGAAATCAGTCATGATCGCAGAGGCATGGGTCGCCGTGCTGGTCGCGGGCGCGGCGATCGTGCTCGAGCCGTCGCCGGCTGCTGTAGATTTCCTTGATCGTCTCGCCCGAGAGCGGGAGCGAATGGCGGTGGACGCGGTGGTTCACACAGAGGACCGAATCGCCGATCGAGGAAACGAGGTCGAGATCGTGCGTGATCATGAGGATGGTCATGCGGTGGCGCAGGGCCGCAAGGGTTTCGAGAAGCTGGGCCTCGATGGAAAGGTCGATGTTCGCGGTCGGCTCGTCGAGGAGGAGGATCTCGGGTTCGCAGGCCAAAGCCCGGGCGACCATGACACGCTGGCGCTCGCCGCCGGAAAGGTCGGAGAAGGGGCGCCTCTCATATCCTGACAAACCCACCTCATCGAGCGCGGCGCGGGCGACCTCGCGGCATTTCTTCGAGAAGGCGCCGACCTTGAGATGGTTCAGCCTCCCCATCAGGACGATGTCGAGCGCGGCGATGGGGAACTGCGGGTCGAAGCGCATCGCCTGGGGCACGTAACCGAGGGCGGTGCGCGCCTCGCGGGGGCTTTTTCCTAGGACGGTGAGCTGTCCCGCGGTCGGCTCGAGCAGGCCGAGGACGAGTTTGGCAAGGGTGGATTTGCCGCCGCCGTTCGGACCGATCACGCAGAGGGATTCCCCGCGATGGACGGCGAAGGAGACGTCCTCGAGGACGCGCGACCTGCCGTAGGCAAAGGAAAGGCCGCGACACTCGAGGAGGTGCGGTGGATGCGGAGCCCCGGCTGGGTCAGGAGGGTTCAATCGTTGAGTGCAGGGTGTCGGTTCGCTCACGGAGCTTCGGCGATGGTCTTCGCAATCGCACGCAAATTCGCGATGACATCTTTCTCAAGGGGATCAAGGGTCTGCACCTTGCCGCCGATGGTCTCGGCCAGTGAGGCGGCGCTGGATTGGTCGAACTGAGGCTGCACGAAGACGGTGGTGACTCCCTCTTCCCTGGCCTGCCTCGCGATGGCGGCGACCTGTTTCGGGGAAGGTTTGCGGTTGCCGATTTCGATGGCTTTCTGGACGAGTCCGTAGTCTTGGGCAAAATAGGCGAAGGCACCGTGGTAGACGTAGAAGGCGCGCCCCTTCTTCGGAGCGAGCAGGGTCGTGAGCTCCTCGTTGAGACCGGTCAGCTCGGTCTTCAACGAGGCGAAATTGGCATCGATGGCGGGAGCAGCGTCGGCGGGGAGGTGTTGCTTCAGAATCATCGCGACCCGATCGGCCTGATGGAGGAGGACCCGGGGGGAAAGCCAGACGTGGGCGTCCTTCTCCTCGTGGACGTGTTCGTGGGCGTGCGCCTCCTTCCCTTCGGCGGTGGCGGAGGCGCATTCGCTGCAGGTGCCTTCGAGGAGTTCGAGCCCTTCGAGGAGATTGAATTCCTTCGGACCGTTCTCTCCATCACCGACGGCGACGTAGAAGTTGGCTTCGAAGGAGAGGCCTCCCGAGAAAAGAAGGTTCGACCTTGAGATGTCGGCGACCTGGCGGGGCGACGGCGAGTAGTTGTGGCAATCACCGCCCTCCTGGACGATGGCGCTCACCTCGATCCGGTCGCCGCCGATGCGTTCGAAGAGATATTCGTAGGGAAGCACCGGAACGAAAACGCGCAGCTTCTCGGCCCCGTTCGCGGGGAGGAGCGATCCGCCGAGGAAGAGCGCGGCGACGGCGGCGCAGAGGATTCGCGTCAGGTTCATGGCTTTGGGGTGTTTGTCAGGAGGGCGCGGTCAGCTTCCCTGGCTCCAACTGGTGAGGGAGTAATGCGAGTCCTTGCCAAGGGCAGCGACGGCCTCGGCCTTGGTGATGGTGCTCGAGCCATCGGTGACGACGGTGAGGCGATGCTGCTCGTCACCTTCCTTGACAATGCGGATGGTCTTCACGCCCTTGAGCTTACCGAGGGCACGTGAAATCGTTTTCTTGCAGTCGGCGCACTCGATGCCCTTCATGCCTGCGGTGTAGGTGACCTCGGCGGCCTGGGAGATGACCGGTCCGAACAAAAGGGCGAGGAGGACAAGGGAGGCGAGCAGGGTTTTCATGGCGAAGAAGGGGGAAGATGCAATTTATTTGCAGAAGTGATCGCAATTCGCTTGCATTATCGGGGAGCAGGGGCACAAATGCAACAAAATTGCGCATTCTTGTCATGATCACGTCCCGACTCCTCCGAACGCTCTCAATCGCTCTCGTCATGTTGTCTGCCCTCGGGGCGGCGGCCGTTGCTCAGGAGAGCGGAGAGGAGGTCTTCGTCTACAACGTGGGCGAGCGGAACTACCTCACCGGAGAGGGTGTCGAGTTTGGCGGTTTTCTGTTTCCGAGCCTCTACATCAATTCCACTGGCAGTGCCCTCGAGCCGGGAGCCTCTGCGGAAGATTTCGCGACCTCGGAGCACGATCCGCAAAATGAATGGGGCGTTCAGGCGGTGCACCTGCACCTCGATTTGAACTTCAACGATGTCGTGACCGGTTCGGTTTCCGGTTTCGGACATCAGGGGCCCGATCACGTCTGGGAGGCGGAGCTGGAGGAGGCCTACCTCCAGTGGCACCTGAACAAGGTTGTGACGATCGGAGGCGGCCAATTCATCAATGCCTTCGGATTCCAGTCCGACCTGCACCTGCACGATTGGTTTTTCATGAACCAGAATCTCATCAACAGCCGCATGGTGAAAGAGGGCGAACTCATCTCCCAAGGTGGCGAGATTCTTCTCCACACCCCGGGAAGTGGATTGCTGACATTTGGTTTCGGCGGAATCCGCTCACACGCCCACGAACATGCGCATGACGAGGAAGAGCACGAGGAAGAAGGGAAAGAGCACGAGGAAGAGGAACATGAAGGGGAAGAGGACCACCACGACGAGCACGAACGCGAGCATTTCGAGATCGACGAAGCTGGGTTTCAAAGCTGGGCCTTCACGAGCGATTACCGTTTCCGCCTGCCCTTTGACGACAGCCTCGTCGGCAGCGCCTCACTCGGGGTCGGCGAGAATGGCTTCGGCCGCAATAGCACGATCTACGGAGCGGGTCTCCGCAAGGTCTGGAACGGTCACGACCATGGTCACGGAGGTCCGGATTTCTGCTCGGGCGCGGTGATGCTGCAGAGTGAGGTGATCGGACGCACCGTCGATGCCTTCCTCGAAGACGGCGACGAGGTCACCTTCGACGACTACGGTTTCTCGAACTCGCTCCATTATGGTCTCAGCGACCGCACGACGCTCTCGCTGCGCCACGATTGGGTATCCGAAGTCGAGTTGGCCGAGCTGAACGACCGTCATCGCCTCTCTGCGGCCTTCACCGCCTTTGTCGATCCCGAGCAGCGCGTCCGCGCCCGGATCCAATACGATTACACGATCGATGATACCGTCGGCAGCGAGCATGTCGCCTGGTTCCAGATCCAGCTCCAATGGGGCGGCACGGGAGGCTCCCACGCCGGTCACGGGCATTAACACTCTTTCCCCGAAAAGATCAGATTTCGTAGACTACGGTCGCTTCGGCGATGGCCCGGCGATTTAGCTTGGAGCAGACGAGATCGCAGAGTTCGAAGACGAGCGGTTCGCTGATGGAATAAATCACCTGGGTGCCGCGGGGCTCGCGCTTGAGAAGATCGGCGGCGTGCAGGGTTTTGAGCTGTTTCGAGACGTTGGCCTGTGAAGTCGAGAGCGAGGCGACGATGTCGTTGACCGAGGCGGGCCCGCGCCGCAGCAACTGGAGAATGGCGAGTCGCGTCGGTTCGGAAAAAACCTTGAAAAACGAGGCGATGCGATCCAAGGCGTGGCGGTCGAGTTCCGTTTCGTTGGGCATGACGCAAGGAGAGCAAATGGGCCACTTTACCCCGCTCATGGAGGGTTCCAAGACAAATTTCGTTGTGTGGCGATAGAAGAATCCTTTGGGCGCGTATAAAAAACTGGACAGATGAACAGTTATTTATACCTTCGGGTATGGAGTTGCCGATTCCTCATCCGCGCGCGGCGCATCGATACGAAGGGTTTCGAAAGACGGTCTGGTCCCAGGCGGTTCCCATGGCCAGGGGAGGAAGTCCGGGTTTGGTCGCCGATGAGTTGGAGGTGCAGGCAAGCTGGTTCGGGGGCGAATACGGGCGCGTCTTCACCGGAACGGAAGGCGAGCGGATTGAGGTGGTGCAATTCGGCCACTGGAACCGCGGGGCCGGACCGGATTTCACGGAAGCGGCGGTAAAGGTGAACGGTGAACTTCGCCGGGGATCGATCGAGGTGGATCTCGATGTGCGGAACTGGGATCGACACGGTCACGCCGGCAACGCCGCTTTCAACGACACGGTCCTGCATGTCTTCATTGATCAACCAGCCCTGAGCCGGGTTTTCACCCGGACGCAGTCTCATGGGAATGTCGTCCAGCTTCTCCTGCCCCAGTATAGCGGACTGCTGGGGCCGCCGGACTTCCTTCCTGAGGCCTTTCCGGGGCGTTGCCTTGCACCGCTGGCGAGGATGGAGGTTGCCGAGGTCGAATCGCTCCTCCTCGCGGCGGCCCAGTATCGCCTCCGTCGGAAGGGTGAGCGTCTCCATGTGATGGCGGGAGCGACCAGCGGCGAGCAGGCTCTCTTTCAGGCGGTCGCGGAAGCCCTCGGATTCCGCCACAACAAGACGGCGATGGCGATCCTCGCCCAGCGCTGCCCTGTGCGGGAATTGCTCGAGATGGCGCCCGGGGACCGCGAGGCGCGCCTTTTCGGGGCGGCAGGGTTTCTTGAGGCGGCTTTGACGGAGCCGCCCCGCACGCCAGAGGCGAGGACCTATCGCCGCGAGCTCTGGGATCACTGGTGGACGATGCGACCGGAGGTGGAAACGATCCCGCGCCGGTCGATCCGGTGGCGGAGCGACAGCACGCGTCCTCTCAATCACCCGCAACGGCGCCTCGGAGCCCTTGCTACCCTTCTTGGGCATTGGGAGCGTTTGTTGGAACTGTGGGAAAAGCCTGTGAATAACTTCCCGAAAGTGGTGAATAACTGGTCGAAATCGCTCTCGCATCCTTTCTGGAATCGGCATTATTCGCTGGCCTCGGAAGCCACTCCGAAACCGTTCCGGCTCCTCGGGAAAGACCGGCTCCGCGATCTCCTCGGAAACGTCGTTTTCCCCGAAGCCATAAGGGTTTCGCCGGAGCGATGGGTGGGCTACGCCCGGCTCGGGGGAGTCGATTCGAATCAAAAGCTGAGGCGGGCGGTCTTGCGCCTTTTTGGCACCGACCGGGAGCGGCAAAAGTTATTCACACGTTATTACCACCAGCAGCAGGGACTTCTCCAAATCTATGACGATTTTTGTCTTGAGGACGCCTCCGATTGCCGGGAATGCCCCTTTCCCGAGCAACTCCTGCAGTGGCGGCGGATGAGCCACTCGGTTTCGCACCTTGGGTCAACCTTGAACGCTGGAAGAATTGTCTAGTTTTTGTTTAGCCCCCTCGGCATCGTTGCTCGTAACATCTTCAGTAACCGGTGTAAGTTTGGAAACCAAGCCGCGTCCCAATCACGAACCCAAACCTTCTCCTGACCATGTCCGTCGCCACCCTCGAGCCCGAAATCATCCTCAACCCCGAAAAGCGGGTCTTCCCGGAATTCAGTCTCGAGCGTTTGCTCGGCACCGTGTTCGCTCCGACGGAAGGTTGCCGGGTGTGTTTGTTGATCGATCTCGAGGATCTCTCCCTGATGAAGGGCTACCGATTCCTCGACTCGTCTCTTCACGAGATCCAGAAGAAGGCCTACGAAGAGTTTTATCTCGGACTCAAGGACGGTGGGCTCGAAGAACTCGGCATGACCGGCGGGGAGATGTATGCCTACGCCATGACAGGTGGTTCGAATCTCGACCTGAGTGACGAGTGCACCGATGTCGAAGGCCGCACCCTGAGCCTTGATCGCGACATTTACCCGCATTACGACATCATCCTCTGTCTCTCCACCTTCTCCGCGACCGCTCCCCTCACCGCCAAGTGCAAGGAGTATGGCTTTCGTGGTGCGACCTTGCACGGAGTGAACGACATCATTCTCAAGTCCGGCCTCGCCGTGAACTACCACGAAGTCAGCGCCGATGCCGAGCGAATGCGCCTCGCCATGACGGGTGCCGACACGATCGAAATCGATTTCGCCCTCGAGGACGGACGTGTCCTCACCGCTTCGTTGGATCTCGACGGTCAGGAGGCGCAGAAGTCCCATGGGCTCTGCCTCGGACGGACTCCGGACGTCGCAAATCTCCCCGCCGGTGAAGTTTATTTCGTTCCGGTGGGAGCGAACGGCCAATTTCCGATGAAATATGCGGACGGCACCCTCGGGGTCCTCGACGTGAAGGACCGCTGCATCGTAAGTTCGACCCTGATCGAAGGGGACCAAGCCACGATCGACGCTCACAACGCCCGTCTCGCCGATGATCCCATGACGGGAACGCTCGGCGAACTCGGTTTCGGCACCCAGGTCCTGCCTGTTTCCGGAGCTGACATCCAGGACGAGAAAGTCCTCGGCACCTGTCACCTCGCCACGGGGCGCGACGATCACCTCGGCGGAGACATCGTCCCGGGCATGTTCAAGAAACACGAGAACTCGACCCACGACGACATCCTTTTCGCCCCTCACAAAACTCCCAATTTCAATATCAGCGAAGTGCGGATGAAGCGGGGTGATCAGGAGGAAGTGATCATCGAAAACTTCCGTCCGAGCGAATACCTTCTCCGGGCGTTGCGGGGTTGATCACGTTTCGCCTTCTGGCTCGGCGAAGATGTCATAGTGATCGAGACGGGAGACGTCTTCGATTCCCAAGCGGGGGCCTTGGTATTCTGTCAGGCTGATGAAACGGTGGATGGAATAGCCGCGATCGAGGAGAAAGCGGAAAAACTGCTTTCTTTCGTCCTGCGGCAGGTGCCGATAAATCTCGCAGCGCAAGTAGGGCCTGAACTCACGGAGGATGCCGTCCATCGAACGAAGGATCCGGGGGTCGGCTCCCTCCGAGTCTACCTTGATGTATCGAAGTTTTGCCAGTTCCCGCGGGAAATGTTCGCGCAGCCACGTCTCCGCGTGAACGGCCTCGACTTCGATCTCAAACGCATGGGCATGTCGCCATCGGCTGAGCCCGCGCAACTCTCCACCGTTGCAGAGTCCGGGATCGGAGTAACGAAAGGTCAGCCTACCCGCCGAATCCCCTGCTGCGTAGGGCAGGGGGATGATGCGGGTGAGGCCCGGATTGAGATCCGCGTTTGCCTTGAGCACTTCAAAGACAAAGGGGTTCGGTTCGAAACCGAAGACACAACCCTCGGGGCCCGCTGCAAGGGCCATGGGCACGGTCGTATCACCGATGTGGGTTCCGATATCAATGGCCGTGTCGCCCGGTTTGAGGAAGGTGCGGAGAGCGGCAATCTGGGGCGTTTCCACGGATTTGGGTCGTGCGGCCGGATGGAGCCAGTTCGCAAACTGAATCGTTTCACCCGAGGCAAGTTCAAAGTGATCGATGCGGTGTCCATGACGTCGCAGTCCCGGGCGCACGCCGAGCAGGTAAAACAGTTCCTTCAGTTTCATTTCCGGGTCATCTGTTGGGTCTCTTAGTCGACGGGGATCAACCAAGAGGCAACTCGCCGATTGGCATTTTCTTGGCGGCTGGTTCCAACGGAAACTCACGGCAAGGATGCCGGACGTCCCCCGGCACCGGATTCGCCGTTGGCATTGGTCAGGCCCTGGGCCGCTGCGGTTTTCTGAGGACCTTCCGGCAGGCTCTTGACCCAAGCGTCTGCGGCATCTGGATTCCGCGAGGCCCATCCGGCGGCAAAGGCGGAGGTGGCCCGGGTTTTCGACTGCCCCTCGGGCAGATCGGCGAGCCAGCGTTTCCCGGACTCGGGATCCTGCGAGCCAAGGGTGGAAGCGATCGGTGCGGCGGTAATCTCGCGGATCTCCGTGGGGAGGGCAGGAAATCCTTTCCAGGCAAACCCGGGATCTTCTTCGGCGAGGTAGGTCGCGACTCCGGCGAGTGAGGAAGCGGCTTCGGGTGAGGGGCGAACCGATTTCAGCCAGTCGAAAGTCTCCTGCGGGGATTCAAAGCCGGCTTTGGAGGCGACGAGGGAAATGATCGCGGGATTGGCCTGCGGGTCTTTCGCGAGGTGATCGGAGGCCCAGCGCATCGCCTCTTTGGGCGCTCGCAGGGACATCTCATCCGCGACGGCCATGGTCGCGAAGTCTTTCAGATGGGGATCCTCCAGCTCCGATGCCCAGCGGCCCACCGCGGCGAGATCGTTCGCGCTCCATTCCTTGACGACGGCGGCGAGGGCACGGAAGCGGGAGGGCTCATCGGCCAGAGTGAGGCTCTTGGCCGCGGCGGTCGCGGGATCGCGCACCGCCCACGAGCGGAAGAGACTTTCCACCGCTTGATCCTTCACTTCCCCATTGGAGAGACTGAGCACCCACGCTTCCGCGGCAGCGGGATCCTGATCTGCCCAGATCGAGACCGACTGAGGCACGAGTGAGACGCGGGAAGAAAGGTTGAGGGAACCAAGATACTCTAGGGCCGCGCGGGGATTTTCTGTGGCCCAGGCTCCGATGACACCCTCGAGGTAGGCTCCTCGATCGACGAGGTCGCCGATCGAGGCGGCCGCAGCCTTCCAATCGTTGCCGTTGGCAAGATCGCGGGCTCCGAGAGATTCCAGGTCTTGCTCGCGACCACGGCGGTCGGGATTTTCGAGGATGCGGGCAAGATCCATCGCCGATTCCTCGGCAGGCTTGGGTCCCGGGGCTCCGCCACCTGCGGCGCCCCCACCTCCTTCGGGGAATGAGAGCGGGCGATCGGAGGCGGCGGGACGGGGTTGCAAGTGGGCGCTGGCTTCAGCCGCTCCGGAGTTTGCGGAAGCACCCTCCGGAGCGGTCGTTTGCCGATTCCCGGCCCAGAATCCGAGGGCGAAGAGGGAGACGCCCGAGATCACCGGGATGAGGGCACGGGAAGTCGGGTGGCTCATGGACTTTGCCTTTGGAAGCGGGCGAATGCCGGGATCAGCGATTGTAACCGCTCGCGTAGCCGAGCGAGTAATTGTTGTAGCCGAGACGACTGATCGCGTAGTTGACCGCTCCGCTGCGGGTGCGCCAACCGCGGGCCCAGCCGAAGTTGACGTAGGAACCGTCCCAGTTGAAGCCCCGGGCACCCGCCTCGTAGCCGAGGTGGCCCCACCAGGCATAGTTGTAGCCATTGAGGTAACCGCCGTTGTAGTAATTGGCGGTGGAGACTGCCGAAGCGATGGCACCGTTGGCGGTGCGCCAGTTCCAACTGAGTCCATAGGCACCGTATGAGCCGCTGCCGGTCGAATAGGCGAAAGCGCCGTAGTTCGCGAAGAGGCCGCTTACAGTGAGAAGGGAAACTGCCGAGACCACCACGAGGAGTTTCAGCGGGCTGGAGGAACGAAGACGGATTTTCATGGATCGGAAGATGAGTTGATCGGAGGGAGCCGGTTGGGTTTTGCGACCGCCTGGTTCTCCGAACGATTCGAAGGAAGCGGCGTCATGTAGAATGACGAATCGGCCTCCGGGTTTAGGCATCTTTCGAAAAAGATTCCGACGACTACTCAGCGACCGGCACAGGCTCGGCCCGCACTGGCTTGGCAGTGGGCTTGGGCAATGGAGGATCGACCGGAAGCGTGACAGGTTGCGGCTCCGCCGGTGCGTTGCCCGCCGGGATCGGCGCGGCGCTGGGAGGCGCGATCGGGTTTTCGGAAATGACCAAGCGGGGAGTCTCCCGCGGGCGAGGGAGTGCCGAGGGCTCCGCGATCACAGATTCGGCGATGGCCCCCTTTTCCAGGCGGGGTTTGAGGGTGTCGTCGAAAGAGACATCCACGGCTGGCTTGAGCGGCGGATAGACCGGAGGCGTCCCGGGAGTCGCAGGTGAGATGGGCGCGAGCGATCCCAAAGGATTGTCGATCGGGGCGGTCGGGTCGGCTTCGGCAGCGGTCGGCGGTTGGTTCGCCACCGGAGCCGCAGGGGGAAGCTCGATCCCGAGACTGCGGGCGATGTCTTCCTTTGCCTTCTGCGCGGTGGGCGCGTTGTAGCCGAGAAAATAGAACAATCCGAGCGAGACGATGAGGGTTCCAAGGACGAGGTTGAGGAAGAGGGGGGCTCCGGTCGGCTTGTGGCCGCGGCGGCGGAGGGCTTTCGGTGTCCGTTCGAGGCGGAAACGTCGATCCTTGTGGATCGTCTTCTTCATCTCCCCCATCAGTTCGTTGTCGCCCAAGCGCATGACCCCGGCGTTGAGGGTCTCCAGGGCATCGCCGAGGTCGACGCCAAGATGCTCGCTGTACTTCCGGATGAAGCTTTTCGCGTAGGCGACGCTGGGAAACTGGGAAAAATCATCCTCCTCGATGCGGATGATCATGTTCGGATGGATCCGCGTCTCATGAGCGACATCGTCCACGGTATATCCGTGGCGGAGGCGCGTTTCCTCGAGTTTCTTTCCGATTGTCGGCATGGGCGTGCGCCGTTTGACGATAGCTGCGGATCGCCTGAATGCTCGACTCGGCCGGCTCGCCGAAGGGGCTGGGGGAATCTGTCGAATGCTCGACTCCGCTCGGAATCTTAAGCGAAGTCGTCGGAAAGATCGACCAGAATTTCCCGTGGCTTGGCCCCCTCGCCGGGACCGACGATGCCCCGGCTCTCGAGGATGTCGATCATGCGTGCGGCGCGGGTATAACCGAGGCGAAGTTTGCGCTGGAGCAGAGAAGTCGAGGCCTTCTTCTCGATGCAGATGACCTCGAGGCACTTTTCCAGGGTCTCCTCATCAACGTCGTTGATCTCTTCGCCTTCGTCTCCGAACCCTCCCGATTCGAGGGCTTCCTGGGCCTCGGGCTCGAAACGCGGCCTGCCTTGGGCGGCACAGGCCTCGACGAGGAATTGGGCCTCTTCGTCCGTGATGAGGGCGCCCTGGGCCCGCACGTGCTGGGCACTGCCGGGCGGCAGGTAAAGCATGTCGCCCTTGCCGACCAGGTTCTCCGCTCCGTTGGCGTCGAGGATGATGCGGCTGTCGGTCTTCGAAGAAACCTGGAAGGCGATGCGGCAGGGAATGTTCGCCTTGATGATCCCGGTGACGACGTCGGCACGCGGGGTCTGGGTCGCGACGATGAGGTGGATACCAGCGGCGCGGGCCTTTTGGGCGATCCGGGCAATGCCGGTTTCGACATCGGCCGGAGCGGTCTGCATGAGATCGGCGAGCTCGTCGATGATGACGACGATGTAGGGAAGGCTTTCCGGCAGGTCCTCGCCTGTGGCGGGACGGGTCTTGCGGGGGTTGGGAAGCTCGACTTCCTCTTCCTCGAGCATCGGGAAACCCTCTTCCTCGAGCTCGTCACTGAGACTCACGTGATGGACGAGGGCGAGCTCGGGCTGGGCCTTCGCGCTCTTCTTCGAACGGGCGGCGGCAGCTTCGATTTCGGCCTCCTCGGCATCGGCTTCCTCCTTCAACTCGCGGGCCCGCATCGCGTTGAAGCCGTCGAAATTGCGGGTCCCCACTTTGGCGAAGAGGGCGTAACGGCGCTCCATCTCGTTGATGACCCAGCGCAGCGCGAGGAGGACTTTCTTCGGATCGGTCACCACCGGGATGACCATGTGTGGCAGGTCGTTGTAGAGCTGCATCTCGACGACCTTGGGGTCGACCATGATGAAGCGGAGCTCGTCCGGAGTGAAGCGGTAGAGCAGGCTCGCGATGATGCTGTTGATGCAGACGCTCTTGCCGCTGCCTGTGGCGCCGGCGACGAGGAGGTGTGGCATGCGGGCTAGGTCGCCGACGATGGTGCGTCCGTAGACGTCTTTGCCGAGAGCGAGGGGGAGTTTCGCTTTCGTGTCGCGGAAGGCTTCATCCTCGAAGAGTTCACGGAGCGCCACGGGCACCTTTTCGTTGTTCGCGATCTCGATGCCGACGGTGTCCTTGCCTGGAACGGGGGCAAGGATGTTGATGCGCTCGGCCTTGGTGGCTCGGGCGAGGTCGGCCTCGAGTGCGGTGATGCGGCTGACGCGCAGCCCCGGCGTCGGGTAGAGCTCATAGCGGGTGATGGTCGGACCACGGGTGATGTTGCCGGGCTTCACCTCGACGCCGAAGGTCGAAAGCGTTGTGACGATCGTGTTCTGCTGGGCGAGCAATTCCGATTCGTTGGTCGGGGTCGCGGCTTCGTCGTCGGCGTATTGAAGGATGGAGAGACTCGGCAACTCGTAGTCGGGAAATTGTCCGCCGGCGAGGAGGGAGCCCGCCTTCTTTTTCTCGCGATCAAAGAGCGAACCGGCCGCCTCTTCGGGGGTGAGTTTCTTGCGGGCGCGCTGGGTGGAATCGAGGATCTGGGGTTCGGGAGACGGGGTGCTGTCTCCCTCGAAGAGATCGGGTTGGGCGACCTCGACGGGGGTGGGCACGGGCTTGGCTGGTTTCACCTCCTTCTTCAGAGGCTCGGTGCGCTCGCTCCGCTCGGCGCGGGAACGGGACCGCGCGACCGGGGCGGGTTCGGGGGCGCGTTGAAGGAAGGAGGGCAGGCGGATGCTGGCGATGACCGGTCCGAGTTCGACGAGGCGACTCCAGGCTTCCCGCAATCCGTCACGCAGGAGGAGGAGGAATTGGAAGGGATGAATCCCCGTGATAACGATCATCGAGATCGCATAGATCAGGGACACGACGATGACCGAACCGACCGAACCGAGGAGTTGCTCGATCACCTTCTGACCGAAGCCGTAGCCGATGAACCCGCCGGCGCTTTTCGGAAGATTCAGGCGCGTCGCCCAATCTTGGAAAAACCAGGGCTGAAACTCGACGAGGCACGACGCCGAAACGACGAGGAGGGCGAAAGAACCGAGATTCCGCGCGTGGAAGGGGCGCGCTCCGGTCAGGATCTGCACGGCCCACCAGGCAAGAACCGCTGGGACAAGGTAAGCCGCGGCACCGAAGAAAAAATAGGCATAACCCGCCACGACCGCCCCGACCGGACCGATGAAATTTTGCACCGCGGTATTCTGTCCCGCCTGACTGCTGAAGGGCACCCACGAGGGGAGATCCGCCGACGAGTAGGAAATCAGGGCCAGCACGAACATCGCGCAGAAACCCGCGAGGACGATCGCCACTCCCTCGTGAAAGGCGTAAGGACCGTCCGGGGCGACGCGTGCCTCCCGCACGGACTTACGATCGGGACCGGTCGACGGCTTCCGCGTGGCGGATTTTCGGGTCGCGTCGCTCGGTTTTTTGGCGGCCATAGTCCGGGAAAAAGGGAAAAACAAACGATGAATTCTGAAATTTATGAAATATACAGAAAGCGGAGATTTGACCCTAAATATGAACCTGTTGACTATCAAGGGCAACGGATATCTCGGAAAACGTAGAAATTTTAACATTTCCACGGGCGGCCGACCCGAATCTCACTGAGAGGCAAGATGTCGGTAGGCCGGGGGGACAAAGGCGAGGTCGCTCGCCTCTTTGACCGCCAATCCGATTTGGAAAAGCATCGTTTTTTCCGGGATCGGATTCTGGTATTCGTCGAGGCAATCGCGGAGGGCGGCGAGGGCCTCGGCTCCGTCGATTTTCACCTGGCGATAGACCTTGATCGCGAGGGCTTCGGCCGCGCCGGGAGTGACATGGGTGGGAATCAGCCCGAGAAGATCCGCCGGGCATTCCTTGGGCAGGTCGAGGCGATTTTTCTTTCCGAGGGCGCGGATGAGGGCATAACCCTCTTGTGCGTCGAGGGAGGGAAAGAGCGGAAACTTCACATCGACCCGTCCGGGGCGCTTCAGATCGACTTCGATGAGATCGGGCCGGCTCGAGGCGAGGATCCAGAGAATGCGGCCGCGGTTCGAGGTATCGCTCATCTCCTTGGCCATCATCGAGTAAACGCGTCCCGAGAGTCCCGCGTCGCCCGAACCAGCATCGCGGCTGCCGAGGGCCTGATCCGCCTCGTCGATGAAGACGATGCAGCGACCGAGGGCGTGGAGGAGGCCGAAGATTCTTTCGAGATTACCTTCGGTGCTGCCGACCCAGCGATCGCGGAAGTTCTTCAATTTCACCACCGGCACCCCGGCTTCCCCGGCGAGGCATTCGACGAAATAGGTTTTGCCCGTGCCGACCGGTCCACAGAGGAGGTATCCCATCGGCATCGCCTCGAGATCTTCCTGGCGCCAGAGGGCGAGGTCCTGCCGCATCCAGGCTTTGACCGCGTCGCTGCCGTGGAGATCGTCGAGGGTGCGCGTCGGCTCGAGGAATTCGATGAGCCCCTGGGCGTCTTTCTCGACGAGGGATTTCTTGAGGTCGGCGAGGTCGGGTTCGCCGAGCGGGTCTTTTTCGTACTCGCGCTGTTTCAGGAGCGATTCGATCGAGCCGATCGTCGCTCCGGCAAGGCGGGCGGCGGGGAATTCCGGACGATCCTGGAAGGTTTCGAGCGCCTTGGGAAAGCGGTCGCGAAAATGCCGGAAGACTTCGACGAGCTCCTTCTCGCCGGGCAGGGGGATATCAACAAGGGCGGCCCGCGGATTCTGCGAGAGCAGGTGATTGAGGTCGTTGAGGTGTTCTGTCAGGAGAAAGACGGCGAGATGCTGCTCGAGAAAATGGGTCTCGTGCGACCATGATCGCATCACAGCGGCCATCGAATTCAGCTCGTAATCGCGCACCTGTTTCGCCACCGGAAAGAGGAGTTCCGCGGAACCGATGACGATGGCGACGGAGACGTGTTTACCGGCCGGGCCCGGTGATCCCGACTTCGCCGGGGCGAGACCGCGGAGATTCACGCAAAGACGGAGGAAGTGATCGAGCCAGCCTACGACCTGCGCCGGCGTGTTCGGCGGGTTGCCCGCGGGAGCGACCTGGCGGAAGAGTTCCTCACCAGCGAGCACGCGCACTCCCGACCCAAGCTCGAAGCCGATCACGATGTCGAAGCGGCGGAGTTGTTCTTTGGTCAGGAAGTCGGTGAGGCTGCCGGTGACGGGCGCTCCGTCTCCCGGTACGAGGAGACGGTCGGCGACATTGCCGTGAAGAACGAACTGATTCGCCGCGCCCGAGAGGTAGAGGCGGCGGATCGTGTCAGACCAGGCGGGGAGGACCATCGGGCTGTGGAGGTGGATCGGTCACTTCGGCAAGACCTCGTAGGCCTTCGGCGCTTCAAAGCCAAGCGCGCCGCGGGTCGTCGTCTTGCGCCGCCAGATCTTGCCACCGTTGGCGACATGGAGCCAGGCCTGATCCGGGCCGGCAAAACAGCAGCTCACGATCGGCAGGGCCGGATCGGGGGCGGGAAGAACGCCACAAAGGCGGCCGGTGGGATCGAAGATCTGGAGCCCCTCGGCGCTGGTGACGTAGTAGCGGCCGTGGATGTCGGTCGTCATGCCGTCGCCCTTCGCGACTTCGGGCGTCTCGCCGGGGGTGACGAGGGTCATGTAGTTACCGGGATGGGCGAGGGTGCCGTCGGGCTCGATGCGGAAGGTCCAGGTGAATTTGCCGCCATGATCCGAGACCGCGAGCGTGCCTTGGTCGCGGGAAAGGGCGATGCCGTTCGGTTTGGTGACGACACCGGAGCTGACGACCGTCATCTTTCCGGAGGGATCGATGCGACGGATCTCCGAGGTCGGGGTCATCGTGAAGTAGAGGTTGCCGTCGTGCGTCACGACGAGGTCGTTCGGACGGACTTCCTTGGCGAGTTCGGTGACGGCCTTGTCCTTCCCGAAGACGACGACCCGCTGCTCTTTGGAAACGCAGGCGTAAAGGCGACCATCGGGACCCCATTTCAGTCCGCTGATGCCTGGTGCGTTGGGGATGAATTCACCGACTTTTCCCGCGGCATCGACCTTGAAGACGGCGTTGCCGCCCTTCACATCCGAGAAGTAGAGATTCCCTTCGGCATCGGTGGTGAGTCCGTCGGTGAATTCGTAGCCTTCGGCGACGAGTTCCCATTGCGAATCCTCCGGGAGGATCTGCGAGAGTGGCATGTCCTGCGCCGTGAGAGGCAGGGTGAGGAAGGCGGCGAAGCCGAGCGTGAGGAGGATGCGGTGCATGGCGCAAGGGGTTTCGATTAGGTATCTGTCAGGGTTGGAGAGTCTTCCAGTCGCGCCAGAGCCAGCGCATCGTTTCGGGGAAGATCGCGCCTCCGTGGCGGCCGCTGTGTTTGCCGGTGCCCATGACGAGCTGGTGGTCGTAGTTCGCGAACTTCAGTGCCGCCTCCATCTGGAGATTGGCGAGGGGCCAGTTGCCGTGGAGATTGTCGAGATCGTTTTCGCCTTCCTGGAGAAAGACGCGGAGCGGTTTCGGCTCGGTCTTGCGGATGAGGGCGGGATAGACGTGACCTCCGCGGATGTTGGTGAAGCTGCCGATGTGGCTCACGACCTTGCGGAAGGCATCGGGCCTCTCCCAAGCGACGGTGAAGGCGGCGATGCCGCCGGAGCTGTTCCCGCAGATGGCGCGGCAGTCGGGATTGACGGAGAGTTTCACGGTCTTGCCGACTTCGGGAAGGAGTTCGTCGATGACAAAGCGCGCGTTCAGGTCGCTGAGGGAGTCGTATTCGAAGCTGCGGTTTTTGCGCGGCTCCTGGCCTTCCTTTGCGGGGGGAATGACGCCGGGATTGACGAAGACGCCGATGGTCGCGGGCATCTCGCCGGCGTGGATAAGGTTGTCGAAGACGGTGGGGATGCGGAAGGAGCCCTTCTCACTAACAAAGCCACCTCCGTCGAAGAAGACCATGAGGCAGGCGGCCTTGGAGCCATCGTATTGGGCCGGCACGTAGACCCAGTAGTCGCGCTCGGTGCCGGGGAAGATCGTGCTCTTGAAGGTGTGCTGGGTCACCTTGCCCTGGGGCACGCCCTCCTTCACCATGGCGTCGGGACCGGGGACATAATCCTCGTCGGCACCGAAGAGGGGCGAGCCGAGGGTGAGGGAGGCAAGTAGGAACAGGACGTGGCGGTTCATGGGGATTTCCGTGATGGTGCCGGGGATTTCGTCTTTTGGCAATGCCCGGATTCGCGAGATCGGGGCGCGAGGCCGGGTTTTCCGCTTGAGAATGCCTCATGGCAGGGCGATGAATCCCTTTCTTAGCCACACTCCTGTCATGCCTCTGGAAAAAATCACCTCCGTCACCGGTCGCGGCGCTTATGTCCCCGGATCCGACATCGACACCGATCGCATCATCCCGGCCCGCTTCATGAAGTGCGTCACCTTCGACGGCCTCGGCGAATATCTTTTTTATGACGTGCGCCATGAGCAGGACGGCACCTTGAAGAGCCATCCCCTCAACGAAGATCGCTTCGCCGGGGCGAGCATCCTCATTTCCGGGATCAATTTCGGCTGCGGCAGCTCGCGCGAGCACGCGCCCCAGGCAATCAACAAGGGAGGTTTTCGCGCCGTGATCGCCCAGAGCTTTGCGGAGATTTTCTTCGGCAATTGCGCCACCCTCGGCATGCCCTGCGCCCTCGCCACCGCGGCCGACATCGAGAAGCTCGGGGCGGCGGTGAATGCCGATCCCTCGACTGAGATCGTCATCGACATCGAGAAATGCGAAGTCCGTTTCGGCGATCAGAGCATTCCCGTGACGATTCCGAGCACGGCTCGCGATGCCTTCCTTTCCGGCCAGTGGGATCCGATCGCTGAGCTCCTCGACGGCGCCGGCGATGTCGCCGCCACCGCCGGGAAACTGGCCTACATGGCTGGCTAAGGTCGCGGGCGCTCAGCCCGACCTGCGTCAGAAGTCCTTCAGTTCCTCGAGCTGCTTGTCGGCGGCCCCGCGCATCTTGCCGACGTCGCCCTTGAGCTTGTCGAGGCCTTCGAAGGCGTTCATTTTCTTTTTCGGCTGGTCGTTTTGATCGACGCCGGCATCGATGCCGAATTCGGTCTGCGGGAGCCAGTCCGGACGCAGGCTGGTAGGCAGGTAGTCGAGGATGACCATGCCTGGTTCGAGCGATTTGATGACCTTCTCCTTCCAGACAATGAGGGTTTCCTTCGGCACGAAGAACGAGGCTCCCGTGCCGACCGCTCCGACGATGCAGAGAAAGACGAGCAAACGGATGGCCGTCTTACGCAGACGAGTCAAGCAGGTCTGCTTGGTGCGGGCGTTGCTGTAGTTCAAGAAGTTCTTGGCGAATTCCTCTTCCTCCTCTTTCGACATCGGTGGCATGGGACGTCCGTCGCCATCGAGAATGACGCCCCTCTGGGAATCTCTTTTGGAAGCTTCGGTGACCGTGATTTCTTCGGAAGGCTTCGGGCAGCTCATCGTGACGAACGGAGAGCCAAATGATCCCGAATCGGCGAAGGCGTCGTCCTTCGTGACTTTTTCGGCGGACCCGGTCGAAAAGGGGGGGACGCTCGCATGGGTTTCCCGGGGAAGGTTCGTCACCCAGTCTAGGGCGAATTCGGTGTTGCCGTTGTCCGAGCCGAAGAGCGAGGAGGCCAGGGGAAATCCCACAAAATCCCCGAAGGGGGAAGCTTCCGCATTCTTTTCACCGGAGGGCGAAGTCATGC